>NZ_LZJW01000143.1 GCF_001667885.1 Mycobacterium scrofulaceum | reverse complement strand
CTGGCCGGAATCTATGCCCAGGTGCTCGGCGTCGAGCGGGTCGGCATCGACGACTCCTTCTTCGACCTCGGCGGGGATTCGCTGTCCGCCATGCGCTTGGTGGCCGCGATCAATACCGGCCTCCACGCGCGCCTCGGGGTGCGAATGTTGTTCGAAGCCCCGACGATTCGACACCTGGCGCCACGCGTCCGTGCCGGTGAGGGGCGCCCGGCCCGAGTGGTCGCCCGTCCGCGGCCGGCGGTGATTCCGCTGTCGTTCGCTCAGAGCCGGTTGTGGTTCACCGATCAATTGCAGGGTCCATCACCGGTCTACAACCTGGCCGCCGCCATGCAGTTGGACGGGCACCTCAACGTCGCCGCGCTCGGCGCGGCGCTTCGCGACGTGGTCGGCAGGCACGAGAGCCTGCGCACCGTGATCGTCGCGCCGGAGGGGACACCCCGGCAAGTGGTCGTGGAAGCGGAGCGGGCCGACTTCGGCTGGCGGGTGGTCGACGCCAGCGGTTGGCCGGCGGGCCGCCTGCAGGGCGCCATCGAGACCGCTGCGTGTCACACGTTCGATCTGGCCACCGAAATGCCGTTGTATGCGGCGCTTTTCCGGGTCGCCGCCGACCGTCACGTGTTGGTGGCCGTCGCCCACCACGTCGCCGCGGACGGGTGGTCCCTGGCGCCGCTGGTGCGCGACCTCGGCGTTGCCTATGCCAGCCGGTGCGGGGGCAAGGCGCCCGAGTGGGCGCCACTTGCCGTGCAGTATGTCGATTACGCGCTGTGGCAGCAGGCCCTGCTGGGCGAGCTGGACGATGCCGACAGCCCCATCGCCGCGCAGCTGCGATATTGGCAGGACGCGCTGGCCGACCTGCCCGAGCGCCTCGCGCTACCCGCCGACCGGCCCTACCCGACGGTGGCCGACTACCGCGGCTCCACCGTCGCCGTGGAATGGCCGGCGGCGGTGCAGCAACGGGTGCGCGAGGTGGCTCGCGAACACAACGCGACGAGCTTCATGGTGCTCCAGGCCGCGTTGGCGGTGCTCCTCGCCAAAGTCGCCGGGACTTCCGATGTGGCGGTGGGCTTTCCGGTAGCGGGCCGGCAAGACCCAGCGCTGGACGAACTGGTCGGCTTCTTCGTCAACACCTTGGTCCTGCGGGTCGATCTCGCCCGAAACCCGACGTTCGCCGAGGTGTTGGCCCAGGTGCGGCAGCGCAGCCTCGCCGCCTACGAGCATCAAGACGTGCCCTTCGAGATGCTGGTGGAACGCCTCAACCCGACGCGGAGCCTGACCCATCACCCCCTGGTGCAGGTCATGCTGACTTGGCAGAACAACGGCCCCACCGAACTTCGCCTGGGCGACGTGCACGCCACCCCGGTGCCACTGGACACCCGCACGGCCCGAATGGATCTGGTGTTTTCGTTGGCCGAACGCTGGGCCGAAGACGGGCAGCCCGCCGGGATCGGCGGCACGGTGGAGTTCCGTACCGACGTGTTCGACACCGCGACCATCGAGACCTTGGTCCGCCGCTTGCAGGGGGTGCTGGTCGCGTTGACGACCGATGCGACCCGGCGCCTGTCGGCGGTCGATGTGTTGGACGCCGGTGAACGCGCGTGGCTGGATGGGGTGGGGAACCGGGCGGTTCTGGGTCGGTCGTGGGTGCCGGTGTCGATTCCGGGGTTGTTTGCCGCGCAGGTGGCCCGTGCGCCCGATGCGGTGGCG
>NZ_LZJW01000142.1 GCF_001667885.1 Mycobacterium scrofulaceum | reverse complement strand
GCGGCGGGCTCGGCGGTGCCGGTGATGTAACCGACGAGCCGCCGGTCACCGGGCCGGTCCTCACGGGCGACCACCGCAGCCTGTCCGACGCCCGGGAGTTCGCTCAGGGCCGCGCGGATCTCGCCGAGTTCGATGCGGTACCCGCGTATCTTCACCTGTTCGTCGGCGCGCCCCAGGTAGTCCAGTTGCCCGTCGGGCCGCCAGCGCACCAGATCCCCGCTGCGATACATCCGTGTCCCGGGCGGGCCGAACGGGCACGCCACGAACCGTGCGGCGCTCAACCCGGGCCGGCGCCAATACCCGAGGCCGACGCCGCGCCCGGCGACATAGAGTTCGCCGACGACCCCGGGTGGGACGGGCCGTAGCCAGGGGTCGAGGACGAACAGCGCCGCCCCGGGCACCGGTAGGCCGATGGGGACGGTGGCCGAACCGGGCACCAGCGGGGCGCTGATGGTGGCATACACGGTGGTTTCGGTGGGCCCGTAGCCGTTGACCATCACCCGCCCCGGCGCCCACCGCTCGACGATCTCGGCCGGGCAGGCCTCCCCGGCGGCCATCAACGCCACCGAGTCCAGCCCGGCGGGGGAGAGCATTGCCACCGCCGACGGGGTCTGACTCAAGACGGTGACGTGTTCGGCGATCAGCAAGGCGCGCAGGTCTTCGGGTGAGCGCGCGATCTCGTCGGGCACGATCACCAGCCGACCGCCGTGCGCCAACGCACCCCAGATCTCCCACACCGAAAAGTCGAAGGCATAGGAGTGGCATTGCGCCCACACCTGGGCGGGCCCAAGCTCGAAACCGACATCCAGGTGGTCGAACAAGCGGGTGATGTTGTGATGCGTGACCGCAACCCCTTTGGGCACCCCGGTAGTGCCCGAGGTGTAAATCAGGTGCGCCACCTGATCAGGTCCCGGGGCGGGAAGCTCGGTGGCGGGCTGGGCATCGACGCGCGGGTCGGCGACGTCGACGACCGCCACCCCGTAAGGCCGCAGCCGCCCGGCCAGCCCCGCGGTGCTGACCACCGCCACCGGCGCGGCGTCGGCCAGCACCAACCCGATCCGCTCA
>NZ_LZJW01000141.1 GCF_001667885.1 Mycobacterium scrofulaceum | reverse complement strand
TGAGGTTTCGTCCCATCCGTCACTTGCGCCTCGGCGCCGGAAGAATCGACCAACTGCCCGCCTCATAGCGACAACGGGCTGGCTCGCGCAGAGCCGGCTCGTGCCGCCTCTCGCAGGCTCAGTACGCGCTGATGGATCCGGTGCTCGGTGGATCGCGGGATGGACCGCGGCGCGTACCGGCCGCGGCCCACGCGCCTTACCCTTTCTCGGGCCATTTCCCATCGCAAGGCGTCCGAAATCACCTTCGACGCCCTACCGCTTACGCAAAAGCCCTGGGCGGTGAGGGCCTCGATCATTTCGCTGAGAGTCGCCGGTCCATTGTGTGCGAGGTGCATCGTCAGCACGTAACGCAGTTCGATTCCCTGAAGGTTCATCGTCGCACGATCGCATGCCGGTATGACATTCCGCCGTTGTCGCTAGGAGGCGGGCAGATCGGCGCTTCCTCCGGGACGAAGACGCCTGTGGCCCCTGTGACGTACCACGCGCAGGCCTGCTCCGTTGTCGCTAGGAGGCGGGCAGATCGGCGCTTCCTCCGGAACGGAGACGCCTGTGGCCCCTGTGACGTACCACGCGCAGGCCTGCTCCGTTGTCGCTATGAGGTGGGCAGATCGGCGCTTCCTCCGGAACGGAGACGCCTGTGGCCCCTGTGACGTACCACGCGCAGGCCCGCTCCGTTGTCGCTATGAGGCGGGCAGATCGGCGCTTCCTCCGGAACGGAGACGCCTGTGGCCCCTGTGACTCACCCGGCGATCGACAGCACGATGCCGTCCAGGATGTCGTGCTCGCTGACCGTCAGTTCGTCGATGCCGGCGCGGGCGCGCAGCTCGCGCGCCAACTCCTCGACTACGATCGCGCCGCCGCCGATCACGTCGGCGCGCCCCTCGTGCATCGGCCCCAAAGCAGCGCGCTCGGAGCGCGGCATGGCGATCAGTCGCTCGCACACCGCCAGCAGGTCTCGGCCCGAAACGCGCGAAAGATGAATGGCCGCAGAATCATACGTCGTCATGTTCTGGGCCAGCGCGGACAGCGTCGTCATCGTCCCGGCCAGCCCTACCCAGGTTCGCGCCCTCTCGACGGGCACCACGCCCAGCGCGACGTCGAGCCGCTCGCGCACCACCGCACGGGCCGCCGCCACCTCGTCGGGTGTCGGTGGATCCGAGTGCAGGCAGCGTTCGGTCAGCCGGACGCAGCCGATGTCGGCCGAGTAGCTCGCCGCCACGGTGTCCGCGCCGAGCACGATCTCGGTGGAGCCGCCGCCCAGATCGACAACGACGAAAGGACCTGAGGCAGGGTCCAATTCGCCGACGGCCCCGCGGAATGAAAGCGCGGCCTCCTCGGCGCCTGTGATCACCTCGGCGACCGCGCCCGGCACCACGGCGCCCAGCACGTCGGCCGTCATCGCGAAGAAGACGTCCCGATTGGCGACGTCGCGGGCCGCCGACGTCGCCACCATCCGCACCCGCTCGACACCGTGCCGCTGCAGCAGCGCGGCGTAATCGGCGAGCGCAGCGCGCGTCCGGGCAATCGCCTCCGGCGCGAACTCCCCCGTCGCGTCGACCCCCTGACCCAGCCGCACGATCCGCGTCTCGCGGTGCACGTCGCGCAGTCGGCCGTCGCGCACATCGGCGATCAGCAACCGGATCGAGTTTGTCCCGCAGTCGATTCCGCCGAGCCTGCTCACCACAGATCCGCCACCAGGATGCCGGCCATGGCGGGCTCGGGGGCCAGGATCGCGAGCGCCTCGTCACCGAGCGGGTTGCAGCCCGGCCCCTTGGCCAGCGAGTGCGCGATCAGCACGTGCAGGCACTTGACCCGGTCCGGCATCCCGCCACCGGAAAACGTCGTCCCCAATGGCTCGATCGCATCCCGTTCGGCCAAGTACGATTCGTGCGCCCGCCGATACGCGGCCGCCAATTCCGGGTCACTTCGCAGCCGCTCGGACATCTCGCGCATCAACCCGGTCGTCTCCAGCCTGCTCGCGGCCGCGGTGAGCACCGGATGCGTCAGGTAGTACAACGTCGGAAACGGTGTGCCGTCAGGAAGTTTGGGTGCGGTCTTCACGACACCGGGCTCGCCGTTGGGGCAGCGATACGCGATCTCGAGCACGCCTCTTGGCTCACGCCCGAGCTGACGCGCCACGGCCTCCAGGTCGGCACGATCAACCACCGGGCGCCGTAGGGCTCGGCGGCGGAACAGCGCCGGCGGGGCCCGGTTCGGGCGGCGGCACGTTGGCCGGCGGCAGGTGCGGCGCGTCGGCGATGGTGTGCCACAGCGACGTGTACCAGGGATCGGTGCTGGCGGGTTTCGCCCCCTGCCCCCCCGGCTCGGTGGGGGTCGCCGCCGTCGGCGGAAGCTGCACCTGGAACGGGATGTCGCCCGGCTTCACGAAGCCGAGCCGCTCGCGGGCCTGCGCCGCGATGTAGGCCGGGTCACCGAGTTTGGCCTTCCTCTGCTCGAGGTCGGCGATCTGGCGGCGCAGCGCGGCTTCGCTTGCGGTCAACTGATTCATCTCGGTGCGCTGGGCGAAATAGGTGCGTACCGGGCCGGCGATGGTCAGTGTCAACACGCAGACGACCGCCGCCAGCACCGCCGCCCGCCGAGCGGTGAAACCGAGCCGTTGCTCGGACCGCTGTTCGACCGACTCCGCGGCCTGGCGCTTGATGGGCTCGACGACATGCTCGAAAACCGTCCGGGGGCTGGCCTGCTTCGCGGTGACGGACGGCTTGGAAGACGGCTTGGCCGTGCGGCGGCGCCGAACCGGATCACCGGCCTTCCCCGGACGCGATGCCGGGGAGCGCCGTTTCGGATCCGGCTTGGCGGGCAAGCTATTTGGCCTCCGGCGCGTAGCGCGGGAAGGCCAGATCGCCGGCGTACCGGGCGGCGTCCCCCAACGCCTCCTCGATCCGCAGCAGCTGGTTGTACTTGGCGACGCGCTCGCTGCGGGCCGGGGCGCCGGTCTTGATCTGCCCGCTGCCGACGGCCACCGCGAGGTCGGCGATCGTGGTGTCCTCCGTCTCGCCGCTGCGGTGGCTCATCATCGTGCGGTACCCGCTGTGGTGGGCGAGCGCGACGGCGTCGAGCGTCTCGGTCAGCGTGCCGATCTGATTCACCTTGACCAGCAACGCGTTTGCGACGCCCTTCTCGATGCCCTCCTCGAGGCGTTCGGGATTGGTGACGAAGATGTCGTCGCCGACGATCTGCACCCGGTCACCGATCGACGTGGTCAGGGCCGCCCAGCCCTCCCAGTCGTCTTCGGAGAGCGGGTCTTCGATGGACACCAGCGGGTACGAACCGAGCAGCCCGGCGTAGAACTCCGCCATCTGCTCGGCGGTGCGGGTGCTGCCCTCGAAGGCGTATCCGGTGCCGTCGGTATAGAACTCGGTGGCCGCCGCGTCCAGGGCCAGCGCCACGTCGACGCCGAGCTTGAACCCGGCCGACTCGATGGCGCTGCCGATCAGGTCCAGCGCCGCGGTGGTGCCGGCCACGTCGGGCGCGAAACCGCCCTCGTCGCCCAGGCCGGTGCTCAGGCCCTGCTTCTTCAGCACCGACTTGAGCGAGTGGTACACCTCGGCGCCCCAGCGCAGCGCATCGCTGAAGCTCGGGGCGCCGATCGGGGCCACCATGAATTCCTGGATGTCGACCGCGGTGTCGGCGTGCGCGCCGCCGTTGAGGATGTTCATCATCGGCACCGGGAGGATGTGCGCGTTCGGCCCCCCGATGTAGCGGAACAGCGGGAGCTCGGCGGAATCGGCGGCGGCCTTGGCGACCGCCAGCGACACACCGAGGATCGCGTTGCCGCCCAGCCGGGACTTGTCGGGGGTGCCGTCGAGGTCGACCAGCGCCTGGTCCACCAACCGCTGATCGTCGGCGTTGAGCCCGATCACCGCCGGGCCGATCTCGTCCAGGACGGCCTGCACGGCCTTGTGCACGCCCTTGCCGCCGTACCGCTCACCGCCGTCGCGCAACTCGACGGCCTCGTGCTCGCCGGTCGACGCCCCGGACGGCACCGCCGCGCGGGCAAACGTCCCATCGATCAGGGCGATCTCGACCTCGACCGTCGGGTTGCCGCGGGAATCGAGGATCTCGCGGGCCCCGACCTGCTCGATAATCGGCACTGAGTTTCTCCTTGTGTTCCTAGCTGGTGCCGGCCTCGGGCCGCCGTTAGTAAAGCCTGCTACATCCTGCTACAGCGGGTGACCCGCCGCATAAGCGGTCGCCCAGTCGCGCACCGCACGCGCGTAGACGCCCGAATTGTTGTAGGCCCGCAGCGCGGTGATCCAGCCGCGCGGAGTCCCCAGATCCTTTCCCCGCCAGCACAGATAGCCCGCCGCCGCGAGCGCCGCGTCGTCGATGTTGTCCGGGCTGACGCGGCCGTCGTTGTGGGCGTCGACACCGTACAACCGCCAGGTCTCGGGGATGAACTGCATCGGCCCCATGGCCCGCACCACGCCGTCGTCGTCGGTCACCTGTTCCTCGCTGTCGACGATGCGCAGGGTGCCGCCGCTGCCGTCCAGCCGGACACCGCGGATCGGCGGGCTCACATCCCCGTTGGGCGCCAGCCGGGCGCCGCGGTAGGTGCCGTGATGGCTCTCGACCTGCCCGATGCCCGCCAGGGTGGTCCACGCGATATGGCACTTGGGGTTTTCGACCTCGGCGACCCGCGCCGCGTACGCGTACGCCTCCAGCGCGATCACGGGAATCTCGAGCGTCGCCGACCGCTGTTCGGCCCAGGCCCGCAGCTGGTCCGCGGGGCGGCCGCTGGCATGGGTGTCCACCGGCGGCACCGGAGCGCCCGCGGGCGGCGGCACGCCCTCCGGGATGAAGAGGCTGAGCTGCCACGTGCAGCTGGAGGCCATCAGCATCGCGGTCGCGCCGATCACGGCAGCCGCGCGCAACCAACGCCTCGGCGACACCATGCTGGTTAAAGCTCCCTCAACTCCCCTGCACCAACTTCGCACAACCATCGTCCCATGTGTTCCGGAGTTGCCCGGTCGCGTCGGGGCTCCCGGCGCAGGATTTCGGTTAATTATCGGTTAGCTGAAGCAGCTTTCGCGGTCAGACGCCCTCGGCCGCGTCGTCCGCCGCGGCAACACCGCGCGGCGCGTCCGATGGCCAGTGCTCCCGCCACTCCTCTTCGGTGACCTCCCCGAGGGGCGCCACGTCGAACTCCTCCGGGACGCCGCCGCCGCGGCGCGCCGCGGCGATGGCCCGTTCGACCACCCGGACCGTGTCGACGAACTCCAGAACCGCCGAGCGCAGCGCACCTTCCGCGTCACCGTCGGCCGACACCGAGATGGAGGTGATGTCGGCGGGTACGAGGTCGGCGGGCAGGCCGGCCTTCTCGGCACGCTGAATCACCTTCTGCGCCAGCGCCAATGCCGGCTGCCCGGTATGCACGTCGTCCATCACCGATTTCCGGGGCTTTTCGGCGGCCTTGCGCTCCTCCCACTGGGCCAACTGCTCTTCAAGTGAAATGGTTTGGCCCGCAAGCACACCCGGCACCCGATTGCCCAGCTTCCGCATCAGCGTGGCCGCGACGTCGTCGATGGTGAAGGGAAGCTGCGGCGCGTCCTCGGCGATGCGCGCATGAAAGAGCACCTGCAGCAACACGTCACCGAGTTCTTCGCGCAGCGCCTCCGCGCTGCCACTGCGAACCGCGTCCAACAGTTCGTAGGTCTCCTCGAGCAGGAATCGGCGCAACGAGTCGTGGGTTTGCTCGCTCTCCCAGGGTCCGGCGGTGCGCAGTTTGTCCATCATCGCCACGGCGTCGACCAGTCGTTCGCCGCGCGGGGTGTCCGGCGCCGAGATCAGCCGGGCCCCCGCCGCCAACCGGGCCGTGACGGCGGGATGGTCGGGGTCGGAGGACAGCAGGACCGGTGCCGGATCGTCGGGGTCCCCGGCATGCACCGGACGCGCCGCCGGCAGCGACCACGGCACCGCGACGGGCATCTCCTCGGTGTACTGCACCTCGCCGCTGAGATGCTCGATCGCTTCCACGGGGACCAGCGAGGGGCGGCGGGGGTCGAACAAGACGACGATGGAAGTCATCGCGCTCGTCGCTCCTCACTTCTCGCGGGCTCTGAGCTCGTTATATCAATGTCCGTCTGGGGCTTACCTTGCAGCGCCGTCACCAGGTTGGCCACCATCTGCACCAGCTCGACGTCACGGATGCGGGCCGCCCCGACGCCGCCGTCCCGCGGGATGGGAACCTGCACGGTCGAGGTCGTGGCGCGGTAGCTGGCCGCCGGATACATCCGCTTGAGCCGCACCTGGGCCGAATCGGGCAGCGTCATCGGCGACAGCCGTACGGTCGCCGCCGACGGGGCGGACACCTCGGTGATGCCGGCGGCGCGGCACAGCAGCCGCAATCGCGCGACCGCCACCAGGCGCAGGGCCGGTTCGGGCAGCGCGCCGTAGCGGTCGACGAGCTCGTCGATGACGGCGTCGACGGCCGCGTCGTCAGCGGCGGCCGCCAGCCGGCGGTAGGCCTCCAGCCGCAGCCGGTCGCTGGCGATGTAGTCCGGCGGCAGGTGCGCGTCCACCGGGAGGTCGATCCGCACGTCCTTGGGCTCCTCGGCGGTCGTGACGGTCTGGCCGTCGGCGGCCGCGCGGTAGGCCTCGACGGCCTCGCCCACCAGCCGCACGTACAGGTCGAATCCGACCCCGGCGACGTGTCCGGACTGCTCGACGCCCAGCACGTTGCCGGCGCCGCGGATCTCGAGATCCTTGAGCGCGACCGCCATGCCCGCGCCCAGCTCGTTGTTCTGCGCGATGGTCGCCAACCGGTCGTAGGCCGTCTCGGTCAGCGGCGCGTGCTGCGGATACAGGAAGTAGGCGTAGCCGCGCTCGCGGCTGCGGCCCACCCGGCCGCGCAGCTGGTGCAGCTGCGAGAGCCCGAAGGTGTCGGCGCGCTCGACGATCAGCGTGTTGGCGTTGGAGATGTCCAGCCCGGTTTCCACGATCGTCGTGCACACCAGGATGTCGTACTCGCGGTTCCAGAACCCCTGGACGGTGCGTTCCAGCCGGTCCTCGGGCATCTGGCCGTGCGCGACGACGACCCGCGCCTCGGGCACCAGCTCGCGAACGTGCGCGGCGGCACGGTCGATCGAGCTGACCCGGTTGTGCACGTAGAACGCCTGCCCGTCACGCAGCAGCTCACGGCGCAGGGCGGCCGCGACCTGCTTGTCGTCGTGCGGGCCGACATAGGTCAGCACGGGGTAACGCTCTTCGGGCGGGGTCAGGATGGTCGACATCTCGCGGATCCCGGCCAGGCTCATCTCCAGCGTCCGCGGGATGGGGGTGGCGCTCATGGTCAGCACGTCGACGTGGGTGCGCAGGCTCTTGATGTGCTCCTTGTGCTCGACGCCGAACCGCTGCTCCTCGTCGACCACCACCAGGCCCAGGTCCTTCCAGCGCACCCCGGTCTGCAGCAGCCGGTGCGTGCCGATCACGACGTCCACCGAGCCGTCGGCCAGACCCTCGATCACGGCGCGGGATTCGGTGTTGTCGGTGAACCGCGAGAGCCCCTTGACGGTCACCGGGAACCCGGCCATCCGGTCGGTGAACGTCTGCAGGTGCTGGTCGGCGAGCAGCGTGGTGGGCACCAGCACCGCGACCTGCTTGCCGTCCTGGACCGCCTTGAACGCTGCGCGCACCGCGATCTCGGTCTTGCCGTAGCCGACGTCGCCGCAGATCACGCGGTCCATCGGGATCGGCTTTTCCATGTCCGCCTTCACCTCGGTGATGGCGGTCAGCTGGTCGACGGTCTCGGTGAAGCCGAACGCATCCTCCATCTCGGCCTGCCACGGGGTGTCGGGGGAAAACGCGTGGCCGGGGCTGGCCTGCCGCTTCGCGTAGAGCGCGACAAGCTCGCCGGCGATCTCGCGCACCGCGCGGCGCGCCTTGGTCTTGGTGTTGGCCCAGTCGCTGCCGCCCAGCTTGGAAAGCGCGGGCGCCTGCCCGCCGACGTACCGGGACAGCTGGTCCAGGGAGTCCATCGGGACGTACAGCTTGTCCGAACCCCCGCCCCGCTTGCTGGAGGCGTACTCGAGGACCAGGTACTCGCGGCGGGCGCCGCCGACCGTGCGTTCGGTCATCTCGACGAACCGCCCGATCCCGTGCTGGTCGTGCACCACCAGGTCGCCGGCCGTCAGCGCCAGCGGGTCGACGGTGTTGCGGCGCTTGGCCGCCAGCCGCTTGCCCTCGACCGCGGTGGCCCGGCTGCCGGTCAGGTCGGTCTCGGTGATGACGACGAGGTTGGCGCCGGGGATGACGACCCCGTCGTGCAGCGGACCCTTGAGCACGCTGACGATTCCCGGTTTGAGCGTGGTGTCCGCCGCGTCCGGTTCCAGCATGGCGGCGGGCGTGTCGGAGTCGGCGAGCCGTTCGACGACCCGGTGGGCGGTCCCGGCGCCCGGGGCGACGACGGCGGCGTAGCCACCGGTCGAGACGTGCGCGCGCAGCATCGCGAAGATGCCGTCGATGTCCTGCTGGTGCCCGCGGGCCGACGGCGACGGCCGCACGTCCAGCTCCACCGCGGACTCGTCGGACAACTGGCTCAGCGTCCACCACGGGTGACCGGACTTCGCCGCCGCGGCGCGCACCTCGTCCAGCTCGGCGAACCCCGATCCCCCGAATTGCGCCACGTCGACGGGCGCATCGGTGCCCAGCGCCGCGACCGACCACGACGCCTCGAGGAATTCGCTGCCCGTCTTGATCAGGTCGGCGGCCCGGGTGCGCACCTTCTCGGGGTCGCACAGCAGCACCGGCGTGCCGGCGGCCAGTTGGTCGGTCAGCAGCACGTGTTCGCCGGGCCGCAGCACCGGCAGCAGCGCCTCCATGCCGTCGACCGCGATGCCCTCGCCCAGTTTGGCCAGCATGTCGGTGACGCTGCCGGTGATGGCGGGCTCCGTCCCGGAGTGCCGGGCGGCGAGCGCGGCGGCCCGTTCCCGCACCTCGTCGGTCAGCAGCAGCTCACGACAGGCCACCGCGATCACCGTGTCGACCTCGATCTCGGGTATCGAGCGCTGGTCGGCGACGGCGAACATCCGCATCTCGCTGACCTCGTCACCCCAGAATTCGATGCGCACCGGGTGTTCGGCGGTCGGCGGGAAGACGTCGAGGATCCCGCCGCGCACCGCGAACTCGCCGCGCCGGCCGACCATGTCGACCCGGGTGTAGGCCAGCTCCACCAGCCGGGCGACCACTTCCTCGAAGGCGATCTCCTCGCCGACGCGGAACGTGACCGGCTCGACCAGGCCCAGCTCCGGCGTCATCGGTTGCATCAGAGAGCGCACCGCGGTCACCACGACTCGCAGCGGCGGGCCCAACCGCGCGTCGTCGGGATGCGCCAGCCTGCGCAGCACCGTCAACCGGGCGCCGACGGTGTCGACGCCCGGCGACAGTCGCTCGTGCGGCAAGGTCTCCCAGGACGGAAAAGCCGCCACGGCATCGCCGAAGACCCCGCGCAATTCGGCGGTCAGGTCGTCGGCTTCGCGCCCCGTCGCGGTGACCACGAGCAAAGGCCCCAACCGCGCCAGCGCGCTGGCCACGAATAGCCGTGCGCTGGCTGGACCCACCAGGCGAAGCTCGGCCGGTCGCTCGGCCGCGCTTTCGATCAATTGCTGGAAGGTCGGCGCGGTGAGCGCCAATTCAACGAGCCCCGCGATCGGGGGTTCTGGGCGAGCAGGCCCCGGTGCGGTCATGATGAATCCATTCTAGGGGCGCCAAGATTCGTCAATATTGAGCCCGGTGCCGTCAAGGGTTCGTAAGGAAGACGCACCCCACGGCAAGTCGCCGAGCGTAACCACGCTGCGAAAAATCCAGCCAGATCTCGCAGTGGGCTTACGCTCGCGCAAGCGGCCGGTGCACCATCGGCATCAGCTGTCTTGCAGCCGGGGATCGGCCTCCAGATGGGTCAGCCCGTTCCACATCAGGTTGACCAGGTGCGCGGCGACCACTTCCTTCTTGGGCTCCCGGGTGTCCAGCCACCACTGCGCCGTCATCGACACCGAGCCCACCAGCGCCTGCGCGTAGAGCGGCGCCAGCTCCGGATCCAGGCCGCGGCGGGCGAAGTCGCCGGCCAGGATCGAGCTGACCTGGTTGACGGCGTCGTTGAGCAGGCTGGAGTAGGTGCCCGAGCTGATCGCGGCCGGTGAGTCGCGGATCATGATGCGGAAGCCGTCGGTGCGCTCCTCGACGTACGTCAGCAACGCCAGGGCGACGCGCTCGACCCGGACCCGGGACCGGTTGTTGGTCAGCGACGAGGTGATGCCGTCCAGCAGCGCCGACATCTCACGGTCGACGACGACGGCATACAGCCCTTCCTTGCCGCCGAAGTGTTCGTAGACGACCGGCTTGGACACGTTGGCGCGCAACGCGATCTCTTCGATCGAGGTCCCCTCGTAGCCGCGCTCGGCGAACAGCGAGCGCGCGATGCCGATGAGTTGTTGTCGGCGCTCGGTACCGGTCATCCGGGCGCGCGGCGCGCGGGCCTCCTTGTCCGGCTCCTTGTCGAGAACAGCCACGTCAATCAGCGTATAGCTTCGCCAGGGCCAAACCGGCCGTCTTTCCCTCGGCGCCGCGATCGGCCCGCGAACCGTCTAAAGTCTCTTGGTGGCGCGGGCCGATTGGCTTTGCGATCCGTCGTGGTGTAATCGGCAGCACCTCTGATTTTGGTTCAGATAGTTCAGGTTCGAGTCCTGGCGACGGAGCTCTGCTCCCTGAGGCGAGCGCGGGGCCTCCGCACGAATTCGGCGCGGTTGCAGTCCGCGGGCGCCCCGGTCGGCGAGTCGGATCGAAGTGGTCTTTGCGTCGACCTCAGGTGTGGTGCCACGCTTGACGGCGTGTCGTCGCAAGGAGACGACGGTCAAGCCGGGTGAGGAGAGTTGATGGCGTCTCGTGGTGATACCGCGGTCGTGGTGCTCGCGGCCGGGCCCGGCACCCGGATGCGGTCGGACACCCCCAAGGTGCTGCACACGATCGCCGGGCGCAGCATGCTGTCCCACCTGCTGCACGCGATCACCAAGGTCGCCCCGCAGCACCTGGTCGTCGTCCTCGGTCACGACCATCAGCGCATCGCGCCGCTGGTCGCCGAGTCCGCCGACGGCCTGGGGCGCGCCATCGAGGTCGCCCTGCAGGACCGGCCTCTCGGCACCGGCCACGCCGTCGGATGCGGCCTGTCCGCGCTGCCCGAGGACTACGCCGGCGTGGTCGTCGTCACCTCCGGGGACACGCCGCTGCTGGACTCCGACACGCTGGCCGACCTGATCGCGACGCACAACGCCGGATCGGCCGCCGCGACGGTGCTCACCACGACGCTCGACGACCCCACCGGCTACGGCCGCATCCTGCGCAACCAGGACAACGAGGTCACCGCGATCGTGGAACACGCCGACGCGACGCCGTCCCAGCGGGAGATCCGCGAGGTCAACGCCGGCGTCTACGCCTTCGACGTCGCGGCGTTGCGTTCCGCGCTGAGCCGGCTGAGCTCGAACAACGCTCAGCAGGAGCTGTACCTCACCGACGTCATCTCCATCCTGCGCGGCGACGGGCGGGCCATCCACGCCCAGCACGTCGACGACAGCGCGCTGGTGGCCGGGGTGAACAACCGGGTGCAGCTGGCCCAATTGGGCGCCGAACTCAACCGCCGGATCGTCGCCGCCCACCAAATGGCCGGCGTGACGGTGGTCGACCCGGCGACCACCTGGATCGACGTCGACGTCACGATCGGTCGGGACACCGTCGTCCACCCCGGCACCCAGCTGCTGGGCCGCACGCGACTGGGCGCCCACTGCGTCGTCGGCCCCGACACCACGCTCACCGACGTCACCGTCGGTGACGGCGCGTCGGTGGTGCGGACCCACGGCACGTCGTCGTCCATCGGTGCCGGCGCCACGGTCGGGCCCTTCACCTACCTGCGGCCCGGCACGGTGCTCGGCGACGACGGCAAGCTCGGCGCGTTCGTCGAGACCAAGAACTCCACGATCGGCACCGGCACCAAGGTTCCGCACCTGACCTACGTCGGCGATGCCGACATCGGCGAACACAGCAACATCGGAGCGTCCAGCGTCTTCGTCAACTACGACGGCACATCCAAGGCCCGCACCACCATCGGCTCGCACGTGCGCACCGGGTCGGACACCATGTTCGTCGCCCCGGTGACGGTCGGCGACGGGGCGTACACCGGAGCGGGAACCGTGGTGCGCGACGACATCCCGCCGGGCGCGCTGGCGGTGTCCGCCGGCCCGCAACGCAACATCGAGGGCTGGGTGCAGCGCAAACGGCCGGGCAGCGCCGCGGCCGAAGCGGCCGAAAAGGCGGCGAAGACCGACCAGGACACATCCGGGCCCGAATAGACATTGTGATTTTGCTATCTGGTAACCCGGCCGCATTTCCGTACCATTCGCTACGTACGATTGGCCATCCAATTTCGATCCGAACGGCGAGGGCAGTGCGTTGAGCCACGACTGGACCGACAACCGCAAAAACCTGATGCTCTTCTCCGGCCGCGCGCACCCGGAGTTGGCCGAGCAGGTCGCAAAGGAGCTCGACGTCCACGTCACCGCTCAGACGGCGCGGGAATTCGCCAACGGCGAGATTTTCGTCCGGTTCAACGAGTCGGTCCGCGGGTGCGACGCCTTCGTCCTGCAGTCGGCCCCAGCGCCGGTGAACGACTGGCTGATGGAACAGCTGATCATGATCGACGCCCTCAAGCGGGGCAGCGCCAAGCGGATCACCGCCGTCATGCCGTTCTACCCGTACGCCCGGCAGGACAAGAAGCATCGCGGCCGCGAACCGATCTCGGCGCGGCTGGTCGCCGACCTGCTCAAGACCGCGGGCGCGGACCGGATCGTGACCGTAGACCTGCACACCGACCAGATCCAGGGATTCTTCGACGGGCCGGTCGACCACATGCGCGGGCAGAACCTGCTGACCGGGTACATCCGGGACAACTACCCGGACGGAAACATGGTGGTCGTCTCCCCCGATTCGGGCCGGGTGCGCATCGCCGAGAAGTGGGCCGACGCGCTGGGCGGCGTCCCGCTGGCCTTCATCCACAAGACCCGCGACCCGCGGGTGCCCAACCAGGTGGTGTCCAACCGCGTCGTCGGCGAGGTGCAGGGCAGGACCTGCGTGCTGATCGACGACATGATCGACACCGGCGGCACCATCGCCGGGGCGGTCAAGCTGCTGCGCGACGAGGGCGCCGGTGACGTGATCATCGCGGCCACCCACGGCGTGCTGTCCGACCCAGCCGCGGAGCGGCTGGCGGCCTCGGGCGCACGCGAGGTGATCGTCACCAACACCCTGCCGATCGGCGAAGAGAAGCGTTTCCCCCAGCTCACGGTCTTGTCCATCGCGCCGCTATTGGCCAGCACCATTCGCGCCGTCTTCGAAAACGGCTCCGTCACGGGGCTGTTCGACGGAGACGCCTAGATGGCCCATACCGTCATCTACCACAACCCCAGGTGCAGCACGTCGCGCAAGACGCTGGACTTGTTGCGCGACAACGGCGTTGAGCCGACGATTGTCGAATACCTGAAGAACCCGCCCTCGCGTGCGGAACTGGTGAAGATGATCGACGACGCCGGGATCGACGTGCGGACCGCGGTGCGCAAGCGTGAATCGCTCTATGCCGAACTGGGCCTGGCCGACGCCACCGACGACCAGCTGCTGGACGCCATGGCCGAACACCCGATCCTGATCGAGCGGCCGTTCGTCGTCACACCGAAGGGCACCCGGCTGGCCCGGCCGGTCGACGCGGTCCGCGAGATTCTGTGAGACGTGGGTACGCGGCCGCGGCCATTGCGCTGACGCTGTCCGCGGTGGCGTGCGGCCCGAAAACACCCGATTATCAATCGATCTGGTCGACGACTCCGACGACGACCACCACCACGACGCGGGTCGAAAAGCCGGTGCCCCTGTCGCAATATCTGCAGAACATCGGCGTCACCGGGCAGCAAGTGGCGCCAGGCAACCTGCCCGACCTGACGGTGTCGATCCCCACGCCCCCGGGCTGGTCGGCGGCGAGCAATCCGCACATCGCGCCGGAGACGCTGATGATCTCCAAGGGCAACAAGTATCCGACCGCCCGGCTCGTGGTGTTCAAGCTGAACGGCGATTTCGATCCCGCGCAGGTGATCCAGCACGGCAACGACGACGCCCAGCTGTTCGAGAACTTCAAGCAGCTCGACGCCTCGACGACGCCCTACAACGGCTTTCCGTCGTCGATGATCCAGGGCAGCTACGACTTGGATGGCACACGGCTGCACAGCTTCAACCGGATCGTCATCGCCACCGGGTCGCCGCCCGCCAAGCAGCGATACCTGGTCCAGCTCACCATCACCGGCCTGGCCAACGAGGCCGTCGCGCAGTCCACCGACATCGAGGCGATCATGCGAGGGTTTGTCGTCGCGGCGAAGTGATTTCAGGCTATGGTCGGCGAGATTGCCCCCATGGTCGTGATCACGGCCCGAACCACAGCCCTGACGGCAATCTCGGCGCCATCAGGTGCAGTGCTGGTCCTTGATGAGCTGCACCCGCACGCGCAACGGCGACCGGCACCACGGCGGGAATCGTGATCGGTGCGAGGTCGACGTACCACTGCCCGTCGGGGAAGCGGTCGCTGAGATCGGAAGTGATCTCGATGGCAAGCCGCGTCTTGCCCACGCCGCCCGCCCCGGTCAGCGTCACCATGCGGTTGTCCGCCACGATATGTCGCAACTGCTCGATTTCTGCTTCGCGCCCAATGAAACTCGTCAATTGGGTCGGAAGATTGTGCGCGGCAACCGGATTGCCCACCCGCAGCGGCGGAAACTCGTTGACCAGGTCGGGATGGCACAGCTGCACGACTCGCTCGGGGCGCGGCAGATCGCGCAGCGGGTAGCTGCCCAGTTCGGCGAGCCATACGCCGTCGGGCAGACGATCCACCACCATCGATTCGGTCGCACCGGACAACACCGTCTGCCCGCCGTGCGCGAGATCGCGCAACCGCGCCGTGCGATTGATGGTCGGGCCGGCGTAGTTGGCGTCGTCGCGCAACTGGATCTCGCCGGTGTGTATCCCGATTCGAAGCCGGATGGGCGCCAGCGGGGCGCGCTGCACGGCCAGCGCGCACGCCACCGCGTCCGATGCGCGGGAAAATGCCGCGACGAAGCTGTCGCCCTCGCCCTGCTCGAGTGGGCGCACGCCGGCATGCGCATCGACCGCGTCGTTCACCGTCTTGTTCAGCCGGGCCAGCGCGGCGGTCATCTGCTCGGGCTGGGTTTCCCAGAGCCGCGTGGAACCCTCGACGTCGGCCAGCAGCAACGTAACCGTGCCGGTAGGCAGCAACTCGCTCACGCCCAACTCGTTCCAGTTCAGCGACGGCATCTCCGCGTGTTGGCTCATGGTAGCCAGCATCGCGGCCGCGAACCACGCAAACATCGGCCAGTGCGCGTAGATCTTCGCCGGGCATTGTGCGCGAACCTACGCGATGGGCCGCGCACATTTACGCGCTACGGCGGATGGTCTGGAGTCCCCGGCGCCGGATAGTCGACTGCCATGACCACTTTGATCAGCGACTGCCCGAGCGTCTTCGACGCCGGACTGCCCACCGTCGACTACGACCAGCTGACCGATCCCGACGAGGCGCACCGAGTGCTGGCCGACGCGCGAAGCCAGGCCCCGATCGCGATGGGCCGATTCGGGCCCGAGGTGCTGAGCTACGAACTGGTCCGCACGGTGCTGCGCGACAACCGGTTCGTCACCGCGCAGGGTCTCGGCCTCGACGCG
This sequence comes from Mycobacterium scrofulaceum, assembly GCF_001667885.1. GTDB lineage: Bacteria > Actinomycetota > Actinomycetes > Mycobacteriales > Mycobacteriaceae > Mycobacterium > Mycobacterium scrofulaceum_C. The sequence goes on along the minus strand of NZ_LZJW01000141.1, from coordinate 66,493 downwards.
CAAGGCGTCACCTCGGGTCCGCTGTGGGACCGGGCGACCGCCAATATCCTCGGCCTCGACGGGGCCGTGCACCATCGACTGCGCCGGCTGGTGTCGAGGGCCTTCGTCCCCCGCGCCGCCGAACGACTGCGCGACCTCGCCGCCGAAGTCATCGACGGCCTCGTGGACCCGTTCACCTCGACCGGGCGTTGCGACATCGTCGCCGACGTCGCCCAGGGCTACCCGACACCGGTCATCTGCGCACTGCTGGGCGCCCCGGCCCGGGATTGGCAGTTGTTCTCCAGCTGGGCCAACGACATCAAGAAGATCTTCGAATGGAACATCGCCGAGGACGAGCCGCTGATCCTGAGGGCATGGAGTGAGCTCGACGCCTATCTCGAAGGCCTGATCACGCGGCGCCGCGCGTCGCTGACCGACGACCTGATCTCCGATCTGATCCGCGCCGAGGACCCCTCTTTCCCCGGCGACCGGCTCACCCACGCCGAGCTGGTGATGCTCTGCGGCACGCTGCTCGGCGCGGGCACCGACACGACCCGCAACCAGCTGGCCGCCGCGGTCGAGGCGCTCTGCGCCCACCCCGACCAGTGGGCGCTGTTGGCCCGGCAGCCGGAACTGGCGCTGGGCGCCGTCCACGAGTTGATGCGTTACCGCCCAATCATTTTCGGAACCCTGCGGCGAGCCGCCGAAGACGTCGAGCTCGCCGGTGTGCGCATCCCGGCCGGCACGCTGGTGGCGGTCAACACCGCCGCCGCCAACCGCGACGCGTGCGTCTACGACGAGCCGGATCGGCTCGACATCACTCGTCGTGACGCCGCACCCATGCTGAACTTCGGTGGCGGCGTGCACTATTGCCTCGGCGCGCACCTGGCGCGGCTGGAACTGACCGAGGCCCTTCGGGTCATCACCGCCCGCATGCCCGACGCCCGTCAGACCGGCCCGAGCCCATGGCGGGGCATGGCCGGGATCACCGGACCCGTGCGCCTGCCCCTGGAATTCGAGCCTGGGCACTAGAGCACACTGGGGACCATGACGAACTGGACCGCCGCAGACCTGCCCTCGTTCGCCGGGCGCACGGTGATCATCACCGGGGCCAACAGCGGGCTCGGTGCCGTGACCGCCCGCGAGCTGGCCCGCCGGGGCGCGACCCTGGTCATGGCGGTCCGCGACGTCCGCAAGGGCGAGAAGGCCGCGCTGCAGATCCGGGGCACGCAGACGGGCCCGGTCGAGGTGCGCCCACTCGACCTGCAGAATCTGGCGTCGGTACGCGAATTCGCCGAGGGCGTCGACAAGGTCGACGTGCTGATCAACAACGCGGGCATCATGGCCGCCCCGTACGCGCAGACCGTCGACGGCTTCGAGAGCCAGATCGGCACGAACCACCTCGGGCATTTCGCGCTCACCAACCTGTTGCTGCCCAGGCTCACCGACCGGGTGGTCACGGTGTCGTCGATGGCGCATTGGGCCGGTCGGATCAGCCTCGACGACCTCAACTGGAAGACGCGGCGGTACTCGCCCTGGCTGGCCTACAGCCAGTCCAAGCTCGCCAACCTGCTGTTCACCAGCGAACTGCAGCGGCGCCTGGATTCGGCCGGCTCGACGCTACGCGCGCTGGCCGCCCACCCCGGCTATTCGCACACCAACCTGCAGGGAGCCTCGGGCCGCAAGCTGGGCGACGCGATGATGTCGGCGGTCACCCGCGTGGTGGCCACCGACGCGGACTTCGGCGCGCGCCAGACGCTGTATGCGGCGTCGCAGGACCTGCCGGGCGACACGTTCGTCGGGCCGCGGTTCGGCCAGCTCGGCCGCACCCAACCGGTGGCCCGCAGCCGGCGGGCTCAGGACCCGGCGACGGCCAGGGCGCTCTGGGAGCTGTCCGAGCAGCTCACCGGCACCAAATTCCCGCTCTGATACCCGGCGCCGCGCCGAGCGCCCGGCCGGCCGGGCACGTGACGCAGACCGCCGCAATTTCCGCTCTGAGGTGCGCATGCGTTAACCTGGCCGGGCGTCACGGCGAGGGTGGCTGGCCAGCCAGCACCGTTATCGACGGAGACCGACGAAACTGTCGCGACCCTGGCCGTGCCCCCACTGAACAGCACACAGGAGCGACACAATGGCCAAGTCCGCAGGCAACCAGCTCACCGCCACGGTGCGAACCGAGACCGGCAAGGGCGCGTCCCGCCGAGCCCGCCGCGAAGGCAAAATTCCCGCCGTCCTCTACGGCCACGGTTCCGACCCGCAGCACCTGGAGCTGCCCGGCCACGACTTCGCGGCCGTGCTGCGCCACGCGGGCACCAATGCCGTGCTGACCCTGGACATCGAGGGCAAGGAACAGCTGGCGCTGACCAAGGCGCTCGACATCCACCCGATCCGCCGCACCATCCAGCACGCCGACCTGCTGGTCGTGCGCCGCGGTGAAAAGGTCGTCGTCGAGGTCACCGTCGTCGTCGAGGGCGACGCCGTACCGGGCACCCTGGTAACCCAGGACACCAACACCATCGAAATCGAGGCCGAGGCGCTGTCGATCCCCGAGCACGTCACCGTGTCGGTGGAGGACGCCGAACCGGGCACCCAGTTCACCGCCGGCCAGATCGCCCTGCCACGGGGAGTCAACCTGATCTCCGACCCGGAGATGCTGGTGGTCAACGTGGTGGTCGCGCCGACCGCCGAGGACCTCGAGGAAGAGGGCGCGGGCGAGGTCGCCGAGGGCGAGGAAGCCCCCGCCGAAGAGGCCGGCGAGGCCGAGGCCCCCGCGGACGAGTCCGAGTAGGCGGACCGCAAGGTGGCCGAGCCGTTGCTGGTGGTCGGCCTGGGCAACCCCGGAGACAACTACGCCCGCACCCGGCACAACCTCGGGTTCATGGTCGCCGACCTGCTCGCCGACCGACTGGGCTCGAAGTTCAAGGTGCACAAGCGTTCCGGCGCCGAGGTGGTGAGCGGCCGGATGGCCGGGCACTCGGTCCTGATCGCCAAGCCGCGCTGCTACATGAACGAGTCCGGCCGCCAGGTCGGCCCGCTGGCGAAGTTCTATTCGGTGGCGCCGGCCGACATCGTCGTCGTGCACGACGACCTCGACCTGGACTTCGGCCGCATCCGCCTGAAGGTCGGCGGCGGCGAAGGCGGCCACAACGGGCTGCGCTCGGTGGCGGCCGCATTGGGCACCAAGGAGTTTCAGCGTGTCCGTATCGGGATCGGCCGACCGCCCGGCCGCAAGGACCCGGCGGCCTTCGTGTTGGAGAACTTCTCCGCGACCGAGCGAGGCGAGGTACCCACCATCTGCGAGCAGGCCGCGGACGCCACGGAGCTACTCGTCGAACTGGGGCTGGAGCCGGCGCAGAACCGCGTCCACGCCTGGTAAACGTTCCCGCCGCGTGGCGGTCGACGCGGCCTAGGTGACCAGGGTGGCGGAGTGCGACCGGCGCAGCTTGCCGGACGGCGTCTTCGGAATGGTGCCCGGCCCGAGCACCACCACGTTGCGTGGCCGCATGTCGACCTCCGACACCACCTCGCGGGCGACCTGGTGCTCGATGCGGCGCACCTCGGCCGGGTCCTGCCAGGCGTTGGACTCGACGGCGACGGCGAACGTCTCGCGGGAGTGGCCGGCGTCCAGGCGCACCGCCACCGCGCAACCGGGCCGCACCCCCTCGACACGGCAGGCGGCCCGCTCGATGTCGGTGGGATAGATGTTGCGGCCCGCCATGATGATGACGTCCTTGACGCGGCCGCACACCACGATGTGGCCCTCCTCGGTCATGTAGCCGAGGTCACCGGTGTCGTACCAGCCGTTCTCGTCCTGCGCCGGGATGAAGCCGCCCATCGTCAGGTAGCCCGGCGTCAGCGACTCGCCCCGCAGCTCGATCACGCCGACGCCGCGGGCGGGCATCACGTCGCCGTTCTCGTCGATGATGCGCGCCTCGAGGTCCTGCAGCAGCGGGCCGAGAGTGGCCAGCCGGCGGGTGTTGCCCTTGGTGGCCGGCACCGCGCGGCGCAGCGCCGCGAGCAGGTCGGCGTCGACCTCGTCGACGACCAGGCCGGCGTTGCATTCCGAGAACGACACCGCCAGCGTGGTCTCGGCCATGCCGTAGGCCGGCAGGATCGCCGACGGGCGCAAGCCGAACGGCTTGCCCGCGTCCAGCAGGTCCTCCACGTCGGCGGGCTCGACCGGCTCGGCACCCGACAGCGCGAAGCGCAGGGTCGACAGGTCGAAGTCGCCGGGCTTGGCGTTGCGGCGCAGCCGCTTGGCCAGCAGCGCGTAGGCGAAGTTGGGCGCCGCGGTCATGGTGCCCTTGTACTTGTCGATGAGCTTGGCCCACAGCAACGTGTCGCGCAGGAAGTCCATCGGCGTGACCTTGACGAGCTCGGCCCCGAAGTACATGGGGATGGTCAGGAAGCCGACCATGCCCATGTCGTGGAAGCAGGGCAGCCAGCTGACCATGACGTCCTTGTTGACGTCGTACTGGGCGCCGATGAACATCGCCTCGGCGTTGGAGTAGATGTTGCGGTGGGTGATCTGGACGGCCTTCGGGGAGCCGGTGGACCCCGACGTCAGCTGCATCAGCGCCAGGTCGTCCTCGCCCACCTCGACGGGGTCGATCGGATCCGACGCCAGCAGGTCGGCGACGGTGAGGACCTTGATGCCCTTCTCCTCGAGAACGGGGATCGCCACCAGGAAGGGCTCGGAGACGATCACGGCCTTGGCCTCGATCATCCCGATGACGTTCATCGTGTCTTCGGCCCACACGGCCAGGTCGGTGCGCGGCGTGGGCTGGTGCAGCATCGTCAGGCTGGCGCCGCGCATCCACAGGCCCTGCGCGGTCGGGGCGATCTCCACCGGGAAGCCGGCGAGGACACCGACGGCGTCGCCGAGGCCGATGCCGCCGGCGGCGAGGCCGCCCGCGATGCGGCGGGCGCGTTCGTGAACCTCGCCCCACGTGTGGCGGACCGGTTCGTGGGGTTCACCGGTGACCATGCCCGTCGAAACGGTGCGGGCATTGCGGTACATCTTCTCGGTAAACCTGCTCACACAAACCTCCTCGGTTCCGGCGCTTCCCCCAACGCCCGAGATTTCATATTCCGCCCACTGGGTGGCACTTCGCAGCAGGCTCGCAAACACAGTCGAGCAGCGGTTAGGTCTCGAATCGGCGATGAGCCGGCAACCCCGCGTGCGGTCGCCCGATATGCGCGCACCGGACCCGAAAAACGCCGGTGGGCCCGAAGCATCAGTCGTCCGCCGGGGACTCCGGCGGACGACGAAATTATGTGGTCTTGCTCAGCGCTACCCGTCACCGCGCATTATCTTAAACTCCTCTTAGGGAACAGCCCAAACGAATGCGTGTTTTGGGGCGATTTTCACACTTCGGTGGGGGCTGGAACGACGCGCGCCCCGGCCACCGGCCCGGTGGCGACCCGCACCGTGCGGCAGACACCCGCTCCGGACACTTCGGTGCCCACGTCGACGGCCGAGGCCGCCGAGGAGCACAGGAAGGCGCACGTCGGGCCCGAGCCGGACACGATGCCCGCCAAGGCTCCGGCCTGGACGCCCGCGCGCAGCGTGCGGCGCAGCTTGGGGTTCAGGCTCACCGCGGCGGCTTGCATCTCGTTGCCCAGCAGCGACGCCAGTTGTTCCGCGTCGCCCGCGGCCAGGGCCGCCAACACCGGTCCCGGCCCGGCGAACCGGGGCGGGTCGCCCGCCGTCCGCAGCCGGTCGAGTTCGGCGAACACCGCGGGGGTGAGCAACTCTCCGTCGGCGAACGCCAGCACCCAGTGGAAGGTGTTGCGGGACAACACGGTGGCCAACTCCTCGCCGCGGCCGGTGCCCAGCGCGGTCCCGCCGTGCAGCGCGAAGGGGACGTCGCTCCCCAGCCGCGCGGCCAGCATGCGCAGGTCGCGGCGGGGCACGTTGAGTTCCCACAGCGAGTTCATGGCGACCAGCACCGCCGCCGCGTCCGCGCTGCCGCCCGCCATGCCGCCGGCCACGGGGATGGACTTGTCGATCATGATCGAGACGTCGGGGGCGCGGCCGACGTGTTCGGCCATCAGCTCGGCGGCCTGCCAGGCCAGGTTGCGTTCGTCGGTGGGCAGTTTGTCGGCGCCCTCGCCGACGAGCTCGAGCGACAGCACGTCGGCGTTGCGGACGGTCACCTCGTCGAGCAGGGAGACGGCCTGGAAGACGGTGGTCAGCTCGTGATAGCCGTCCTCGCGGCGGTCGCCCACCTCCAGGTAGAGGTTGACCTTTCCGGGCACCCGAACGGTGACCGACCCGGTGGGCACCCACTGGGCGGCGGTATTGCCGTCAGACATGCCAGGCACCGCAGCAGACTATCGCTGCCACCGGCCAACCACACGCAGCGGCGCCGACGGTGCGGCGATCAGCTCGGCGATGCCGGCTGCTCGGTCGTGGTGTCGGCCGGCTCGTTCGAGCGTCGCAACAGGCGGACGAAGTCGTCGATGGACAGCGTCTCACCGCGGCGCGCCGGGTCGATGCTGGCCGCCAGCAGTCGGCTCGCCGACTCGTTGCCCGAGCCGGCCCACTCGACGAACGCGTTGCGGGCGGTCTTGCGCCGCTGCGCGAACGCGATGTCCACCAGCTCGAACACCTGGCGGCGGAAGGCGTCGTCGGTGGGCCATGGCGGAGTGGCGTGGCGGTCGATGCGCACGAGCCCGGAATACACGCGGGGAATCGGCCAGAAGACGGTCGGCGAGACCATGCCGCACCGGCGAACCGATCCGAAGTAGCGGACTTTCACGCTGGGCACGCCGTACTCCTTGCCGCCCGGCTCGGCGGCGAGGCGCTCGGCCACCTCCGCCTGCACCATGACGGTCACGGTCTGGATCGAGGGGAATTCGGCGAGCAGATGCAGCAGCGCGGGCACCGCGACGTTGTAGGGCAGGTTGGCGACGACCGCGTTGGGTTGCGCGGCCAGCTCGTCGGAGCGCAACGTCAACACGTCGCGGTTGAGCACGGTGAACCGCTGCACTTCGCTGTTCGAGTGCTCGGCGACGGTCTGCGGCAGCCGATCGGCGAGCACCGGGTCGATTTCGACGGCGGTGACGGTGGCGCCGCGATCCAGCAGCGCCAGCGTCAGCGAGCCCAGGCCGGGTCCCACCTCGAGGACGTGGTCGGACCGGCCGACCCCGGAGGTCGAGACGATCCGGCGGACCGTGTTGGCGTCGTGGACGAAGTTTTGGCCGAGGGATTTCCGTGGTCGAAGGTCAAGTTCTTTGGCAAGCCGCCTGATCTCGGTGCGACCGAGCAGCCGGATGGTCAGCTCGCACCAGCTCTTCCGCTGCACACGGGCCACGCGCCCCAACCCTGACGCTCGCGCGTCACCTCGGCGACCGCGATCTGCTCTTCGCGGGTCGCCAGGTCCGCGCGCGCGGCGAACCTCAGCCCACCGTTGCGCTCCCAGGTGCCCTGGTCGAACTGCACACCGCCGTAGTAGCCGTTGCCGGTGTTGATCGCCCAGTTTCCGCCCGCCTCGCAGCCCGCGATGGCGTCCCAGATGGAGCCGTTGGTGACCGGCGGCACGTCGGTGCCGGGCTTGGTGCCCACCCGCACCACGGCATCACGGGCCGGGGTGATGACCGTGTTGGCGATCGGCAGCCGGCCGGTCTCAACGCCGTTGACGGTGGCCACGGCGAACGTGACGTCCTGGGTGCCGGGGCTGCCCGGGTCTTCCACCACCTGGCGGCTCATGTTCATGTCCGGGTCCTCGACCCGACGGGCGTTCGGCTGCAACGGCATTCGCTCGGTCACCCGCTCGATCCGGTTGCGGGTCACCTGGATCTCCATGCCGTCGACGATCGGGGACGACGCGCTCGGCGTCGCCTGGTCGCCTTCCAGCAGCGGGGCGCCGGCGGCGCTCAGCAACGCCGCGACGTTGGGCGCGGGCAGGTGCACCGTGCGGGTCGCGCCGCCGTCGGTGATGCGGACCGTCTTCGCGCTGACGACGGGGAGCGCCATCCCGGCCAGCGGGACCCGGCTCCCGCGCGAGGCCGCGGCCGGGGCCGTGTCGGTCATGGCGAGTTGGGCCAGGGCCTCGTCGACGGTCGACGCCGTGGTCCAAACCTGCTTGGTGTCGTGACCGTCCAGCGAAATCTGCAGCGGCCGGCTGCGGCGCAACACGATGTTGGCGGCGTCGTGCACCTTGACATCCCCGGCCGGGGACAGGTCGTCACGCTCGTCGACGGCGAAGCCGTTCTCCTGCACGATGTCGATGACTCGCGACTTCATGGTCGTGACCCGCATCGCGATGCCGTCGACGGTCAGCGTCACCGTCTTGCATGCGGAGACCGCGAATCCGCCCGCGAACGCCAGAACCAGTAACAGTCCTCCGACGATGAGCCGCAACATCGGCGACGGTGTCTGATGAAGTTTTGTTAATACAGTCAACGTGCGTCTATCCCGACCACAGCAAGTACTCCAACGACCTAATCAGCACCTAGCGACAAATAAGGGCCCGTAGGCCCCCACCCTTTCGATCACAAGACGGTAACGAACCGGCCAAAGTTGAGCAACTCCGGCGCGAATTGGTTAACGCAATCGTCCCGTGCGGCGAGTTAACCGGGAGCCAGCCCGTAGACCCGCCGAGCGTTGCTCGTCGTGGCCTGCGCCAGCTCTTCGGCGGGACGGCCCACCAGTTCGGCGACCGCTCGGACAGTATAAGGAAGGCAATACGGCTCGTTCGGCGCGCCGCGGTACGGGTGCGGCGTCAAGAAGGGCGCGTCGGTTTCGACCAGCAGTTGTTCCAGCGGTATCAGCGGGACGGCTTCCCGCAGGTCGCGGGCGTTACGGAAGCTCGCGGTGCCCGACAGGCTGAGCAACCACCCGGCGTCCACGCAGCGGCGGGCCATCGCGGCGTCCGACGAGAAGCAGTGGAAGATCACCGTGTCGGGAGCGCCCTCGGCGGCCAGCACGTCGAGCACCTCGGCGTCGGCCTCCCGGTTGTGGATCATCAACGGTTTGCCGCACCGCTTGGCCAGGTCGATGTGCCAGGCGAAGGCTTCCCGCTGGGTGTCCGGCTGCGCGCACCCGTCGAGGTGCCCGGGCCAGTACAGGTCGAGGCCGGTCTCGCCGACGGCCACCACCCGGGGGTGCGCCACCAGCCGCTCGATCTCGCCGCGGGCGGCGTCGTCCAGCGCGTCGGCCCGGGTCGGGTGCAGCGCCACCGCGGCGTACACCCGCGGATCCCATTCGGCTGCCCGGGTCACCCAGGCCGCCGAAGCCAGGTCGTCGGCGATGGTGACCACCGTCCCCACCCCGACCGCCGCGGCGCGATCCACGATGGCGCGCACGTCGCCGGCGTCCCGCGCGCCACACGCGTCGAGGTGGGTGTGGGCGTCGACCAGGGGCGCCAGCGGCTCGGGTGCGGGCGGCACTTCGCGTTCACGGCGTTCTCGCGGTTTGGAGCTCACCGGCACACAATAAGGTGGACTCTCGATGAGGCCCTTCTACGTCACCACCGCGATCACGTACCCCAATGGCAATCCGCACGTCGGGCACGCCTATGAGTACATCGCCACGGACGCCATCGCGCGGTTCAAGCGGCTCGACGGATTCGACGTGCGTTTCCTGACCGGCACCGACGAGCACGGCCTCAAGATGCTCGAGACGGCGGCGGCGGAGGGCCTCCCGACCGCCGACCTGGCGCGGCGGAATTCCGATGTGTTCCAACGCCTGCAGGAGAAGCTCAACATCTCCTTCGACCGGTTCATCCGCACCACGGACCCCGACCACCACGAAGCGTCCAAGGAGATCTGGCGGCGGATGGACGCGGCCGGAGACATCTATCTGGACAGCTATGCCGGTTGGTACTCGGTGCGCGACGAGCGGTTCTTCGTCGAATCGGAGACCGCCATCGTCGACGGGACCAGGGTCGCCGTCGAGACCGGAACGCCGGTGACCTGGACCGAGGAGCAGACCTACTTCTTCCGGCTGTCGGCGTACACCGACAAGCTGCTGGCCCATTACGAGGCAAACCCGGACTTCATCGCCCCCGAAGTGCGCCGCAACGAAGTGGTCAGCTTCGTCTCCGGCGGCCTGCGCGACCTGTCGATCTCGCGCACGTCGTTCGACTGGGGCGTGAAAGTGCCCGACCATCCCGACCACGTCATGTACGTCTGGGTCGACGCGCTGACCAATTACCTGACCGGGGTGGGCTACCCCGACACCGATTCACCGATGTTCCGCCGCTACTGGCCCGCCGACCTGCACATGATCGGCAAGGACATCATCCGATTCCACACCGTGTACTGGCCGGCGTTCCTGATGTCGGCCGGGATCGAGCTCCCGCGCCGCGTTTTCGCGCACGGGTTCCTGCTGAATCGGGGCGAGAAGATGAGCAAGTCGGTGGGCAACATCGTCGACCCGGTGGCGCTGACCGAGACCTTCGGCGTGGACCAGTTGCGCTATTTCCTGTTGCGGGAGGTCCCGTTCGGCCAGGACGGCAGCTACAGCGAGGACGCCATCGTCACGCGCATCAACACCGACCTCGCCAACGAGCTGGGCAACCTGGCCCAGCGGTCGCTGTCCATGGTCGCCAAGAACCTGGACGGGGTGGTCCCGACGCCCGGGGAATTCACCGCCGACGACGCCGAGCTGCTGGCGACGGCCGACGGCCTGCTGGACCGTGTGCGCGCCGCCTTCGACGGTCAGGCCATGCACCTGGCGTTGGAAGCGATCTGGCTGATGCTGGGCGCGGCGAACCGATATTTCTCCGCCCAGCAGCCGTGGGTGTTGCGCAAGAGCGACTCGGAGGCGGACCAGAAGCGCTTCGCGACAGTGCTTTACACGACGTGCGAGGCGGTCCGCATCGCGGCGCTGCTGATCCAGCCCGTGATGCCCGAGTCGGCGGGCAAGCTGTTGGATCTGCTCGGCCAGGCGCCCGACGAGCGCAGCTTCGACGCGATCGGCAAGCGACTGGCCCCCGGTACGGCGCTGCCGGCGCCGACCGGGGTCTTCCCCCGTTACCAAGCCGACTAGCTGCCCCCGAGGCGGCCGCGAACGGTGACGCGGCCGTTGGCGGCGCGGTGCGCGACGGCATGCCCGGCCCGCTCGACGCTGGCAATTTTCCCGTCACCCTTCAGATGAAGATCGCCAGGCACAGCGCCGTGACGGCCAGGCCCTGCAGGGCGGCCCTGGCTGTGATTACCCCGTCCCAGTTGCGTTGCAGCGCACGAGCATCCGTCGGCAGCTCGGGCTGATCCGCGCCGGCGATCAGTTGGCGGTTGATCGGCGCGCTCACCCGCAGGTAGATCAGCAGCCACACCACCAGCACGACGACGGCGGCGCCGGCCGCGCCGGCTTGCGCCCAGCGGCCGGACGCCGCGGCGAATCCCGCGCTGATCGCCGCCGCCGCGATGCCGAGTACCCCGGGCACGGGCATCCTGGCGTCCCCGTAGCGATGGATGTTGCCCGACACCGAGAGCAGGGCCCGGTCGTCGACGCGGGCGAGCGCGGGCCTCAGCACCATCGCGCAGAACACGTCGGTGCCGTAGACCACGCCGGTGCCCAGCACCGCGATGACCGCGAACAATGTGGCGACCATGATGCACACTCCCGTCTCCGTAGGTGTTAGCAACGCTAACCCACGACGGGGCGGGCGTCAATAGCAACGCTATTTTCGTGTGCTGTCGCTAACCTTAGCGTCCATCGCGACCGACCGGCCCGCCGCCGGCCGATCACCGCCACGGCGCGCGCAAGCTTGCCGAAAAAGAGTGTTTTGCAAGGCGCCGACGACGCCGGTCCGAATATGTGAGTGGGAAGCCTCCGGCGAGCGAGGAAACGAACCGTGGCGCCAATCCGCGACGGGCATCTGCGCGAAGACCTGTGTATAGCCTATGTTATGCGCCATAATCGGCCGGTGGACCGACGACGCAATCGGCAACAGGGTGACTCGCCGATGACGACCCTGAAACAGCTGCCCGCACTTGTTGTGCTCGAGCGGATCCCGATCCCGGTGCTGGCCATCGAGAATGACGGCACCATCCTGTTTTCCAACGCCGCCTTCGCCGAGATGATGGGTTACGACCGCGAAGAGGTGCTGGCACTGAAGTTCCACCAGATCTTCCACCAGGCACCGGCCTCCGATTCGTTGTTATCGGTCGTTCATTCCCTGGCGAACATGGTGGTCGAGCTGGCGCACAAGGACGGTTCGGTCGTGCGCGCGATGATGAGCAAGTCAGCGGCGATGCGCGCCGACGACCAGTTCGTGCTCGCGGCGTTCCAGGATCTGACCGAGCAGTTGTGGCAGGAGGACCGCTAGCGGCGGCGACGCCGCAGGCCGGCGAAAACCGTCGGCCCGAAGTGGTCGAAGGACGAACCGCAGTGGGGTAGGCGAAAATTGTTGGCGCGCATTCGGTTCGCGCTCGAGTGCCGCGGGGATTCGCCGGCGTCGCGGCGCCTCAGACCCCGATGACCCCGCCCAGCCGGGCGACCGGGTCCACCTCGTCACGCGGAGACGCTAACGGCGCCGCCGAGATTCGCGCCTGGTGCGCCATAAGATCACCCCGCCGCCGACGATGGCCACAGCGATCCAGGCCGCGCCGAACCACCACAGCCAACCGAGGTCGGAGTGGCCCTGCGATCCCGCGGTCGGACCGGCCGTGGGTGTGTGCTCGACGGTCACCGGGTCCTGTCCTCCCGGCGCGGACACCACCGCGGCCCCTCTGAGCCGTTGCCACCGCTTGTTATCGCTACCGAGCCACCGCAGCAGCTCGTCGAGCTGTCCTGGTGCGCCGTTGGATGTCGCCACGAGAAGCGACCTGCCGCGGTTGAAAACCACTTGGAGAGAGGCGAACCGGAGATCGGGGTCGAGCGTGAGTTTTGCCGGCTTGCCGTCGGATTGGACAGCATTGACGGTGATGGGTCCGCTGGGCCCCGCCGACACCGGGAGCGCGACATTGGAGTGGTTCCACCCGTCGGCCGAGATCACAATTGCGGGGTCCGACGAGTCGATCGCCTGCTGTGGGGTCGTGACCGTGGTGTAGAGCGGCGTGGCGCTTATCCGCTGCAGGCCCACGACGATGTTGATCGCCCGCACGGTGTCGATCAGCGAGTGCGCCTCGATGCCCACCTGCATCCGGGGCATCAATGACTGCGGCACGGATTGGAAGCCGTCCGGCACCGGTGGGGCGGCCGGGCTGCTCTGTATTGTGCTGTCGCCGTTGATGTTCAGCGTCAGGAGCTGACTACCCGGCCCGGCGGTGTAGAAGTCGCCGCAGTGCCCGGTGTTGGCCGCGACGTCGAGGACCAGATCGATACTGGTGTATCGCTGCAGCAGTCGGTTCGGCACGTCGATCCAGCGGTCGATGGTGCCCTGGCCGTCGGTCGCCCAGTGGTCGATGGTCTCGGGGCCGATGGTCGCGGCGATCTGGCCGCCGACGTTGCCCGGCGTCGGGGTGTAGGAACCCTGCAGATGCACGCGCACGTCGTGCACCGATCTGGCGAACCGGGTTTGGTCGATGCCGATCGACACCCGCGGTTGCAGTGACGTCGAGTTGAGAACGGGCTGCGCTAAGTCGCGCAGCGCGACGCTGCCGCCGAGTTGCTGCACGTTCGGCTTGAGCTGGTCCACCGTCGCCTTGGAGGACAGGGCCAGCTGCGAGACGTCATTGAACAGCACTGCCGTGTTCGATTCGTCCGACTGACCGAGCGGTCCCGACATCAGCAACCACGGCACACCCGAGGCGCCCTGTAGCGAAAGCCCGTTGTCGGGGCCCTCTTTGACGACGATCTGCCGTTCCAGCGGCGCCGGCGGCGCCGGCGGTGCGGTCTGCCCCTCGGCCAGCGGGATCACGGCGATCTCGGGGGTCTGCCGACCGTAGTGCGCGGCCGTGGAGGCGGCCAGCTGGATCGCCGTATCGGACTCGTTCGGCGAGGGCGACGGCGGCAGGTAGATGGAAAGCTTGCGCAGCACCGGAGGCAGGAAATGCGCCACCGTGGTGGGCGGCAACTCGACGCCGGTGTAGGTGATCGACCCGTTGGTCAGGCGGAGCGGGCTCCACGGGTAGAGGCAGAATCCCTCCATTGGCACCAGGTAGGAGCGCAGCGTCACGGTCAGCCAATTGTCGTTGACCTCCGCGCCCGCCAGGGGAATGACGATCGGCGCCTGATCGGTGGAGGGCAGGTTCAGCCGCGCGATGGTGCGCTCGCCCTGCGTGACGGTGAGCACCCCGGACCGCAAATTGATCGGCATCTCGACGGTGGCGTTCATTGCCGTCGGTGTCAGGCCGTGCAGTACGGGCACGGTCAGCTGTTGGGTGCTCGTCACGCCCCAGAACTCCAGACTGGGTGCGGACCCGATGTCGGTAAGCGACAGGGTCGGCGAGTCCGCGGCGGTAGCCGGGTCGCCGGGCGCACCCCACGACGCCGGGGCGCTCATCACCAAAAACCCAACCACCGCGACCAGCGCGACCACTTTGCCCAGACGTCTCCGGTACATCACCGGAACAGTATGCATTGTGAGATGCGCGTCAACCGCAATAACTTGAATCGCCGTCTCGGCGGCCACGAAAGCGGGTGTGGCGCATCCGGCCCGACCGTCCGGCCGTGCAGCTCTAGCCGATCAGGGGTTCCGTGTCGGCATCGGGGCGGGCCGCGATGGCTGGGGCATGACGCATGACTTCGCGGCCGAGGAACTGCTGGAAATAGGGCAGCGACGCCTCCGTCACGGTGCCGGGCAGCAGAAGCTCCAAGATCTGACGCAGGCGGCTTCCGATGTCGACGGGTGTTCCCCTGCCGGGTTCACGACGGGTTATTGCATTGAATACCAACCGCGTTCCGAACATGGCTCCGACCAGGAATTCGGAGAGCACTTTGGGGTCGACCTCTTTGCGAAGGTCTCCCTCGCTGATGGCCCGCCTGGCCTCATCGGCGATCTTCGCCGCCAGGTCGGCATAGAAGTCCCCGGCGGCCTCGTTCAATCCGCTTAAGGCACAGGCCAATTGCTCGGCTGTGCGAACGGTCTTGTCCGAGTTCAGCACCACGACGATGGTGAAGGCGCCGTGCAGCAGGTTTTCCAGCCCCGGCGACGACGACTTGCACACGTTCCCAAACGCCGTGAGCAGCGTCTCGGAGCCTTCCTTGAGGATGTCGGACGCCAGCGACTCCTTCGAATCGAAGTGGTGGTAGAGGGCGCCTTTGGTCATCCCGGTCCGCTCGATGATCGCCCCCCACCCGGCGGCGGCGTACCCGACTTCCCCGAATACCTCTATCGCGGCGTCGATGATCTTCCGCCGAGTGGCTTCGGATCGGACCTGGCGCGGCATTGTCTTTGCACCTCCGGAGACGCGTCGGGTGCGCGGAGTCAATGATGTGGGCTCACATCCACCGCAGGACGTCCAACGTTAGCAGCCGCGGCCACGGCTGGTCGGCAGTCTGGTCAAGCTGGTCGGAGTTAAGGCTCGCCTTGGTCGCTCGAACTGGCGTTGACCGCGAGCGCCGCTCGCCGCCTTAGGAATTGGCTGAAGTAATCGGCCCGATCCGGTTGCAAGATCCCGCCCAAGATCAGCATCCAGCACTTTTCGAGGTCGCCGAGGAATCGTTCCGGGTCGTCCAGATTGCTGGTTTTGCGCAGCCCCATATGCAGGGACACCATCAGCCGTCCCACGGCGGCGGGATCGCAGCGCTCGTCGATGTCACCCTCGGTGATGGCTTGCTGGACGACTCCCGCTAGGGCTTCCACCCAGCCGGTCACCAACGTGTCCTGCAGACCACCCGACTGCCCGACCGACTCGATCAGATTCAGGCCGGCCCTGACCAGATCGGTCTTGATGTCTTGGACGGCGATCAGGTACGAGAAGTCGATAAGGGTTTCCAGGCCCGAAAGCCCCCGCGTCAATAGGTCTCCGACCGCGACGGTGGCCGCGGCGATCTGCTTGTCGATGAGCTCCACCGCCAGGGCGTGTTTGGACTTGAAGTGGAAGTACATCGCGCCCTTGGTCAGTTGGGCCTCGGCCAGGATGTCGTCAAGACCGACGTCGTGGTACGGCCTGCGCGCGAACTGGTGCGAGGCGGCGCGCAGGATCTGCCGACGCGTCGCGTCGGCTCGTCCATCGGTCGAGTGGGTAGTCATGGAATCTGCCAGCTCAGCTCTCGTCGGCCCGCCGGGTGTGACCCGGGCGCGGCGGCGTGGACCCGGCCGGGATGCCGGGCTCCGCGACGTTGGCGTGGACGATGCGACCGATCTCGCCGGGTGTTGCGACCCGGGCCTGGTCGATCGCCGTCAGGTTGATGAGCAGGGCATACACCTCGGTTCTTGGGCGGTCTTGAACGACACCGACCGGCCACCCCCGGGCAGTACATGGGCCACGTCTGAGGTTAGCAGCCACGGGCGCCCGGCTTGACGCTTGTGTAAATACCTGTAGTGCAGATCACACCCCTCTTTACAAACTATTAGTATGTTTCGTACGCTATTATCACAATGTCAGTTTGTAGGGTGGGGCGGCTCAAACTCCCGGTTCGCCCAGCTAAGCGCCAAGAACGGCCGATTTCGGCCCAGCCGCAGCAGGTAAGGAGACGCACATGCCGGTCGTGACCACGAGGCCACGCGCACTGGCGGCGTCAGCAGGTAGAAGACCCGGAAAGGGACAAAGGACCTTCGCCATCGCAGGCCAAATACTCTTCGGCACGGGTTCTCCTGTAATCCATACTTTAGGTATGTTCAACGCCGCCATCGCGCTCTTCGGGTACGGCCCGGCGATCAGCCGTTTGCGCACCGCCACCGGGACCGAGGTCTGACGTGATCGATTTCGGGGCGTTCCCGCCGGAGTTCAATTCCGCGCGGATGTATGCCGGCCCCGGGCCGGTTTCGCTGGTGGCGGCCTCGGCGGCCTGGGACGGCCTTGCCGCCGAATTGCATTCCGCCTCAAGCTGTTACCGCTCGGTGATCGCCGGATTGACGACCGGCCGCTGGTTGGGTCCCTCGTCGTTGACCATGGCGTCCGCGTTCGCTCCTTTCATGGCGTGGACCGCCGGCGCGGCCGCCCAGGCCGCGGAGACCGCCGGCCAGGCCAGGCTCGCCGTGGAGATCTACGAGGCCGCCTTCGCGATGACCGTTCCCCCGCCGGCCGTCGCCGCCAACCGCGTCCAGCTCGCGACGCTGGTCGCGACCAACTTCTTCGGCCAGAACTCGGCCGCGATCGCGGCCACCGAGGCCGAATACGGGGAGATGTGGGCGCAGGACGCGGCGGCGATGTACCAGTACGCCGCGGGTTCGGCGGCCGCGTGCGACGTGACACCGTTCAACCCGCCGCCCGACGTCGTCAACCCGGCCGGGGTGGCGAACCAGGGCAGCGCGTTGGCCCAGGCCGAAACGCTGGCGGCGACGCACACTTCCCTGTCGCACGTGATGTCCTCGGTTCCCAATGCGCTGCACGGGCTTTCGTCACCGATGACCGCCAGCACCAGCACCCTGGCCGATATCGGCACCGGCACCGCGGGCACCGCCGGTACCGCGACCAGCTCAGCGAGCTCGTCGCTGATGGACAGCCTCGCGTCCAGCCTGCCGAGCTCGCTGCCCACCTACTTCATGGCGGGCGCGACCCCGCTGTACGGAATGTCCTCCATCCTCGGCATGGCCCAGACCGCCCAGGGCCTGGCGAACGGGGCGATGCAGGCCGCGGGCACCGCGGCCGCCGGGGCGGCCAGCGCGGCGAGCACCGGTGCGGGCGCGCTCGGCTCGCTCGGATCCCTCGGTTCGGGCGTCGTCGGCAGTCTCGGCAGCGCGGCCTCGCTCGGGCCGCTGGCGGTTCCGGCGAGCTGGACGAGTGTGATACCTGCGGCACACAGCGCGGCCTCGGCGCTGCCGACGATCAGCCTCGCCGGCGCCAACACGCCGCCCAGCATCATGGGCTCGCTGCCGCGCCTGGCCGCCGCGTCGGGCAAGAACCTCGGCCCCCGGTACGGCGTTATCCCGACCGTGATGACGCGCCCACCCTCTGGCGGATACGCGTAGGCCATGACGCGACCGAAAACCACCCGTTACCCAAGGAGCGGTGAATGAAGTACACGCCCACCCAGATCGCCGGCGTGACGATCATTGACCTCGAGCCGCAACGCGACCATCGCGGCTTCTCTTCCCGTTCCTTTTGTGCCGACGAATTCGCCGACCGCGGGCTGAGTTTCGACGTCACCCAGACCAACATCTACTTCAATTACACCCGCGGCACCGTGCGGGGTCTGCACCACCGGGTGCCGCCCTACGCTCAGACCCAGGTGGTTCGCTGCACCCGCGGCGCGATCGCCGCCGTCGCGGTCGACATCCGCCCCGGCTCGCAGACCTACGGCGACCACGTCATGGTCGAGTTGAGCGCCGACAACTACCGGGCGCTGTTCCTGCCGCCGTTTGTCGCCCACGGCTTCCAAACGCTGATCGACAACACGGAAGTCAGCTACCAGGTCGGCGGGGAGCCCGCACCGTCCGACGCCCAGGGATTCCACTGGGCGGACCCGGAATTCGGGATCGTGTGGCCGCTGCCGGTCACCGTCATCTCCGAACAGGATGCCAGTTGGCCATCGCGAACGCCGAGCTTCGCTTCGATCGAGAGTGCAGCGTCATGTCTAACCCGTTGATGACCCAGGAATTGGTGGACATCGTGCACGCCGAACCCGGTCCGACCAAGCGGAAACCGGCCGCCATGGCGTCGCTGCCCAGCCGCCGGACCGGCGCCCTGCCCGCCACCCCGGCCGCGACACCCTCGACCGGTGGCAACGCCATCCGGCGTTGGCAGCACCAGTATTCGCACCACCTGCGCATCAGCGACACGGTGATCGTGTGCGCGTCGGTGCTCCTGGCGCAGTACGTCCGATTCGGCGAAATCGCCAACACCTCGGGTTACTCGGACGTCGCGATGACGATGCTGTCATTCCTCTTTGCGGCGCTGTGGCTGTCGTCGCTGGCGGTATTCCAAACGCGCTCACCGCGAGTCATCGGTGCCGGCATCGACGAGTACCGCCGGATCGGCAGCGCATCGTTCTGGACGTTCGGAATCATCGCGATGGTGACCTTGCTCGCCAAGGTCGACCTGGCGCGCGGATACCTGGCGATCGCGCTGCCGGTCGGCACCATGGGCCTGCTGGGCAGCCGCAGCCTGTGGCGCAAGCACATCCGGCAGATGCGCGCGAACGGCCAGTGCCAGACGACGGTACTGGCGATCGGCGACCGGAAGGCGGTGTCCCACCTCGCCCACGAACTCTCCCGCAACCCGCTGGACGGATACCTGGTGGTGGGCGTTTGCATTCCGGGCTACGGGCCACCGCGCGGCAACACCATCACCCTCGGCGGCCGTGCGGTGCCGATCCTCGGTGACGTCTCCCACGCCGTGGCCGCCATCCAGACCTGTGGCGCCGACACGGTGGCGGTCACCCAGACGGACCACTTCGGCATGCACGGGATCCGAGAGCTGATGTGGCAGTTGGAGACCATGGACGTCGACGTCGTGGTCTCGCCAGGAGTTATGGACGTGGCGGAAGCCCGCCTGACCCTACGCCCCACTGCGGGGATGCCGCTGCTGCACGTCGAGAAGCCGCAATACGAAGGCACGCAACGCTTTCAGAAGCAGGTGTTTGACTTCCTGTTCTCACTGGCGGCCCTGATCGCGACGGCCCCCGTCCTCATCGCGGCGGCCGTCGCCGTCAAGCTCACCAGCAAGGGCCCGGTGTTCTACTCCTCCGAACGGATCGGCATCGACGGCAAGCCCTTCAGGATGCTGAAGTTCCGGACCATGGTCGACGGTGCCGACACCCAGATCGAGCACCTGCTGGCGCTGAACGAGAGCGCCGGCGGCATGCTGTTCAAGATGCGCGAGGACCCGCGGGTCACCCCCGTCGGCAGGATCCTGCGCAGGTTCAGCATCGACGAACTGCCCCAGTTCATCAACGTGCTCAAGGGTGACATGAGCGTCGTCGGCCCGCGGCCCCCGCTGCGCCGAGAGGTCGAAAACTACGACGGCGACGTCAAGCGGCGACTGTTGGTGAAGCCGGGGGTCAGCGGGCTGTGGCAAGTGAGCGGCCGATCGGACCTCTCGTGGGAAGAGTCGGTGCGGTTGGACCTGTCCTACGTCGACAACTGGTCGATGTCGGGTGATCTCATGATCATCGCCAAGACGATTAAGGCCGTTCTCACCAGTCACGGCGCATACTAGGGAGTCATGACCGAGCCGACGACGCCCGAGGCGGTCGTCCCGTCGGTGCCGCTCTCCCGGATGGCTCACGCCTTCTCGATCCAACTGATCTGCCGCGCACTGGGAATGCTGGCCTCGGTGGTCTCCGTCGCCATGACCGCGCGCTATCTGGGTCCGGGTCGCTACGGCCAGCTCTCCATCGCGGTCGCGTTCGTGGGAATGTGGAACAGCTTCGCCGATCTCGGGGTCGCGACCGTGATCGTCCGCCGCGTCACCTCCGGCCGCGGCGACCTCGAACGACTGGTGCGCGTCAACAGCGGACTGGCCCTGCTCTACTGCGTCCCGCTCGCGGCGCTGGCTGCCGTCTCGGGGCTGCTCGTTTATCACGACTACGACGTGCGGGTCATGCTGGTGGTGCTGTCCGGTGGCCTGCTGCTGCAGACCATGACCACCCGCTTCGAGCCGGTGTTTCTGGCCACCGTCCGGTTCTCCGCGGTGGCCATCTCCGACGTCGTCGCCCGGACGGCCACCCTGGCCATGGTCGCGGTGTTGGTCTCCACGCACTCGAACGTCATCTGGTTCGCGGTGGCACAGCTCATTCCGCCGGCCGTGCAGCTGCTGATCCAGGGCGCCGCGGCGATGCGGCACATCTCGGTGCGCCCGGTGTTCGCCCTGCGCGAGGCCGCGGACCTGTTACGGGAAACCCTGCCCCTGATCGGATTCCTCGTCGTCGGAATCCTTTACACCCGCGCCGACGGCGTGATCCTGTCGTTGCTCAACACCCACTCCGAGGTGGGCGTCTATGGGCTGGCGTTGACGATCGCGTTCAACACCATCGTGGTGTCGCTGGTGTTCCTCAAGGCGACGCTGTCGACGGGCACCGAACTGTATGCGCGTGACGTGGCGGCGTTCGCCGCCTTCCTGCGTCGCAGCGTCGAGCTCATGTACTTCGCGGCGGTTCCCGTCGCGGTGGTCGGAGCGCTGCTGGCCGGACCGTTGATCGCGTTCTTCGGCGACAAGGCGTTCGTCGCACGGGGAACGCCGACGCTGGCGCTGCTGTTCATCGCGGCGGCGCTGCGGTTCGTCGGCGGCACCCTCGGTCAGGGTCTGGTCGCCAGCCACCACCAGAAGGTCTTGCTGTGGTTGACGGTCGCCACCCTGATCGTCAATGTCACGCTGAACCTGGTTCTCGACGGCCGTCTCGGCGCGGTCGGGCCCGGCATCGCGCTGGTGTGTACGGAATTCTTCAACATGCTGTTCAGCAGCTGGTGGCTGCACCGCCGGTGCGGTTACCGTACGCCGGTGAAGTTCTTGCTGCGCGTGCTGATCCCGACGGCCGCCAGTGTCGCGGTGACACTGCTGCTCGCGGGCCAGCATGTCGTGCTCATTCTGCTGGCCGCCGCCGCGGTCTACCTGGCCACCAGCGCTGCGGTCGGCCCGCTCAAATGGTCGTCGTTGGCGTCGCTGCGCAGCAAGCAGCTGGCGTGAATTCTCCACGGGTGCTTTGGCTTTCGCCATGGACACGTCCGGCGGTGCGGGTGCAGTCCGAAGCGCTGATTCGCCACGGGGCCGACGTGCTGCTCGTGACCTCCGACCGACACCCGGAGTCCGACGCCGCCCGTGAGTACGAGGTGGTGCTCGAGCCGCGATTCCTCTCGGCCAAGACATGGCCCCCGACGCTCAAGGCCTGGCGGCGGGTACGCAAGTTCCGGCCGGACGTCGTGATCGCCGAGCAGGTCCGCGATCCACGCTGGATCGCACTGGCCGGACGGACGCCACGCATCCAGGTGATCCACGACGACCGCCCCCATGACCCGGGAGAAGCGCTGCCGACATACGAACTCGCGGTTCTCGATCGCTGGGGTGCCCACTCGGCGGCCACCATCGCCTATTGCGACTACGTCGCGCGCGCGGTGGCGACACGACGCGACGTGATCGGCACGCCGGTGCACGTCGTACCGCTTGCCAGCGATCTCGATCTCGATCGGGTCCCTCCGTTCGTGGATGCCAAGGGGCGCCACGACTTTGTCATGTTCGGCCGGCTCAATCCCTACAAGAATGTGGACGTCGTGTTGCGCGCCTGGCAGTGCCACGTCGAAGGCGGCGGCTGGCGCGGTGACGACCTCATCCTGATCGGCGACGGAGCGCTGGACGCCGACGAGTTGCCCGCCCACACGCAGTGGCGTCGCGGCGGTTACCGCTACCGCGATGTCGTCACCACGCTGGCCGCCGCCAAGGGCTCGATCGCCCACTACCGGCGCGCCACCCAAAGCGGCGTGCAGGTCCTCTCGATGCAGTTGGGCGTCATGCCGATCGTCTCCACGGAGGGCGGGCCGCCCGAATACCAACCCCCGGACTTCCCCCCGATCGGCGTCGACGACGTTGCCGGACTGGCCGCCGCTTTCGACCGCCTGGCCGACCCGGCCACGGCGGCGCGGCAGGGAGCCACCGCGGCGCGCCACTACGAGCTCCATTGCGCCGTCGACCTTGTCGCGGAGCGCTTTCTGGAGGTCATCGACGAGGTGATGGGCCGTCGACGATGACCGGAAACCGAGCACACCACGGGTATCCGAACGCATGGACGCGAGAGGGATGGAAAACGTGAGCAGGTATCTGGTCACCGGGGGTTGCGGATTCATCGGGTCGTCGGTCGTCAACTCGTTGCTGGAGCGGGGCGCCGAGGTCTTCGTCATGGATGACCTTTCCCTCGGAAAAGACCGCTGGCAGAACGCACCCCGCAAGCCGACGCTGGTCGTCCGCGACATCCTCGATGCCGACGCCTGTGACGAGGTGTTGCGTGACATCAAGCCGCAGAACGTCATTCATCTTGCGGCGCAACACTTCGTCCCATGGTGCGAGGAGCACGTCTACGAGGCGTACACCCTGAATGTGCACGGCACGTTGAACGTGCTCGAGTCGTCACGGCGGCACGGGGTCCAGGCCTTCTTCTTCGCGTCGACCGGCGACGTCTACCATCCGAACTTCGTGCCCCACCGGGAAGTCGATCCGACCGGGCCGGTCTATGTGTACGGCCACACCAAGTTCCTGGCGGAGCAGTTGTGCATGCGCTATTTCGAGTCCACCGGATGTTTCCGCACGCTGGTGATCGGGCGGCTGTTCAACGCCGCCGGGCCGCGGGAAACCAATCCGCACATGCTGGCCGATGTCACCCGTCAGATCGCAGAAGAGGGCAAGCGCGAAGTGGAAGTCGGTAACCTCTGGCCACTGCGCGACTATGTGGACGTCGACTCGATGGGCGCCGTGATCGTCGACACCGTCTCGCGGGTCGAAGGATTGGAGATCCTCAACATCGGATCCGGCAAGGCGATCGAGGTCCGGGAAGCGTTGAGCATCATCGCGTCCGTGCTGCCGTTTCCCGTTGACTTCACCTCGGTGCCCGGGCGTCAGCGCCCCAACGACCGGCCGTTCCTGTGCCCGGACACACAACGGTTGCGCCGCACCATCGGCCGTGCCGCGGAGCCGTTCGGCCCGGCGACGGCGCGAAAGATCTTCGCCGAGTACCCGGATATCAAACTGGAAAGCGGCCGCGGTGCGCCCTGATTTCGCCCGCCCCCTGCGGGTGGCCCTGGTGGGCGACTACCCCACCGATGAAGGCGCGGCCGTGCAGAACGGGGTGCAGTCGGTGACATACACGTTGGCGCATGCGCTCGCGGCCCGTTCCGACATCGAGTGCCACGTCGTCAGCGCGATGAACGGCGTGACCACCACCTACCGCCGGGCCGGGGCGCTGCACGTTCACTACGTCAGGCGCCTGAACCTCCCGCGGCTGGTCACACTGCGCGTCAACGACGTGCCGCGACTGGCGGCGGTGATTCGTTCGATCGATCCCGATGTCGTGCATGGGCAGGGCCAGGATCGCCACGCGCTCGGCGCGTTGGCGAGCGGGGCGCCGACGATTATCACCCCGCACGGCGTGCTCTTCATCGAGAGCCGGTTACTGCAACGAAGCCGGTGGGATGCGTTGGGCGCCCTGAAGAAACGGGCCGTCGCCAACATGGAGCGTGAGGTGTTTCGCCGCGCCCGGGACATGATCGTCATCTCGCCGTACCTGGCGCAGGTTTACGGGCCGATGCTGACGGCGCGCTGCCGACTCATTGAGAACCCGATCCAGGACGACTTCTTCCGCGTACGGCGCGCACCGGAGCCCGGCCGAATGTTGTTTGTCGGGACGCTGGTGCCGCGCAAGAGTGTGGACCATCTCGTGCGCGCGATCGGCGAGGTCGCCAATGACCATGGCGCGGTTGCGAACCGGTCGTGGCCGGCAAGCCTGCAACTCAGGATCGCCGGACCGATTGCGGACCCGGCCAGCGAACGCGAAGTCCGGCGGGCGATAGAAGAATGCGGCCTGCGGGAACGGGTAACGCTGCTGGGGCCCATCAGCCACGAAGAACTGCTCGATGAATACGGGCGCGCCCAAGTGCTATTGATGGGCTCGCGCGAAGAGACCACTCCCCAAGCCGTCGCACAAGCGATGGCGTGCGGGCTGCCGGTGATCGCCTCCCGCGTCGGCGGCATTCCGGACATGGTCGAGGACGGCCGCACCGCCCTGCTCTTCCCGCATGGCGATGTCGCGGCATGCGCCGGACACATCCGCCGGATGCTGGATGACGACGCCTTCAGAACAAGCCTGGAACGCCGGGCCCGCGCCGAGGCGGAGAAGCGGTTCGACCCGAAATCGGTTGCGGAGCAGACCGTTCTGGCCTATCGGGAAGTCATCGCCCAAAACCGGCAGATCTGAAGTATTCGATCGTCAGTTTGACCCCATCTCCGAAGGGGACCACCGGACGCCAGTCGAGTTGCGACTCGGCGAGGGCGGTGTCGGGCTTGCGCTTCTTCGGGTCGTCCTCGGGCAGGGCCTGGAAAACGATCGAGGACGGCGATCCCGTCATCTCCTTGACGGCGCGCGCGACCTCGCGGACGGTCAGCTCGTCCTGGCTACCAAGGTTGACCGGTCCGGTGAAAGACGACTCGCTGGTCGCCGTCCTGACCAGGCCATCGATCAAATCGTCGACGTAGCAGAAGCTTCGGGTTTGGGTGCCATCGCCGAAGATGGTGATCGGTTCGCCCTGTAGTGCCTGCACGATGAACTGCGAGACGATCCGTCCATCCTGGGGATCCATCCTCGGGCCGTAGGTGTTGAAGATGCGGACGACCTTGATCCGAGCGCCGAAGCGGCGCGCGTATTCGAGCATCAGTGTTTCGGCGACCCGCTTACCCTCGTCATAACACGCCCGGGGGCCGAAGCAGTTGACGTTGCCCCAATAGCTCTCGGTCTGCGGATGAACGGTGGGATCGCCATAGATCTCGCTGGTGGAGGCCTGCAGCATGACAGCCTCTTTGCCGAGCGCCAGCTCGAGGACATTCCTCGTACCGAGGTAGTTGGTGTCCAGCGTGAAGACGGGATCGCGCTGGAATGCGAACGGCGAACCCGGGCAGGCCATGTTGAAAACGAGGTCCAGCGGCCCCGCCACCGCGGCCGCGTCCAGCGGGAGCCGTACATCGTGCTCGAAGAAGCTGAACCCCGGATCACCGTCGAGGTGGGCGAGGTTCTCGCGCCTGCCGGTATAGAAGTTGTCCAGGCCGAGCACCTCGATGCCGTCGCGGCGAAGGCGATCGCAGAGGTGGGATCCGAGGAATCCGGCGGCGCCGGTGACGAGGGCTCTCATCCACCCAGCCTAGTGGCGGCCCATGCCGTAGTACTCGAAACCCTCGGCCCGCAACCGCTTCGGGTCGTAGATGTTTCGACCGTCGAAGACGACGTGGCTCCGCATCACCGACTTGACGCGCTGCCACGACGGCCGCTGGAATTGCTTCCACTCGGTGACCAGGACGAGCGCGTCGGCTCCCTCGACCGCCTCGTACATGTTCCCCGCGTATTCGATCGAATCGCCCAGCTCCTCTTTGGCTCGCGCGGTTGCCTCCGGATCGAAAGCCCGCACGCTCGCGCCCATCTCGATCAACTTGCGGGCGACGACCAGGGACGGCGCTTCGCGTATGTCGTCGGTCTGGGGCTTGAAGCTGAGGCCCCAGAGCCCGATCCGCAATCCGGTCAGATCGGCCGCGGGCCGACCGTGACCGAAGTGAGTGACGATCTTGGAGACCAAGGTGGCCTTCTGCTCCGTGTTGACCTCGTCCACCGCACGCAGCAGGCGCATCTCAAACCCCATGCCCGCGGCGGTGTGTATCAATGCCTGGACGTCCTTGGGCAGGCACGAGCCACCGTATCCGACCCCGGGGAACAGGAATTCGTAACCGATGCGGCGGTCCGCACCGAGGGCCTCCCGCACGGCCGAAATGTCCGCACCGGCCGTCTCACACAAGTTCGAGATCTCGTTGATGAACGAAATCTTGGTGGCGAGAAAACAATTCGCCGCATACTTGGTCACCTCGGCGCTCTTGATGTCCATGACGATCAGCGGATGGAATGTGCGTAGGTATGGCTCGTAGACCTCGCGCATGATTTCCACTGCCCGCTTGGAGTCACTGCCGATGACCACGCGGTCGGGCTTCATGAAGTCGGTGACCGCGGTGCCCTCCTTGAGGAACTCGGGATTCGATACGACGTCGAACTCCTGCGAGGTCTTGGCGGCGATGATCTCGCGGACCTGGTCGGCGGTGCCCACGGGGACGGTCGACTTGTCGACGATGACCTTGTAGCGATCCAGGTATGTCCCGATGTCATCGGCCGCCGCGTGGACGTAGGACAGGTCGGCCTCGCCGTTCTCGCTCATCGGCGTCGCGACGGCGACGAAGATCACGTCACCGTGTTCGATCGCGCGCCGCCGGTCGGTGGTGAAATCGATGGACCCGTTCTCCCGGTTCCTGGCGATCAACTCGGACAAGCCGGGCTCATAGATCGGCACACCCCCGGCCAGAAGCTCGTCCACCTTCGCCTGGTCGATGTCGACGCACACCACGTCGTTGCCGCTGTCGGCCAGGCAAGCGCCCGTGACGAGGCCGACGTACCCGCATCCGATGACCGAGATCTTCACGACCACACCTTCGCTTCCCGACGATCGCCCAATAGTCCCGCATGCCAGCGGCCCACGCGCACTTTTCATCTAGCTTCGTCAACGATCAAGCCATTCTATTTCTCCGATTCTCCAACCTTGCCACCGACCGAATTCGGCGGCCGACCCGAGCGCACATCACCGGCTCTCGACAGCGGGAATCTTTGTCCAAATGGGTTTTTGGCGACAGCCCAGGTCGGATAGGGTGTTGTGCGTGCCTGAAGCGGATGCCGAGCGCGGCCGGACGCCATTTGCGGCAACCCGAGGGATTCTGCAAAACCTGGGTCATCGCGTCGGCGGCACCGCAAAAACCAAAGTTCGCTTATCGCTGATGAAGGCCGGCCGCCGAGTGACGTCCGGCCGGCTGGCGAATCTGCGTTCGGTGCTCAGCTACCTCGAGCTCGGTCATTGGCTGGCGCACGATTTTCCGAATCAAACGGTCGATGTCGTCGCCGACCAATTTGCCTTATTCGACCGGGCGCTGGCCAAGGTCCGGGGGCAGAATCCCCTGTACCTCGAATTCGGTGTGTTCGAGGGCGGCTCGATGCGGTGGTGGTCGCAGCACCTCCGGCATCCTCAAGCGCGGCTGGTCGGCTTCGACAGCTTCGAGGGCCTGCCGCAGGACTGGCGGCCCGGCCTGGGAGCCGGCCACTTCGACGTCGGCGGCGAGCCGCCGAAGATCGACGATGCCCGCGTTTCGTTCGTCGTCGGCTGGTTTGACGACAGCCTCCCAAAGTTCGACGTCCCCGAGCACGACCAGTTGATTATCAACGTCGACTGCGACGTCTACTCCAGCGCCGCCACGGTGCTGAATTGGGCGGAGCCGTTGCTCCAGCCCGGTTCGCTGATCTACTTCGACGAGTTCCCCGACCGCGATCATGAGATGCGGGCATTCAAGGAACTCATGGCCCGTTCGCCACGGGAGTTCCGCCCGCTGGCCACGGCGCGCGGTCATCACTGGCTGTTCGAGGTCGTCAAGTAACCCCACCCCGCTACGGCCCCCGTTTCCGTTGTCCGGAAATGAGATGGGCGATAGAGGGACTCAGCCGCGAAAGACCAACCGTGGGCGGCGCGAACCGACGTGCCTCAGCCGTCGGAGACCTCGGGCCGCGCCGATCGGGCACCGATGAGCCGCTCCGCAAGCCGCACACCCAGCGCTATCCCCAGCAGCGTCGGGTTGGCCTGGCTCGATGTCGGCAGGACCGAGGTGCTCGCGACGTACAGCCTGCGCACCCCGTGCACCTCAAGGTCCGGGTTCACGACGCCGCCGTCTGCGGTCGCAGACATCCGAGTTGTGCCGGCCTGATGAAAGCCGGCGTAACCGTGCATGAAATCGTGCACCGAGGCCTCGACGTCGTCGGCGAGCCACTCCACGTGCCCGACGCCGTGGCGGCGCAGGTGCTGGTCGATGAGACCGATTGCCTTGCGCACACTTTCGTAGTCGGCGTCGGAGAAACACATGTGGGTGCGTATCCGGCGCATGCCGAGGGCGTCGCGTTCGTCGGTCAGCTCGATGCGGCTGTCCCAGTGCGGAAGATGCTCTCCGTGGTAGTGCAGTAAGTACCGATTGCCCGACCCCTTGACGAAAAAGCCCGGCGCCTTGCGGCCCCGGCGCAGGAACCGCGCGTAGGAGAACCGGACCGCGAATCGGATGGATCCGAACAGGTCTCGGATGATGTTGCGTAGGTGCGCGGCGACGCGCGGCGGGCCCGCGGTCTTGGTGTGGGCCTCGCGGATGGCCGCCGCCAGCAGGAAACGCCCCAGCGGGGAGATCAACGTCAGGTAGACGCCCGAGAGGATTCCGCTGCCGTGCGCCGGATCGCTGATCGGCGGATTTACCATCCAGACAGCGGCGTTCGGCATTCCGAGCTCACGTTGCAGCCGTGGAGTGAAGGTGAAGCGGCGGCGGACGTAGACGCCCTCGCGGTCCCGCTCGTGTTCGTAGATGACGTCGTCGCGTGCGAAGTGTACGCGCGCGACCCTGGCCTCGACGTGCGACATGTACCAGCGCCCGAGGTGGCCGCCCGCGTTGCCCAGCCCGGCGGGATGATGACGATTCGACGCGAGCAGCAGGCGGGTGGCCTCCAGGCCACCGGTGGCAATGATGTAGTCCGCCGCGACGACTCTGCCCTCGCGTCCATTCAGCGTCTTGACGACGAGATGGTCGACGGCGTCACCTGCTTCGGTGGTCACCACCTCGGTGCACGTCAGGCCGGTCCACACCGTCAGGCCAGGGGTGTTGCGCAACTCGGCGCGGTATTCGCGCCCGAAACGTGTTGGCAACGACCAGCGTTCGAGATCGGTGGTGCGCACCTGCTCGTCGGGAAGCCCCACGACCAAATCCCGCTGCGCCAACTCCGGGATGTCGCGCGCATTGAAGACCGCCTGCCCGCATCCCGCCCAGTCGCAGGCCCGTTGCAGATACGGCTCGACATCGTCGAACCCGATCGGCCAGGGCGACTGCGCGGTGATGGGCCGATCCTCGAAGTCGATGGCGTCGAACTTGACACATCGTCCGCCCCACAGCGCCGAGGTTCCACCCACTTGGCGGCGAACGGTGACCTCGCTGCGCGAATGGAAGTAGTCGTCCTGGCGCGAGTCGAACGTCGCCAGCTCCTGGGCCGCGCGGTCCGTACGCTCCAGACCACTTTCGATCAACGCCACCTCGACGCCCGCAGCCGCGAGCTCCAGCGCGGTCGCGATACCAATCGGGCCCGCCCCGACCACCACGACATCGGTTCGGAGCGTCGTATCGGGAGCGAACTGCGCCGGACCGCGGATCACGCGGCGGGGCCCCGTCGGAACTGCTGGGCAAGAGCGAGAAAACGCGTCACGAGCCCCGGGTCCGGCGGCGACGAGACGGCTTCCGCCGCGTCGGCAACCCGCCGCGGGTCGGTGCTGCTGTAGAGAATCGCGCGACAACCCGTGGCCGTGGCCGCCGACGCGAGGATCAGCCTCGGCAACACGCCGGGGGCCAGCGGGTCGGCTTGGAGCGTTTCGGACCAACGTCGCGCCAGCCGTGTGTCGGCCCGCAACGCAGTCGAAAGCGCGGTGTACGGCCGGTTGAAGACGCCATACCCGAAGTCGGCGGGGCGGGGCGGCGGATCGAGAAGATCACCGCGGACCTGGCTGACGCCCCGCGGTGCGAATGCACCGGCGAAATCCACCTCGAAACCCTCGTCCTGGGACACACCCCAGGCGCGAATCTTGCCCTGCCGGTGAGCCTTTTCGAAGAACTCGCCGAGTTCATGGCTCGCGACGGTGTCGAAAGGCCTTGGGCCGTGCACGAACAAGACGTCGACGTAGTCGACGCCCAGCGCCGCCAGGCTCTGGTCCAGGCTCCGGGTCGCGACCGCCGCGTCGTAGCGCCGGGGGGTGAGGTCCGGTTCCTGTTGCCGCTTGACCGCGCGTCGCAGCGCCGGCGCTCTGCGCAGCACCGCGCGCGCAGGCGCCTGGAAGCGGCCGAGACGCCGGGCCGCCCCGCCGACGTCGATGCCGAACTTCGTCGCCACCGTCACCGATTCGCGATTCACGGTGCGCAGGAACACCCCCAGTTCGGACTCCGCCATGCCGAGGCCGTACATCCGCGCGGTGTCGAAGTGCGTGATGCCGTGCTCGACCGCGCTGGCCAGCACGGCCATCCGCTCCTTGCGGAACGGCGCCTGCATCAAACCCCCGCAGCCGAAACCGATCGCGCTGACCTTCAGCGCCGGCCCGCTGAGCTCAACTTGCTCCAACGCCGAGGCTCTCGTAGATCCGGCGAAGCTCGGCGCCGATCACCTCCGGGCTGCGCGTCGCCGCGATGTGCGCCTGCCCCTTGAGCCCGTCGCGCTCCGCCAGCTCCGGATCGCGGAGGTAACGACCGATCGCCGCCGCCAAAGCGGGTGGATCATCAACGGGGACAAGCATTTTCGGGTCAGGAACGATGCCCGGCGTGCCGGAGACGGGTGTCGCGACGGCGGGGCGGGCGCCGGCGAGGGCCTCCGTCACGATCAGCGGCATCGCCTCGGCGCGCGACGGCAGCACCACCACCCGCGCGGACCGGATCAACTCGGGAATCGCGTCCGGATGCACCGCGGGTTCCACCGAGAAGCGCTCCAGTCGCGGAGGCGTGTAGTCGTCGATGGGCCCGACCACCCGGCACTGGCCTTCGATGCCCTCGTCGAGCAGCAGCTGCCACGCCGCGGCGAGCGTGTCGACCCCCTTGCGCAGCCCGATCGTCCCGGCGAAGAGGGCGACCGGCGGTGTCGTGCTGGCCCCTGGCGCGTCCCAGTCGATCGGCGCCGGGTTCACCGAGATGGTGCTCGGTACTCGGGGGGCCAGCTCGGCAACAGTGGCCCGCGCGTCCTCCGAGAACACGATCAGGTGGTCAACGCGGCGCAGCGTGGCACCGATATAGCGGCGGTGCCGAAGGGCTTCGCGGGCGACGTCGGCGCCCTGCAGCGTCGCGACAATCCGCAAGCCCCGCGCCTTGGCCAGTCGAATCAGCGGTCCTTCGCGCAGCCACGCCCCGCCGTCTGAGATGTGGAAGTGCACGATGGTCGT
The DNA here is from genome assembly GCF_001667885.1 of Mycobacterium scrofulaceum. Lineage (GTDB taxonomy): Bacteria > Actinomycetota > Actinomycetes > Mycobacteriales > Mycobacteriaceae > Mycobacterium > Mycobacterium scrofulaceum_C. Next base: position 34,799 of record NZ_LZJW01000141.1, on the reverse strand, counting down.
GCGCGGTGCGCGGGCCAGCACGGCCGCCGCGCGCGCGGTCAGCAGGAAGTTCTTCGCGTGGTGCCGCCCTTCCCACGTCGACAGGACGCGGATGTCGTCCGCGCCCATCTTGTGGTCACGGATGACTCGAATCACGGTCTGCGTCCCGCCAAAGCTGTAAATGCCCGGCCCGACATGAATGACGGAGATCATCGCAGCCCGGAAATGGAAGCGCACAGCGGCGCGTGGCGGGGGTGGTCGAACAGAAGGACATTGCGCATTCGGCTAACTCCCAAAGTGATTGGCCACGGCGTCAAAGTACACCGGTCGGCTGCTCGAGGTGCGCACTTCAGCGGGCTCCGGATGGCGCCGCGAACACGGCAGCGTCGGGGCTGACCGGGGGGTTGGCGTCGCGCTGCCTGTCGCGCTGGTTGGCGAACCCCATCGCCGCACCTAGCGCGATGCCCAGCGCGAAGGCATCCGATGGCATCTCCGGCAACGGCCACACGACCGATATCGCGAGGAGGCCCGCGCTGACCGCCACGCTCACTTTCGCCGCCGCGGTCCGGCAGCGCACCGCTTTGATCAACGGGATCAGCGCGAAGACGACGAACGCCGTCATGCCGACCGCACCCGCTTTCGCCAGCCACCACAGATAGAAGTTGTGCGAGTAGGCGGGATAGAACTTCGCGGAGAACTCGTCTTCACCTTTCGGCGGCTGATACGCGTAACCCAGGCCATGGCCGAAGACGGGCGCCTGAGCGATCGAGCGGTTCAACAGGGAGTTCTCCCGCACCCTCTCCAGCGCCGATTCGTCCACGGCGAGCGCGCTCGACGAAACGCCGCCGAGCACCCGCTCGTTGAATGCGGTGAGCTGGTCGGCGAGCCACGCGCCGGCCTGCGAACCGTGCAGCAAGAACAGCAGTCCCGGCACCGACACCGCGATCACCGCCGCGAAGATCGCGACAACGACGGCGGTCCGGCGCAGGGTTGGGACGCTCAGGCTGATCAACAGAGCCACCCCTGCCGCCACCCCCATCGCGATGAGCGTGTTGCGGGAGAACGACAGCAGCGAAATGATCAGCGCGGGTGGGCCGAGGGTCAGCAGCGTGGCGGGTCTCAGGCAGCCGATGATGGCGGCGGCCACGAGCGCGCTCAGCGTCGCGGTGGCCGGGGATTGGGTGGTCAGGATGATCCGGACAGCCTGGTCGGCGCCGGTCACCGCCCCCAAACTTTCGGCCCTGCCTGCCAGCCGGATGGCATGCAGCGAACTCACGACCGCCATGCCCGCGGAAAACCAGAGGATGCCTGCGGTGACGCGGATCGACCACTTGATGTAGTCGCCGTACACCACCAACATGGCCAGCACGAAGCCCACGATGATCTCGAGCATGGACAGTGACTCGCGCAGCACGATGGTGGCGTCATGCCCGTTCTCGAATCCGGCCGCGGTCGACATCACGAGGACGATCAGGAACAGGGCCGGCAACCAGAAATCGGAGAACTTCGGTTTCACGATCGGGATCAGGTAGCCGATCGCCAGGATCGCCGCCAGCAGGTACAGGTAGATGACCGCGGGGCCGACGACCTTGCCGACGTGCAGGCCTTGGGGAAGCGCCGCGAACGCCCCCACCAACGCCACCCATACCATCGCCTCGGGTCTCACCCAGTAGACGACCAGGCAGAAGGTGGCGGCGATCAGCATGATGCCCTCGGTGGTGAGTCGCACCGAGAGCACACCGAACACGAAACATCCGAACAGGAACAGCGCCAGCGAAGCTGCGCTCATGGCCAGGCGATGCCGACTGCGCAGGTAGTAGATCACGTCGAGGGACTGGCCTTCGTCCGGTAGGCCTGGGCGGCGGCCCGGCGGTGTAGCGACAGCCTCGCGTCGGTCAGCACCGTGCCCACGACCACCGCGTTGGCCGAGCGCAGAGTCGCCAGCGCGTCCTTCAGTTCGTCGGTCGTCGTGCGTCCCGCCCGGACCACCAGCACCGTTGCCTGAACGGCGCCGGAGAGCAAGACCGCGTCGGCCGTCGCCAGCACCGGCGGTCCGTCGACCACGATCCGGTCGAATCGTGACGACAACTCGCCCAGCAAGCCGTCGAGCACTTCCGGCGGGTACGCGGAGCAGGGCAAGGTCTCCCGGCGGGTCGCGCGTGCCGCCAGGACGAACAGCCTCGGGAAGGGTGTCGGTTTCACGGCTTCGGCCGCGATCTCGGGGTTCGCCAGCGCGTTGGCCAAGCCCTCTCCCGATTCGACCTTCAGCGAACTGGCGATCACCGGACGGCGGGTGTCGCCCTCGATCACCAGCACGTCGTCACCGACTTCGGCGAACGCGCGGGACAGGTTGAGGACGGTCGTCGTCGTTCCCTCGCCGCCGAACGGGGACGCCACCAGGATCCGGCGACCGTCGGGGCCGATCGCCCTGCGCACCCGGGTTCGCATGTCCCGCACGGCGTCGTCGAACGTGACGTCGGTGCCGAAGCGCGGAGCGCCGCCCCGCCGTCGCGGCAACTCGCCGAGCGTCGGTAGGCCCGACAGCTGTTCCAGCTTTTCGCGGGTCCGCACGGTGCGATCGCTCGCCTCGCGGGTGAGCGCCACGGCCATGCCGAGAAGCAGGCCGGCGACCAGGCCCATCGCCATGTTGCGTACCGGCGCCGGGGTCACCGGGTGATCGGGCACCTGGGCCGGCTCTACCACCCGCGCCCGCGCCACCGGCAACGGCTTTCCGTTCTGCTCTTGCACGCCCGGGGTTTCCCGGGGCTGCCCAGGCGGCGTCGGCGCGTCCGTGGTTTCGGGTCGGGGGCCCGCGTTGGGGGCGTCCAGACGCGAAACTGAGCCCAGCGTGGGGATGATCGCGGCGAATTGGTCGGCCATCGCTCCCGCCAGCGCCGCCGCTCGTCTCGGCTCGGTGTCTTTGACGGTGATGGTGAACAGCTGCGACTTCGCGGTGTACTTCACCTGGGTTTGGGTCAGCAGGTCGTCGGCGGTGATCGGTAGCTGAAGCTGTTTGATCGCGCGGTCGGCCACCGTCCGGCCGCCGGCGATCTGGGCGTAGGACGACAGCCGTTCCTGCGCCGTGAGCGTGCCGTTGTACAGCTCGGTGAGGTCGGTCGCGCCGGAGAACGAGATCAGGACCGTGGTGGACGACTGGTAGTGCTTGGTCTGCAACGCCGTGATGGCCGCCGCGCCGACCGTACACGCCAGCACCGCTGCCGCCGCCAGCTTCCAGTGCGCGACGAGAATCCGGACAAAGGTACGGAAATCCATCGACCAACGGCCTTTCTGAAAGCTCTACGGCGCGAAAGCATCCATCCGGTCTGTTATCGGATGGGCAAAAACATTGAACATTATTGAAGCATCGTCATGCGGCATTTGCCCGAAAAGCGATTTGGAAGGCCGTCCCGACACGCAAAAACCCCGGCGGTGACCGGTCTAGGCGCTCTTTCACGGTCGGGGGCCGGCGGTCAGCACATCGCGCGATATGTTGACCGTCGCCAGTGGGTAGCCGCCCGAACCGTCACGTCCGTTGCGCGCCAGCTGCATGGGCGGGTAGTTCACCACGTGCGATGGGTCCGGCTTGTGCTGCTGCCATTCCACCGATGCCCGCAACGTGTAATTTCCGGGCGCCAACCCGGCGAGGTCGAGCGTGACGGACTCGGTAGACGACGCCGGGACCGGTTCGTTGCCGGGGTTGCCGCCGGCGTCGGTGTGGACCAGGTTTTTCAGGTTGACCGTCGTCGGAAGCGTGCGGACCACGGCGCCCGAGAAATTCACCAGTTGATAGCGGGGGGCCCATTTCTCGATCGCGGCGGCCGAACCGTAGTTGGTCCACGTCACGGCGAGCGTCGCCACACCGTCGTGTATCGGTTGCGGGGTCGGGCGCGCTTCGACCGAGTACCGATAGCCGGCGGCGACGTTCGCTTGCGCCCACACCAGATACAGCGACGGGTCCATCGGGGTCGACGATTCCGCGTCCGCGAAGTCGCAACTCGACGTCATCGCGACGTGATACTTGATGACGTCGTGCAAGGCCTTCTGGTAGTAGGACTGCGGCGAGGTGCCGTCCGGCAACAGGCACCATTCGGTGATAACCGGTGCGGTGAGCAGCCTGGCTTTCAGTTGGGCGATGACCGGATCCTTCTGCTGCACATACCGCGAGCCGTCCAATTCGACCCACCCGGGCAACGGCGCGATCACGCCCAGGCAGTCGGCCCGCACCCCCACCGGTGCGGCCAATTTCTTCGTGACCTCATCCGATAGCAGTTCGCGCACGATCTCCGGATTCAGCAGTGTCGTGATCAACTGCGTCCGCGGAAACGCGTTCACCGTCGCCGCCACCAGTTGCCGGATCGACGCGATCGTGATGCTCTGATCACGGAACTGGCTGTAATAGCCCAGCTTCGACATACTTTCGTCGGCCGAAGGACCGGGAGCGCCCAGCTTGTCGCGCAAATACGCGATGTGGTTCTCGCTCCAATCCCCGTAGCCGGAGAACTCGAACACGCTGAGCCGCTCGTCGCCGTCGTACCGTCGCCCGAGCGCGGCGAGCATTTGCCCGAAAGCGTCGAGGTATCTGGGGTCGTTCCACTTCGGGACCACCTGCGTCACCCCGGGCGTCCACCAAACCCGTTCCGGCCCGGGGTACTCGTTGGCGGCCGAACGCATCCACTCTGGGATCGCGATGTTCGTGTTGTTCGGAAACACCGTGTCACAACAGGAGTGGTAGGCAACGATGCGAAGGGTCATCCGCATGTTCCTGCCGGCCAACTTGTTCAGCGCGTCATCGATCACGCTGAAGTCGTATTTCTGGTCGTCGGAGGCGTCGGGGGGCAGCGTGCTGGGGTCCGCGGGCTGCAGCTGCCGCCAAGTGACCCGCAGGCTGGCGTCGTCCGACGCGGGCCAGGCCGGGTACCGCTGCTGGGCGGGATTGGCTTGTGGGAACAACGGGATCAGGAGATCTTCGTATTGGCCGCGGAGCGGATTCTGTACGTCCTGGACGGCCAGCGGTATCGCGGGACTGATTATCGCGGTCACGATCTCGGGGATTCCGCGACCACCACACCCGCTCAGCAAGAGCGTCGCGCAGACGGCGACGAACAGCGCGGTCTTCCTCAATGTCCGCGCCGCGTTGGCGAACACGGACGTCGGCGAGGTCGTCATTCCGCACACCGAACGTGGGCCCTCCATCAGCTTCAAGGACTGACACCTCTCCGGTCGCTGGCGCCCTCCACCCGAAGCGCACCACATGAAATCGGCAACGATGCAACGCTGCCCCACATCATCGGTCAATCATGCACATCTTCGGCGCATATCCCGGCCGTTGTTGAGTGGCGGCCGGCGCCGGCGGGTTGCCTCCGGGCACCGCCCGGCATGGCCACTCATATCGGTCGCGCGATCCACTAGGCTGATCCCTCCGGGAATCGCTCAGGAGACCGCACGATGCCTTTGGTTCGATCGGCCGCACGTCGGCTTTCGCCGGCGGTGAGGGCACTGGCGCCACGTTTCTTCTGGCGCCGGAAATACCGCATCCTGCAACGCCTTGGGGAAAGCCGGGCGGACATCCAGTTGGCGGTTTCGTTGTGCGACCCGAACCGGATCTCGCTGGACATCGGCGCCGACGTCGGGCAATTCACGATCGCCATGCTGGCGTCGTCGCGGTCGGTGATCGCGTTCGAACCCCGGCCGGCGCAAGCTCGCGATCTGGCCGCGATGTTCGGCGCCGCCGGCGTTCCCGTGCGGGTGGAGGCGATCGCGCTGTCTGACACTGCCGGCGTCGGCACGATGAGAGTCGTCGAATCCGAGCCGGGCCGCAGCACGATCGACACCACCAATGTCTTGAGCGACGTCGACAACGGCGGGATTCGCAGCATCGACGTCCCCATCAAGCGGCTCGACGACTTAAAGCTGCAAGACATCGGCATGATCAAAATCGACGTCGAGGGCCACGAACTCGCCGTATTGCGCGGCGCCACAGGCACACTCGCGCGTGACCGGCCCGCGATCATGGTGGAAGCCGAGCAACGCCATTACCCCAACGCGGTTGCCGAGATCACTGAGTTGTTACGCCAGTTCGGCTACTCCGGGTATTTCGACCTCGATGGCGTTCGGCGGCCGATCGACGATTTCGACCCGGGCGAGCACCAGGACCCGTCCAACGCCGGCGACCGGGAGAACGACTGGGCGCCTCGCGGGGTCTATGTCAACAACTTCGTCTTCATCCCGCAGGAAGGGTGAGCGGTAGGCCGCACCGGCTTCGCCGGCGCGACGCTAGACGGCGCCCGTCGGCAGCGCCTTGCGGCCGGTCAAAAACGGCAACGCCAGCCAGCGCGCGGACAGCAGAGCCTCCATCGCATCCGCGGGAACGGGGCGCGATAACAGGAAACCCTGCGCCCGACGACACCCGTGCTGAATCAAAGTCATTGCCGCGACGGGTGTTTCGACTCCCTCGGCCACCACGTCCAGGCCGAACGCCTCGGCCAGCCCGATGATGGCGCGCACGATCGCCAGATCCCCGGCGTTGTTACCCAAGTCCCGCACGAACCCGGTGTCGATCTTGAGCATGTCGACGGGCAGGGATTTGAGATGCGACAACACCGCGTAGCCGGTACCGAAGTCGTCAATGGCCAGCTGGACGCCGATTTCCTTGAGCTCCGCCAACGTCTTTCGCGTGGTGTCGATGTCGTGCACCACGGCACGCTCGGTGATCTCCAGACACACCGAGGCGGCGTCGAGGCCGAACTCGTCGATGGTGTTGGCGACATCGCGCACGAACCCCCGGGTGATGAGCTGCAGCGGCGACACGTTGATTCGCATGACGGTCCCCCGGCCGACCCCGTTCGCCTGCCAGCGACTGAAGTCGGCGCAGGCGGTGCGCATCACCCAGCGGCCCAATTCCATCGCCAGGTTGGTCGATTCGGCGATTCCGATGAACGAATCCGGCAGCAGCAACCCCCAGATTGGGTGGCGCCAGCGCACCAGCGCCTCGGCGCCGACGATGGCGCCGGTCGACAGGTCAACCTCCGGGAGGTAGTGCAGCAGCAGCGCTTCGCTGCCGATGTCGCCCTGCAGGTGCAGCTCGATGTCGTTGCGGAACGCGCGCTTGAGCGACATGTCATCGGTGGACACCGCGATCTGGTTGCCGCCGCCGCGCTTGGCCGTCAGCACGGCTTCGTCGGCGCGGCGGAGCAGGTCGGTGCAGTTGTCCCGTCCCGGAAACCCGACCGCCAGCCCGATGCTGACGGTGCGGCTGATCACGTGGCCGCCGATGGCCAGGCGCTCGCACAGCATGACCGAGAGCCTGCGGGCGAACGACTCCGCGTCCTCGTCCGACATCGGCTGGTCGGGCACGACGACGAACTCGTCCCCGCCCAGCCGGGCGATCGTGCAGCTGGGAGCGCAGATTTTGATGCGCTGCGCGAAGACCCTGATGAACCAGTCACCCGCGGTGTGACCGAGGTAGTCGTTGATCGGCTTGAGCCGGTCGAGGTCGAGATAGAGGACCGCGACGGGTCCGGGCCGCCCGGTCATCAGCCGTTCGGTCAGGTGCGCGACCAGGGCGCGACGGTTGAACAGCCCGGTCAGATCGTCGTGCTCGGCGAGATAGCGGAGCTTGTCTTCGGCGGCGATGCGGGCTTGCAGCTGCGCGAACAGCGCGGCGACGGCCTCGAGCGTGTTGATTTCCTCTTGCTCCCACTTGCGGGCGCCGAATTTGACGAAGCCGAGCAGGCCGGTGGTTGTCTCGCCCGAGACCAGCGGGGCGGCGGCCACCGACGGTGAGGCGGCCACTTTGCCCCCGCCCATCGGGCGGCGGAAAAAGCGTTTGGATTGGGCCGGCCGGATCACCACCGGCTTGCGCCCCTCCTTGCACTGCGCGAGCACCGACTCCGCGATGTCGAGCTGGGCGAAGGCCGTCGGATCCGGGTCGGAGGCGTCGGTTCGCGGCGGCCACTCGGCGACCAGCGTCGACGCTCGGGTGTGCGGGTCGAGATGCCGCAAGAAGCTGGCGTCCACGTCGAACTGCTCGACCAGCTGCGCGAGCACCTTCTCGCTGACCAGGTTGGCCGTGGCCGCGGTCGCCTCCATCAGCTGCGTGGCGACGGAGGTGACGACCAAGTCCAGACTGCGCGGCACGGTCTCCTCCGATACGGGCGTGCATCCCTTCGACGGTTGCCCGATCGGGGGATGTTGTGCTGGCGAATCCCGTCGACCGCGCGCCCATGCGCATCGGCGGGGCCCTCTGGTTCGTTCGACGGGGCTATCCGGACCCGGGCAGGTCAGGATGGGTATTGGTGAGCAGAACGTATCACGCAGGCGCCGCCGGAGCCGGGCTAACGAGCAACTTGCGGCCCGGCGCCGCTGCGCGTCATTGGCCGTTGGCCGCCGCGTCGCTGGCGATGTCCAGTGTCGCGATCGGATACAGGCCGGAACCGTCGCGGCCGTCGCGGGCCAGCGCCATCGGCGCGTAGTTCACCACGTGCGAAGCGCCCGGCTTGTGCTGCTGCCATTCCACGGACGCCCGCAATGTGTAGTGTCCGGGCGCCAGGCCTGTGACGTCGACGCGCACCGACTCCGTCGTCGACTCCGGGACGGCCTCCTCGCGTGACGGGCTGGAGTCGTCGTGGACCAGCGACTTGAGATTGACCGTCCCGGCGATGGTGCGGACCACAGCTCCGGAGAAATCGACCAGCTTGTATCCCGGCGTCCACTGTTCGGTGGCCGCCGCGGAACCGTAGTTGGTCCAGACAACCGAGATGGAAGCGGCCTTACCGGCAATGGACTGCGATCCCGGCTTGGCCTCCACCGAATATCGGTAACCGGCGGCGGTGTTCGCCTTGGCCCACAGCAGATACAGCTTGGGATCCATCGCCGACGTCGCATCCCGGTCCGGGAAATTCGCGCTCGACGTCATCGAGACGTGATACCTGACGACGTCGTGCAGGGCCTTCTCGTAGTAGGACCGCGGGTCGGCGCCCTGCGGCAGCCGGCACCACTGGCTGATCACCAGCGCCGAGGTGAGCCGCTGCTTGATCGCGTTGACGGCCGCGTCGTTGAACCGCACATAGTGCGAGTCGCTGGACTCGGCCCATTCCGGCAGGGGCGACTGCACGCCGAGGCAATCCGCGCGGACGCCGACCGGAGCGGACAGCTTCTTCGTCACGTCGTCGGCGAACAACTCGCGGACGATTTCCGGATTCTCGGCGGTGGTCACCAATTGGGTATGCGGGAACGCGCGCACGTTCGCGTCCACCAGCTGCGCGATGGACGCCTTGGTGATGGTCTGATCGCGAAACTGACTGTAATAACCCAACTTCGGCTGGCTGTCGTCCGGCGTGGGCCCCGGCGCGCCGAGCGCGTCCCGCAAGTACGCGATGCTGTTCTCACCGAAATCGCCGTACCCGGAGAACTCGAAGACGCTGAGCCGCTCGTCGCCGTCGTAGCGCCGGCCGAGCGCGGCGAGCAGCTGGCCGAAATTGTTGAGGTAGTCGCCGTCGTTCCAATTCGGCACCACCTGCGTGACTCCGGGTGCGGAACCGTTCGGCGGCGCGGGATAGCTGGTTGCCGCCGAACGGATCCAGTCCGGAATCGCGATGTTGGTGTTGCCCGGATAGGAATCGTTGCAACAGGATTTGTACGCGTACACGCCCAGGATCAGCCGCATGTTGCGGCTGCCGAGTTTCGTCAGCGCGTCGTCGATCGCGCTGAAGTCGAACTTGCGGTCGTCGGGGGCGTCGGGGGGAAGCGTGTGCGGGTCGACGGGCTGCAGCTGCCGCCACGAGACCCGCAAACTCGCGTCGTACGACGCGGGCCACGCCGCGTACCGCTGCGCGGAATTCCCTTGCGGGAAAAGCGGATTCATGCCCTCTTCGTATTGGCCGCGCAACGGGTTGGGGATCTCCTGAGCGGCGGGCGGAATGGCCGGACTGACCATGGCGGAAAGTGGCCCGGGATCGCTTTTGCCGCCGCATCCGCTCAGCACCATCGCCGCGCACACGACAGCGGCCAGCGCGCTCTTCCTCGACTTCACGGTTGTTTCTCCCAAGACACGCCGATGCTCACTGAAGTGGCCCCATATTGCCTGGGTTATCTGGTGCGGGTCTCCGACGCGGGGCAGGTCACCAATTGGCGTAGCGCAGCCTAGCACGCACGACCCGGCCCTCCCCCGGTCTCACGGCCGTCCGCGTGAGACGGGTCACAATGTGGGCGGCCCTGTCACGCTCGAGGGGCCCGCGGTGTCTCAAGGGCATCAGACCCGAGAGAACAGGAGACAGCAATGACCGAGGTGGCCCCGCAGAAAACTCATGTCGTGGTGGTCGGGGGCGGATACGCCGGCACCATGGCCGCCAACCGTCTACGGCAGCGTCGCGACATCGACATCACGCTGGTGAACGCCCGCCCCGTCTTCGTGGAGCGGATCCGCCTGCACCAGTTGGTCGCCGACACCGGCGCCGCGACCGCCGACTACGCGACGCTGCTCGGCGACGGGATCCGGTTGGTGGTCGACACCGTCGACCGCATCGACGCCGGCGCCCGGCGCCTCCTCCTGTCGTCGGGCGCGGAACTGAACTACGACTACCTGATCTATGCGGTCGGCAGCACCGGCGCGAGCCCCGCGACCGTGCCCGGGTACGCCGACTTCGCCTACCCGATAGCCGACCTGGAAAGCGCGCAGCGGTTGCGCTACGCGCTCGCCGACCTGCCGCTGGCCGCGCCCGTCACCGTTGTCGGCGCCGGGCTGACCGGCATCGAAACGGCCTCCGAGCTGGCCGAACGGGGCCGGCAGGTGACCCTGGTGTGCGGCGGGCCGCTCGCCCCGTCGCTGAGCAGGCGCGGCCGCCGGTCGGTCGCCAAGCGACTGCGCGGCTTCGGGGTCAACGTGCTGGAATCCGTGGCGGTGACCGAGGTGCGCTGGGACGCGGTGGTGTTGAGCGACGACGCGGTGCTGCCGAGCGCGGCGACCATCTGGACCGCGGGCTTCGCCGTGCCGGACCTGGCCGCCCGCAGCGGCCTGAGCACCGACCCGATTGGCCGGCTGCTCACCGACGAGACGCTGACCTGCGTCGACAACCCCTACGTCGTCGCGGCCGGTGACGCCGCGGCGCCGTCGGGTCAGCCGCTGCGGATGAGCTGCCAAGCCGCCGAACCGTTGGGGGCGCAGGCCGCCAACACCGTGCTCAGCCGCATCTCCGGAACCGCCCCCGCCCCGCTCAACCAGGCCTTCGTCGGTCAGTGCATCAGCGTTGGCCGCACCTACGGCACCGTGCAGTTGGCGCACACCGACGACACCCCGGTGAACGTGGCGATCGGCGGCCGGACCGCGGCGTCGATCAAGGAGGCCATCTGCAAGGGCACGCTGTGGGCGATCCGGCGCGAGGCCGCCCAGCCCGGCTCCTACCTCTGGCTCAAGGGCGGCAAGCGGCCCGCGCAGGCGCCGGCCGCGGTCGCGTTGCCATGACGCACGCGCCCGACCACGCCGAACGGTTCACGGTGCTGCGGCCGCTCCTGTTCACCATCGCCTACGAGATGCTGGGCTCGGCGACCGAGGCCGACGACGTGCTGCAGGACAGCTATCTGCGGTGGGCGGCGGTCGACCTGTCGACGGTGCGCGACACCAAGTCCTACCTGGCCCAGCTGGTGACCCGGCAGGCGCTCAACGCACTGCGCGCCGACGCGCGCCGCCGGGAGGAGTACGTGGGCCCGTGGCTGCCCGAGCCACTGCTGCTCGACGAACAGGATCCCTCGGCGGATGTCGTTCTGGCGGAATCCATATCGATGGCGATGCTGGTCCTGCTGGAAACGCTGAGCCCCGACGAACGGGCCGTGTTCCTCCTGCGGGAGGTGTTCGGCTTCGACTACGGCGAGATCGCGGAGGCGGTGGGCAGGCCGGCGCCGACCGTGCGGCAGGTGGCGCACCGGGCGCGCGAACACGTACGGGCACGGCGGAAAAGGTTCGACGCGGCCGACCCGCAACGCAACGCGGAGCTCACCGCCCAGTTCCTCCAGACGGCCGCCAGCGGCGACGTCCAGACGCTGATGACGCTGCTCGCCCCCGACGCGACCTGGACGGCGGACAGCGGCGGCAAGGTGAGCGCGGCCCGCAGGCCCGTGGTGGGCGCCGAGCGGGTGGCCCGGGCCATCGTCGGCCTGATCCGCAAGGCGACCGAGCTCGCGGAATTCCGGGTGGAAATGGTGAACTGCAACAGCGCCCCGGCCGTCTTGCTCTACCTCGGCGATCACCTTGAAGGGGTGATCACGCTGGAGATTGCCGACGCCTTGATCACCAACTTCTATGTGACGCGCAACCCGGACAAGCTGGCGGCCCTGGCGACCGCCCGGGACGTCAGCCGCGGGTAGCTCCGGCCGGTCCAAGGCGCCCGCAGTGCGAAAACCCGCCCTTCTGTCAAGCTAGGGCGGTGCGTATCGACCGGCTCGGCGACCTTGGCGCCGCACCCCAGGTGCTGCGCGCCGTCGGTGACGCCACGGCACGCCTCGGCCTGCCGCCGCCGGCCGCGCTGACCGGCGACTGGTTCGACTCCCTGGCGGTGATCGCACCGAGCGTGTCGGCACAGCCGGTCGACCTCGATGCCGCCTTCGCCGTCCAGCAGAACCCCCACACGGTCGACCCGAAGGCGGTGGGTGGCGGCTGGATCGGTTACCTCTCCTATCCCGATCCGGGCGCCGACGACCGGGCGAACCGCATCCCCGAAGCCGCCGGCGGCTGGACCGACTGCGTGCTGCGCCGCGACCGGGACGGGCAGTGGTGGTACGAAAGCCTCTCCGGGGCGACCATTCCCGACTGGCTGGCCGCCGCCCTGGCCACCGCGCCTTCGCCGGTCCGCGACTGCCGCATCGACTGGCGTCCGGCCGACCGGGCCGCACACCGCGACGGCGTGCTCAACTGCCTGGAGGCCATCCGCGCCGGCGAGGTCTACCAGGCGTGCGTGTGCACGCAGTTCACCGGGACGCTCAGCGGCGCCCCGCTGGATTTCTTCGCCGACGGCATCGCCCGCACCTCCCCGGCGCGGGCGGCCTACGTCGCCGGGACGTGGGGCGCGGTGGCGTCGCTGTCGCCGGAGCTGTTCCTGCGGCGGCGCGGAACGCTCGTGACGTCCAGCCCGATCAAGGGCACCCTGCCCCTGGACGCGTGGCCGTCGGCGCTGCGGGCGTCGGCGAAGGAGGTCGCGGAGAACATCATGATCGTCGACCTGGTGCGCAACGACCTGGGCCGGGTGGCGATCGTCGGCACGGTCACCGTGCCCGAGTTGTTGGTGGTGCGGCGCGCCCCGGGCGTGTGGCACCTGGTGTCCACCGTGTCGGCGCGGGTGCCCGCCGAGCTGCCGACGTCGGCGCTGCTGGACGCCGCCTTCCCGCCGGCGTCGGTCACCGGCACCCCCAAACACCGGGCGCGCCAGCTGCTTTCGCGATGGGAGCCGCACCGTCGTGGAATCTATTGCGGCACAATCGGTTTAGCCTCTCCCGTGGCGGGTTGTGAGCTGAACGTCGCCATTCGCACGGTCGAGTTCGACGCCGACGGTGGCGCCGTGCTGGGCGTCGGCGGCGGTATCACCGCCGACTCGGATCCCGACGCCGAGTGGGCCGAATGCCTGCACAAGGCGTCGCCCATCGTCGGGCAGCCCCGCATCGCGGCCGCATTCTCGGCCCGCTGACCCTCACGCGCGACGGGACTGCAGGACCGCGTCGTAGAGCTGGCGCGAGCGCACCCCGGGATGCTCTGCGGCCACCTCACCGCAGGCGTCCTTGACGCGCGCGCCGCCGGCGACCAGCTCCTCCACCCGCGCGACCAGCGACGGCAGGTCGGCGCTCGGGGTGGCGCCGGCCAGCACGACGGTGACTTCGCCGAGCACCCCGTCGTCCGCCCACGCCGCCAGCTCGTCGAGCGACCCGCGCACCACCTCCTCGTGCACCTTGGTCAGCTCCCGGCAGATCGCCGCCCGCCGGGCACCGCCGAGTTGGTCGACGGCGTCGCGCAAACACGCGGCCAACCGGCGCGGGGATTCGAAGAACACGCAGGTGCGCCGCTCGTCGGCCAGCGAGTCCAGCCAGGCCCGCCGCGCGGCCCTCTTGCGGGGGGCGAAGCCCTCGAAGCAGAACCTCTCCGCGGGCAGCCCGGACAGCGCCAGCGCGGTCATCACGGCCGACGGGCCGGGCAGGCACGTCAGCGGGATCCCCGCCTCGACGCACGCCGCAACCAGGCGGAAGCCGGGGTCGCTGATCAGCGGCATCCCGGCGTCGCTGACCACCAGCACGGTCGCACCGGCTTGCAGCGCGCTGATCAGCGGTTCCACCCGGGCGGCCTCGACCCGGTCGAACAGGCTGATCACCCGGCCGGTGATGGTCACCTCCAGGGCCTTCGCCAGCGTGCGCACCCGCCGGGTGTCCTCGGCGGCCACCACGTCGGCGTGGGCGAGGGCGTCGATCAGGCGGGGTGAGGCGTCCGACGGCTGGCCCAACGGGGTCGCGCCCAGCAACAGGCGGCCGGTGGTCATGACGGACAGCCTACGATCGACACCGATGTCCGCCCCGCCCCGCGAAACCTTGGACGCCGGCCAGGAGCGTGTCGTGCCCGTGGTCAGCCCGGGGCCGACAGTTCCGGTGGCCGACTTCGGTCCCACCGATCAGATTCGCGGCTGGGTCGTGACGGGCGTGATCGCCGTGCTGGCAACGATCAGCCGGTTCCTCAACCTCGGTTCGCCGACCGACGCCGGCACGCCCGTCTTCGACGAGAAGCACTACGCGCCCCAGGCCTGGCAGGCGCTGCACAACCACGGGGTGGAGGACAACCCGGGGTTCGGCCTGGTGGTGCATCCGCCGGTCGGCAAGCAGCTGATCGCGACCGGCGAGGCGATCTTCGGCTACACCGGCGTCGGCTGGCGGTTCACCGGCGCCCTGCTGGGCGTGGTGCTCGTCGTGCTGGTGACGCGGATAGTCCGGCGGATCAGCCGCTCCACGCTGGTCGGCGCGATCGCCGGGATTCTGGTGATCTGCGACGGCGTCAGCTTCGTCACCGCGCGGACCGCCCTGCTCGACGGCATCCTCACCTTCTTCGTGGTCGCGGCGTTCGGCGCGCTGATCGTCGACCGGGACCAGGTGCGCGAGCGCATGCACGTCGCACTGCTTGCCGGGCGCGCCGCCGAGACGGTGTGGGGTCCGCGGCTCGGGGTGCGGTGGTGGCGCTTCCTGGCGGGCGTCTTGCTCGGATTGGCTTGCGGGACAAAGTGGTCCGGCCTGTATTTCGTGCTGTTCTTCGGCGCGATGTCGTTGGCGTTCGACGTGGCGGCGCGGCGCCAGTACCAGGTGACCCGTCCGTGGGTGGGGGTCTTGCGGCGCGATCTGATCCCCACCGCTTACGCGCTGGTGTTCATCCCGTTCGCGGTGTATCTGGCCAGTTACGCGCCGTGGTTCGCGTCCGAGACCGCTATCGATCGGCATGAGGTGGGCCAGTCGATCGGCCCCCACTCGGTTGTCCCGCTGCCGGATGCCATCCGGTCGCTATGGCATTACACCGCCAAGGCTTTCGACTTCCACAAGAGCCTGACCAACGCGGCCGGCAACTACCACCCGTGGGAGTCCAAGCCGTGGGCCTGGCCGATGTCGTTGCGGCCGGTGCTCTATGCGATCGATCAGCAGAACGTGTCCGGTTGCGGTGCGCAGTCGTGCGTCAAGGCGGAGATGCTGGTGGGCACCCCGGCCATGTGGTGGCTGGCGGTGCCGGTCCTGATCTACGCGTGCTGGCGCACGTTCGTCCGCCGCGACTGGCGTTACGCCGTTGTGCTGACCGGTTATTGCGCCGGGTGGCTGCCCTGGTTCGCCGACATCGACCGGCAGATGTACTTCTTCTACGCGGCGACGATGGGGCCGTTCCTGGTGATGGCCATCGCCCTGATATGCGGGGACATCCTCTACCCGCCCGGGCGACCCCGCGGCCTGAGCTCGGAGCGGCGCACGCTGGGGCTGATCGCGGTCTGCCTTTATGTGGCCGTCGTGGTGACCAACTTCGCCTGGCTGTTCCCCGTCCTCACCGGGCTGCCGATATCGCAGCAGACGTGGGACATGGAGATTTGGCTGCCCAGCTGGCGCTGACCCCTTTGGCTTGGACGGCTATCTCGACGTCTAGCGCACCGGATCGCGGGCCACGGGACAGGACATGCACCGGGGACCGCCGCGGCCGGTGCCCAGTTCGGAGCCCGCGATCGTGAGCACCTCGATGCCCGCGTCCTGCAGGCGGGCGTTGGTCTGCGCGTTGCGCTCGTAGGCGACGACGACGCCGGGCGCCAACGCCAGCGTGTTGTTGCCGTCGTCCCACTGCTCGCGTTCGGCGACGATGGGGTCCAACCCGGTGTCGATGACGCGCAGCCGGTCGATTTCCATTGCCTTGGCGGCGGCCTCCAGGAACGGCGCCTCGTCGCTGATGGCGACGCCGGAGGGCGTGCGCTCGATGGTGAACGCCGAAAGCGTGTCGACGACGTTGGCGTACATCACCACGGTGTCGGTGTCGACCATCGTGCACACCGTGTCCAGGTGCATCTGGGCGCGACGCTGGGCGATCGGCACGGCGAGCACCTTGCTCGCCAGATCGTCGTCGAACAGGCTGCGCGCCAACGCTTCCGCACCCGCGGGGGTGGTCCGCTCGCCGACCCCGACGGCGACGACACCGGGCGCGAGCAGCAGCACGTCACCGCCCTCGACGGGCGCGGTGCGCGACTCGTAGGCGCGCCGCACCCCGGTGAACCGCGGGTGATGGGCGTAGATGAGATCGGTCAGCGACGCCTCGCGCACCCGGGCGCGCAACGCCAGCGTGGGAATCACCACTCGGGGGCCGATCCAGATCGACGAGTCGCGGGTGAAGACCAGGTTGGGCAGGGGCTCGATGACGAAGTCCGCCCCCTGGTGCATGCGCAGCACCAGCGACACGTCGGTCCGGATGTCCGCCGGCAGTTCGTTGAACGTCATGCCGGACATCAGCACGTGGGCCAGCCTGTCCGCGTCGAGTCCCCGGAGGTAGCCCGAAAGGGCTTGCGCCAACGGCACTCCGAGCCGGCGCGCGTCGACCGCGGCGGCCACGCCCTGCATCCGGGCGGCCCCACTGTGGGTCAGGGCCTCGGCCAGCAGGTCGGCCAACAGCAGCACCTCCACTCCGCGGGAGCGCAGCAGCTCGGCGAACTGGTCGTGTTCATCTTGCGCGCGGGCGACCCAGGGCAGCCCGTCGAAGAGCAGCTGATCCATGTTGCGCGGATTGAGCCGCCGCAGCTCCCCGCCGGGGCGGTGCAGGATGACGACGCGCAGCGCTCCCACCTCGGAATTGGTGCCCAGCTCGACCACACCCACAACGGTAGCGGCGGCGGACCCGGCCGTCCCGGCGCCCGGGCACTCGAACGGGTGTGCGATAGACTGGGCGTCGTGGAGATGGCGGTACAAGGCTCCCTGTTCCAGCACACCGAGCGCAGGCAACTCGGTGAGGGCGCCTTTATCGAAATGCGCGCCGGCTGGCTGACCGAGGCCGATGAACTGCTCGACGCCCTCCTGACCGCGGTGCCCTGGCGGGAGGAACGCCGCCAGATGTACGACCGGGTGGTCGACGTGCCGCGGCTGGTGAGTTTTCACGACCTCACCCTCGACGAGCCGCCGCATCCCCTGCTGGCCCGGCTGCGACGCCGGCTCAACGACATCTACGCCGGTGAACTCGGCGAGCCGTTCACCACCGTCGGGTTGTGCTGCTATCGCGACGGCTCCGACAGCGTCGCCTGGCACGGCGACACCATCGGCCGCAGCAGCTCCGAGGACACCATGGTGGCGATCATCAGCCTGGGCGCCACCCGCACGTTCGCCATGCGGCGGCGCGGCGGCGGCCCGTCTTTGCGGCTGCCGCAGGCCCACGGGGATCTGCTGGTGATGGGCGGATCCTGCCAGCGCACCTGGGAGCACTCCGTGCCCAAGACGTCGACGCCGGTGGGTCCGCGCATCAGCATCCAATTCCGCCCGCGCGGCGTGCGCTAGGCCTGAGACTGTTGGATCGCTGGACGGGATTGCGCCGTCGCGCGCTCATCGTCGTCGCGCTAGCTGCGGACCGCCTTCACCGCGCTCACCAGCAAGTCCCGGGCGCGCTGGGTATCGACCGGCGCGACGGGCTGCCCGGGGATCACCAGCGGGTTGGCCGTGACGATCACCTGATAATCGCCGAATTGGGCTGAATAGTCGTAGAGTTCGCCGGTGCGCGGGCCGCCTGCGACCAGCGCCTGCAGGACGCGGTGCACCCCGAGCGTGTGGGTCCCGTCGATCTGCGGCGCGTCGACCACCTCCATGCCGCCCCGCAGCTGAGGTCCGGAGAACGCGACCTTGGCGCAGTCCTTGCCGGGATCGTTGAACGGCAACGCTTTCGACGTTTCCACCGCGATGACCACGAACCGATTGCCCTTGCCCTCGGCGGAGACCGCGGCCATGTTGCCCTGCAGGTCCGGCGGCATCTCCGGGCCCGTCGCCGCCTTCGCGCAGTTGGCGGGGTCGAACGTCAGCCCCTCCGGGAGCTTGCGGCCGGACAACACCTTGGGATCGATCCCGCGCTCACCGATGTCGGTGACCTTGAAGTCCGGCCCGAAGCTCGACTTCACCTCGGAGACCCTCTTGATGTCGACTTTCGTCGAGGTCGCCTCGCCCGACGAGCAGCCGGCGAGCACACCCACCGCCGCGACCGTGACCGCCACCTTGAACACCGTGGCTAATCTACCCAAGGCCAATGCGTCAACTGCGCAACGCGGACACCGTTTTGACGAGCAGATCGGCGGCGAATTGCGGTGGCAGCGCGGGCACCACCGAGCCGGGATCGGTGGTCAGCGTGGTGAACGCGTAGAAGTTTCCCAGGTATGCCGTGAAGGTGTATGTGCGCGAATCGATCTCGGTGCCCGACTCCACCGAAGACTTGACGTCGGCCACCATCCCGACGGTCGGGACGCCGTCGATGTGCGGGGCGTCGGTCAGGTGCACGGTCGCGGTGGTGCGCCCGGCGGTCATCGTCCACTGACCGCACGCGGCCATCACGCCGTCGGGCAGGTCCACCGGCCCCGGCAAAGCCACCACCACGGCGTCGACGATGCCGCCGCTGCCCGACCCGGATACCCCCTGGGCCGTCTGATCACCCCCATTGCCGGGATCGGCGAGCTGTCCGCATTGCGCCGGCCTCGCCTTGGTGTCCAACGCCTCCGGCCCGAGGCTCCAGATCACCCGGGGTGACGCTGAGCTGGGGATGCCGGTGCTCGCCTCGTACCCGGGCGGCAACTCGCGAACGACGCGCTTGATGTTCGCCGGGTTGACCGCCTTCGGCGCCGGCGTTTTCGCGGGCGCCGGCGAGGTGACGGGCGCGGGCGCGTGGCCACACGCGGCCACCGCCAGCGCGAGCGCGAACACCGGGCCGATCCGCAACGGGCTCAGCCGACCACCTCGATCATCTGGCGGGCGACGTGCTCGATCTGGGCAGCCACGTCGCGCCGGAACCCGTGGTCGCGCCGGCGGGGCACGTCGATGACGGTGGTGATGACGCCGATGTCCTCGCGCTGCCAGACCGCCCCGTAGTGGTCCATGATGGTGCGCATCGGGAGATTGTCGGAAAGCATTCGCGCGGAGAACCTTTCGACCCCGGCGACCCGGGCGGCGATCGACAGCGCGTTGACCAGGAAGGTGCCGATCCCGCGGCCCTGGTAGGCGTCGGCGACGGTGAACGCGATCTCGGCGACGCTGCGGTCGGCCTCGTCACGCACGAAACGGGCGTCGGCCACCGGGTCGCTGCCGTCGATCACCACCCAGACGAAGTGGTCGACGTAGTCGACCTCCGACAGATAGTGCATCAACGCCGGGGTGGGCAGGCGCGGCGTCATGAACCGCCGGTAAAGCGTCTCGCTGGAAAACTGGATGTGCCCGTGCACGGTGCGCTCGCTGTCACCGGGCAGCACCGGCCGCAGCATCAGGTGCGTGCCGTCGCGGACCCGGATCGGGATCGGTGTGATGAACGCGGCGAGCCGCTGGCGCACCGTGCGCAGTAGCCGCTCCATCACCCCGGGGATGTGCACCATGCGGACGAACGCGTCGTTGTCGCCGATCCAACCGGTCAGCGGTCCGGCGGTGGTGACCGTCGCGGTCCGCGGGATGTGCCGCAGCAGGGCGATCTCCCCGATCAGCATGCCGGGAAACGCGTGCTCGACGATGACTACGCCGTCGTCGCCGACGTGGGTGATCTCGACGATGCCCGACGAGATGAGCAGGAAGGACACGGCCTCCTCGCCCTGCTTCATCAGCACTTGCCCGGACCCGGCGCGCAGCGGCTGCAGGGAGGCTGCCAACGGCGCGAGATCGGAGGTGGGACATCCCTCGAAGATGTCCATCGTCGCCAGCTCGTCCGCGCGCGCGCCGGTCAAGGCCACTGCGATAGCCCGCCGATCACACGGCCGTGGCGTGGGTCTATGCCTCGCGGTGACCGCCGCTGTGCCATGACCTGCCCGCCTGCGTTGCCGTCGTCTACCCCGCCAGTCCCGAAACTTCCGACGCGGTCGGATGTTGCCCAGGTTATGGGCTCGGTTCCGGGCGCGGCAAGGACGCGCGGCCGATACGTCGCGAAGGCGCGTCGGCCGGTCGGTCGGCGATGTCGCGGGGCATGATGATCGGGTGAGCGCAGCCCGCCGAAGTTCACCGAGGCTGACCGGTGCGGGCCCGCGAAAAATCCAGGTGGGCGGTCTCTGGTTCGACGCCCTGACCGAAGGGCAGGTCGTCGAGGCGGTGCGCGCCGCCTGGGCCGCCGGCCGCGGCGGCTCGATCGTGCCGGTGAACGTCGATGTGGCCCTGATGGCCGCCCGCGACCGCGACCTCGCCGACCTGATCGCCCGCGCGACCCTCGTGGTTGCCGACGGGATGCCCCTGGTGTGGGCGGCGCGGGCCAAGGGCGACAAGCTGCCCGAGCGCGTCGCCGGCTCCTCGCTGATGTTTCCGTTGAGCGCCGCGGCGGCCGCCGACGGCAAGTCGGTGTACCTCATCGGCGGCGCCGAGGGCGTCCCGGAGCGGGCGGCCGAGGCGCTCGTCGTGCAGTCCACCGGCCTGCGCATCGCGGGCACGTGCTCGCCGCCGTTCGGGTTCGACCAGACGGAGGAGGGGGCGCGGCGCGCGGGGGCCGCCGTCGCGGCCGCGGCCCCCGACCTGGTCTTCGTCGGCCTGGGCTTCCCCCGGCAGGAACGCCTCATCGAAATGCTGCGCGCCGAGCTCCCCGGCGCCTGGTGCCTCGCCTGCGGCGGCGGCATCGCGATGACCGCCGGGGTCGTCCGCCGGGCATCCCCCGTCCTGCAACGGCTGGGATTCGAGTGGGTGCACCGGCTGGCGCTCGAGCCGCGCCGCCTCGCCCGCCGATACCTGCGGGACGACCTTCCGTTCGCGCTGGCGCTGGTGATTCGTTCTGCGGCGCAACGATTTACGTGGGACTAGATTCCTTCGCACCCAGGATGAGTCGCACGGCGGCGGCGAGGTCGTCGACCACCACGTCGGCGCCGTAAGCCTCTCCGCCGCCGGGGCGCAGCAGGACGGTCGCCGCGCCGGCCGCCCGGCCCGCAAGCACATCGGTCTCGCTGTCGCCGATCATCACCGACTCGGCCAGCGCGAACCCATGCTCACGTGCCGCGCGCACCAGCATGCCCGCACCGGGCTTGCGACAGTCGCAACTGTCCGCCGCGTGCGGACAGTGGTACTCGGCGTCCAGTCGGGCGCCCTCATCGGCCAGGAGTTGTTCCAACCGGTGCTGGACGGCGGCGAAACGCGCCGCCTCCGCGGCCGGTTCGGACAGCCATCGTTGGTTGGTCACCAACACGGTGCGCAGGCCGGCCGCGTTCAAGGCGGCCACCGCCCGGGCCGCCCCGGGCAACAACACCAGCTCGTCGGGCGACCTGACGTACTCGCCGTCGGCGGCCTTGACGTTGATCGTCCCGTCCCGGTCCAAAAAGACAGTGCGGACGTTCCGCAAATCGAGCATCCAGGTCGGCCTCAGGAGGGCCGGGGAAACAGCGCCGCTTCGACCATCTCGCAGATGGAATGGCCCAGGTGCAGGCAGGCCTCCTGGACGCGCCCGGTGTTGTCGCTGGGCACCCGGATGCACAACGCGGCGACGTCGGCCACCTTGCCGCCGCGCGCCCCGGTGAGCGCCACGGTGGTCATCCCGGCACCCGCGGCGGCCTCCAGCGCGCGAACGACATTCGGCGAATTGCCCGACGTGGTGAGGCCGACCACCACGTCGCCGGCGCGGCCGGCCGCGAGCACCTGGCGGGCGAACACCTCGTCGTAGGAGTAGTCGTTGCCGATCGCCGTCATCGCCGCGGTGGAGTCGGGCAAGCTGATCGCGGCCAGGCCCGGGCGGTCAAATGCGAAGCGGCCCATCAGTTCCGCGGCCAGATGCCCCGCGTCTTGGGCGGATCCGCCGTTGCCGAAGAAGATCACCTTGCCGCCGGAGCGCAGCGAGGAGATGATCAGCCGCGCGATTTCGACGGTCTGGGTCGCGATGGCCCCCGACAGCATCTGCTGCTTGACCGCGATCGTGTCCGCCAATCGCGCCTGGACCAGCTCGACGCTCGGCGCGACGACATCCGAGCTGCTCATGCCTGCCATGTGGTCAGTCCTTTGCTCTCAAAGGCGAATTCGGTGATCGTCGCCCCGGCCGACTCGAGGGATTCGATGAGGCGATGCTTCTTCGCGAAGTCGCAGAACAGCAGGATGTAACCGCCGCCGCCCGCCCCGGTGATCTTGCCGCCGAGTGCGCCGTTGCGCAGGGCCAGGTCGTAGAGCTCGTCGATGCGTTCGTTGGTGATGTAGGGCGACATGCGCTTCTTCTGCGTCCACGCCTCGCCGAGCAGCGCGCCGAATTCGTTCAGCTTGTTGGTCAGCAGGGCGGCCTTCATGGCGACCGCCAACTCCTTCTGCGCCCGCAGTCCCGCCAGGGTGTCGTCGGCGCCGGTCGTGGCGCGCCGCGTCTGGTCCTCGATGACCCGCGCGGAGTCCCGCGTGATGCCCGTAAAGCACAGCAGCAGGCTGAGTTCCAGCTCGAACGCGGTCTCCTCGCGGATGCGCAGGGGGTTGACGATCACGCGGTCGGTGAACTCGATGAAGTTGAATCCGCCGAACGTCGCGGCGTACATGTCCTGCATGCCGCCGGTGATGCCCAGGTCCTCACGCTCGATGGCGCACGCCAGCTGCGCCGTCTCGTATTCGCCCATCGGCACCCGGTAGTGCTCGGCGAGCAGGCCGGTGAGCGCGACCATCATCGTCGACGACGAGCCCAGCCCCGAGCCCGGCGGGACGCTCGACCGCAGCACCAGGTCGTAGCCGTCGGTGCCGTCCTTGCCGAACCTGCGCACGGCGGCCTTGATCAGGTCCAGGCTGCCGTCGTAGAGGATCTCGCTGTCGAGCGTCATCTCGTGGGTGGTCTTGAAGTCCACCGACTCGATGGTGACCCTGCGGTCGGTGCGCGGGGAAAGCGAACCCTGCGCGTAGCGGTCGATGGTCGCCGACAGGACGCAGCCACCCTCGGTGGTCGGGAAGGGTGGCACGTCGGTGCCGCCCCCGGCGAACGAGATCCGCAGCGGCGCGCGGGCGCGGATTCGGGGCAAGGAATTCACTGTCGACGTATATCCGCTCAGCCGGCCGACGCGCGTCCCGCGATCGTCGGCGAAATGTGCGCCACGTGCCAACCCCAATGCGTCGAACCCTCACGAAGAGCCCTAGCGTAGCAGTCGGATCGGCAGAAAATCGGGATTCACCTGCGGATTGCGCCCAACCGTCCACGCCTTCACGAAAGCGATGAAATGAGCCAGGATGCAGTCGAATTGACCCGCGGCCTCCTCACCGAGACCGCCACGCTGCGGCACGGTTTCCTCGACGTACTGGGCGAATCGACGAGTTCGCCGGCCCCGACGTTCGCCCAGCGGGCCATGAACAGCCCCCTCGTCGCGACGGTCTACGAGCGGCTGTGGCGGCCGACCGCCTTCTACGTCGCCAGCGGCGTAACCACCGGCGCCGAGCAACGCCGCGCGGCGTCGGCGCTGAAGCTGTCCAGCGCGGAAAGATTGCTCGATGTCGCTTGCGGCCCAGGCAATTTCACCGGCTCCCTGGCCGCGCAACTATCGGATGGCGGCCTGGCCGTCGGCTTCGACATCTCCGAGCCGATGCTGACCCGCGCCGTTCTGGACAACAGCACCCCGCGCACCAGTTATGTCCGCGGCGACGCCCGGGCGCTGCCGTTCGCCGACGAGACGTTCGACGCGGTCTGCTGCTTCGGCGCGCTGTATCTGATGCCCGAGCCGTTCGGGGTGGCACGCGAAATGGTGCGGGTCTTGCGACCCGGGGGGCGGATCGCGATCCTGACCAGCTACACCCCGGACCTGCCCCCGATCCGGTACGCGATGAACAGCGGCGCGCGCGTCATCGGGCTGACCATGTTCGACCGGCACGCCTTCGTCGACCTGTTCTCGTCGGCCGGCCTGGTCGACGTCGAGCAGCAGACCCAGCGCGCGCTGCAGTTCGTCGTCGCCGCGAAGCCCGCCCGACCGGGCTAGGACGCCACCTTGCCCACGCCGAGCACCCGGACGACCGGTGTCCCCGCCTCGCACTCCAATACCCACGGTTCGCCGCCATCGACGGGCTCGGAGGTGAGCGTGAACATCACCGGCTGACCGCTGCGCTGCGTCATCTGCGTGCATTCCACCCGGAACAGGCGATAGTCGCCGTCCCGATCGATGGCGAGAGAGAACCCGGGCCGCACCGACTCGACCGGCACCTTCTGCAGGTAGTAGTCAACGTTCATCCGTCGACCGTATGGCCGCCGGGACGGCGCGCCGCGTGCCGCCACGCGGCTCTTAGGCAATGTTCAGGCAAATTTTGGGACGCCATTAGGGTTCGCCGCGGGCGTGCGCGCCGGGCTGCATGACGAACTCCACGACGATCGCCGCCATGTCGTCGATCGCGGTGCGGAGCATGACCTCGTAACCGTGGGTGCTCAGCGTGGGCAGGCAGAGCAGGCCTGCACGCGGCGTCAGCCCGTTGGCCTTGGAGTGCGACGCGTCGGATTCGAAGGCGCCCAGCACGGCGGCTTGCGGCGACAAACCCAAGTCGGTGGCGATGCCCATCAGCCGGTCAGCGACGTCCTTGTCGTAGACGCACAGCGCGTCGCTGTAGCCGATGATCGGGCCGCCGCTGACTTTGGTGCCGTACTCGCGCTCGGTGGGGCCGACCTCCAGCGCGAGGGTAAGGGTGCCGGGCAGCGATCCGCTTGCGTAGGTGCCCCCCACCCCACCGATCTCCTCGTTGGTGGTGAACACGAGATAGACGTCGTCAACGGGTCGTTGGCCGCGCTCGCGCAGCACGCGCGCGGCACGCAGTAGGGCGGTCACCGCGGCGCGGTCGTCGAGGAAGTAGCAGCCCAGATAGTCGCCGACCTCGACCAGCGTCCGTTTGCTGCGGTCGACGCACACGCGGGTGCCCGGGCGCACCCCGGCGGCGTCGAGGTCGTCGGTGCTGCGGCCGGTGAAGACGTACACGTGGTCCCAGTCCAGCGCTTTGTCGCCCTGGTCGGGCTTGGTCTGCCAGATCCGCTGGCTCTCTTGGGTGGTGTGTTCCGAACCCAGCGTGAGGACCCCGGTCAACGTCTCGTTCTCGCCGAGGATGCCGACCGGCCCGAGGCCGAAGTTGCCCGGGTACATCGTTCCGAGCTGGGTCAGGTGCAGCGTGCCGTCGGGCTCCACCCGCTTGACGAGCATGGACAGCTCGTCCATGTGCGCCATGACCCGCGTCGCGACGCCGGGTTCGGCCGCCGAGGACACCCGGTGACGGTGCCCGTGCCCGGCGCCGGTCGGGGGATCGGCACCGATGTAGCCGATCAGGTTGCCGGCGTCGTCGGTCCACATGTCGTCGACGACGGGCCGCAGTTCACGGGCGCAGACGGCGCGGACGTCGGCTTCCTGGCCGCACGGCCCGTAGGCCCACAGCAGTTCCTGCAACAGCTCGTCGGTGGCGCTGTCCTCGCGGGTCGCCATGGGGTCCTTTCGTTTCGCGGCCTGTCGCAAGGATCAGTACCCCGCTCCCATGGCGGGCAATCGCGCTTACGCGTACGCGAGCTCCAGTCGTTCGAGGCGCCGCACCAGCAGGCTGGGCAGCCACTTCCCCACATCGGCGGCCGTGTCGCACTCGAACAGATCCGGTCGGATCCCCTCCGGCGGTTGATCCTCAACCGGGCAGCACGCCGGATCCGGCCGACCTGCACTCCTCGCCGGTGCTCAGTCATCTCGCCGCGGAACTCGCGCGAATTGCCGACGTCCTCGGCGCGGCGCAGTGGATCGTCCGCGTGGGCTTGTCCCCTTGTTTGCTAACCGCTCGTGGACAACCGTGCCGGACGGAGGGTCTTGCATCGGTTCGTGGCGCCCGGTTGCCGAACGCTCATCGATTGGCTGACGCCCGTCATTGACGACCGTCAGCGACACGTCATAGGCTGCGGCCATGCGGCCTCTGCAGGCTTCTTCCGGTTCAGCGGGCGTGCGGGAGGCTCGGCGCTTGGAAACCCGGGCGCGCCTGTTCGACGCCGCGCTGGCCGAGATCAGGCAGCGCGGCTTGGCCGCCGCCGATGTCAGCGCCATCGCGGCCACGGCGGGCGTGGTGCGGGGAACGTTTTATTTCCACTTCCCGACGAAGGAGCACGTGCTCGCCGAGCTGGAGCGTGACGAGGAGAGGCGGATCATCAGCGAACTCGGCGACGCCAAGGGCGATTTGGCCGCGATACTGTCGGACGTCGTATCGCGGATATTGGATGCCGAAAATCGTTTGGGCGCAGCCGTTTTCCGCGACATGCTCGGTCTGCACTTCTCGCCGTCGCGTCCCGTTGAAGAAGAGCTGGCGCAGCACCCAATCGCACAATTCCTGGCGGGCGTGATCCGCCGTGCGCAAGACGCGGGACAAGTCTCGGCCGACGCGGACGCCACGGAACTGGCGATGTTCTTCCTCACCGGGCTCTTTGCGCTGCTCGCCATCGGATCGCACGACCCTGCGCTGTTAAGTCGTTACGTGTCAACGAGTGTCAACGGAATGGAGAAACGATGAACAGCACGAGCATCGAGGGATATCGCGATTTCCTGGCTAGGCGCGACGGCGAGGCCGACCTGCTCAACAGGCGGCTGGCCAATCGCGAGCGGTTCTTCGACCAACTGGAAGCCAATCCGGTCCGGTCGGCCCACCCGGTCGATCAACAAACCTTCCTTCGCAACCTGCGCCGCCGGCGGCCGGAGGCCGGGCTGGACCGAAAGATGCTGTTCCTGCTGGCGACGGCCAAGCTGAATCAGGCGGAGCGGTTCGGCGTCGGGCTCGGCGAAACCTACGGGCGCAACAGCGATAAGAATCTGCCGCCCGAAAACGTCTACATCGAACTGGAGGAGCACTACCACACCCGGCTGCTGGCTTATGCGCTCGACGTCTTCGGCCTGACCTTCCAAGTCGCCCCTCCCCCGTTCGTCATGCGCCAGTTCGTCAAAACCGGTGTGTTCGTTCCGGAGCGGCTGAGCTTTGCGTTCGTCGGAGCCGGCGAAATGGCGGGCTGCATCATGTTCGACGAATTACGCCGCGCCGGCAGGGAACTGTTCGCCGACGAACCGGAAGTCTGCGAGCGAATCGAACTCCTATACCGCGAGATCCTCACCGACGAGATCGGCCACGTCGGTTACTGCGCCTCGCGCTGCACCGCCGGCGAACGGGCGATCATGCGCCGCATCTACCCGCTGATCGGCCGCCTCTTCGCCCGGCAGACCGCCGAAATCAGTCTTCTGATCGACCCGAAAGTGTTGAACGCCCGGCTCGACCGGCCCTTCGACGTCGACGAACTCACCACCGGATTGGGCAACGAAACGTACCTCGTCGCGCATCCGTGATGGGGTTGACTCCTTCGCCGCGTCGCATGGCGCGTAGTTGGCGGGAGGGACTGAGGTGGGGAAACCTCGAGTTACCGCCCTCTTCTTGAGCGGTGACCGCCTGGCCTCAGCTTGTTCCTTTGGGACTCTGTTCAGTCCCTTCCTCGGTTGAGCCTGCCACTGTCGGCCGCGAACAGATAGTGCTGATCGCTTACTGGCCGGTTTCTTCGCTGACTGGACGGAGCGGGTGCTCGCCGTGCCAAGGAGCCAAACCGCCGCAATAGGTGGTCGCCGATGCCATCCTCTTGGGTATGTCGAAGACGCGACACGTTGTCCTGATTCACGGCAACTGGTCACGCGGGGAACAGTTGGCGGGCGCCCGCGCCGCGTTCCAGGACCGCGGTTACACCGCCCATACCCCGACGCTGCGGCATCACGAACTGCCCATCCACGAAGGCGCCGGCAAGGTTGCGTCGCTAAGCCTGCAGGATTACGTCGACGACCTAGTCGCATTCGTCGCTTCGCTCGATAGCGCACCACTGTTGGTCGGCCACTCGATGGGCGGCCTGCTTGCCCAACTGGTCGCGGCACGCACCCCGCACGTCGGGTTGGTCGCCGCGTGTCCCGCCCCCGCCGCGGGCATCGGCGGTTCGACTCCGGCTAACAGGCGGATGTCGGCGCCGTGGTTTTTGCGCTCGCGCGCGTGGGCCAAGCCGGTGCCTCCTCCCCCGTTCGACCGATTCCGCCAGTGGGTGGCCAACGCCCAAACGGAGGACACCGCACGCGAGATCTATGACGGCCTGGTTTGCGAGTCCGGCCGAGCGCAATGGCAGATGCTCCTCGCGACACTCAGGCTCTCCAAGAAGACCCGTGTACACGCCTCCGCCGTGACCGCTCCGGTGTTGGTCATCGGCGGCGAAAAGGACTTGATCGTTCCGGCAGAGGTGTTGCGCAAAACAGCGGCCCAATATCGGCTCGCCGAGGTAGTCGAAATACCCGGCTCCGACCACATGGTCTTTTCCGGGGCTTCCCTGCCGGCAACCATGAGCCACATCGACGCGTGGCTGACAAAGCACAAGCTGCACGCCAACGCGCCAAACTAGGCTGATCGATCGCCTCGACGAGGCACCCTAACCGTGCAAACTGTGTGGAGCTAAGGGGATTCGAACCCCTGACCTACTCGATGCGAACGAGTCGCGCTACCAACTGCGCCATAGCCCCTGATCGCTAGCAGGCTACCAGCCCCGGGCCGAACCACCGAAATGCGAGCACTACTCGCCGACGGCCCGCGGCAGGTCCCTGGACCAGCCGTAGTTGCGCATCGGCATCGAGTAGTCCAGGTGCTCGAAGATCGGGTCCTCGTCGTCGATCTCGAGAACCACCGCCCCCGGCCGCCGCAGCCGCGACGGGACCACGTCATAGTCGCGGTCATAGGCGTTCTCCACGCCCATCCGCGCCCGCGCCATCCGCTGCATCCGGCGGCGGCGCACCTTCTCCTCGATGCGGGTCTGGCGCCGCAGGTAGGCCAGGTACATGAGGGTCACGGCGGTGGCGCTGCCGCACGCCCACCAGGCGGTCGGCGAAATCTTGAACGCGGCCGTGGCAGTGCCGACCAGGACGACGGCCATCACCATCAACACGCGCTTGCGGAAGGCGTACTTGCGCGCGCTGACCGCGGCGGCGGTCTTGGTGTCGAAGCGACGGCGCCGGGAGGCGTTCCGGGGGACGGGCGCCGGCGTCTCGTCGTCGTCGGCCTCGGCTTCCGGCTCCAGACCCGAAGAGTCGTCGACGTATTCGAAGCCCTCGTCGCTTTCGTCGCCGGCGTGGGCGACCACGTCCGTGTCGGAGTCCTCGTCGTCCTCGTCGGCCTCTGGTTCCTCCTCGACGGCCGCTTCGACGCCCGCCGGCAGCGCCTGTGAATCCTCGACCACATCGACGTCGAGGTAGTCGGGCTCGGAGAGCTCGGGCGTCGCGATCTTCATGACGACGGGGCGCGCGGCGCGTAGCTCCTCGGTGTCGTGCTCTTCGTCGTCCTCATCCTCGGCGATGTCGAGGTCGTTTTCGGCCGACTCTTCCGGCGGCTGCCAGTTGGGATCGCTGCGATGACCCGCGGCCGGGCCGCTGCGCTTGATCAGGCGGGAGTTCGCGCCGCCGTTGAGGACCCGGGTCGCCAGGGCGACATCGCTGGTGCGACGCACGGCGTCGCGTTTGCTGACGAGCATGGGCACCAAGACGAACAGCCAAAGCACCACGAGCGAGATCCACAACAGTGACTGCGGAATGCTTGGCATGACGACCTGCTCTCTTCGGTTCCGATTCCGCGAAGCCCCTCGGAGGCCAGCGCGGCCGGGTCTAGGTGACCAGGACAATTACACACCTGTAATTTGCCTCTCACAAGCACCACGAGTCACTCGTGTCGCGGTAGCCACACAGCGGTCAAGGAGCTAGCCGCGCGGCCGGGTGCCACAGAGGGACGGCGCGGTCACGCCCAGCTGGCGTGTCCGCCCCGGACCAGCGTCGATGCTACCGATCCGGACACCTCTTCGACCGTGATGGCCATCAACAGGTGGTCCCGCCACGCCTTATCGACCTCGAGGTAACGCTGCAACAACCCCTCCTGGCGGAAGCCGACCTTCGCCAGCACGGCCCGGCTCGCGGCGTTCTCGGGCCGCACCGTGGCCTCCACGCGGTGCAGCATCACCGGACCGAAGCAGTGGTCGAGGCCCAGCGCCAGCGCGGCCGTGGCCACCCCGCCGCCGGTCGCCGACCGCGGCACCCAGTAGCCGATCCACGCCGACCGCAGCGCCCCGTGAGTGACGTTGCCAATGGTCAACTGGCCACAGAACCGCCCGTCGAGCTCGATGACGTAGGGCAACATGCGGCCCGCGCGGGCCTCGGCGCGCAGGCCGGAGCACAGCGCCGGCCACGCGGCGACGGTGTGCCGGCTCGTCCAATCGCTCTCCGCGCTCGGCTCCCACGGCTCGAGATGGGCGCGGTCGGCCAACCGGATGCGGCTCCACTGCGCGCCGTCGCGCATCCGCACGGCTCGCAGCCGGACCACTCCCGCCGGGACCCGCAACGGCCCCACGTCCAGCGGCCAACCCGGATGACGGGCGTTGGTGCGCAACAGGTTCACGAGCTTGCGGAGTCGTTGCACTTAACCGCGCTGAGCCAGGAAGGCGACATCGACGATTTCGCCGGTGCGGATCTGTTCGGCACCGCTGGGCACCACCACGAGGCAGTTCGCTTCGGCGAGGGTGGCCAGCAGGTGGGAAGACGCCCCGGGCGGCCCGCCCAGTGCCTGCACCAGGTATTCACCCGTCTCCTGGTCGCGCATCAGCTGACCCCGCAGATAGCCCTTGCGGCCGGCGACCGACGTGATCGGCGACAGCGTGCGGGCCTGCACGATCCGGCGCATCGGCTGACGCTTGCCCAGCGAAAGCCGGATCAGCGGCCGCACCATCACCTCGAAGACCACCAGCGCGCTGACCGGATTGGCGGGCAACAGAAACGTCGGGACGCCGTCGCGGCCCAGCTGCCCGAAGCCTTGGACGGATCCGGGGTGCATGGCGACGCGGACGACCTCCATCTCCCCCAGCTCGGAGAGCACCGACCGCACCGACTCGGCCGCGGCGCCGCCGACCCCGCCGGCGATCACCACCACCTCGGCGCGGTTGATCTGGCCCTCTACGGTGTCGCGGAATTCCTTGGGGTCGTTGCTGACGATGCCGACGCGGTTGACCTCCGCACCGGCATCGCGGGCCGCCGCCGCCAGCGCGTAGGAGTTGACGTCGTAGACCTGGCCGTTGCCGGGGGTGCGCGAAATATCGACCAACTCACCACCGACGGCCAACACCGTCACCCGGGGCCGCGGATGCACCAGCACCCGCTCGCGGCCGACCGCCGCGAGCAGCCCGACCTGGGCCGCGCCGATCACCGTGCCGGCGCGCACCGCAACGTCACCCGGCTGCACGTCGTCGCCAGTCCGGCGCACGTACGCACCCGACGGCGCGCCGCGCAGGATCCGCACTCGCTTGCTCCCGCCGTCGGTCCAGCGCAACGGGATCACCGCGTCGGCGAGCGTGGGTAGCGGGGCTCCCGTGTGTACTCGGGCGGCCTGGCGCGGTTGCAGGCGGCTGGGTGTGCGCGCGCCGGCCTCGACGGTTCCCATCACCGGCAGGACCAGGCCCTCGCGCCGGTCTTCGTCCAGCTCGGCGTCGCCGGGCGGCGGCTCAGGCAAGCTGTCGGCACCCACCTCGCCGATGCCCAGCACGTCGACGCTGCGCACCGCGTAGCCGTCGATCGCGGCCTGGTCGAAGCCGGGCATGGGCCGCTCGGTGACAACTTCCTCGGCACACATCAATCCCTGCGCCTCGGCGATGGCCACCCGGATGGGCCGCGGGGCCACCGCGGCGGCGGTTATCCGGGCCTGCTGCTCCTCAACAGAACGCACAGCGCGCCTCTCTGCCCTCTTTGCCCTGGCGGGCTCTGCCCTCTACTGCCCTGACGGGCGCCGTCCTGGGCCGGGCGTATCGGCCGGCTACTTCTCGGCCAGGCCTAACCGCGCCACCAACCATCGCCGCAAATCGGGGCCGTAGTCGTCACGATCCAATGCAAAGTCAACCGCAGCCTTGAGGTAGCCGCCGGGATTTCCCAAGTCGTGTCGAGATCCACGGTGCACGACGACATGCACCGGGTGGCCCTCCGCGATGAGCAACGCGATGGCGTCGGTGAGCTGGACTTCACCGCCCACCCCGCGGTCGACGCGGCGCAACGCGTCGAAGATCGCGCGGTCGAGCACGTAGCGGCCCGCCGCGGCGAACAGCGACGGGGCGTCCTCGCGCTTGGGCTTCTCCACCATGCCGTTGACCTTCAGCACGTCGGGGTTGTCGTCGCCGGGCACCGGCTCGACATCGAAAACCCCGTAGGCGCTGACCTCTTCGGGCGCCACCTCGATGGCACACAACACGGTGCCGCCGTATTGCGCGCGCACCTTCGACATCGTCTCCAGCACGCCGGTCGGCAACACCAGGTCGTCGGGCAGCAGCACCATCACGGCGTCGTCGTCGGGCGTCAGGGTGGGCTCCACGCAGCCGATGGCGTGTCCGAGGCCGAGCGGTTCGGCCTGCACGACGGACTCGACCTTGATCAGCTGCGGCGCCCGCCGCACCTTGTCGAGCATCGCCTTCTTGCCGCGCGCCTCCAGCGTCCCCTCGAGGACCAGGTCCTCGACGAAATGCGCGACGACGCCGTCCTTGCCCTCGGAGGTGATGATCACCAGCCGGTCGGCGCCCGCCTCAGCCGCCTCGGCGGCCACCAGCTCGATGCCGGGGGTGTCGACGACGGGCAGCAGCTCCTTGGGCACCGTTTTCGTCGCGGGCAGGAAGCGGGTACCAAGACCGGCGGCGGGCACGATCGCCGTGTGTGGGACCACCACTTTTGGGCTTGACATTGTTCACACGATAACCCGGCGCCGGTTTGCCGAGTCGATGTGGCGCGGCCAAAGACCCGGCTGGAATGGTTGACCCATGGCGACCACCGGGAAGGCCGCGTTGCGGGCCCAGTTGCAAGCGGCCCGCCGCCGCGTTGCCGACGATGTGCGGACCGAGGAGGCCCGGATGTTGAGCGGGCGACTGGACGGCTTGCAAGGCGTCGTGAGCAGCGGTGACACGGTGTGCGCGTACGTGCCGGTAGGCGCCGAACCCGGGTCGATAGACATGCTCGACGTGTTGCTGCGGCGGTCCGGGCGAGTGCTGCTGCCGGTTGCGCGCACCGCCGCCGACGACGCGCCGTTGCCGTTGCGTTGGGGCGAATACCGGCCGGGCACCCTGACGGCCGCGCGGTGGGGATTGCTCGAGCCGCCCGAGCCGTGGCTTCCGGCCTCGGCGATCGCCGAGGCGAGCCTGATCCTGGTGCCGTCGTTGGCCGTCGACCGCTCCGGCGTCCGACTGGGTCGCGGTCGCGGGTTCTACGATCGCTCCCTGGGCCGCCGGGACCCGCACGCGCGGCTGGTCGCGGTGGTGCGCGACCCGGAGTTGGTGGACCACCTGCCCGCCGAGCCGCACGACATTCCGATGACCGACGCCCTCACGCCGCGACGGGGACTAGTCGCCCTCAATCTGGGGTAACAGTTCGGGAATGAGTGACATCACGTGGCGGTTCTAGCACTTGAGACGCTAGAGTGCTAACAGACTTTGCAATCATCCGGAGGTTTTCGTGCCGACTTACAGCTATCAGTGCACCGAGTGCGGCGATCGCTTCGACATCGTGCAGGCCTTCACCGACGACGCGCTGACCACGTGCAAACGCTGCTCCGGGCGGCTGCGCAAGCGCTTCAACTCCGTCGGCGTGGTGTTCAAGGGCAGCGGCTTCTACCGCACCGATAGCCGGGAGTCCGGCAAGAAGTCCACCAGCTCGACCAACGGCTCCTCGTCGAGCGACTCGGGCTCCAACGGCGCCTCGAGCGACAAGTCATCCGGGTCGAGCGAGAAGTCGAGTTCGAGCGAGAAGTCGACCAGCAGCTCCGCGCCGTCCACCGCGGCCGCCTCGAGCTAGCCGGTTATCCACAAACGCTTCGCCGACGGCACTCGGCGCTGACCGCCGTGCGCCTACCGTGGCGGCGTGGGCGAACCGTCGCTGAACCCAAACCTGTTCGGCCGCCTTTTATTGCTGCGTCCGGACTGGACGCGCACCGTGCTGGCGCGGCGAGTCGCGGCGGGCGGACTGGTGATGTTGGCCGGCGCGGCGGCGCTGCGTTCCCATCCGGCCGGTGACTACGCGGAGGTGGTGGTCGCCGCGCACGATCTTCGGCCCGGCGCCGCGTTGACGTCGGCCAGCGACCCATCCGGAATGGTTGCGGCCAAACGCTTTTCGAGGCGAACATCGGCGGGTGTC
>NZ_LZJW01000140.1 GCF_001667885.1 Mycobacterium scrofulaceum | reverse complement strand
GGCCTGCGGCTGGGCCGCCAGCGGTGGGCGGGGCGCAGGGCGCTGGCCGGCCGGAACCGGGGAAGGCGGCGGCACGGTTCTGGGCGGCGAACCGGGCGGGCGCGCCGCCGGGGCGCCCGCCGGCGGTTGCAGACGGTCCCGCAGGAATTCGTCGCGCTCGTTCATGGGCTCCTCGGGTGCCAGGCGATCGAGCGGCGCTCAGGTGGTTCGTCCGGCGCCAGTGATAAGCGCCACGGCCCAACCACCGACGCCGGATACGGGACCAGTACCGGTCCAGTATCTCCTGCGTGGCTCGGTTTGCCACCGTGCAAACTTAGCAGCGCTTACTGCACCGCGGCCGCGCCGGCGTTGGCCGCGCCCTGAGCACGACCATGCGGGATGGCTGCCACATGCGATGCACACCCTCGGCCCACGTCAGCAAACTCCCACGCGCGTCCGATCCGCTGCGCGGGGTCAGCAGGATCCGGTCGGCTGTGACGCAAGTTGCAGACCCAAAACGGCACGTCGGCCGGGTTGCGGCGCCTTCGCCGCCGAGAAATTTACGGCGCTGCCAGGTGGCGGTTAGACTTGACGAAGTTGGCATGTCAGGCGGGTATTGTCATATCGTTTTACGACTTGTCGAGACCGGTTTCCAGGCCACCGTTCAGCGCTGCACGGACGCATCCCTAACAGGATCATCTCCGCCCTGGGGGACAGCCTATCGAGACAAGACCGAGGGGTCACAGCCCGCAACCTTCGGGTGCGATCCCATCGGGGGCAGCCGTCAACGGCAGCTCGCAACGTTCAGGTGAAGGGTCAGGTGCATATGACGCCCAAGCGCGTCGGGTTATACAACCCCGCGTTCGAGCACGATTCGTGCGGGGTAGCCATGGTCGTCGATATGCACGGCCGTCGTAGCCGCGACATCGTGGACAAGGCAATCACCGCGCTGCTCAACCTCGAACACCGCGGTGCTCAGGGCGCCGAGCCGCGCAGCGGTGACGGGGCCGGCATTCTGATCCAGGTTCCGGACGCGTTCTTGCGCGAGGTCGTGGACTTCGAACTTCCCGAGCCGGGCAGCTACGCCACCGGTATCGCCTTCCTGCCGCAGTCGTCCAAGGACGCCGCTGCCGCCTGCGACGCGGTCGAGAAGATCGCCGAGGCCGAGGGCCTGACGGTGCTCGGCTGGCGCAACGTGCCCATCGACGATTCGTCGCTGGGTGCGCTGTCCCGCGACGCGATGCCCACCTTCCGGCAGGTGTTCCTGGCCGGCGCTTCGGACATGACACTCGAGCGTCGCTGTTATTTGGTCCGGAAGCGCGCCGAGCACGAACTCGGCACCAAGGGGCCGGGCCAGGACGGTCCCGGGCGCGAAACTGTTTATTTCCCAAGCCTTTCCGGTCAGACCATGGTCTACAAGGGCATGCTGACCACCCCACAGCTCAAGGCGTTCTACCTCGACCTGCAAGACGATCGGATGACCAGTGCGCTGGGCATCGTGCACTCGCGGTTCTCCACCAACACCTTCCCGTCGTGGCCGCTGGCCCACCCGTTCCGTCGGGTCGCCCACAACGGCGAGATCAACACCGTCACCGGTAACGAGAACTGGATGCGGGCCCGCGAGGCGTTGATCAAGACCGAGATCTTCGGCACGGAAGCCGATGTCGAGAAGCTGTTCCCGATCTGCACCCCGGGCGCCTCCGACACCGCACGCTTCGACGAGGCGCTCGAACTGCTGCACCTGGGCGGGCGCAGCCTGGCCCACGCGGTGCTGATGATGATCCCCGAGGCCTGGGAGCGCAACGAGTCGATGGACCCGGCGCGTCGGGCCTTCTACGAGTACCACGCGTCGCTGATGGAGCCCTGGGACGGCCCGGCGTCGATCACCTTCACCGATGGCACCATTGTGGGCGCCGTGCTCGACCGAAATGGCTTGCGGCCCTCGCGAATCTGGGTCACCGAGGACGGCTTGGTGGTGATGGCTTCCGAGGCCGGCGTCCTGGACCTGGACCCCGCCAAGGTGGTCCGCCGGATGCGGCTGCAGCCGGGCCGGATGTTCCTGGTGGACACCACCCAAGGCCGCATCGTCTCCGACGAGGAGATCAAGGCCGAACTCGCGGCCGAGCACCCGTACCAGGAGTGGCTCGACCGCAACCTGGTTCCCCTCGAGAAACTGCCGCAGGGCGATTACGTGCGGATGCCCCACGACCGACTCGTCAAGCGGCAGTTGGCATTCGGCTACACCTACGAGGAGCTCAACCTCCTGGTGTCGCCGATGGTGCGCACCGGCGCCGAACCGATCGGCTCGATGGGCACCGACACCCCGGTCGCGGTGCTCTCGCAGCGGCCGCGGATGCTCTACGACTACTTCCAGCAGCTGTTCGCCCAGGTGACCAACCCGCCTCTGGACGCCATCCGCGAGGAGGTGGTGACCAGCCTGCAGGGCACCACCGGCGGCGAGCGCGACCTGCTGACGCCGACCGAGCACTCGTGTCACCAGATCGTTTTGCAGCAGCCGATTCTGCGCAACCACGAGCTGGCCAAACTGGTCAACCTCAACCCCGACGACGAAGTGAACGGGCGCCCGCATGGCATGCGGTCCAAGGTGATTCGCTGCCTGTACCCGGTCGCCGAGGGCGGCGCCGGTTTGGCCGCGGCGCTCGACGACGTGCGCGCGCAGGCGTCGGCGGCGATCGAGGACGGTGCGCGGCTGATCATCCTGTCCGACCGGGAGTCCAACGAGCAGATGGCGCCCATTCCGTCGCTGCTCGCCGTCGCCGGTGTGCACCACCACCTGGTGCGCGACCGGACACGCACCCACGTGGGCCTGGTCGTCGAAACCGGTGACGCCCGCGAGGTGCACCACATGGCGATGCTGATCGGGTGCGGGGCGGCGGCGATCAACCCCTACCTGGCTTTCGAGTCGATCGAGGACATGCTCGACCGCGGCGTGATCGACGGGATCGACCGCGAGAAGGCGCTGAACAACTACGTCAAGGCCGCCGGCAAGGGCGTGCTCAAAGTGATGTCCAAGATGGGCATTTCGACGCTGGCGTCCTACACCGGGGCGCAGCTGTTCCAGGCGGTGGGCATCTCCGAGGACGTGCTCGACGAATACTTCACGGGGCTGAGCTGTCCGATCGGCGGGATCACGCTGGAGGACATCGCCGCCGACGTCGCCGCCCGCCACCAACTGGCCTACCTGGACCGCCGCGACGAGCGGGCGCACCGCGAGCTCGAAGTGGGCGGGGAATACCAATGGCGCCGGGAAGGTGAGTATCACCTGTTCAACCCGGAGACCGTCTTCAAGCTGCAGCACTCGACCCGCACCGGCCAGTACAAGATCTTCAAGGACTACACCCGGCTGATCGACGACCAAAGCGAGCGGATGGCCTCTCTGCGCGGCCTGCTGAAGTTCCGCGGCGGTGTGCGTCCCCCGGTGCCGCTCGAAGAGGTGGAACCGGCCAGTGAGATCGTCAAGCGCTTCTCCACCGGGGCGATGAGCTACGGATCGATCTCGGCCGAAGCGCACGAGACACTCGCGATCGCGATGAATCGCCTGGGCGGGCGATCCAACAGCGGCGAGGGCGGCGAGGACGTCAAGCGTTTCGACCGTGATCCCAACGGGGATTGGCGCCGCAGCGCGATCAAGCAGGTGGCCTCCGCACG
This sequence comes from Mycobacterium scrofulaceum, assembly GCF_001667885.1. Classification (GTDB taxonomy): domain Bacteria; phylum Actinomycetota; class Actinomycetes; order Mycobacteriales; family Mycobacteriaceae; genus Mycobacterium; species Mycobacterium scrofulaceum_C. The sequence goes on along the minus strand of NZ_LZJW01000140.1, from coordinate 19,353 downwards.
GTTCGGCGTCACCTCGCACTACCTGACGAACTGCACCGACATCCAGATCAAGATGGCGCAGGGCGCCAAACCCGGTGAGGGCGGCCAGCTTCCGGGCCACAAGGTATACCCGTGGGTCGCCGAGGTTCGGCATTCCACGCCGGGCGTCGGGCTGATCTCGCCGCCGCCGCACCACGACATCTACTCCATCGAGGACCTCGCGCAGCTGATCCACGACCTGAAGAACGCCAACCCGTCCGCGCGGGTGCACGTGAAGCTGGTCTCCGAGAACGGGGTGGGCACAGTCGCGGCCGGTGTGTCCAAGGCGCACGCCGACGTGGTGTTGATCTCGGGTCACGACGGTGGGACGGGCGCGACGCCGCTGACGTCGATGAAGCACGCCGGCGCACCCTGGGAGCTGGGCCTGGCCGAGACGCAACAAACCCTGCTGCTCAACGGGTTACGCGACCGGATCGTGGTCCAGGTGGACGGCCAGCTCAAGACGGGCCGCGACGTGATGATCGCCGCGCTGCTCGGCGCCGAGGAATTCGGCTTCGCCACCGCGCCGCTGGTGGTGGCGGGCTGCATCATGATGCGCGTGTGTCACCTGGACACCTGTCCGGTCGGCGTCGCGACTCAGAACCCGCTGCTGCGGGAGCGGTTCACCGGCAAGCCGGAGTTTGTCGAGAACTTCTTCATGTTCATCGCCGAAGAGGTTCGGGAGTACATGGCGCAGTTGGGTTTCCGCACCCTCAACGAGGCCGTCGGCCAGGTGGGGGCGCTGGACACCACGCTGGCGCGCGCGCACTGGAAGGCCCACAAGCTGGATCTCACGCCGGTGCTGCACGAGCCGGAGTCGGCGTTCATGAACCAGGACCTGTACTGCAGCTCGCGGCAGGATCATGGCCTGGACAAGGCGCTGGATCAGCAGTTGATCGTGATGAGCCGGGAGGCGCTCGATTCCAGCAAGCCGGTGCGTTTCTCCACCACGATCAGCAACGTCAACCGCACGGTGGGCACCATGCTCGGCCACGAGGTGACGAAAGCCTATGGCGGCCAAGGCCTTCCGGATGGAACCATCGACATCACCTTCGACGGCTCCGCCGGCAACAGCTTCGGGGCCTTCGTGCCGAAGGGAATCACCCTGCGGGTTTACGGCGATGCCAACGACTACGTCGGCAAGGGCCTGTCCGGCGGCCGGATCGTGGTGCGGCCGTCGGACAACGCCCCGCAGGACTATGTGGCCGAGGACAACATCATCGGTGGCAACGTGATCCTGTTCGGCGCGACGAGCGGGGAGGCATTCCTGCGCGGAGTGGTCGGCGAACGCTTCGCGGTCCGCAACTCCGGTGCCCACGCGGTGGTCGAGGGTGTTGGTGACCATGGATGCGAATACATGACGGGTGGTCGAGTAGTGATCCTGGGCCGCACTGGCCGCAACTTCGCCGCGGGGATGTCGGGCGGTGTGGCCTACGTCTACGACCCCGACGAGGAATTGCCGGACAATCTCAACATCGAAATGGTGGAGATGGAGGCGCTGGACTCCGACGATGCCGAGTTCTTGCACGGGATCATCGAGGCGCATGTCGACGCCACCGATTCCGCGGTGGGCCAGCGGATCCTGGCCGACTGGCGCGGGCAACAGCGCCACTTCGTCAAGGTGATGCCGCGCGACTACAAGAAGGTGCTGCAGGCGATCGCCGAAGCCGAGCGTGACGGCATCGACGTGGACAAGGCGATCATGGCGGCCGCGCATGGCTGATCCGAGCGGCTTCCTGAAGTACACCCACCGGGAACTGCCGAAACGTCGGCCTGTCCCGCTGCGGTTGAAGGACTGGCACGAGGTCTACGAAGACTTCGACGAGGGGACCCTGCGCGAGCAGGCGACCCGATGCATGGATTGCGGTATTCCGTTCTGCCACAACGGTTGTCCATTGGGGAACCTGATCCCCGAATGGAACGACCTGGTGCGCAGGGGCCGTTGGCGCGACGCGATCGAGCGGCTGCATGCCACCAACAACTTCCCGGACTTCACCGGCCGGCTGTGCCCGGCGCCGTGTGAACCGGCGTGCGTGCTCGGCATCAACCAGGATCCGGTGACGATCAAGCAGATCGAGCTCGAGATCATCGACCGCGCCTTCGAAGAAGGCTTCGTGGTGCCGCTGCCCCCGGACAAGCTGACCGGCAAGAAGGTCGCAGTGGTGGGCTCGGGCCCGGCCGGTTTGGCCGCGGCGCAGCAACTGACCCGCGCCGGCCACACCGTCACCGTCTTCGAGCGCGCCGACCGCATCGGCGGCCTGCTGCGTTACGGCATCCCGGAATTCAAGATGGAGAAGCGGGTCCTCGACCGGCGCCTGGACCAGATGCGCGCCGAGGGAACCGAGTTCCGCGCCGGTGTCAACGTGGGGGTCGACATCACCGCCGAACAGCTGCGCGCCGACTTCGATGCGGTGGTGCTGGCCGGTGGCGCGACCGCCGGGCGCGACCTGCCCATCCCCGGTCGGGACCTGGACGGTATCCACCAGGCGATGGAGTACCTGCCGTGGGGCAACCGGGTGCAGGAGGGCGACGACGTCCTCGGCCCCGACGGGGAGCCCCCGATCACCGCCAAGGGCAAGAAGGTCGTCATTATCGGCGGCGGTGACACGGGCGCCGACTGCCTGGGCACTGCGCACCGCCAGGGCGCCACCGTCGTGCACCAGTTCGAGATCATGCCCCGCCCGCCGGAGTCTCGTGCCGAATCAACCCCGTGGCCGACCTACCCGCTGATGTACCGGGTGTCCTCGGCGCACGAGGAGGGCGGCGAGCGGGTGTTTTCGGTGAACACCGAGCAGTTCATGGGCGAGGATGGCCGCGTGACGGCGCTCAAAGCGCACGAGGTCACCATGCAGGACGGCAAGTTCGTCAAGGTGGAAGGCTCGGACTTCGAGCTCGAAGCCGATCTGGTTCTGCTGGCCATGGGCTTCGTCGGCCCCGAACGGGAGGGCCTGCTCACCGACCTCGAGGTCAAGCTCACCGACCGCGGCAACGTGGCGCGGGGCGCCGACTTCGACACGTCGGTACCCGGGGTCTTCGTCGCCGGGGACATGGGCCGCGGCCAGTCGCTGATCGTCTGGGCGATAGCTGAGGGCAGGGCCGCGGCTGCGGCCGTGGACCGGTACCTGATGGGCGCGACGGCGCTGCCGGCGCCGGTCAAGCCGACCGCTGTCCCGCTGCAGTAGTCACAAAAGTCACTCCAGAAACACCCGCACCAAAATCGGCGAGTCTGCCACCGTTTGCCAGACGGCGGGTGTCTAATAACCCGTTGTGGGCTTCGTCACACGGGCGAAAGATCGGGGCCTCAGCTGAGCGGAACGATCGCAGGAGTGATCACTGTGCACATCAATCCAGTACCTCGATCACGGATGGGGCGAATCGCCTGGTCCTGGTTTCGTCACCCGGTGAAGAGCCGCGAGTTCCCGGCTAAACACGAGCGCTTGGTAACCGCCGCCGAATTGCTGATCTTCGGGGCGTAGCCACCGGCCCCGCGCCATGGGGCGCGACGCAGAGGGGTTTGCTCAGCGGAGCAAAACGGGGGAAGGTGCTCGGCACCGCGCATGTCCGCGGTGACCGGGTTCATCGACCCAGCAGTCCCGAATCGCGGATGGTCTCGGCCAGCGGTTCCAGGACGCCCGGGTCGTGGGGCGGGTTGATGTAGACGATGCCGAGGTCGAGTTCTTCGGCCGCCAGCGCGGCTGCCTCGTCGATCACCTGCTGGTAGTTGCGTTGTTCGTCCAGGCGCAGGTGGGCCGAGAGCATGATCTCCTTCGGATCGCGCCCGATCTTGTCGCACTCGGCGGCCAGCACGTCGCGCTTGTGCGCGAACACCTCGGGTGGGCCGCCGACGAAGTTCCAGTGCTGCGCGTAGCGCGCGGTGATCGGCAGCGTTCGTTTCTCCCCGCTGCCCCCGATGCAGATTGGCGGGTGCGGGCGCTGAACGCCCTTGGGCTCGTTGCGGGCGCCCTTGAGCTGGTAGTACTTGCCGTCGAAGTCGGTGGTGTCCTCGCTGAGCAAGCTGGTCAGCACCTGGCACGCCTCCTCGAACCGGTCGAAGCGTTCTCGGATGCTGCCCAGCTCGATGCCGTAGGCGCCCGACTCCTCCTCGTTCCAGCCGGCTCCGATACCCAGCTCGAGTCGCCCGTTCGAGATGATGTCGAGCGCGGCGGCCATGTTGGCCAGCACGGCGGGGTGGCGGTAGTGGATGCCTGTGACCAGGGTGCCCAGGCGCAACCGCTTGGTGGCCTGCGCCAGCGCGGTCAGCGTCGTCCAGCCCTCCAGGCAGGGCCCGCTGCTGTCGGAGAAGATCGGGTAGAAGTGGTCGAAGGTCCACCCGGACTCGTAAACGTCGATGTCGTCGGCGGCCTGCCAGACGGCGAGCATGTCGGTCCAGGTGGTGTTTTGGGGTGAGGTCTTGAAGGCGAATCGCATGAAATCGACGTTAGTCGATCTTTATGAAGGGCAACTAAACTCAGGCGCGCGATGAACCACTCCCTCGGACTCGACACCAAGGTCACGCTGCTGGCGGCCGGGCTGATTTTTTTGCTTGCGCTGGTCCTCGGCGTCTGGAAGTACCGGCAGATCATGGCCGCCGACGACCACCGCGCCCATCCCTACGTCGACATCGCGCACCGGGCGGCGTTGCTCTACTCCTTCGCGACGCTGCTGTTGGCGGTCTTCGTCGAGCTGAGCGCGTGGCCGGCGTGGGTCAACCTGACCGCCGCCGGGGTGGTCGTCTTCTTTTTCGTCGGCGCCATCCTCAGCTACATCGGGCACGGGGCGCGGCGTGACACCGTCAACCAATTCGAGAACCCCGTCCCCGGGACCGCGGTCCTGATGGCGTTGCTCATCGCCGGCGAGATCGGGGGCTTTGGCGTGCTGTTCGCCGGATTCGTCGCCGGACAGTTCTGATGGTCCGGCCAGGCACACTGGAGTCATGGATCCCGTAGAGGCCTTGCGGCAAATCGCCTACTACAAGGACCGCAGCCGCCAGGACCCCCGGCGCGTGATGGCGTATCGCAACGCCGCCGACATCGTCGAGGGGCTCGACGACGCGGCTCGGGAGCGGCACGGCCAGGCCAACAGCTGGCAGTCGCTGCCCGGCATCGGACCCAAGACCGCGAAGGTCATCGACCAGGCTTGGTCCGGGCGCGAGCCCGACCTTCTGGTCGAATTACGTTCGGGCGCCGAGGATCTCGGTGGCGGCGACATCCGCGCGGCGTTGCGCGGCGATCTGCATCTGCATTCGAACTGGTCGGACGGGTCGGCGCCGATCGACGAGATGATGGCGACGGCGTCCGCGCTGGGGCACGAGTATTGCGCGCTGACCGACCACTCGCCGCGGCTGACGATCGCCAACGGGCTGTCGCCGCAGCGGCTGCGCGCGCAGCTCGACGTCATCGACAAATTGCGCGACCAGTTCGCGCCGATGCGCATTCTCACCGGCATCGAGGTCGACATCCTCGAGGACGGCAGCCTCGACCAGGAGCCCGAGCTGCTCGAGCGGCTTGATGTGGTGGTGGCCAGCGTGCACTCGAAGCTGTCGATGGATGCCGCGGCGATGACGCGGCGCATGGTACGTGCCGTATCGAATCCGCACGCCGACGTGCTGGGCCATTGCACCGGCCGGCTGGTATCGGGCAATCGGGGCATCCGTCCCCAGTCGAAGTTCGACGCGGAGGCGGTGTTCACCGCCTGCCGCGAGAATGGCACCGCGGTGGAGATCAACTCGCGGCCCGAACGACGCGACCCGCCGACAAGGCTGCTCAAGCTGGCTCTCGAAATCGGCTGCGTGTTCAGCATCGACACCGATGCGCACGCGCCCGGCCAGCTGGACTTCCTCGGCTACGGCGCGCAGCGCGCCCTGGACGTGGGGGTGCCCGTCGACCGGATCGTCAACACCTGGCCGGTCGACAAGCTGCTGGAGTGGACGGGCTCGAATTAAGCCGGCCGCTCAGACCCGTAGCGGTTCGGCGTGCTCGGCTTCCTCGGTGCGGTCGGCGCCCTGGAGCAGGTTGGCGGCGGCGACGGTCGCGCAGATCGCGGCAGGGATGAGCAACGCGTAGCCCCCCAATCGGGCGCCGAACACGATCCCGGCCACGCCGCCGCCGAGGAAGAGCAGCAGCGTGGTTGCCAGGATCGCGGCTTTCCAACTCTTGATGCCATCCAGCCGGCTGCGACCGAGGATCAGCCCGAGGTCGGTGACGGTTCCGGTGAAGTGCGTGGTGCGGATCGCCATTCCGCGGAAGCTCGAAGTCATCCCGTTCTGCAGGCCGAGGGCCGCGGCGGCGAACAGCGCCTGCACCGCGGTCTGCTCGATCCCCAACGCGTCGATCTGTGCCTTGACGATGGTCTCCTCGACTCCGGCCGCGGCAAGCACAAGTAAGGCCGCCTCGAGGAAGAGCACCGCGGCGTGGCGTTTGCCCGCGAGGGAATCGGTGGGTGCGAGGATCCCCCCGGCCGCGGTCGCTCCCGTCAGGAAGCCCACAAAGATCGCGCCGAGCACGTGGCCTTCGTACAGCCACGGATTGGCCGTGTTCATGCCCAGCTGGGTGGTGATCGCGGTCAGGTTCCCCACGGGCAGCGCCAAGATCAGCAGCGCCACGGCGTTGACGAAGCCCGCCGATAAGGCGAGTAGGGCGCTGTAGCCGAGCAGGAGACCCTCGCGGGGCAGGCCGGTGTCGCGGACTTGATGCGGCGGCGGCATCGGGTTCAGTTGCTCACTTTCGAGGTCGGGTTTTCGTCAGCCTAACAACCGGGACGTCGGGCAAGCGGGGCCGCGAGGCCCATTCAAATCAACCTCAAATCATCGAAAAGTCATGTGGGAGAAAACGATTGGTGAAAGCACGCTCAACCCGTCAGTCGGGAAGGTGCGGCATCTCTATACCCGGATCGCGGCCGACCAAAACCGCGGGCGTCAGGGCCGACTTGCCGTACCGATCGCGCACCCGGTCGATCGCCGCGTCGATGGCGAGCCGATTGTCGTCGCCGTCGAAGGGCAGCGCCAGCTGCTGGGCACCGCTGCGATCGATCCCCGACACCGCGAACCCGACCAGCGTCAGCCCGCGCTGCGCGATCAGCGGAGCGGCCGAGGCGACCAAACCCCGCGCGGCGGCCAGGATCGGCTGCGTCGACGACGTCGCCCACGGCAGCGTCCGCGACCGGGTCGCCCGCCCGAAGTCGTCGAAGCGCACCCGCAGCACCACCGTGCGGCCGGTGCGCCCGGCGGCACGCATCCGCCGGGTGATGCGGTCGATCAGGTTGATCACCACCGCGTCGATCTCGTCGGCCGACATCGTGTTGCCGGCTCGGCCGAGCGCCCGCTGCGCCCCGACGGACCGGCGCCGCACACCGGTGGTCACCCGGCGGCGGTCGATGTTGCGGGACAGCGCGAACAGCTGGCGCCCCATGGCGCCACCCAGCAGCGAGGCCAGCGTCGACTCGCTCAGCTCGGCGACGTCGGCGACAGTCACGAGCCCGTGGGCGTGCAGCTTCTCGGCCGTCTTGGCGCCCACCCCCCACAACCGCCGGACCGGCAACGGACGCAGGAAGGCGAGCTCCTGATCCGGCGGCACCAGCAGCAGCCCGTCGGGCTTGGCTTCTTGGCTGGCGACCTTGGCGAGGAATTTCGTCCGGGCGATGCCTACGGTGATCGGCAGGCCGACGCGGTCACGCACGTCGGCGCGCAGGCGCCCGGCGATCTGCACCGGCGTCCCGGACACCCGACGCAGCCCGCTGACGTCGAGAAACGCCTCGTCCACCGAGAGCGGCTCCACGATCGGCGTGCAGTCGCGAAACACCTCGAACACGGCGTCGCTGGCGCGGCTGTACGCGCTCATCCGGGGCGGGACGACGACGGCCTGCGGGCACAGTGCTCGCGCCTGCGCGCCGCCCATCGCGGTGCGCACACCGTAGGCCTTGGCCTCGTAGCTGGCGGCAAGAACGACCCCGCCGCCGACGATGACCGGGCGGCCGCGCAAAGTCGGATCGTCACGCTGCTCCACGGACGCGTAGAACGAATCCAGGTCCGCGTGCAGGATGGACGCCTCACACCGCACGAACATATGTTCGCACGCGCCGGTGACGACTACCGGTGGTGGCGACCCGTCCCCCGCAAGCGGGAGGTGCCCCCATCGCCCGGCTATGCCGCGCTTGCGATCGCCACTTGGCCGATGGTGGCGACCCGCGTCGCCCGGCTACGCCGCGCTTGCGATCGCCACTTAGCCGGATTCGCCGTAGATGCTGGTGACCCAGATGTGGGTGAGCGTGTCGACCACCCGATCCTCGTCAACCGCCGGCGTCTCGGCGGACAACGCCGCCATCATGGTGCGCTCGTTCATCTGGTTCAGCGAGGTTGCGAGGTCCACGGCAGGAATGGTCTCCGGCGCGGCGCCGCGCACGCGTTCCGCGGCGATCATGGCCGCCGTCTGATCGATCCACTTCTGCATGAAGCCCAACCACACCACGCGCAGCTCGGAGCTGGTAGCCAGCGCCTCGGTCGCGGCGCGGGCCAGCCGGCGGTGCGTACTGAACGCCGTGAAGAACGCCTTGATGCCGTTTCGCCACACCCGGCGAGGATCCTCCGGGAGGCGCTGCACCGCGCCGTCGAACTCCGAGTCGGCGCGCGCGATCACCGGTTCCAGCAGCGACAGCAGCACCGCTTCCTTGGACTTGAAATAGAAGTAGAACGTCGGGCGCGACAGGCCCGCACCCTTGGCCAGGTCATCGACCGAGATATCGGCGAACGACCGCTCTTCCAGCAGCCGCGCGGCGGTCGCGAGAATGGCCTGCTCGCGGTCGTCGCCCGAGGGTCGGATGGCACGACGGCCGCGCAGGGCGCGAGTCTGGCCTGCGGTAGTCACGGCCGCTACTTTACACCGTGTCGAAATGTTCGACACCCTGTTGACTATGTCGACATGCCGTTGATAACGTGGCCCCATGACTGAGCACCTTGACGTGATCATCGTGGGCGCCGGTATCTCGGGCATCAGCGCCGCGTGGCACCTGCAGGAGCGCTGCCCGACCAAGAGCTACGCGATCCTCGAACGGCGCGACGACCTGGGCGGCACCTGGGACCTGTTCAAATATCCGGGCATCCGGTCGGACTCGGACATGTTCACACTCGGGTTCCGGTTCAAGCCCTGGCTCTCGGCGAAGTCGATCGCCGATGGCCCCGACATCAAGGCCTACATCAGGGAGGCCGCGGTCGAGAACAAGATCGACCGGCACATCCGCTACCGTCAGCGCGTCCTGGCCGCCGACTGGTCCGACGCCGACAACCGGTGGACCCTGACCGTCGAGTCGGACGGTCAGGAGCGCGAACTCACCTGCTCGTTCCTGTTCGCGTGCACCGGCTACTACAACTACGACGAGGGCTACTCGCCGACCTTCCCGGGCGCCGACGACTTCGAGGGCCGGATCATCCATCCGCAGCACTGGCCGGAGGACCTGGACTACACGGGCAAGAAGATCATCGTCATCGGCTCCGGCGCCACCGCGATCACCCTGATCCCGGCGTTGGTGAACTCTGGCTCCGGTCACGTCACGATGCTGCAGCGCTCGCCGACCTACATCGGCTCGCTGCCCGGGGTCGATCCGTTCGCCGAACGCGCCAACCGGCTCCTGCCGGACCGCCTGGCGCACGTCGCGAATCGGTGGAAAGCCATCGCGTTCAGCACCTTCCAATATCAGCTGTCTCGGAAGGCGCCCGCCTACATGCGCAAGACGTTGATGACGATGGCCAAGCGGCGCCTGCCCGAGGGCTACGACGTCGAAAAGCACTTCGGGCCGCGGTACAACGTCTGGGACCAGCGGCTGTGCCTGGCGCCCGACGGCGATTTCTTCCGCACGATCCGGCATGGCAAGGCGGACGTGGTGACCGACACGATCGAACGGTTCACCAAGACGGGCATCAAACTCACCTCGGGTGAGGAGCTGCAGGCCGACATCATCATCACCGCAACGGGTTTGAACATGCAGCTGCTCGGCGGTGTGAAGCCCACCAGGAACGGTGAGCCGATCGAGCTGACGTCGTTGATGACCTACAAGGGCCTGATGTTCTCCGGCGTGCCGAACTTCGCGATCACCTTCGGCTACACCAACGCGTCATGGACGCTGAAGGCCGACCTGGTCTCCGAATTCGTCTGCCGGTTGCTGAACTACATGGACGCCAACGGGTTTGACTTCGTCGAACCGCAGCATCCCGGCGACGACGTCGATGAACTGCCGTTCATGGATTTCAGCCCCGGCTATTTCCAGCGGGCGATGGACATGCTGCCCAAGTCGGGGTCGCGCGCGCCATGGCGGCTCAAGCAGAACTACTTCTTCGACATGCGCACGATTCGGCGCGGCAAGGTTGCCGACGAGGGCCTGCGATTCGCGAAGAAGCGTGCGCCCGTTGCGGTTTAGGGTCTGACGACAACGATTCCGTCGTCGTCGCTGTAGGCGATCTCGCCGGGAACGAAGGTCACCCCGCCCAGCGTGATCTCGACATCGCGCTCACCGGCACCGGTCTTCGTGCTCTTGCGCGGATTGGTGCCCAGCGCCTTGATGCCGATGTCGAGGCCGCGCAGCGCGGCGGCGTCCCGCACCGCACCGTTGACGACGAGACCCGCCCAGCCGTTGGAGCGGGCCAGCTCGGCGATGACGTCTCCGACCAGTGCCGAGTGCAGGGAGCCGCCGCCGTCGATGACCAATACCCCGCCCGCACCTGGCTGGGAGAGCACCGATTTCAGCAACGCATTGTCTTCGAAACAGCGCACCGTGCTGATGGGTCCGGCGAATTCCGACCGGCCACCGAACTGGCGGAATTGGACGTCGCAGCTTCGTACGTCGGGGCCGATGTCGTCGACGAGGTCGGCGGTGGGCTGAAATGACACGGTCACGTCTGACACCGTAGCGGGTCGGCGGTCAGCGGCGCCGCAGCTGCCGGATCAACAGGATCGCCAGGAGGCTGACCGCCAGGGCGACGATCAACGGCAACCGGGACTGGGTGAGGACCTCCATCGGAGCGTCGGGCGAGACCGGGTTGTTGGCGGCATCCACAGTGGATTTCGCTTGTGCGGCTGCATCTTTGGCGGCCGCGGCGAGGTCACCGTTGCTTTCGATTCGCTGCTGCACCTCGAGGGCTGGCGCGGGGGCCTTTGCCGGGGGCTCGGCGCTCTTGGCGGGAGCCTTCTTCGCCGGCGCTTTCTTGGCGGGGGCTTTCTTGGCCGGCGCCTTCTTCGCGGGGGCTTTCTTGGCGGGGGCTTTCTTGGCGGGGGCTTTCGCGGCCTTCTTGGCCGCCTTGGCCGGAGGCTGCTTCTCCGGCGGCGGGGTGGGTTCGCCGTCGGGCTCGCTATTGGGTTGATCCTGCGGGTCTGCCATGCGGCCGCTCCTCGAGCAATCTCTCAGTAGTTCTCTAGCCCACGCGGGTTCTTCGGACCCATCATGCCAGCACGCACGCGGGTGCCTTTGCCGCCGGTCACGGTCGGCGGCGCACCGCCCACAGGGCGCCCCCGGCGACCAGCGCCACCGCCACCACGACGAACGGCCAGACCGGGACCACCGAATCCCGGCCCCCGGCCGTGCCACCGGCGGCCGGCGGTCCCGGCGTGCCCGTGCCGGGGACCGTCAGCCGAAACGACCAGGATCCGGAGACCACGTGACCGTCCGCGGACGTGACCCGATAGTTCACCGTGTAGGTCCCGGCCGGTCCCAGCGGGCGCAAGCCGACGCCGACCACCGCGCCGTGGACCGTCGGCTCGCCGGCGGACCACACGTTGCCATCGGGCCCGACGACGGTCATGGCCGCGAAGGTGGTCTGCAGCTGTTCATTGAACGTGGCGCTCACCCGCTCGGGACCCGCCGCGAGGACCGCGTTGTCGGCCGGATCGGTGGCCACGCGGGCGGCGTGCGCCGACGCCACCTGAGCGGTCATCGTCGCGATCACCCACAAGGCCCCGACGAATGCGGCAATCGCCAACCGCCTCATGCCCGGCGGCGGATCAGCGCAAGGCAGAGCCCCAGCGCGGCCACGACCAGGGCCGCACCGCCCAACACCCGGGCGGTGTTGTCCGCGGGTTTCGACGGCGGCGGGGCGGACGCCTGGTCGGCCGTGGCCGAAGGCGGGTGGTGGCCGTGGGCCGCCATCGGTCCGGCGGCAAGCGTCAGCGTGGGCGCCGGCTGCTCCGGCTCACCGCCGCCCGGTTGCGGCGCCTGATCCCACTTGACGACCGTGCCATCGGAATAGGTCTGCGTGGCCGGGAAACTGACGGTATCGGTGTCGGGCAGCTTCATCGAGACGCGGAACAGCGCGAACTGATCGACCCCGATGCCCCCGCCCGGCGCGGCCGTCCACGTCACCGAGCGCACGGCGCCCGATGCCGCGTCGCGATCCAAGCTGGCGGTCCATCCCGGGGCGCTTTCGGTGCTCGCGGCGGCCACATTGGGCAGGGCGACGCTCAGCGCGGTGGTCAGCGCGCCCGCGTTCGATTCGTTGGGGACCTGGAAGGTGACGATCGCCATCGCGCCGCGCACCGCGTTGTCGCTGCTGGCGTGGACGTGCGCCCACGCCGCTGGAAGCTGTGCCGCCGACGCGGCGTACAGGGCGAGGGCGGCCGCCGCCGCGACGGGGAGCCGAACCAGCCGCCGCGCTCGGATCGACATGCCGGACCGCCGCATTCGGTTGATCAGCTCAACCCGAGCCGGGCCATCAGGTCCGCCTCGATGCCGTCGAGCTGCGCCGAGATCGCCGCGTGGGCCGCCCGGCGGCGGGTGGCCGGCATGTTTTCCGCGGCGGTGACAGCCGCCGACAGGTCGGTGAGCCGCTCGGTGATGGCCGACGCGAACTGCCGCGTTTCGGCGTCCTTGGGCTTCTTGTCCTGCACCGTCCGCAGGGACCTTTCCGCCCCGGCGATCCGGGCGGACAGCTGCGCGCCGTGGCCGGAGAACCGTCCGATCTGTGCCAGCGGGATCCCGAGTTGATCCGCGCGACGCTGATCGATCAGGGCGCGCGCCGAAACGGCGGCCCGGTAGATGACGGGCGTGAGGATCGGCGCGAGCAGCCGGGACACCGTGAGCACACGGCGAATCCGGGTCGGCGAGAAGATCTTGCCTTCGCGCGCCGCCTTGAGTTCGGCCTCGGCGACTTTCAGCGCGTTGCGGTCGCTGTCCCGCTGCGCCTTGATCTGCGCCCTGAGGGCCTTGGCCTCCGCCCGGTGGGCGGCCTTGTACCGGCGGGTCTCGTTCTTGGCGGCGAGCTTGGCCTCCAGCTTGGCGCGAGCCTTGATCGCACGGGCTTCGGCGCGACGCGTCGCGCGGCTCTTTCGCTTGCGGAACAGGCCCATACCCTCGCCGCCTCCCCGGTCTCTCGTGGACTATCGCTCTCGGGCGTGCGCGATCCCGTGAGCCAACCCTAATCGGAATGGGCGGGCCGGAGGCCTCCAGGTAGGGGCCGGGGCGGCCGGGCGAGGGCCCGGGCTCCCGCTAGGCGTCTAGGTGCTCGGCGCGACGCAGCTCGTTGACCCGCTGCATGACCTCGTGTTGGGCCTCGGGGGACAACTCGGATGCGCGCAGCGCGATGCGGCGCACACCGTCGTCGCGCATCGTGGCGAGGACGGACAGCTCCTTGTCGAGCTTCTCGTAGTACTCGTCGTCGGTGAAGTAGGCCGGCTTGATCCGGAAGAAGTTGGCCAACGCGGCCATGGTCGCCCCCGACGGATTGGTGCGGTTCCCCGAACGCAACTGCGACAGGTAGGGAGCCGACATCGTGATGCCCTCCGCCTTGAGCGCCGCGATCACTTCAGCGGAGGTGTGGGGTCCCCGTCCCGGGGGATACACCGTGTCGAACAGGCGGTTCAGGCGAGCAGCGAACGTCGTGCTCATTGGATATGACCTCCACTGGGCTGTAGAAGTGAACTATTACCTAGGTGTATTTGCTGATCATGGTAGCGGGGGATTGTGTCCGGAAACAGGTGCAAACCCCCCCGGATTCGGTCCAGGCGTAGCTGGTGCTTGCCGATACCGCACTTGACGAGCGTCCAACTGATTCGCTGGGGTGTCCACTAAATCGGCGAAACTCACAGGTTATCCGCAGAATTCGACATCCGTTCCAAAGTGGCGGGCCGGACGCGGCGGGGCGGGCCAAGTGTAGGATGGGCGCGTGCTGGGCGGTCGCACCGCAACCGGACAGCAATTTATGATTGCTTAACGCCTTATTTGCTGTCGGACGCCATCTGTGGGCGGAAAACGCCCTTCCGAACCGCCCGGATAAGTGAATCCGGGTTCGGCGGCACCGTCGCGACGGCCGCATCTGCGGTGCCGTCGCGCCGGCCTTCGAGTACCGAATCCAGGGAAGTGAATGGCCCGCGGCGGCGCGCCGCAAAGCGGTCGCGGGCGGTTATGCAGCGTCGTTCACCCCGATTCCGGCGGGCACACGTTCGCGCGCGACTGCTGCTGAAAAAGACGTCGATCTTCTAATTCACGCCGAAGTAAATGGCTATGCCGCGAGCAGCATCGCCAGAATGGCGGTATCGGGATGGCTGATGGGATCGACTCCCACGCGGCTGACCATCGACGTGATCGTGCCGTCGGCTTCCGCTTCCACCCAGGCCGCTCGATGCTCGAGTCCCAGGTATGGCAATCCGGGGAGCAGGACGCATCCCGACGCCGCGCCGTTGCATTCCGGCAGGGACGGCGTGGTCTCCGAGGGCGGGTGCAACATCAGCAGCGCGGGGGGCTGATGGTCGGCGAAATAGCCTGGCTGTATTGCCGATTCACCGAACACCGTGCCCTCGGCGAGCACCAGGCCGACCGTACCCGGCTCGGGCTCCTCGGGCAGTTCCTCGCGGGCGCCGAACACCGTTGTCGTGGAGAGCAATCCGGGCAATGACGCGACCCGCACCGCAACCATCAGCAATTGGGCCCACTCTTTGGTCGAATCGGGCCAACGCCCGGAAATCACGAACCCTTTCAGGGCACCACGAGCATGGAAAGGGGAAACCCCTATTGGGCGGTCAGACCCAGTCTCCATTTCGACCTCCGCGACGCCTCCGTCCGATTAACCACGCTGGTAACTCGAATAATCAAGGATGCCTGCGGGTTCGGTGCCGTGCAACCCGACACGGCCAAAGGCGCACATGTTCTCGGAATGCCCAATTCGCAACCGCGCAAACGACAAGGGCGCCGCGCGGCCGCGCGACGCCCGTGCCGATAAAGACCGGAGTCAGCCGAAGATCAATCCGTTGGTCTTCGACGTGGCGGCCGCGTACCGCTTCTGCACATCGGCCCAGTTGACGACGTTCCAGAACGCCTTGACGTAGTCCGCCTTGACGTTCTTGTACTGCAAGTAGAAGGCGTGCTCCCACATGTCGACCTGCAGCAGGGGAATGATGCCGAGCGGGACGTTGGCCTGCTGGTCGTAGAGCTGGAAGGTGAGCAGCCTGTTTCCGAGGGTGTCATAGCCCAGGACCGCCCAGCCCGAGCCCTGAAGCCCATTGGCGGCAGCGCTGAATTGCGCGCGGAATTTGTCGAACGACCCGAACGCGTCGTCGATCGCGGCGGCCAGCTCTCCGGTCGGCTTGTCGCCGCCGTCCGGCGACAGGTTCTTCCACCAGATCGAGTGGTTGACGTGGCCGCCGAGGTGGAACGCCAAGTTCTTTTCGTTCAGGAAGATCGCGGCGTGGTCATCGTTGGCGCGCGCCTCTTCGAGTTTGGCGACGGCGTCGTTCACGCCCTTGACGTACGTGGCGTGGTGCTTACTGTGATGGATCTCGTTGATCTGACCAGAGATGTGCGGTTCCAACGCTGCGTAGTCCCAGTCCAAATCGGGCAGGGTGTATTCAGCCACGGCGTTCCTTTCTTCGATTGTCTTCTAACGCTCATACGCGGGCCTGCCAAGCGGCAGCCAGCCGTAGACAACCCTGCTCCATGACTGCGCGGACCGCAAGAATGACCGCGATGAGCCGGAAGGCGAATACCCGTTCAGCGTCGATTCAAGACAGAACGATGAGAAGCAGAACCGCGAGCAACGCCAGCGCGATGAGCCCGGCGCGCAACGCCGCGACGCTATAGCTGTGATTCCACGCGGGCGAGCCCGAGTACGACTTCGATGGGGCCGGGGAACCCGGACCGAACGAATGCGTGGCCATCAACCGCCTTTCACCCGCTCCTCACCTCGCGGTAGTGAGGTGAGTCACAAATATTTTTGCGCGAACGCGATCATAGCGCTTCAAGACGGGCTTGGAAAATGACACTCTGAGCTGCGGGTTGCCGCTGACCGTCGAGGGCGCCATCGCGGGGCGGGCCACAGCGCAACCTGATGATGCTTAGCAAGACAATCCATTTCGCTCAACGACCGTTCTGGGCTGTCTATCGCGTGCGTAAACGCCGCGGTGTTATCCACATGTGCAACCACGGCTAGCCGATAAAGCTGTAGTAACGCTTCCCTTACCCAATACCCGCATGTGGATAAACCTGTGGAAACTGTGGATAGTCGGGACCGGCGAATAGATAGCCGACGGCTCGGCTCGAGCCATTCCTGAGCGCCCTGCGGCCCCCCACAGCTCGCCGCACGCGGAGCCCATCGTCGCGAGGCTACGCTGGTCCGGTGATCCAGGTGTGCTCCCAATGCGGCACTCGGTGGAACGTGCGTGAACGGCAGCGCGAGTGGTGTCCGCGTTGCCGGGGAGCCCTGATGGCGCCGCTGGTGGACACGGCGGCGCCCGACCCACGGTGGGGCCCGCTCAATGCCGCGCCTGCGAGCCGACCGGCCGCGGGCAGGGGTTGGCAGCGCACCCCGCCGAGGCTGCCGCCGGGCTTTCGCTGGATCGCGGTCCGTCCCGGCGCCGCGCCGCCTCCCCGGCGCGGGCGGCGTCCCCTCGGCCCGACTCCGCGCTACGCCGTGATGCCGCGATGGGGTCTGGCCGATCGCGTCGAGCCGACGGCCGCGACGGCCGGAGCTCCCACCCGGCCCGGGCCATCGACACCGATGATTCGCACCACGTTGTTCGTGAGCGTCCTCGTGCTCGGCATCGCCGCCCTGATCTATGTCGTGCGCTACGTGTTACTGATCGTCAACCGGAACACCTTGCTGAACTCCTGGGTCGCGGCCGGCGCGGACTGGCTCGGCGTTCTGGCCAGCGTGGCCGCGATCGCGGCGGTGCTCGCGTCGGGGGCGATGCTCATTCTCTGGCTGATCGCCCGGCGCGCGGCGGTGTTCGCGCATCTTGGCCTGCCGGAGCCGCGATCGACTCGGGCGTTGTGGGCGGGATGCGTGGTGCCGCTGGCCAACCTGCTGTGGGCGCCGGTTTACGTGATCGAGCTGGCGATCCTGGAGGAGCACTACGCGCGGATCCGCCGCCCCATCGTCGAGTGGTGGCTCGCGTGGGTCGCCAGCTATCTGGTCTCGGTCTTCGCCATGGCGACCAGCTTCGCCAGGGACGCCCAAGGCATCGCGAACAACACCATCACGATGGTTTTCGCCTACTTGCTCGCGGCGCTGACGGTCGCCGCGGCGGCGCGGGTCTTCGAGGGGTTCGAGCGCAAACCGGTCGAACGTCCGGCGCACCGCTGGGTGGTGGTCTCCGAAGATCGGGCGCCGACGCCGGGTCCGGTTGAGTTGGAGGGGCAGGAAGCGGCAGCATTACGCGTATGACGTGGGCCGAGGAGGTGCTCGCCGGGCACCCCTATGTGGTGGCCCACCGCGGCGCATCGGCGGCGCGGCCCGAACACACGCTGGCCGCTTATGATCTCGCGCTCAAAGAGGGCGCCGACGGCGTGGAATGCGACGTGCGGCTGACCCGGGACGGCCACCTGGTGTGTGTCCACGACCGCCGGTTGGACCGGACGTCGACCGGGGCCGGCCTGGTCAGCACCATGACCCTCGCCGAGTTGCGCGAGCTCGAGTACGGGGCGTGGCACGACAGCTGGCGGGAAGACGGCACGCACGGCGACACCAGCTTGCTGACGCTGGACGCCCTGGTGTCGCTCGTCCTGGACTGGCATCGGCCGGTGAAGCTCTTCATCGAGACCAAGCACCCGGTGCGGTACGGCTCTCTGGTCGAAACCAAGCTGCTCGCGCTGCTGCACCGGTTCGGCATTGCCGCGCCCGCCTCCGCCGACCGGTCGCGTGCGGTGGTGATGTCGTTCTCCGCGGCCGCGGTCTGGCGGATCCGCCGAGCCGCGCCGCTGCTGCCGACCGTGCTGCTCGGCAAGACCGCGCGCTACCTGACCAGCGGCGCGGCCACCGCCGTCGGGGCCACCGCCGTCGGGCCCTCACTGTCGACGTTGAAGGAATATCCGCAACTCGCCGATCGCGCGATCGCCCAGGGCCGCGCCGTGTATTGCTGGAACGTCGACGAGTACGAAGACCTCGACTTCTGCCGGGATGTCGGAGTGGCCTGGCTCGCCACCCATCACCCCGGCCGCACCAAGGCCTACCTGGAGAACGGGCGGGCCGGCGCGGGCGGCTAGTCCGGCGGAGCCGTGGGCACGGGCCCGTCGGCGGCCAGCGCCTCGAACAGCCGGCTCGCCTCATCGTGGTTCCACACCACCACCGATCCGACGTCGCCACTGGTGAATTCGCCGATGGGGACGGTCAAAGTCGTGGGCGAGCCGTGCAGCCCCCAGCCGAGGCGGGCCAGGTCCCACACGTGGTCGCCGCGGTCAACGGTCAGGGCGTCGGCCGTCGCGCGCGGCACCGAGTACCAGCGCCATGGATTGAGCCACACCGCGGGGCGACCGGCGGCGTGCAGCAGCGCCGCCACAAACTGGCGCTGATTGACCATCCGGTCCAGGTCCGCTCGGGGGGTGGCGCGCGTCCTGACGTAGCCAAGGGCGTTGCGGCCGTTGAGTTTCTGGCAACCCGCGGGCAGGTCGATGCCGGCCAACGGATCGTTGAGCGGCGTCGTCGGGCATACCGTCACCCCGCCGAGCGCGTCGACCACGCCGGCGAATCCGCCGAATCCGATTTCGGCGTAGTGGTCCAGGCGTAACCCGGTGGCCTGTTCCACCGTTTGCGTCAGCAGGGATGCCCCGCCGATCGAGAAGGCGGCGTTGATCTTGTCCTTGCCGTGGCCGGGGATCGGAACGTAGGAGTCGCGCGGTATCGACACCAACGTCACCCGCCCGCCGGACCACAACGCGGGCAGGTGCACCAGCAGGATGGTGTCGGTGCGACTGCTGCCGATGTCGCCGCCGGTGGCGAGGTCCTCCTGCTGCTCGGGGCTGAGTCCCTGGCGGCTGTCCGAGCCCACAAGCAACCAGTTGGTGCCGCGGCCGTGCGCGGGCCGTCCGGGGTAGAGCCTCCCGAACCGCGCACCGAGCCGTCACAGGTCATTCGGCGCGGGGCGCCCCCGCCGG
>NZ_LZJW01000139.1 GCF_001667885.1 Mycobacterium scrofulaceum | reverse complement strand
CTTGTAGAGCAGGTCAGTGCTGATGTTTCCCGACCCGACAATGGCCACACTCGCCTTAGCCGGCATGTGACGCTCCTTCGCGAGGCTCTCGCTATTTAAGTCCGATGATTTAATCCGAGCCTATTCGAATGACAAATGAACAGACCCCAGGCCCGTGAAGTCCGCCACAAATTCGTCGCCGGCGTGCGCGTCGATCGCGCGCGTGCAGGATCCCGGAAGCACCAGGTCGCCCTTGCGCAGCCGCACGCCGAAGCCCTCTACCTTGCGGGCCAGCCAGGCCACCGCGGTCACGGGGTTGCCCAGCACCGCGTCGGTGCGGCCCTTGGCGACGACCTCACCGTTGCAGCTCAGCACCGCATCAATCCCTTTGATGTCGACGTCGCTCGGGGAGACGCGCGCCTGCCCCAGCACGAACCCCGCCGACGACGCGTTGTCGGCGATCGTGTCGCACAACTCGATCTTCCAGTCGGTGATCCGGGTGTCGATCAACTCGATCGACGGCACCAGCGCCTCGGTGGCCGCCAGCACGTCGTCCTCGGTGCAGTCGGCCCCGGGCAAGTCGGCGTTGAGGATGAACCCGACCTCGACCTCGACCCGCGGCCACAGATAACGGCTCGCCTTCACCGGGGTGTCTTCGAACAATTGCATCTCGTCGAGCAAATGCCCGTAATCGGGCTCGTCGACCCCCATCATCTGCTGGATCGCCTTCGACGACAGGCCAACCTTGTGCCCCAGCACGCGGGCACCCTCGGCCACCCGCTGGCGGATGTTTATCAGCTGGATCTCATAGGCGTCGACGACGTCGATGTCCGGGTGAACGGCGGTCAGCGGAGCGATCGGTGAGCGGCTCCGCTCAGCCTGCGCCAGGTCGGCAGCAAGCTCGTCTCGTGTCGCAACACTGAGCATCTGCAGAAGTCCCCTCGTTCGTGTGACCGGCCCAGTAGCGCCCGGCCCGGGCAATTCTATAACGTGTTCTACATGACAGCACAGGAGCTCGACGTCGTCGTGGTCGGGAGCGGCGGAGCCGGCATGGTGGCTGCCCTTACCGCCGCTCACCGGGGACTTTCCACAGTAGTCATCGAGAAGGCTGCGCACTTCGGTGGCTCCACCGCCCGGTCTGGTGGTGGCGTCTGGATTCCCAACAATGAGGTGCTCAAGCGTGACGGCGTCCGCGACAATCCCGAGGCTGCCAGGACCTACCTGCACGGCATCGTCGGCAACGTCGTCGAGCCGGAACGCATCGACACCTACCTCGAGCGCGGGCCCGAGATGCTCTCGTTCGTGTTGAAGCACACCCCGCTGAAGATGTGCTGGGTTCCGCGCTACTCCGACTACTACCCGGAGGCGCCGGGCGGTCGCGCCGAGGGACGTTCGATCGAGCCCAAACCGTTCGACGCGCGAAAGCTGGGCGCCGACATGCCCGGGCTCGAACCGGCATACGGCAAGGTGCCGCTCAACGTCGTTGTGATGCAACAGGACTACGTGCGGTTGAACCAGCTGAAGCGGCACCCGCGGGGCGTGCTGCGCAGCCTGAAGGTCGGCGCCCGCACCATGTGGGCGAAGGCGACCGGTAAGAACCTCGTCGGCATGGGCCGGGCGTTGATCGGCCCGCTGCGGATCGGGTTGCAGCAGGCCGGCGTCCCGGTGCTGCTCAACACCGCGCTGACCGACCTGTACGTCGAGGATGGCGTGGTGCGCGGTGTATATGTCCGCGACACCGGCGCATCGGAATCAGCCGAACCGCGGCTGATCCGCGCCCGGCGCGGGGTGATCCTCGCCTCCGGCGGTTTCGAGCACAACGAGCAGATGCGGGTGAAGTATCAGCGCGCGCCGATCACCACCGAGTGGACGGTCGGCGCCAAGGCCAACACCGGCGACGGCATCGTCGCCGCCGAAAAGCTCGGCGCCGCACTCGAACTGATGGAAGACGCCTGGTGGGGCCCGACCGTGCCGCTGGTGGGTGCGCCGTGGTTCGCGTTGTCGGAGCGCAATTCGCCGGGATCGATCATCGTCAACATGTCGGGCAAGCGGTTCATGAACGAGTCGATGCCCTACGTCGAGGCCTGCCACCACATGTACGGCGGGCAATTCGGTCAGGGCCCCGGGCCGGGCGAGAACATTCCGGCGTGGCTGGTGTTCGACCAGCAATACCGCGACCGCTACATCTTCGCGGGATTGCAGCCCGGACAACGCATTCCCCGCAAATGGCTGGAATCGGGGGTAATTATCCAGGCCGATACGCTCGAGGAGCTGGCGCAGAAGGCCGGCCTGCCGGTCGCGGACTTCACCGCGACGGTGGCGCGCTTCAACGGCTTCGCCCGCTCCGGCGTCGACGAGGACTTCCACCGCGGCGAGAGCGCGTACGACCGCTACTACGGCGACCCGACCAACAAGCCGAATCCCAACCTGGGCGAGCTGGCCCATGCCCCGTATTACGCCGCCAAGATGGTGCCCGGCGACCTGGGCACCAAGGGCGGCGTCCGCACCGACATCCACGGCCGTGCGTTGCGCGACGACGGCTC
The DNA here is from genome assembly GCF_001667885.1 of Mycobacterium scrofulaceum. Taxonomy (GTDB): domain Bacteria; phylum Actinomycetota; class Actinomycetes; order Mycobacteriales; family Mycobacteriaceae; genus Mycobacterium; species Mycobacterium scrofulaceum_C. The sequence continues at coordinate 58,303 of NZ_LZJW01000139.1, read as the reverse complement.
GATCATCGAAGGGCTCTACGCCGCAGGCAATGTCAGCGCCCCGGTGATGGGCCACACCTATCCGGGTCCGGGCGGAACCATCGGCCCGGCGATGACTTTCGGTTACCTGGCCGCACTGCACATTGCGGGGGCACGCTGATGCCGATCGATGTAGACGTCGCACTGGCGGCCGAGCTGGACCCCATCGATTTCTCGTGGACGAGCAGCGACGTGCAGCTCTACCACTTGGGGTTGGGCGCCGGCAAGGATCCGATGGACCCACGCGAACTGCGCTACCTGGTGGACGACACACCGCAGGTGCTGCCGACGTTCGGCAACGTGGCGGCGTCCTTCCACATGACCAAGCCTCCGACCGTGCAGTTCCCCGGCATCGACATCGAACTGGGCAGGGTGCTGCACGCCAGCGAGCGGGTGGAGGTGCCCGGCCCGCTCCCACCGTCCGGTTCGGCCCGCGCCGTCACCCGGTTCACCGACATCTGGGACAAGGGCAAAGCCGCGGTCATCTGGAGCGAGACGACCGTCACCGCGCCCGACGGCACGCTGCTGTGGACGCAGCGGCGTTCGATCTTCGCTCGCGGTGAGGGCGGCTTCGGCGGCGAGCGCGGGCCTTCGACGTCGGACGCGGCGCCCGACCGGGCGCCCGATGTGGAGGTCGCGATGCCGATCCTGCCGCAGCAGGCGCTGCTCTACCGGCTCTGCGGGGATCGTAACCCGCTACACTCCGACCCCGAATTCGCTGCGGCCGCCGGCTTTTCGCAGCCGATCCTGCATGGCTTGTGCACCTACGGCATGACATGCAAGGCGATCGTCGACACGTTGCTGGACGGCGACGCCGGCGCGGTGGCCGCCTACGGCGCCCGCTTCGCCGGCGTGGCGTTCCCCGGCGAGACGCTGCGCGTCAACGTGTGGAAAGAAGATGGCCGTTTCGTGGCCGGCGTTGTCGCGCCTTCGCGCGACAACGCTGTGGTGCTCAGCGGCGTCGAGCTGGTCCCGGCTTAGGTCTTCTCGCCTCGAGGGTGCGGCCAGCTCGGGGCTCACCCGAGCGTGAAGTTAGTTTCACGTTCGCCTGCCAGCGTGAAACTAACTTCACGCTCGACGGGCACGGGCGGCGCGCACTCGTCGGACGATATCGGCGGGGCGGTCACCAGCGACCACCCGAATGACGATCCATCCCAGACGCTCAAGCCTTTCCAATCTCCGGACGTCCCAGGTGTATTGCCGACGGTCATTGCGGTGTTGCTCACCGTCATACTCGACCGCAACTTTCAACTCCTCCCACCCCATATCCAGATAAGCCACCGGCTCACCGAAGTGATCGAAGACCGCGATCTGCGTCTGAGGCGGCGGTAATCCTGCCTGGACGAGCACAATGCGCAGCCATGACTCCTTCGGAGACTGCGCCCCACTATCGAAGAGTGCGATGGCTTCCCTTGCCTGCACGATGCCTCGGCGGCCCGCGTACCGCTCCGCGAGCAGCTCGACATCCACGGCCTTGATTCGTGTTGCGCGAGCCAAAGCGTCGATGCCCGCAACCGCGGCGGTAATCGGATACCAGCAGCCGATATCGAGAGCCGTTCTGGCTGCGGAGGTAACGGAAATCCCCTCGATGGCGGTGATCTCGTCTTCCTCGATACGGTCCCCGTGAGCCCGGATCCCCGCTTGATGGTGGCGGTTGTCGTGAATGAGGTCCACCACTGTCCCACCCTCCACCCATTTGCTCCCATGCAGCGCCGCGGCGGAGAACCCGGCGACCACACCCTGACGCCCAGTCCACAGCCATCCCGCCCGCGCGCGCAGCGCGGCCGTAACGTCGGCATCCCGACTGACGTACACGTCCCGGAAAAGCCGGGTGTATCCATTGGACAATTGACCCCGGGTTAGCGCGCCTCGAGCAATGGCCTCACTGCCAAGGAACGGCTCACCCACGACCGCAGCGTCGCATGAGTCGATCGCGTCGTCACTTCACTGGTCGAGCGTGCAGTTAGTTTCACACTCGACGCTGAGCGTGAAACTAACTGCACACTCGGCGCGAAGGGGAAGGGAGGTAAGCAGGCCGGAGGCCTAGCCGAGGATGAGGCCCGAGGTGGGGACGCCGGTTCCCGCGGTGACAAGGACGTGCTCGACGTCGGGAACCGGGTTGACCGAGGTCCCCCGCAATTGCCGCACACCCTCGGCGATGCCGTTCATTCCGTGGATGTAGGCCTCACCGAGTTGACCGCCATGCGTGTTGATGGGCAGCCGGCCGCCCACCTCGATCGCGCCGTCGGCGATGAAGTCCTTGGCCTCGCCCTTGCCGCAGAAACCCAACTCCTCCAACTGAATCAGCGTGAAGGGGGTGAAGTGGTCGTACAGGATGGCGGTCTGGATGTCCGACGGCGAAAGGCCGGACTGTTGCCACAGCTGCCGCCCCACCACGCCCATCTCGGGCAGACCGAGTTCGGGCCGGTAATAGCTGACCATCGTGTACTGGTCGGGGCTCGAGCCCTGCGACGCCGCCTCGATGACGGCCGGTCGCTGCTTGAGGTCGCGCGCACGCTCCGGCGAGGTCACCACGATCGCCACCGCGCCGTCCGTCTCCTGGCAGCAGTCGAGCAGCCGAAGCGGCTCGGCGATCCACCGCGAATTCTGATGGTCCTCAATGGTTATCGGCTTCTCGTAGAAGTACGCCTTCGGGTTCTTGGCGGCGTGCTTGCGGTCAGCCACCGAGATGACGCCGAAGTCGCGACTGGTCGCGCCGGACAAGTGCATGTACCGCTGGGCGATCATGGCGACCTGGGCGGCCGGCGTGGAGAGACCGTGCGGGTAGGAGAACGAATTGTCGGCCGCGGTCGAATCGGCTTGCGCGCGAGCGTCTCCCGCCAACCGGGTCTGCACCTGGCCGAACCGCATGCCCGACCGCTCATTGAACGCCCGGTACGCCACCACCACATCGGCCACCCCGGTCGCGACGGCCATCGCCGCCTGCTGGACCGTCGCGCACGCGGCACCGCCGCCATACCCGATCTGCGAGAAGAACTTCAGGTCACCGATGCCGACCGCGCGGGCCACCGCGGTCTCGTTGTTGGTGTCCATCGTGAACGTGGTCAGCCCGTCGACGTCCGACGGCGAAAGGCCCGCGTCGTCCAACGCGTCCAGCACGGCCTCGGCCGCCAACCGCAATTCGCTTCGACCGGAATCCTTCGAGAAGTCGGTGGCGCCGATGCCGACGATCGCAGCCTTGCCCGACAACATCAAGAGTCTCCCATCGTCAACGTCACGGTCGCGATAACGTGATCGCCAAGGCTGTTGCGGCCGAACACCTTCACGGTGATCAGGCCGTCCTCCACGGCTGTCACCTCACCGGAGAAGGTCACGGTGTCATACGCGTACCACGGCACCCCGAGTCGCAGCCCGATCGACTTGATCAGCGCCGACGGACCCGCCCAGTCGGTGACGTAGCGCTGCACCAGGCCGGTGTCGGTGAGGATGTTGACGAAGATGTCCTTTGACCCCTTGGCCTGCGCCAAATCTCGGTCGTGGTGGACGTCTTGGAAGTCGCGGGTGGCGATGGCGGTCGAGATGATGAACGTCGGGTCGCCATGCAGCTTCAGCTCGGGCAACACGGTGCCCACTTCGATGGCCGGCGCGCTCATGCCCGCGGCTCCCAGGCGTACAGCGTCCACTCGGGGCCGCTGTCGCCCGCGGGAAAGTCGATGTAGGTTGCGCGCACCGGCATTCCGATCTTCACCGTGGCCGGGTCGACGCCACGCAGCTCGCCCAGCATCCGCACGCCCTCCTCGAGTTCGACCAGCGCGATGACGAAGGGCAGCGTACGACCGGGCACCTTCGGTGCGTGGTGAACGACGAAGCTGAACACCGTGCCGTTTCCGCTGGCGACCACGTAATCGATCGGCGCGGCTTTGTCCTGCCACACCGCGGGCACCGGCGGGTGCTGCAGGCTCCCGTCGGGCCGTCGCTGGATCCTCAGTTCGTGCGCCTTGACGCCCTCCCAGAAGAAGGCGGTATCCCGCGACGAGGAAGGGCGCATCATGGCGTCGGGGTCCAGGTCCTCGGGCACCGCGGGCCCGGACGCGGCTTCCCGCGGCTTGAATTTCAGGATGCGCCAGTTCATCTCGGCGACGTCCTCGTCCCCGACGCGCCAGATGATGTGCTGGTTGATGAAGTAGCCCTCGCCCAAGCCGGTTTGCTTGGGCCCGATCACGTCACCCATCTCCGAGGTGATGCTGACCTGTTCGCCGGGCCGCAGGTAGCGGTGATAGGTCTGTTCGCAGTTGGTGGCGACGACGCCGATGTAGCCGGCGTTGTCGAACAACTCCATGATGGGGCCCATCGGGTCGTCCTTCGGCCGCTCCCCGCTCAGGCCGAACATGGTCCAGACCTGGATCATGGCCGGCGGGGCCACGATTCCCGGATGCCCGGCGGCCCGGGCCGCTGCCTCGTCGACGTAGATGGGGTTGCGGTCGCCGATGGCCTCCACCCAGTTGTTGACCATCGGCTGGTTGACCGGGTCGCGGCCGGCGCGCGGCTTGGGGCCACCGGCCGCCTTGATCTCCGCGACGGCTTCGTGGATGTCGGTCATCGGGGCACCCTCGGCACTTTGAGGCCCGCCGCCGCGATCATTTCTCGCATGACCTCGTTGACGCCTCCACCGAAGGTGATGACCAGGTTGCGCTTGGTTTGCGAGTCCAGCCAGTTGAGCAGCTCGGCGGTGTCCGAGTCGGCGGGGTTGCCGTACTTGCCGACGATCTCCTCCGCGAGCCGACCGATGTACTGGATGCGCTCCGTGCCAAAGACTTTGGTGGCCGCGGCGTCGGCCATGTTGATGTCCTCACCGGCCGCGGCGACCTGCCAGTTGAGCAGCTCGTTGATCCGCCACATCGCGTGGATTTCGCCGAGCGCCCGCTTGACGTCGGCGTGGTCGATCGGGGTGATCCCGTCGCTGCCCGGCTTGGACGCCCAGGCGTGCAGGCGGTCATAGATGCCGGCCGTGCGTCCCGCGGGGCCGAGCATGACGCGTTCGTTGTTGAGCTGCGTGGTGATGAGCCGCCAGCCGCCGTTCTCCTCGCCGACCAGCATGTCCGCCGGCACCCGCACGTCGTTGTAGTAGGTGGCGTTGGTGTGGTGCGCGCCGTCGGACAGGATGATCGGCGTCCAGGAGAATCCGGGATCCTTCGTGTCCACGATCAGGATCGAAATGCCTTTGTGCTTCACGGCTTCCGGGTCGGTGCGGCAGGCCAGCCAGATGTAGTCGGCGTCGTGCCCGCCGGTGGTCCACATCTTCTGGCCGTTGACGATGTACTCGTCGCCCTGACGGACGGCGCTGGTCCGCAGGGACGCCAGGTCGGTGCCCGCCTCGGGTTCGCTGTAACCGATCGCGAAGTGCACCTCACCCGCCAGAATCGCCGGCAGGAACTTCTTCTTCTGCGCCTCGCTGCCGAACTGCTGCAGCGTCGGACCCACGGTCTGCAGCGTGACGGCGGGTAGCGGAACGTCGGCCCGATGCGCCTCGTTGACGAAGATGGACTGCTCGATGGGGCCGAAGCCCAAGCCGCCGAACTCCTTTGGCCAACCCACCCCGAGCTTGCCGTCTCGGCCCATCCGCCGGATCACCGCGCGGTATGCCTCGTTGTGCCGGTCCTGCTCCATCGCCTTCATCTCGTCAGACGAGATCAGGTTCGAAAAGTACTCCCGCAGTTCCGCTTGCAGCTGGCGCTGCTCCGGAGTCAGATCTATGAACATTGCGCTCCCACCAAGTCGAGCCGATGAGAAGAACCGCCCAGCAGTCGGGACAGGTCCTTGATCGTGGAGTAGTACCGGTGCATCGGATAGGTGATGTCCATCCCCATGCCGCCGTGTAGGTGATGGCAGGTCTGCATGACCGGCGGCGCCTGCGAGGTGATCCAGTAACCGAGGACGTCCAGGTCGTCGTCGGCGTCCCGGCCCTCGGAGAGCCGCCACACCACCGACTTGGCCGCCAAATCGATGGTGCGCGAGGCGATGTAGACCTCGGCGAGCTGCGCCGCGACCGTCTGGAACGTCGACAGCGGCTTGCCGAACTGCTTGCGGTTGGCCACGTAGTCCGCGGTCAGGCGCAGCGCCCCGGCCACCAATCCGTCGGCGTACGCGCCGACGGCCGCCAAGGCGAGCTGGTTGACCCGGTGCGCCCGGGCGCCGGCCAGCACGTCGGTGTCGTCGACAGCGACGTCGGCGAACGTGACGGTGTACTCGTCGGCACCGTTCGATGTCGGCGTCTTGACCACCGCCACACCGTCTGCCTTCGGCGACACCACCACCACCGCGCTGTCAGCGGTCACGACGATCCAGTCGGCGGATTCGGCATATGGCACAGCCACTTTGGTGCCCGACAGCCGGCCGTCGGCGAAGGTGGTGGACGGCCGGTCGGGCAACGCGGCGCCGGGCTCGTTGAGCGCGGCGGTCAGGACGCCGCCCTTGGCGACGGTGGCCAGGAACCGGTCCTGCTGTTGGTCGGACGCCAGGTCGAGCAGCGGTACCACGCCGAAGCCGAGGGTGGCCAGCGCCGGCGTGATCGCGCCGTGGCGACCGATCTCGGTGAGCACCGTGGCGACCTCGGGCAGGCCCACGCCGTCGCCGCCGAGGCGCTCGGGCACCGGCAGCGCCGTCACGCCGCCGCTGACCAGCGCGTCCCAACCGAGGTCGCGATCCAGAACGGACGTCACCACATCCGCGACGGCTTGTTGCGTCGCAGTGAGATTGAAGTCCATCAGGATGTCACCGCGGTCTTGCCGGTGTAGTCCACCTGCCAATGCTTGATTCCGTTGAGCCAGCCCGACCGCAGCCGCTCGGGCTCGCCGACCGGCTTGAGGTCCGGCATGTGATCGGCGACCGCGTTGAAGATGAGGTTGATGGTCATGCGGGCCAGGTTCGCGCCGATGCAGTAGTGGGCGCCGGTGCCGCCGAAGCCGACATGGGGGTTCGGGTCGCGCAGGATGTTGAAGGTGTGCGGGTCCTCGAAGACTTCTTCGTCGAAGTTGGCCGACCGGTAGGACATCACCACCCGTTCGCCCTTCTTGATCCGCACGCCGGCCAGTTCGGTGTCCTCGTTGGCGGTGCGCTGGAAGGCCGAGACAGGCGTGGCCCACCGGATGATCTCGTCGGCCGCGGTCGACGGGCGCTCCTTCTTGAAGAGCTCCCACTGATCGGGGTTGTTGGCAAAAGCGATCATGCCGTGGGTGATCGAGTTGCGGGTGGTCTCGTTGCCGGCCACCGCGAGCATCACCACGAAGAATCCGAACTCGTCGTCGGAAAGCTTCTCGCCGTCGATGTCGGCCTGGACGAGCGTGGTGACGATGTCGTCGGTCGGATTCTTGCTGCGCTCCGCGGCCATCGCCATCGCGTAGGTGATCAGTTCCATCGACGACTGCGCGGGATCGACGTGGGCGTACTCGGGGTCGGTGCCACCGGTCATCTCGTTGGACCAGCGGAACAGCTTGTCGCGATCCTCCTGGGGAACGCCGAGCAGGCCCGCGATGGCCTGCAGCGGCAGCTCACACGAGACCTGCTCGACGAAGTCGCCACTGCCCTCGGTCGCCGCGGTCTTGGCGATGTTCTGGGCGCGCTGGGCCAGCTCGGCCTCCAGCCGCCCGATGGCCCGGGGCGTGAACCCGCGCGAGATGATCTTGCGCAGCCGCGTGTGGTGGGGTGCGTCCATGTTGAGCATGACGCTGCGCTGCAGTTCGACCTGCTCGCGCTTCATCTCCGGCGGCCACGTGGGGATGGCGCCGTTCATCCAGCTCGAGAAGATGTCGCTGCGCTTGGACACCTCCTTGACGTCGGCGTGCTTGGTGACGAGCCAGTATCCGTGGTCCTCGAACCCACCCGCGCCACCGGGAATGTCGACCCAGTGGATGGGCTCCGCCTTGCGCAACTCGGCGAGTTCCGCGACGGGCAGTCCGGCGAGGTTGACGTCGGGGTCGAGAAAGTCGAAGTCGGCGGGGATGTTGGGGGGTGCCATGATGTGTGCGCTCCTCAATTGCAACGTGTTCTAGTGCCAGTAAAACACGGCTCCTGCGCAGATAAAAGGCAGGTCACCATCGTCGCTTGTCAGACTAATGAAACGTGTTCTAGCCTGACGGAATGGGTAACCCGGTAATCGTCGAAGCCACCCGCAGCCCGATCGGCAAGCGCAATGGATGGCTGTCAGGGCTGCACGCCACCGAGCTGCTCGGCGCGGTGCAGAGGGCACTGGTTGAGAAGGCGGGCATCGACGCAGGCGACGTCGAACAGGTCATCGGCGGCTGCGTGACGCAGTTCGGCGAGCAGTCCAACAACATCACTCGGGTCAGCTGGCTGGTCGCCGGGCTGCCGGAGCACGTCGGCGCCACGACCGTGGACTGCCAGTGCGGCAGCAGCCAGCAGGCCAACGGCCTGGTGGCCGGGTTGATCGCGGCGGGCGCCATCGACATCGGCATCGCGTGCGGCATCGAGGCCATGAGCCGCGTCGGCCTCGGCGCCAACGCCGGTCCCGACCGCAGCATCCTGCGGCCGGCGTCGTGGGACATCGACCTGCCCGACCAGTTCACCGCGGCCGAGCGGATCGCGAAACGGCGCGGCATCACCCGCGACGACCTTGACGAGTTCGGGTACCAGTCCCAGGCCAAGGCCAAGCGGGCGTGGGAGGAGGGCCGTTTCGACCGCGAAATCTCCCCGATCGAGGCGCCGGCGCTGGACGAGAACAAGCAACCGACCGCGGAGCGGGTCACCATCTCCCGCGACCAGGGCCTCCGTGAAACCACCCTCTCGGGGCTGAGCTCGCTCAAGCCGGTTATCGATGGCGGGTTTCACACCGCGGGAACGTCCTCGCAGATTTCCGACGGGGCCGCGGCGGTGCTGTGGATGGACGAGGACAAGGCCAAGGCGCTCGGGCTGCGGCCACGGGCCCGCATCGTCAGCCAGGCACTCGTCGGCGCCGAGCCGTATTACCACCTCGACGGCCCCGTGCAGTCCACCGCCAAGGTGCTGGAAAAGGCCGGCATGAAGATGGGCGACATCGACATCACGGAGATCAACGAGGCGTTCGCGTCGGTGGTGCTGTCCTGGGCGCGGGTGCACAACCCAGACATGGACAAGGTGAACGTCAACGGTGGGGCGATCGCGTTGGGCCACCCGGTGGGCAGCACCGGCAGCCGGCTGATCACCACCGCGCTGCACGAGCTGGAGCGCACCGACCAGAGCACCGCGTTGATTACCATGTGCGCGGGCGGCGCCCTGTCGACCGGCACCATCATCGAACGCATCTAGCCGCTCGGTGCTCGTCTCCGAAGAGAGCCGCATCGCCGCGGCGCAGTCCTACATTGACGCGCTCGTCACCCACGACGGCGACTCCGTTCCGTTCGCCGCCGGGTGCACCCGCATCGAGCAAGGGGTCAAGAACGGGTTCTCCGGAAACCATCTGCGCCGCAGCATGAACCGCGGCCCGCAGTACCGAATCCTCGCGGACACGACCCCGCCCGATTACCGGATCGAGGGCGACCGGGTGCACGCGGCGTACACCGTGCTGACCAAGGCGGCGCTCGGCGGCCGCCGGCTGGCCGCACGAGTCAACGAGACGTTCGTGATTCCGGCCGAAAGCTCAAGCGGCAACGCCGAAATCCACCACATTAAGGTTCGCTTCCAACCATTTGTCCAGCGCTAAGGGAACACCATGCCTAAACCGAAGCCACGCTCTCTGAATGCGCCCTGGGTCGGCTTCATCATCAAGTGGATGGCCAAGGGCAACGCATGGATCTATCGACGCAGCAACGGAAGATTCGGTGGCACCTTCGGCAACGCTCCCGTCGCGCTGCTCACCACGACGGGCCGCAAGACCGGTGAACCGCGGGTGAGCCCGCTGCTGTATTTGCGCGAAGGCAACCGGGTGGTATTGGTCGCGTCGAAGGGCGGCAGCGACAAGCACCCACTGTGGTACCTCAACCTCAAGGCCAATCCCAAAGTCTCCGTACAGATCAAGGACGAGGTGCTGCAGCTGCGGGCCCGCGACGCCACCGAGGCCGAGCGGGCGGAGTACTGGCCGAAGCTGGACGCCATGTACCCGTCGTTCGGTGATTACCGGTCGTGGACGGATCGGGTCATCCCGATCGTCATCTGCGATCCCTGACGTTTCCCCTCCCCCGGGCTGGGAATCATCCCGGGCACGATGCCGCACTGGATCCGCAACTCACGACCGATCGCGCTGCTGCTGAAATACTTCGCCCGCGTGCACGTCTGGTTGTATCACCGAACCGACGGCAGGATCGGCGCGAAGCTGCTGCGGTTCCCGGCGGCGCTGCTGACGACGACCGGCCGCACGTCGAACCAGCCCCGCACCACCGCGACGCTGTACCTGCGCGACGGTGAGAAGGTCATTCTCCCAGCCTCTTTCGGCGGGCGTGACGAAGACCCGTTGTGGTATCGAAACGTGCGGGAGAACCCGGGGGTGCGGGTGCAGATCCGCGCCGAGCGCCTGGACCTGGTGGCCCGCGACGCGACAGACGCCGAGCGTGAGCGTTATTGGCCATCGCTGACGCGGATGTATCCGCCCTACCGCAAGTACCGCGAAACCGCCGACCGGGTCATCCCGCTCGTGGTGTGCGAGCCGCGCTAGGCGTGCTCGGTTCGTCTGGCTAGGAAATCCCTCGAAGCGGAGCCGCGAGCGGCCGGCCCTGCTGGGGAAACGTTCGGTTCGCCGTCCCGGTGATGCGCCCCCGTCGCCCGGCCCCTCGCCCCGGTGTCCCCTCCCGATCAGTCGCGCTGGTCGCCCGGTCGGGGCTTGACTGAGCATATCGCCGTATGTGACGATTTCGTCAGAAAGCGCGTCTGGACCGCCCGGCGGGCTGTGAGGAGAACGATGCGTCGCACACCGGTCGGTGTCCCGGTATACGAGCCGGACCTCTACTCCACCGACGCCATCGTCGACCCCTACCCGCATTACCGGCGCCTGCGCGATCTCGGCTCGGTGGTCTGGCTGGCCAAGCAGAAGGCGTACGCGCTCCCTCGCTACGCCGAGTGCAAGGCCGTGTTGCGTGACGACAAGACGTTCCTCTCGGGCCGGGGCGTCTCCCTGAATCCGATCACCAATCGCTTATCGCGCGGCACGACCCTCAACAGCGATGGCGACGAGCACGATCAGCGTCGAAAACTGGTCGCGCACCGGCTGCTGCCGCGCGTGCTGCGTGCGATCAGCGACAGCGTGGACGCCACCGCCGCCGCGGTGGTCGATGCCGCGCTCGCGCAGGGTGCGGTCGACGGCGTCGACGACCTGGCAGCCGCCCTAACCCTGGCCGTGGTGCCCGATCTCATCGGTTGGCCGCGGGATCATCGCGGTCACCTCATCGAATGGGGCGGGGCCACTTTCGACGTCCTCGGGCCGCTGAACTGGCAAGCAATCAAATCGACGCCGCGAGCGTTGCAGATGCTGCGGTTCGCGCGCCGCGTGGTTCGTCAGCGAGCCGTTCTCGACGACAGCATGGCGCACGAGCTTCTGATCGCCGCGGACGAAGGCAAGCTGTCGCACCGCGAGTGTCCCCCGCTGATGGTCGACTATCTCGCGCCGTCGATAGACACGACCATGAGCGCCATCTCCAACGCGCTGCACCTGTTCGCCATCCATCCCGAGCAGTGGCAGCTCCTGAAAGAGGACCCGGCCCTGATGACGAACGCCGTCAACGAAGTGGTCCGGTACGAATCCCCGCTGCGCGCGTTCGCGCGCTGGGTGGGCCGGCATACCGAAATTGCCGGCGCGGCAATGCCGTCCGGTGCCCGCGTGCTCGTCATCTACGCCTCGGCCAACCGGGACGAGCGCGAGTGGCACGAACCCGAGGTGTTCGACATCCGCCGCGACGCCAGCCGTCAAATCGGCTTCGGGCAGGGTGCGCATGCGTGCGCCGGCCAAGGTCTGGCGCGCTTGGAAACGGCAGCGATGCTGCGCGCGCTGATCGAACGTGTCGACCGTATCGAGGTCACCGGCGCACCGAAGTGGGCGATTAACAACATCATTCGCCGTCACGAGGCACTGCCGCTCAAGCTGGTTCCCGCGTGATTTTCGCCCCCAGTGCCGAGCAGGTCGCGGTCGTCCTCCTGGCACCCGAGAGGGCCGGTATCGGATCGCCGAAGCCTTTGCAGCCGAGAGCCGTTCGGTGGCCGTCACCGTGGTAGCGCCGGCCGGCCCCACGGTCACAGTAAGCGCCAACAGAATTGAAAGGGACTCATGAGACTCCTGCCACCGGCCGCCGAGCCTTTCACCGCTCCGGCCGAACGCGACATGCTCCCGTCGGAGCGCCGAGAATTCGTCCGCACGCACCGAACCTGTGTCTTCAGCTACCCTCGCCGCCACGACGGCCCAGCCATGTCGATCGTGTATTACGTCCCAACCGATGACGACGAACTGCTGGTGTCCACCATGGCGGGACGCGCGAAGGCCAAAGCGGTGGCGCGGAACCCGAAAGTGAGCATTTGCGTGCTGGACGAACGCTGGCCCTTCTCGTTCCTGCAGGTATACGCCGACGCCGTCATCGAACACGACCCCGACCTCATCGTCGACGTCATGATGGCCGTCGGCTGGCGCATGTCCGGGCAGCAGCCGGGCACGGAAGCGCGGCCCTTCGTACGCGAAATGGCCGAGCGCGAAGGCAGACTGGTGATCCGTTGCCGTCCCTACGCGACGTTCGCCACGCCGCCGCGGCATCTCTATGCGAACGAGGAGGCGACCCAGCTGACGCACTGGGGATCGTCGTCGCTGCCCTGGAACGCTCCGGATCCTGTTGCCCGGTAGCTGAATCAGGCCCCGTAGACCGGAACCGGCGGCCGCGCCTTGGCCAGCAGATCGGCGACTCGCGCCGTCTCGCCTTGGCGCTGAAATACTCTGCTCGCGCGCACCTTTGGATATGCCGCGTTACCAATGCCCGGTGGCGCCCCGTTACTGTGGCTCCCGGCGGCGCTGCTGACCACGATCGGACGCAAATCGGGTAAACCCCGGCCATCGTTTGACGCCGGCCACAGCGAGTCGCCTCGTTCTGAGGTCACCGATCCTTCGGAAACGCATTGGCCCGGCAGGCGCCCTTAGCTGCGGATTGGCCGAAAGTGTAGGGACATCCCTTATTGGTCCGGCCACCCTGGCCGCCATAGGCTGCAAAAAGTTCGAGGCGTGCGACCTTGCGCCGCACACACTTCGGGGAGGCACTGCCGTGGCTAAGCGAGTGATGAAACGTTTCGCGGTCCTGGCCGCCACGGCATGTCTGTTCGGAATCGTCGGTGCCACACCGTTGATGGCGCCAACCGCCAGCGCCGACACGCTGCCAAACGGCTACAGCGTGACGTGCACGCCCAATGGTTCGCACGACGCGGTCTGCAACGTCACCGGGTGCCCGCGCGTGCATGGAGACGAAGCCGGGGACGTGATCCATATCAACGGCAAGGGTTATTTCATGCAACCCGAGATCAGCAAGGCGTGCAACAACACCGCGACTTTCACCATCACTCCGGAGCCGCAGACCATCTCAATCCAGGGCTGCCGCAAGCACTTCCCAGGTACGGATGATTGCGGCCAATGGTCAGAGTACAACTATGCGCCGCCCGCGGCGGCGAGACCGCCCGCACCGGCACCCGCGCCTGCCCCGGCCCCGGCGCAGTTGCCCGTGCGATGCACCGGCGGACCAGACGCGGGAAAGACTCTTCCGCCCGGCTCGAATTGCCCCGGAGACCCGGCTCCGGCAGCGCCGGTGAAATGTCCTGCCGGCTCGGTGACCGACACCGTCCCAGCCGGCCAGCAATGCGGCGCGCCGACAAATGCCGTCGCGGTGAACATCTCACGGAATGCATTCAATGCCCGCGTGGCTATCACCAACAACTCCAGCCTGCCCGCCAAATGCAGCTACACGGCTACGAAATCCAGCGGAATCGGGCCGCAGGAGGTCGATAGAAGCATCGACGTCGGTGCGAACAGCACCGGTACGATTACCGACATGTTGTGGCCCCCCTTGGGAACCAGCTATGACACAACGGTGAAGTGCACAGTCAACTACAACAACAAGCAGACCTCAATCGGTCAGTCCAGCCAGAAAGTCAGCGGCTGACGATCGATCGCGGTCGCCGGGGAGTTCGCCCTAGGCCCCGTAGACCGGAACCGGCGGGCGCGCCTTGGCGAGCAGATCGGCGACGACGGGCCCGAGTTCCGCGGGATCCCACCGTGCGCCCTTGTCGATCTGCGGCCCGTGCGCCCAGCCCTCCGCGACGCGGATCTTTCCGCCCTCGACCTCGAACACCTTCCCGGTGACGTCACGAGACTCGGCGCTGCCCAGCCACACCACCAGAGGCGAGACGTTCTCGGGCGCCATGGCGTCGAAATCCTGGTCCTGCGTTGCCATCATCTCGGCGAAGACCGTCTCGGTCATGCGGGTGCGGGCCGACGGCGCGATCGCGTTGACGGTGACGCCGTAGCGGCCCATCTCCGCGGCGCCGACCAGCGTCATCGCCGCAATGCCGGCCTTGGCCGCGCTGTAGTTGCCCTGCCCGACGCTGCCCTGCAGGCCGGCACCCGAACTGGTGTTGATGATTCGCGCGTCGACGGCCTTGCCCTCTTTGGACAACCCACGCCAGTACGACGCGGCGTGCCGCATCGTGGCGAAGTGGCCCTTGAGGTGCACGGCGATGACTGCGTCGAACTCGTCCTCGCTGGTGTTGGCCATCATCCTGTCGCGCACGATGCCCGCGTTGTTGACCAGAACGTCCAGCCCACCGAAATGGTCGACGGCGGTTTGGATCAGGGCGGCCGCTTGATTCCAGTCCGCGACGTTGGATCCGTTGGCGACGGCTTCCCCACCGGCCGCGGTGATTTCGTCGACAACGCCCTGGGCGGCGCTGCCGCCCCCGGCGGGCGAACCGTCCAGGCCCACCCCGATGTCGTTGACCACCACGCGAGCGCCCTCGGCCGCGAAGGCCAGCGCATGCGCGCGACCGATACCGCCGCCCGCTCCGGTGACGATGACGACGCGGCCGTCAACCACTCCCATTGTTCGTGTCTCCTCTACTTGACCGTGCTGGCGTTCGTGGTTGCCAGATAGTGTGGCGGCTCGCCGCCGCCGTGCACCTCGAGCGAGGCGCCGCTGATGTAGGACGCCGCATCCGAGGCCAAAAATGCTGCGGCCCAGCCGATGTCATCGGGCTTGGCAAGTCGGCCCAGCGGCACGTTCTTCGAGATGGCGGCGATGGACTCGGCGTCGCCGTAGAACAGTTCGGATTGCTCGGTCTCGACCATGCCGACGACGCAGGCGTTCACCCGGACCTTCGGCCCCCACTCCACCGCGAGGGTCTGCGTGAGGCTTTCCAGGCCGGCCTTGGCCGCCCCGTAGGCGCCGGTGCCCGGCGACGGCCGGCGACCGGACAGGCTGCAGATGTTGATGATCGATCCACCGCGGTCCTGCTGCTGCATCTTGTCGTTTGCGTGTTGCGAAACCGACAGCGCGCCAATGAGGTTGAGTTCGATGATCTTGCGGTTGAACCTCGCGCTGGACTCCGCGGTCAGCACGTATGGCGAGCCGCCGGCGTTGTTGACCACGACGTCGAGCCGGCCGTGCTTGTCGACGATGGCGTCGACCAGCGCCCGCACGGCGTCGTCGTCGCGGACATCGCAGGAATGGAATTCATAGGGCAGGCCCTCGACGGCTCGCCGCGCGCAGGTGATGACGGTGGCGCCCTGCCCGGCGAACACCGAGCTGATGCCGGCGCCCACCCCGCGGACCCCGCCGGTGACCAGAACCACCCGCCCGGCCAGCCCCAAGTTCACGGCGTCGGGTGCTTCGGCGCGAGTCACTGTGCTAGCGTACCAAGCAAGTGCTTGCTTAGGTAGTTACCCCACAAGGAAGTGGCACCGTGCCCATCACATCCCAAACCACCGAACCGGGCATCGTCGCGGTCACCGTCGACTTCCCCCCGGTCAACGCCATCCCGTCACGCGGCTGGTTCGAACTGGCCGACGCCATCACGGCCGCCGGCCAGGACCCCGAGACCCACGTGGTCATCCTGCGAGCGGAGGGCCGCGGCTTCAACGCCGGGGTCGACATCAAGGAGATGCAACGCACCGAGGGATTCACCGCGCTGATCGACGCCAACCGCGGCTGCTTCGCCGCCTTCCGCGCGGTCTATGAGTGCGCGGTGCCCGTCGTCGCCGCCGTGAACGGCTTCTGCGTCGGCGGCGGCATCGGCCTGGTCGGCAACTCCGACGTCATCGTGGCCTCCGAGGACGCGACCTTCGGGCTGCCCGAGGTGGAGCGCGGCGCACTCGGCGCGGCCACCCACCTGTCCCGGCTGGTGCCGCAGCACATGATGCGACGGCTGTTCTTCACCGCCGCCACCGTGGACGCCGCCACCCTGCACCACTTCGGATCGGTGCACGAGGTGGTGCCGCGCGACCAGCTCGACGAAGCCGCATTGCGGGTGGCGCGCGACATCGCCGCCAAGGACACCCGGGTCATCCGCGCGGCCAAGGAGGCGCTCAACCTGATCGACGTGCAGCGGGTGAACTCGAGTTACCGCATGGAACAAGGCTTTACGTTCGAGCTCAATCTGGCCGGCGTCGCCGACGAGCACCGCGACGCGTTCGCCGGTACGGCGAAGGGCAAGGACAAGTGACAGACAAAAGGACGAGCCTGGACGACGCCGTCGCGCAGCTGCGCAGCGGCATGACGATCGGCATCGGCGGCTGGGGCTCGCGGCGCAAGCCGATGGCATTCGTGCGCGCCATGTTGCGCACCGACGTCACGGACCTCACCGTGGTCACCTACGGCGGACCCGACCTGGGGTTGCTGTGCTCGGCCGGCAAGGTCAAGCGCGTCTACTACGGCTTTGTCTCCCTGGACTCCCCGCCGTTCTACGACCCGTGGTTCGCCAAGGCCCGCACCAGCGGCGCCATCGAGGCCCGGGAGATGGACGAGGGCATGCTGCGCTGCGGCCTGCAAGCCGCCTCCCAACGCCTGCCGTTCCTGCCCATCCGGGCCGGGCTCGGCAGCTCCGTTCCCGACTTTTGGGAGGGCGAGTTGCAGACGGTGACCAGCCCGTACCCCGCCCCGGAGGGCGGGCACGAGACGCTGATCGCCATGCCGGCGCTGCGCCTGGACGCGGCCTTCGTGCACCTCAATCTCGGTGACAGCCGGGGCAATGCGGCCTACACCGGGATCGACCCCTACTTCGACGACCTGTTCCTGATGGCCGCCGATAAGCGCTTCCTGTCGGTGGAGCGCGTCGTGTCCACCGAGGAGCTGGTCAAGGCCGTTCCCCCGCAGGCCCTGCTGGTCAACCGGATGATGGTCGACTCCGTGGTGGAGGCCCCCGGCGGGGCGCACTTCACCACCGCCGCACCGGATTACGGCCGCGATGAGAAATTCCAGCGGCACTACGCCGAGGCCGCCTCGACCGAGGAGGGCTGGCAGAAGTTTGTCCAGACCTACCTGTCGGGCAGCGAGGACGACTACCAGGCGGCGGTTCGCGCATTCGCAGAGGAGGCGGCCAAGTGAGCACCACCCGCGCCGAAGTGTGCGCAGTCGCGTGCGCCGAACTTTTCCGGGACGCAGGCGAAATCATGGTCAGCCCGATGACGAACATGGCATCGGTCGGCGCGCGACTGGCCCGGTTGACCTTTGCACCTGACATCCTGCTGACCGACGGCGAGGCGCAACTGCTGGCTGACACCCCGGCGCTGGGCAAGACCGGACCCGTCGAGGGCTGGATGCCGTTCGGCCGGGTGTTCGAGACGCTGGCCTGGGGACGCCGGCATGTGGTGATGGGCGCCAATCAGGTTGACCGCTTCGGCAATCAGAACATCTCGGCGTTCGGGCCGCTGCAACACCCGACCCGGCAGATGTTCGGCCTGCGGGGCGCGCCCGGCAACGCGATCAACCACGCGACCAGCTATTGGGTGGGCAACCATTCCAAGCGGGTGTTCTGCGAGGCGGTCGACGTGGTATGCGGCATCGGCTGGGACAATGTGGACCCGGACAATCCGGCGTTCCGCTTCGCCAACACCTACCGCGTGGTCTCCAACCTCGGGGTGTTCGACTTCGGCGGCCCGGACCACACCATGCGCGCGGTGTCCCTGCATCCCGGCGTATCCCCCGACGATGTCCGAGAGGCCACGTCGTTCGAGGTGCACGGCGTGGACGAGGCCGGTGAGACCCGGCTGCCGACGGACGAGGAGCTCCGGCTGATCCGCGAGGCCATTGATCCGAAGTCGCTGCGCGACAGGGAGATACGTTGATGAAGCTGCGCACGCCGCTGACCGAGCTGGTCGGCGTCGAGCATCCGGTGGTGCAAACCGGGATGGGTTGGGTGGCCGGCGCGCGGCTGGTGGCCGCCACGGCCAACGCGGGCGGGCTGGGCATCCTGGCCTCGGCCACGATGACGCTGGACGAATTGGCGACGGCCATCGGGAAGGTCAAGGCCGCCACCGACAAGCCGTTCGGGGTGAACATTCGCGCCGACGCCGCGGACGCCGGCGACCGCGTCGATCTGATGATCCGCGAGGGCGTGAAGGTGGCGTCCTTCGCCCTGGCGCCCAAGCAGGAGCTGATCGCCCAACTGAAAGAGGCCGGCGCGGTTGTGATTCCGTCGATCGGCGCCGCCAAACACGCCAAGAAGGTCGCGGCCTGGGGCGCCGACGCGATGATCGTGCAGGGCGGCGAGGGCGGCGGACACACGGGCCCGGTGGCCACGACGCTGCTGCTGCCGTCGGTGCTGGATGCCGTGCAGGGCACCGGCATCCCGGTGATCGCGGCGGGTGGCTTCTTCGACGGGCGCGGGCTCGCGGCCGCGCTGAGCTACGGGGCCGCCGGCGTGGCGATGGGCACCCGCTTTCTGCTGACCTCCGACTCGACCGTGCCCGACGCGGTGAAGCGGCGCTACTTGGAGGCGGCGCTCGACGGCACGGTGGTCACCACGCGCGTCGACGGTATGCCGCACCGGGTGCTGCGCACCGGCCTGGTTGAAAGACTCGAAAGCGGTTCACCGGTAAGGGGTCTCACCGCGGCCGTGCGCAACGCGGCGAAGTTCAAGCACATGTCGCAGATGACATGGCGGTCGATGATTCGCGACGGCCTGGCGATGCGCCACGGCAAGGAGCTGACCTGGTCCCAGGTGGTTATGGCGGCCAACACCCCGATGTTGCTGAAGGCCGGGCTGGTCGAAGGCAACACCGAGGCCGGAGTGCTCGCCTCCGGCCAGGTGGCCGGCATCCTCGAGGACCTGCCGTCGTGCGCGGAGCTGATCGACTCGGTCGTGCGTGACGCGATCGCGCACCTGAAGGCCGCGTCGGCGCTCGTGGAGGAACCGTCGGCAGTGGACTAAGGACCCTGGCCGTGAGCCGTCGCGCGGCGTCACCCTGGATGGATGATCTCGCTGGCTCCCGAAACCTGGCCGACCCCACTCCTGAACGCGGTCCGAACCTCCAATAAATACCTGCTCAACCCGCTCATGCTGCGGCTGGCCGGCCACAAGAACTGGTATGCGGCGGCGATCGAGCACACAGGACGACGGTCGGGCAAGGTGTACACCACACCGGTCGTCGCCGAGCGCATCGACGGTGGCTTCGTCATACCGCTGCCCTACGGCACCGACGTGGACTGGCTGCAGAACGTTCGTGCCGCGGGACGGGCGACCATCTCGTCCCAGGGCGAGAGGTACGAGGTGGTGCACCCCGAAATCATCGGCGCGGCGGAGGCCCTGCCCCTTTTGTCGGCTTCCCGCCGCCGCACTTTTCAACGGGTCGGCATTGAGGGGTACCTCAAGGTCAATGACCGTCCGGCGGACTGAGCGGACGCCGACCTTGCGACCTGATTAAGCTGTGCTCTGAATAATTGATAAATGAAGCTATAATCTTCATATGGGCACAATGAAGGCGGAGCCTTCAATTCGCGCCGCGCTGATCGGTGACGTGGTGGGTTCCCGGCGTGCCAGCGACCGTCCCGCCCTGCATCGACGTGTCGCCACCACCCTGAGCCAGGTGGCGAACGGTGCGATCGACCCGCCGTCCTTCACGGTGGGGGACGAGTTTCAGGGCAGCTATCCCACGCTCGGCCGTGCCATCGACGCGGCGTTGACCGTGCGCCTGCTACTGGCGCCCGATGTCGACGTCCGCTTCGGGCTGGGGTGGGGTGCGGTAACCGTCCTCGACGCCGACGCCGGAATCCAGGACGGGCCCGGATGGTGGGCCGCCCGGGAGGCCATCCAGCAGACGGCGGAGACACAGCGGCAGCCCGCCTTCTCGCTGGTGCGCACGACATTTCGGGCGGCCGCGGAGACGCGCACCGACGTCGGCGCGGTCAACGCGGCCCTGATCTGTCGGGACCACCTGCTTGGATCGCTGGATGAGAGATCGTTGCGGATTGTGAGGGGACTGATGACCGGCCGGACCAAAAAGGAACTCGCCGCGGCCGAGGGTGTCAGCCCGTCGGCGGTCTCACAGCGCGCGAGCCGTGACGGTCTGGATCTAATCGTCCTCGCCAGCCAATACCTTCGGGAACTGCCGTGAGTGCCGTCGCCGTCCTGCTCACGGCGCTCGGCATCGCCGACCTGTCCCGGCGAGCGGTCCGTGCGGTGTGGGTGCCGCTGGTGGTGGGACCGGTTGTGGTGGCCGCGTCCTTGGCGCTGGGCGCCCTATGGCATGCCGGCGACATCCCGCTGCTCGTGCTGGCCGCGGCGTCGGTCGCCGCATGGGAGTGGCTGTGCGCGCGCAGCGAACGCAGCGGCGGCCACCAAGCCGCGCCGCTGGCGGTATTCGCCGGGACGCTGACGCTGTTGACGCTGCTGTCCGGTTGGTCGTCGACGGTCGGCGGCGGCATCGCGCGGTGGGTGGCCTGGGCGCACTTGCCGCTCGGCCATGTCACCCCCACCCGGCTGCTGATGGTCATCGGCGTGGTGCTGGTGCAGTTCGCGACCGCGAACCAGCTCGTGCGCCTGGTGCTCGGTTCGGTGGGAGCGGTACGCCCCGTCGGTGAGCCGCAGCCGTCGGATCGGCTCAAGGGCGGGCGGCTGTTGGGCCCGATGGAACGCCTGCTGATCCTGAGCCTGGGCGTGGGCGGTCAGGTGGCCGCCGCCAGCGCGGTCGTCGCAGCCAAGGGCATCATCCGGTTCCCGGAGCTGACCGCCCAGAAGGGGCGCGACGGTGAGGTCGGCATCGACGAGGTGACCGAGTACTTCCTGGTCGGCAGTTTCACCAGTTGGCTGTTGGCCCTTGGCGGCATCGGCCTGGTGCTGGCAACCCCGTAACCGCCGCACCGAGACTGAAACTACGCACGCCCGAATCGGCGTGTCTTGTGCGTAGTTTCAGTGTCGCGACAGGCGGCGCAGAGAATTACAACCGCTCGATGATCGTGACGTTCGCCGTGCCACCGCCCTCGCACATCGTCTGCAGGCCATAGCGGCCGCCGACGCGCTCGAGTTCGTTGAGCATGGTGGCGAACAGCTTGGCGCCGGTGGCGCCCAGCGGGTGACCGAGCGCGATCGCACCCCCGTTGGGGTTGACCTTCTCCGGGTCGGCCTTGATCTCCTTGAGCCAGGCCAACACCACCGGCGCGAACGCCTCGTTGATCTCGACGGTGTCGATGTCGTCGATGGACAGTCCGGTCTTCTCCAGCGCGTAGCGGGTGGCCGGGATGGGCCCGGTCAACATGAACACCGGGTCGGCCGCGCGGGCACTGATGTGATGAATGCGGGCCCGCGGCGTGAGGTTGTGGTCCTTGACCGCCTGCTCGGAGGCCAGCAGCACCGCGCTGGCGCCATCGGAGATCTGGCTGGCCATCGCCGCCGTCAACTTGCCGCCCTCGACGAGTGTCTTGAGGCCGGCCATCTTCTCCAGCGAGGACTCGCGCGGACCCTCGTCGACCCGGAAGGGCCCGGATTCCGTTTCGACGGTGATGATTTCGTTGTCGAAGTGACCGGCGCGGATCGCGGCGAACGCGCGCTCGTGGCTGGTGAGCGCGTACCGCTCCATCTCCTCGCGCGACAGGTTCCACTTCTCGGCGATCAGCTCCGAACCGCGGAACTGAGAGATCTCCTGGTCGCCGTACCGGTGCAGCCACTGCTTGGACTCGTTGGTCGGCGAGGTGAACCCGAACTGCTCGCCGACCGTCATGGCCGACGAGATCGGGATCTGGCTCATGTTCTGCACGCCGCCGGCCACGATGAGATCGGCGGTACCGGCCATGATCGCCTGCGCGCCAAAGGAAATGGCTTGCTGGCTGGAGCCGCACTGCCGGTCCACCGTGACGCCGGGAACCTCCTCGGGATAACCCGCGGCCAGCCACGAGAGCCGGGCGATGTTGCCCGCCTGCGCGCCGATGGCGTCGACGCAGCCGGCGATCACGTCCTCGACGGCGGCGGGATCGACGTCGACCCGGTCGAGCAATCCGCGCCATCCCAGCGCGCCGAGGTCCACGGGGTGTATGCCGGACAGTGCCCCGCCCCGCTTGCCAATCGCGGTGCGCACAGCGTCGATGACGTACGCCTCACCCATCTTTCAGACTCCTTCTTTGGTAATCCCACCAAGAACGATGGCGAGATATTGCTGGCCCACCTGCTGAGCGGTCAGCGGTCCGCCGGGCTGATACCAGCGCACCGACACCCAGGTGGTGTCACGGATGAAACGGTAGACCAGGTCGACGTTGAGGTCGGGCTGGAAGTAGCCCTCGTCGATGCCCTGGTTGATCACCTCGACCCACATCTTGCGTTGCTGGCGGTTCATGTCCTCGATGTAGGAGAACCGGGGCTGCGACAACAACCGCTGGGCTTCGTCCTGATAGATGACGACCTGCGCGTGCCGATGCTCGATCGCCTCGAACGACGCCATGAACAGCCCTTTGAGCCGCTCGAGCGGGTTGGCCTCGCTGTCCACGATCTCGCGGTAGCGGGCGAACAACCAGTCCAGGAAACTGCGCAGCAGTTCATCGACCATCTCCTCTTTGGAGGAGAAGTGGTGATACAGGCTGCCGGACAGGATGCCGGCGCTGTCGGCGATGTCGCGCACGGTGGTGGCACGCAGGCCGCGCTCGGCGAACATCGTCGCGGCGAGGTCTAACAACTCGTCGCGGCGACTGTTCGCCTGACCCGCCACACGATCCACCCGGCCAGGATATCAACCAAGCGCTTGCTTGGCCAGCGATCGGCTCAGGGGTGCTGGCTCGACACCGAGATGACCTCACCCGTGAGGTAGCTGGAGTAGTCGCTGGCCAGGAACGCGATGGTGGCCGCCACCTCCCACGGCTCGGCCGCCCGCCCGAACGCCTCCCCGGCGGACAGCCGGTCGAGCAGGTCGGCCGAGGTGGTCTTGTCCAGAAACTTGTGGCGGGCGATGCTCGGTGACACCGCGTTGATCCGCACCCCGTATTCGACCGCTTCGATTGCGCTGCAACGGGTTAACGCCATCACGCCCGCCTTGGCGGCCGCGTAGTGCGATTGCGAGTGCTGAGCGCGCCAGCCCAAAACGCTGGCGTTGTTGACGATCACGCCCCCGTGCGCGGCCTCCCGGAAGTACCGCAGGGCCGCCCGGGTGGCCCGGAACACCGAGGACAGGGTCACGTCCAGGACGCGGTCCCACTCGTCGTCGGTCATGTCCACCACCGGGGTCTGACCGCCCAGCCCGGCGTTGTTGACCAGCACGTCGAGCCGGCCCATCCGGGCGGTGGTGGACGCGATCAGCGCGTCCACCTGCGCGGTGGACGTCACGTCGCACAGCACGCTCTCGACCCGGCCCAACCCCAGCGCGGACAGCTCCTCGGCCGTCTCCCCCAGCCGGCGCTCGTGATGGTCGGACACCACCACGTCGGCCCCCTCGGTCAGCGCCCGCTTCGCGGTCGCCGATCCGATCCCGGTGCCCGCCGCCGCGGTGACGACGACGACCTTGTCCTGCAAAAGGCCATGCCCGGCAACCTCTTTCGGAGCTTCGGACAGGCTCATCCCTTTACCTCCCGGGGCAGGCCGAGCACGCGCTCGGCGATGATGTTGCGCTGGATCTCGTTGGATCCGCCGTAGATGGTGTCGGCGCGGGTGAACAGGAACAGCCGCTGCCATTCGTCGAATTCGCCGTCGGACAGGGTCAGCCCCGGCTTGCCGATCACGTCCATCGCGAGCTCCCCCAGCGCGCGATGCCAGTTGGCCCACAACAACTTCGACACGTTGTCCTGGCCGGGCTGCTCAACGTCCATGGTCGCCAGCGCGTACGACCGCATCGCGCGCAACCCGGTCCACGCGCGGGTCAGCCGCTCGCGGATGAAGGGGTCCTCGGCGGCGCCGTTGCGCCGCGCCAGCTCGGCGAGGTTGGAAAGCTCACGGGCGTAGCGGATCTGCTGCCCCAGTGTCGAGACGCCGCGCTCGAAGGTCAGCGTGCCCATGGCGACCCGCCAGCCGTCGCCGGGCTGGCCCACGACCAGATTGGCGTCGGTGCGGGCGTCGTCGAAGAAGACCTCGTTGAATTCCGAGTCGCCGGTCAGCTGGATGATCGGGCGGACCTGTACCCCCGGCTGATCCAGTGGCACCAGCAGGTAGGACAGCCCGGCGTGCCGCTTGGAGCCCTTCTCGGTGCGAGCGACCACGAAGCACCACTGCGCCCAGTGCGCCAGCGAGGTCCACACCTTCTGGCCGTTGATCACCCACTGGTCGCCGTCCAGTTCGGCGGTGGTGGAGACGTTGGCCAGGTCGCTGCCGGCGCCGGGTTCGGAATAGCCCTGGCACCACAGCTCGGTGACGTCGAGGATCTTCGGCAGGAACCGCTGTTGTTGTTCGGGCGTCCCGAAGGCGATCAGCGTCGGGCCGAGCAGCTCCTCGCCGAAGTGGTTGACCTTGTCCGGAGCGTCGGCTTTGGCGTACTCCTCGTAGAACGCCACCCGGTGCGCGGTCGAGAGCCCGCGACCGCCGTGCTCGACGGGCCAGCCCAGGCAGGTCAAACCGGCCTTGGCGAGGTGCTGGTTCCACGCCCGGCGCTCTTCGAACGCCTCATGCTCGCGCCCCGGTCCGCCAAGACCCTTGAGAGCTGCGAATTCGCCGACCAGATTGTCGGCGAGCCAACCGCGGACCTCCGCCCGGAACTCCTCGACGTCCTGCATGCCCTGTAGGCTAACCTACCAAGCACTTGCTTTGTCGGCTCGGTGACGATGCGCCCGCACAGCGGCGCGCGGAGGAGCCGAGCAATCCAGGTAGGAGCAGTCTCGATGACCGGCGATGCCCGCACCATCCCCGCGGCGCTGGATCGTTTCGCGAACCGCTTCCCCGACCACGACGCGTTGATCACCGACGAGCGATCGTTCACGGCGGCCACCCTGCGCGACGAGGTCCATCGCGCCGCGGCAGCACTGATCAGCCTCGGCGTGCGGGCGGGAGACCGAGTGGCCATCTGGTCGCCCAACACCTGGCACTGGGTGGTCGCCTGCCTGGCCATTCACCACGCCGGCGCGGCGATGGTGCCGCTGAACACCCGCTACACCGCCGAGGAAGCCCGCGACATCCTGGCCCGCACCGAGGCGCCCGTGCTGTTCGGGATGGGCACGTTCCTCGGCCACGATCGCGTCGCCGATCTGGATCGGGATGCCTTGCCCGCGCTGCGGCACATCGTCCGGATTCCGATCGAGGCCGACGATCCCGTTCCAGGGACGTGGGACGACTTCGTCGCGCGCGGCACCGATCTCGAGGCGGTCGCCGCACGCGCCGCCGCCGTCGCGCCCGACGACGTCAGCGACATCCTGTTCACCTCGGGCACCACCGGTCGCAGCAAAGGTGTGCTGTGCGCACACCGGCAGTCGTTGTCGGCCTCGGCATCGTGGGCGGCCAACGGCAAGATCACCAGCGACGACCGCTACCTGTGCATCAACCCGTTCTTCCACAACTTCGGCTATAAGGCGGGCATCCTGGCCTGCCTGCAGACCGGCGCGACGCTGATCCCGCACCTGACCTTCGACCCGCTGCGGGCGCTGCAGGCGATCGAGCGGCACCGCATCACCGTGTTGCCGGGACCGCCCACGATCTACCAGACCCTGCTGGACCATCCGCGGCGCGACGACTACGACCTGAGCTCGTTGCGGTTCGCGGTGACGGGGGCGGCCACCGTGCCCGTCGTGCTGGTGGAGCGCATGCAGTCCGAGCTCGACATCGACATCGTGCTGACGGCGTACGGGCTGACCGAAGCCAACGGGATGGGCACGATGTGCCGCGCCGACGACGACGCGGTCACCGTCGCCACCACCTGCGGGCGCCCGTTCGCCGACTTCGAATTGCGGATCGACTCAATCGCTCCCGGCGAGGCGGGCGAGGTCTTGCTGCGCGGGCCCAACGTGATGCTGGGCTATCTCGACGACCCGGAGGCCACGGCGGCGGCGATCGACGCCGACGGGTGGCTGCACACCGGCGACATCGGCGCCGTCGACGCGGCCGGCAACCTGCGCATCACCGACCGGCTCAAGGACATGTACATCTGCGGCGGCTTCAACGTCTACCCGGCCGAGGTCGAGCAGGTGCTCGCGCGGATGACGGGGATTGCCGACGCCGCGGTGATTGGTGTCCCCGACGAGCGCCTCGGCGAGGTCGGCAGGGCCTTCGTGGTGGCAAGGCCCGGCGCCGACCTCGACGAGCAATCCGTAATCGCTTATACCCGTGAACATTTGGCGAACTTCAAGGCACCGCGTTCGGTGCGGTTCGTCGACGCGTTGCCGCGCAATCCCGGCGGCAAGGTGGTCAAACCACTACTGCGAGAGCTGGCCTGAATGGATCTGGAGTTAGACGAGGAGACCCTGGCCTTTGCGGCCGAGGTCCGTGAGTTCTTGTCCGCCAACGCCGAGTCGATCCCGACGAAGTCCTACGACAACGCCGAAGGATTCGCGCAGCACCGCCACTGGGACCGCGTGCTGTTCGACGCCGGGCTGTCGGTGATCACCTGGCCGGAGAAATACGGTGGCCGCGATGCGCCGCTGTTGCACTGGGTCGTGTTCGAAGAGGAGTACTTTCGCGCCGGCGCGCCCGGCCGGGCCAGCGCCAACGGCACCTCGATGCTGGCGCCCACGCTGTTCGCGCACGGCACCGAGGAGCAGCTGGACCGCATCCTGCCGAAAATGGCGAGCGGCGAACAGATCTGGGCGCAGGCCTGGTCGGAGCCGGAGTCCGGCAGCGACCTGGCCTCGCTGCGATCCACCGCGACCAAGACCGACGGTGGCTGGCTGCTCAACGGGCAGAAGATCTGGAGCTCGCGCGCGCCGTTCGCCGAGATGGGATTCGGGCTGTTCCGGTCGGACCCGGAAGCCGAGCGGCACAACGGCCTGACGTACTTCATGTTCGACCTGAAAGCCGAGGGCGTCACCGTGCGCCCCATCGTGCAACTGGGCGGCGACACCGGGTTCGGCGAGATCTTCCTCGACGACGTGTTCGTGCCCGACCACGACGTGATCGGCACCCCGAACGACGGTTGGCGGGCGGCCATGAGCACCTCGAGCAACGAGCGGGGCATGTCGCTGCGCAGCCCGGCGCGCTTCCTGGCGACCGCCGAGCGCCTGGTGCGCCTGTGGAAGGACAGCGGCTCACCCCCCGCGTTCGCCGACCGGGTGGCCGATGGCTGGATCAAGGCGCAGGCCTACCGGCTGCAGACCTTCGGCACCGTGACCCGGCTGGCCGAGGGCGGTGAACTGGGCGCCGAATCGTCGGTGACCAAGGTGTTCTGGTCCGACCTCGACGTGGACCTGCACCAGACCGCGCTGGACATCCTCGCCGCCGACGGTGAGCTCGCCGGCAGCTGGACGGATGGCCTGCTGTTCGCCCTGGGCGGCCCGATCTACGCCGGCACCAACGAAATTCAGCGCAACATCATCTCGGAGCGGCTGTTGGGCCTGCCCCGCGAGAAGTCCGGGGGCAAGAAATGAAATTTGCGCTAGACGAACAGCAGCGCGACTTCGCGGCCAGCATCGATGCCGCGCTCGGCGTGGCCGACCTGCCCGGCGCTATCCGCGCCTGGTCCGCCGGCCACACCGCGCCCGGCCGCAAGGTGTGGGAGCAGCTGGCCGAACTCGGCGTCACCGCCCTGGCTGTTCCCGAAAAGTTCGACGGCATCGAGGCACACCCCGTCGACCTGGTGGTCGCGCTCGAACGTCTGGGACGCTGGTGTGTGCCCGGACCGGTGGCCGAATCCGTCGCCGTAGCACCGGTTTTGCTCGCCTCCGACGAGCGGTGCGCGGCGCTGGCCTCCGGTGAGCTGATCGCCACCGTCGCATTGCCACCGCACGCGCCGCGCGCGGTGGACGCCGACTCGGCCGGGCTGGTGCTGTTGGCCACCGACGACGGTGTGTGCGAGGCCGCGTCCGGCGAGCGACACGAGTCGGTCGATCCGAGCCGGCCCCTCTACGACGTGGCCGCCACCGGCCAACCATGGCAGGCCGACGTCCGGCGCGCCTTCGAGTTCGGGGCGCTGGCCACCGCAGCGCAATTGGTCGGCGCCGCCGAGGCGCTCCTGCGGGACACCGTCGACTACGCCAAGCAGCGCGCGCAGTTCGGCCGGGTGATCGGTTCCTATCAGGCGATCAAGCACAAGCTGGCCGACGTACACATCGCGATCGAGCTGGCCCGGCCGCTGCTCTACGGCGCGGCCCTGTCGATGGAGCCCCGCGATGTCAGCGCGGCCAAGGCGGCGGCCTCCGAGGCGGGCCTCCTGGCGGCGCGATCGGCGCTGCAGACCCACGGCGCGATCGGTTTCACCCAGGAAAATGACTTGTCGCTTTGGCTACTGCGCGTGCAAGCATTGCGTTCGGCCTGGGGTACGCCCGAGGCGCATCGGCGGCGAGTGCTGGAGGCGCTATGAGTGAAGAACGGGAGATGCTGCGGGAGACCGTCGCGGCCCTGGTGGCCAAGCACGCCAACCCGACGGCGGTGCGCGCCGCGATGGACTCCGAGCGTGGTTACGACGAGTCGCTGTGGCAGCTGCTGTGTGAGCAGGTGGGGGCCGCCGCTCTGGTCATCCCCGAGGAGCTGGGCGGCGCGGGCGGCGAGTTAGCCGACGCCGCAACGGTTTTGCAGGAGCTGGGCCGGGCGCTGGTGCCTTCCCCGCTGCTGGGGACCACGCTGGCGGAGCTCGCGCTGCTGAGCGCGCCCGAGCCCGACGCCGAGACGCTGGGCGCCCTCGCCGAGGGCGCCTCGATCGGGGCGCTGGTTCTCGATGCCGACTACGTCGTCAACGGGGACATCGCCGACGTCGTCGTCGCCGCCACCGACGGCCAGCTGGCCCGGTGGACCCGCTTCACCGCCAAGCCGGCCGTCACCATGGACCCGACCCGCAGGCTCGCGCGGGTGACGCCCCAGGACACCGAAACGATCGGCGCCGATCCCGGCCTCACCGACAGCGCGGCCATCCTGCTCGCGGCCGAGCAGATCGGCGCCGCCGAACGCTGCCTGGAGCTGACCGTCGAATACGCCAAGAACAGAGTGCAATTCGGCCGACCGATCGGCAGCTTCCAGGCGCTCAAACATCGGATGGCCGATCTGTACGTCATGATCGCCGCGGCGAAGGCGGTGGTGGCGGACGCCTGCGACGACCCCACCCCGACGAATGCGGCCACCGCGCGACTGGCCGCCACCGAGGCGCTGTGCAGCGCGGCGGCCGAAGGCATCCAGCTGCACGGCGGGATCGCGATCACCTGGGAACACGACATGCATCTGTACTTCAAGCGGGCCCACGGCAGCGCCCACCTGCTCGACACGACGCGGGAAGTCCTCGCACGGCTCGAATCCGAGGTGCTCGAACCGTCGTGAACGACCATGTCGCGCGGCGCGCCGCCATCCCTCCGTTCTATGTGATGGATGTGTGGCTGGCCGCCGCCGAGCGCCAGCGCAGCCACGGCGACCTGGTGAACCTGTCGGCCGGCCAGCCGAGCGTCGGAGCGCCCGAGCCGGTGCGTGCCGCGGCGGCCGCCGCCCTGCACGTGAACGAGCTGGGTTACACCGTGACGTTGGGCATTCCGGAGCTGCGCGCGGCGATCGCGGCGGATTACCAACGCCAGCACGGGCTTCGGGTCCAACCCGACGAGGTGGTGTTGACGACCGGCTCGTCCGGCGGATTCCTGCTCGCGTTTCTGGCGTGCTTCGATGCGGGCGACCGGGTGGCGCTGGCCAGTCCCGGTTACCCGTGTTATCGAAACATTCTGTCCGCCTTGGGATGTGAGGTGGTCGAGATCCCGTGCGGCCCGCAAACCCGCTTCCAGCCCACCGTGCAGATGCTCGAAGAACTCGACCCGCCGCCCCGCGGCGTGATCGTCGCCAGCCCGGCCAATCCCACCGGGACGGTGATAGCGCCGGCCAAGCTGGCCGCGATCGCCTCGTGGTGCGAGGCGTCCGGGGTGCGGCTGATCAGCGACGAGGTCTACCACGGCCTGGTCTACGAGGGGGCGCCGCAGACCAGCTGCGCCTGGCAGACATCGCGAGACGCCGTGGTGGTCAACAGCTTTTCCAAGTACTACGCGATGACGGGCTGGCGGCTGGGCTGGATGCTGGTGCCGCCCGTGCTGCTGCGTGCCGTGGACCGGCTGACCGGCAACTTCACCATCTGCCCACCGGTGCTGTCGCAGCTCGCCGCGGTGGCGGCGTTCACGCCGGAATCGACGGCCGAAGCCGACGGCAACCTGCACCACTATGCGGCCAACCGCGCCCTGCTGCTCGACGGTCTGCGCCAGATCGGCATCGACCGGCTCGCACCCACCGACGGAGCGTTCTACGTGTACGCCGACGTCTCCGAACTCACCAAGGACTCGACCGCGTTTTGCTCAAAACTGTTGAGCGACACCGGCGTTGCCATCGCCCCGGGTATCGATTTCGATACCACGCACGGCAACTCGTTTGTCCGGCTGTCGTTCGCCGGGCCCACGCGCGACATCGAAGAGGCCCTGCGGCGAATCGGGTCCTGGATCTAGGCGTCCAGGATTTTATCCAGGCGCGCCTCCAGCGCGCCGCGCTCGCCGACGTCGGAAACATTGATGCCGAACCGGTCCCTGAGGGTGTCGACCACCGCCGCGGCGTCGTCGAGGCGAATCTTCTCGCTGGCGTCGGCACGGTGAATGGCCAGGTTCCGGCCGGCCAGGTTCAGCCGGGCGTCGTCGGTGACGCGCGCGGCCGTCAGCCCGGTGACGAAATGCGACGAGGGGTGCGTCGAGACGAACCAACTGCCCACCGCCAGGTCGATGTCCGGCGCGGTCCGGGTGCTGAACTCGTAGAGCGGCTGCCACTCGCCGCGAACCTGGGCCTGCAAGACCAGCCCGTCCCCTCGGTCGTCCAGCCGATAGGGCTCGTGCGTCGTCTGCTGCACGGTGCCGGTCTCGATCCGCAGCGGCGAGGTGGGCGTCTGCCCGCCGAAGCCGACGTCCACCAGATAGGACCCGT
Source organism: Mycobacterium scrofulaceum (assembly GCF_001667885.1). Lineage (GTDB taxonomy): Bacteria > Actinomycetota > Actinomycetes > Mycobacteriales > Mycobacteriaceae > Mycobacterium > Mycobacterium scrofulaceum_C. The sequence continues at coordinate 26,911 of NZ_LZJW01000139.1, read as the reverse complement.
GCGAGCCGGGGAATGTCACCGCCAACACGGTGTGCGTCTGCGGCGGCGGTGACGGCGCGTCGGGTGGGCGCATCCACACGACCCGGCCGGCCAGGCGCCGCACTCGAAAGCCGAGCTCGGTGAGCACGTAGCCCATCAGGCCGTTCTGCTCGTAGCAAAAGCCGCCCCGACCCCGTTGAATGAGCTTGCGGGCGAGGGCCGCCGGGCCCAGGTCGTCGACCGGGACCCCCATCACCGGATCGAGGTTCTCGAAGGGAATCGCCTTGGTGTGCGCGCTCACCAACGCCTGCAGGACATCGAGGCCGGGTGTCGTGGCGCCGCGGTAACCGATCCGTTCGAAGTACTCGCCCAGGTTCAGCGTCATACGGCCATTCTGCTGCCACGCATCGGCGGGCGTGTCAGGGCCGGCAGCGGGTATGCCGCCCGGTAGCCCGAGCCTTGGACCGAAGGAGGAACCCGTGGCCGACGTCGACCTGTATCTCGACCCCGTCTGTCCGTTCTCCTGGGTGACCGCGCGTTGGCTGCTCGACGCCGGGCGGGCAACGGGCACGCCCGTCACCCTGCGCCAGATGAGCCTGGCGGTCCTCAACGCGGGCCAGGAGACCGAGGGTAAACAGCAACGCATGATGGAGCGGTCGACGCGGCTGGGGCGCCTGTTCGCCGCCGCCGTCGGCGAGCGCGGCCCGGATGCGTTCGCGGGCCTCTACGACTCGATTGGCCGTCGCATCCACGTGGACGGCGAGGACCTGACCGCCACCGCGATCCGGGAAGCCCTCGCCGAGAACGGCCTGGCGCAACGCCTCGTCGACGCGCAGGACGACGCCGGCTTGGACGAGGCGGTCAAGCGAGCGCATCAAGCCAGCCAGGACGCCCTGGGTGACGAGGCCGGCAGCCCGATCATCGCCGTCGACGGCCGCGCGTTCTCCGGGCCGGTCCTGACGCGAACACTCAAGACAGCGGACGGCGTTCGGCTGCTGCAGGCCGTGCTGACCGTCGCCACCGTCCCCGAGTTCGCCGCGCTGCAACGGCCGTATGAAGGCCCCCCGACCATCGACGCCTAAGGGCGGCCATCGCCTCCGATGAGGGCCGGGCGAACGAAGGTTGCCAGAAAAGCACATCCGTGAGGTTCTGAGCGCTAACCTTGAGCTCGCCAAGAACATATTTCGCGGAGGGTTGAGCGCCAGCAAATGCCTGAAGAGCCCCGGCCCGACAATGTCGCCCCGGTACCGAGCGGCATCGCCGCGGAGCTGGCGGCCGCGGGATTCGAGGATGCCCGGCAGGTGGCCAGGGGCGGCGCCGGGGTCATTTACTGTTGCTACGAGACCGCTCTCGGGCGCAGCGTTGCGGTGAAGGTGCTGCCGTCGCACATCGACGATGACAGCCGCGAGCGGTTCCTTCGCGAGGGCTATGCGATGGGCGGGCTCTCCGGGCATCCGAACATCGTCAACATCCTGCGGGTGGGAGTCACCCCGAGCGGCAAGCCGTACATCGTGATGCCTTACCACTCGGCGGATTCGCTGGCGGTCCGGCTGCGCCGGGAGGGTCCGGTGGCCTGGCCCGAGGCGTTGCGCATCGGCGTAAAGCTTTGCGGCGCACTGGAAACCGCGCACCGAACCGGCACGCTACACCGCGACATCAAGCCGGCGAACATCCTCGTGAACGACTACGGCGAGCCACAGCTCAGCGATTTCGGCATCGCCCACATCGAAGGCGGATACGAGACGGCGACCGGATTCTTCTCCGGCACCATCGACTTCACCGCACCCGAGGTGATGACGGGCAATCCCGCCACGGTGGCCTCCGACATGTATTCACTGGGCGCCACCCTCTACGCGCTCATCGCCGGCAACGCCGCCCACGAGCGCAAGAAGGGCGAGGACCTGATCGCGCAGTATCTGCGGATCAGCACCACCGGAATCCCCGATATGCGTCCCGACGGCATCCCGGACGCGGTGTGCACGGCCATCGAGAGGGCGATGTCGATCGACCCGGCCGAGCGGCCCGCCTCGGCCGAGGAGTTCGGCCGCGAACTGCAGGCCGCCCAGCGCGCCAACGGTCTGAAACCCGACGCGATGGCCATCACCGGGCGCCCGTCGGCCGTCGCGGCCGACGCTCCGTACCCCCCGCCACCCGGCGGACACAGCGAGGTGGCTCGGCCATCCGGGATGCACACCGCGAGCATGCCCCCACCACCGCGCTTGCCGACCGGGCACGACGACCCGACTTCCGCGATCAGCACCCCCATCGCGAGCGAACACGCACTGGAGACCGCGGCGTTTCCGCAGTCGGGGCCCGCCGAGCTGTCGGAGGCGGCCAGCCTGCTGCGCGGCGTGCCCGCGTCGGCGACGCAGCCCACGGCGCGGCCGCCCGCCACCGCCGGGCCGTCGGGTCCAAACGGTGGCGCCCAGGGCCCGCCGCGTGGTCCCAGGGCCCGGGCGGCCGCATGGTTCGCCGAACCGGGCAAGAAGAGAAACCGCATCGCGCTGACGGCCGGCGCGCTCGCGGCGGTCCTGCTCTTGGTCATCGGCGGCGTCTATTTCGCGCTGTCACCCGACAAAAACCCCGGTTCCAAGGGCGGTTCCGGTCAACCCACCGCGCAGCCGCCCATGCAGTGGAAGCCGATCACCAATGCCCGGGTTTCGCGGGACGCCGCGGCCACCACCCAGGCCGACGGCACCATCTGGATCTTCGGCGGGATCCGCAGCGACGGTGCCCTCACCGGACTGCAGGAAGGCTACGACCCCGTCATCGACAGCTGGAAGGGCGGCGACGACCTGCCCGTCCCGGTCTCGCACGCGATGGCGGTGACCTGGCAGGGAAATCCCGTCGTGCTCGGCGGCTGGAGATCCGAGGGTGGCAAAAACGTTGCGTCCGAACAGGTTTGGCGAGTCATCAACAGCCGCTGGGTTGAGCTTCCGCACCTGCTGCAGCCCCGCGCGGCCGCGGCGGCGGCCGTGGTGGGCGACCGGCTGGTCGTCACGGGCGGTGTCGACGCGTCCGGCGCGCTGCTGAACACCACCGAAGTGTTCGACGGCAACACCTGGAGCCCCGGTGCGCCGATCCCGACCCCGCGACAGCTGCTGGCGGCGGCCTCGGACGGGAAGCTGGTGTACGCGGTGGGCGGCACCAACGGCACCGCCGACCTGCCGACCGTCGAGGCCTACGACCCGGCCGCGAAGAGCTGGGCGCCGCTGCCGCCGCTGAGCCAGCCGCGCAGCGACCTCGGCGTGGCGATCGTCGACGGGCGCCTGGTCGCCGCCGGCGGCGTGTCCGCGGGCCAGGTGCTCAAGAGCGTCTCCGCGTTCGACCTGATGACCAAGACGTGGTCCGGATTGCCCGACATGACGACCGCGCGGCACGGCATGGCCGTCGACGCGGTGGAGAAGTCGGTGTACGCCATCGGCGGGTCGACCGCCGTCGGCGACGGCCAGCTCACCTCGTCGGCGGAAGCGCTGAAGCTGCCCGCCCGCCGGATCCAACCGGCGTCGCAATGGCGCTCGTTGCCGGACGCGCCGACCCCCCGGCTGATGATGGCCTGGGCCGTGCAGGGCGACAAGATCTGGATCCTGGGCGGTCTGCGGAACGGCACCGCGTTGCAGACCGTCGAAAGCTATGACCCGCGCACCGGCGTATGGCAGACCGGCCCGCCGTTGCCCATCCCGCTGCACCACGCTGCGGCGGCGACCTACCGCGACGAGGTGGTGGTGCTCGGCGGAGCGAGCGATCAGCTCGCCGACGCGTCCGACAAGGTGTTCGCGCTGCGCGGCGGCAATTGGGTTGAGCTGCCGCATCTCACGCACGCCCGCGCGGCGCCGGCCGCCGCGGTGGTGGGCGACAAACTCGTCGCGGTGGGCGGGCAGAACGCCAAGCAGCTCGTCCCGCAGACCGAGGTCTTCGACGGTGATTCGTGGAAGGACGCCGCCGACATGCCGACCCCCCGCGAGCACCTGGCCGCGGTGTCGGACGGCACCTACGTGTACGCGATCGGCGGCCGGTTCCTCAGCGCCGACAAGAACTCCGCGGCGAACGAGCGGTTCGATCCCCAATCGGGCGCCTGGACCAAGTTGGTGGGCATGCCGACCCCGCGCGGGAGCTACGGCGCGACGTACATCGATGGCCGCATCGTGGTGGTCGGCGGCGAGGAACCGACGATGGTGTTGAACGTGGTCGAGATGTACGACATCGCCAACGCGAAGTGGAGCACCTTGGCCCCGATGCCCACCGCCCGGCATGCCGAGGTGGTGGCGACGGTCGGCAATACCGTCTACTGCATCGGCGGCGCGAACCGACCGACCCACGAGGGCCCGATCGCGACGGTCGAGGCGCTGGACTTCATGTAGCGCCCGCAACGCGCCCACACTTTCCGCTCGGCCGCCACGCACCGCTGATGGAATTCGAGCGCATCGCCGGATCACCCCTGACGAATCGTGTCATCGGCAAGGGCACGAGCGCGCCGATACGCACTGAGGAACAGCACCGTGAGGCCCAACTGCATCACCAGGATCGGCGCCATATAGCCGACACGTACGAGGCCACTGCTGAGCGCGTAAGCACCCGCCGCCGCGAGGCCCGCAAGCACCGGGAACACGGTGAGCAGCAGAACTCCCCGCCGGTCGACGGGTGCGCGGCTCCCCCACACGAGGAGCGCCGTCCACCCGGCCATCAAGGCCGCACACAACGCGGCGGCGTAGCGGTAATCGGGGGCCGGGGCGAACCCGTGCAGACCCAGCATCGCGGCGGCCACGCCTGGCACCAGCAGTGGCACCACCATTGCGGCGTCCATCACGGCGCCGGCCCAGTACGCGAGACGCAAGAAGCCCTGGCTTTCCGTCATCGGTCCCACCTATCTGCCTTCGATTCGGCGATCCCATGATTTCGGCGACCGCCGCGATGGGGAAGGGGCCAAGGTCACCGGCCGAACCCCGGTCAGTCCGGTGCGTTGTTTTACTCACGCCAGATAGGGGGATCCCACTATGAGTCAGCGCCGCGCGCCCGGCGAAACCGATCCGATAGGAGCCCACCATGAATAGCAACACGATCTGGATCGTGGTCGCCGTCATCGCGGCAGTTCTGGTGATCGCCGCGCTGCTCTTTGCGGTCAGCAGGTCAAGAAGCCGGCGGCGGCAACGGCAGGCGCAGGAGATTCGCGAACAGGCCAAGCTCGAGACCGCGAAGGTCGAACGCCGCGAGGCCCTCGCGCACGAGACGGCCGCGAAGGCCCGGGCCGCGCAGGCCGAGGCGGAGGCGAAAGCGGCCGAGGCCGCCCGGTGGCAGGAACGGGCCGCCAATCATCAGAACGAGGTCGCGGCGTCGCGCGGACAACTGCAGGAGCAGTTGAAGCGCGCCGACGAACTGCACCCGGAAGGCGACGCGAAGCCGGCCGACCAGCGTGACGATCCCGACACGGCGTGGTCCTCGGAGACGCACGACCCGACGACACAGGGCGAGGCCGTCCGGCACGAAACGTATCGCGGGACGCCCTAGAGCCAGGTGTCCTGGGTGGTGGCGGTGAGGAACGCCTCCAGGTCGTCGCGCCACTGCGCGGGCGTCGTCTTGTCCGGTTCGATCCCGGTGTACTCACCGCGGTAGAACAGCAGCGGACGCGGCTTGATCTTGGGGGCCTCGGACAACGACTGCACAGCGCCGAACACCACGAAATGGTCGCCACCGTCGTGCACCGACGCCACCGTGCAGTCGATGTAGGCCAGCGACCCGTCGATGATCGGCGAGCCGAGTTCCGAGGGGTGCCAGTCGATTCCGGCGAACTTGTCCGGTTCCTTGGAGCCGAACCGCGCCGAAACGTGCTTCTGCTTCTCGGTCAGCACGTTGACGCAGAACCGGCCGCTGGCCTCGATGGCCTGCCAGGACCGCGACACCTTGGTCGGGCAGAACAGCACCAGCGGCGGGTCCAGCGACAGCGCGGCGAACGACTGGCAGGCGAAGCCGATCGGGACCTCGTCGTGCACCGTGGTGATGATCGTGATGCCGGTGCAGAACTGGCCCAGCACCTGCCGGAAGGCCCGCGGATCGATCGGCGCCGACATGATTACCCGCGGGCGCCGACCGTGAAGTCGTGGCCCCACAAACTGACGGCGGTGCTTTCCCGGGCGACCCAGTCGCCGTCCTCCACTTGCCTTCCCTCACAACCGAATTCGACGTCGAAGCCACCGGGCGTCTTCATGTAGAAGGACAGCATCAGGTCGTTGACGTGGCGGCCCAGGGTGGCCGACATGGGCACCTTGCGGCGCAGCGCGCGGTCCAGGCACAGACCCACGTCGTCGGCGTTCTCGACCTCCATCATCAGGTGCACGATGCCACTGGGCGTCGGCAGTGGAAGGAAGGCCAGGCTGTGGTGGCGCGGGTTGCACCCGAAGAACCGCAGCCACGCGGGCGCGCCGTCCGCGGGCCGGCCCACCAATTGCGGCGGCATCCGCATCGAATCGCGCAACTTGAAGCCGAGCACGTCCCGGTAGAAGTGCAACGCCTCGTCGTCGTCGCGGGTGGACAACACCACGTGCCCAAGGCCCTGCTCGCCGGTGACGAACTTGTGGCCGTACGGGCTGACCACGCGCCGGTGCTCCAGCGCGACGCCGTGGAACACCTCCAGGCAGTTGCCGGACGGGTCGGAGAACCGGATCATCTCGGCGACCCGGCGATCCGCCAGCTCGGCGGCGGTGGCCTCCTTGTAGGGCACGCCCTCGACGTCGAGCCGGTTTCGGATCTCTTGCAGCCCTTCGGCATTGGCGCATTCCCAGCCCGCCTCCATGAGGTGGTCCCGCTCACCGGGCACGATCACCAGCCGGGCCGGGAAGTCGTCCATGCGCAAGTACAGCGCGCCCTCGGTGTTGCCTTTGCCCTCGACCATGCCGAGCACCTTCAGGCCGTAGTCGCGCCAGGCCGCCATGTCGGTGGCCTCGATGCGCAGATAGCCCAGCGAACGGATGCTCATCACGCACCTCCCAGGAAATCAACGGTCAACTTGTTGAACTCGTCGAACTTCTCCACCTGCGCCCAGTGCCCACATTGCCCGAAAACGTGGAGCTGCGCACGCGGAATGGTCTTCAGCGCGACCAGCGCGCCGTCCAGCGGGTTGACCCGGTCCTCGCGGCCCCAGATCAACAGCACGGGCTGCCGCAGCCGGTGCACCTCGCGCCACATCATGCCGAGCTCGAAATCGGCTCCCGCGAAGGACATTCCCATCGCCCGGGTCGCGGTCAGCGACTCCGGGGTGCTGGCCAGCGCGAACCGCTCGTCGATGAGCTCCGGCGTGATCAGCTTCTGGTCGTAGACCATGACCCGCAGGAACGCCTCGAGGTTCTCCCGGGTGGGTTCGACCGAGAATTTCCCCAGCCGTTTGACACCCTCGGTCGGATCGGGGGCGAACAGATTGATGCTCAGCCCGCCGGGACCCATCAACACCAGCCGGCCGGCCCGGTCCGGGTAGTCGAGGGCGAACCGGACCGCGGTGCCCCCGCCCAGCGAATTACCCACCAGCGGAGCGCGTCCCAGCTCGAGTCGGTCGAAGAGGCCCTTGAGCGCCCGCGCGGCGTAGTGGTTGAACTGCCCGTGTTCGGCGCGCTTGTCGGAGAGCCCGTAGCCGGGCTGATCGACGGCCAGCACATGAAACCGCTGCGCCAGCACCGGAATGTTGCGCGAGAAGTTGGTCCAGCTGGCCGCGCCGGGCCCCCCGCCGTGCAGCAGCACCACCGTCTGGTCGTTGCCGACCCCGGCCTCGTGATAGTGCAGCTTCAGCGGCCCGTCGACGTCGACTTCGGCGAAGCGCGAGGTGGACTCGAACGTCAGCTCTTCGATAGCCGTCACGGCTAGACCATCGTGTCGCCCGGCGGCAACCCGAACTCGTTGTTTCCGAAGATCTGGTAGGCCCGCTCGGGGTCGTTGGCCGCGTGCACCCGGCCGGCATGCGCGTCACGCCAGAACCGTTGCACCGGTTGGTCATTGGCCAGCGCGGTGGCGCCCGAGGCCTCGAACAGCCGGTCGATGGAAGCGATCGCACGCCCCGTCGCGCGGACTTGGTCGCGCCGGGCACGGGCGCGCAGCTCGAACGGGATCTCCTTGCCGGCCGACAGCAACGCGTACTCGTCGGCGACGTTGCCGCTCAGCTGGCGCCACGCCGCGTCGATGTCGCTGGCCGCCTCGGCGATGCGCACCTTGGCGAACGGGTCGTCCTTGGCCTTCTCCCCGGCGAACGCCGCGCGCACGCGCTTGCCCTGGTGCTCCACGTGCGCGTCGTACGCGCCGTAGGCCATGCCGACGATCGGCGCGGAAATCGTGGTGGGATGCATTGTGCCCCAAGGCATCTTGTAAACCGGGGCGGTGTTGGTCTGGTACCCGCCCGCGGTGCCGTCGTTCATCGCCTTGTAGGACAGGAACCGGTGCCGGGGCACGAAGACGTCCTTGACCACCACGGTGTTGCTGCCGGTGCCGCGCAGGCCCACGACGTGCCAGACGTCGTCGATGCGGTACTCACTGCGCGGGATCAAGAAGCTGCCGAAGTCGACCGGCCGGCCGTCCTTGATCACCGGACCGCCGAGGAAGGCCCACGTGGCGTGGTCACATCCCGACGACCAGTTCCAGGAGCCGTTGACCAGATAGCCGCCGTCGGTCACCACGCCGGCGCCCATCGGCGCGTAGGACGACGAGACCCGCACGTTCGGGTCGTCGCCCCAAACCTCCTCCTGGGCCTGCTGGTCGAACAGCGCCAGATGCCAGTTGTGCACGCCGATGATGGAGCTCACCCAGCCGGTGGACCCGCATGCGCTGGCGAGCCGTCGCACCGCCTCGTAGAACAGGCCCGGATCGCATTGCAGGCCGCCCCATTGCTCGGGTTGCAGCAGCGTGAAGAAGCCGATGTCCTGCAGGTCCTGAACGGTCTCGTCGGGCAGCCGCCGCAAATCCTCCGTCGCCTGAGCGCGCTCCCGAATGCGGGGGAGCAGATCGTCGATGCCGGCCAAAACCGACTGCGCGTCACGTTGTTGAATGGACGTCACTTAAGTTTGCCTCCTGGGCCAGACTTACTCAGCGGGCTTACACCAGAGACTAGAACACGTTCCGATTTGTGTCGAGCAGGGTATTCCTGCGGCTGGTAGCGATACGAATCCGCTTTTCTGTAACATGTTCTAGTTGTAACGAGAGGGAGGATGGGGTCTTGGCCGAGGCCAACCTCGACGAGCCGCTCGGTGACCATGTGCTGGAACTGCAGATCGCCGAGGTCGTCGCCGAGACGGACGACGCGCGGTCGCTGGTGTTCGCGGTACCCGACGAGCCGGGCGATCCCGAGATCCCGCCCGAACGGCTGCGCTATGCGCCCGGGCAATTCCTGACGCTGCGCGTTCCCAGCGAGCGCACCGGGTCGGTGGCCCGCTGCTACTCGCTGTGCAGCTCGCCGTTCACCGACGACGCGCTGACCGTCACGATCAAACGGACCGCGGACGGCTACGCGTCCAACTGGCTGTGCGAGCACGCGCGGGCGGGCATGCGGATCCACGTGCTGGCCCCGTCGGGCAACTTCGTGCCCAAGACGCTCGACGACGACTTCTTGTTGATGGCCGCGGGGAGCGGCATCACCCCGATCATGTCGATCGCCAAGTCGGCCCTCGCCGAGGGCAGCGGCCAGGTGACCCTGCTCTACGCCAATCGTGACGACAGGTCGGTGATCTTCGCCGACGCGCTGCGCGAACTGTCCGCCAAGTACCCCGACCGGCTCACCGTGGTGCACTGGCTGGAATCGCTGCAGGGGATGCCGAGCGTGGCCGCCCTCGCGAGGCTCGCCTCCCCCTATACCGGCCGGCCGGTGTACATCTGTGGGCCCGGACCGTTCATGGATGCGGCCCGCGAAGCGCTGGAAACGCTGAAAGTGCCTGCGGCGCAAATGCATATCGAGGTGTTCAAGTCGCTGGACTCCGACCCGTTCGCGGCCGTGAAGATCGAGGACACCGCCCCGGGCGACTCGCCGCCGGCCACCGCCGTGGTGCAGCTCGACGGCGAAACCCACACCGTGTCGTGGCCACGCAACGCCAAGTTGCTCGACGTCCTGCTGGCGAAGGGCCTTGACGCGCCGTTCTCCTGTCGCGAGGGCCACTGCGGCGCGTGCGCGTGCACCTTGCGCAGCGGCAAGGTGAGCATGGAGGTCAACGACGTGCTCGAGCAGCAAGACCTCGACGACGGCCTGATCCTGGCCTGTCAATCTCACCCCGAATCTGATTCGGTAGAAGTCACCTACGACGAATAGTCGCGGGGTTAGGTTCACCCTTAGGGTTGGCGAACCGAAAGGGGAGCGGCATGAAGCGACTGATCACCGGGTGCGCGGTCATCGGATCGGCGTTGGCGTTGCTGCCCTACCCCGCCGCCGGCGCGGCCAGCAACACCGCCACCACGTTGTTCCCGCTCGACGGGCCCAACCAGCTCGAGACGCGCACCATCCTGAATTGCTTCAAGGCCGACGGCCACTGCGACTTCACCGCCGGGGCGGACATGCTCACCCCCGACGGGGTGACCGGCTTCCCGAACGGCCTCTGGGCCCGGCAGACCACCGAGATCCGCTCGTCGAACCGGCTGGCCTACCTGGACGCGCACGCCACCGGCCAGTACGAGCGGGTGATGAAGTCGATGGGGTCCGACGAGATCACCACCGTCTACTTCGGTGAGGGGCCGCCGGAGAAGTACCAGACGACCGGGCGCATCGATTCCACCGATTGGCAGACCGGTCAGCCCAAGACCGACAACAACGTCATCGTGTGCACCCACATCCAGGTGGTCTACCCCGGGGTCAACATCACGTCGCCGAGCACCTGCGCGCAGACGACGTTCTCCTGAGGTTCTCTAAGCCGCCGATATTGCACCCGCGGTCGTGATCTCGTGAAATCCACGACCCTGGTGGCAATCTCGGCGGATTCTTCGCAGAGCCCGTCAGCGGGGTAGCCCGAGGAGCCGCTCGGCGGCCACGGTGAGCAGGATCTGCTCGGTGCCGCCGGCGATGGTGAGGCAGCGGGTGTTCAGGAAGTCGTATACCGCGTGATTGCGGACCAGCCCGCCGCCCTCGGAGACGTCCATCATGTACTCGGCCAGCGCCTGCCGGTAGCGCACCCCGATGAGCTTGCGGACGCTGGACTGCGCCCCCGGGTCCTGCCCACCGACCGCGAGCTGGGCGATCCGCTGGTCGAGCAGCGCGCCGGTCTGGGCGATGACGATCAACCGCGCGAGCCGGTCCTGCTGCGCCGCGTCCAGGTCGAGCTCGCCCAGCACCTTGAGCAGCTCCTCCATCGGGTTGCCCAGCGCGGTGCCGGTGGCCATCGCGACCCGCTCGTTGGCCAGCGTCGTCCGGGCGAGCCGCCAGCCGTCGTTCACCGCGCCGACCACCAGCTCGTCGGGCACGAACACGTTGTCCAAAAAGACCTCGTTGAACAGCGAGTCACCGGTGATCTCGCGCAGCGGGCGGATTTCGATGCCCGGCGAGCGCATGTCCACCAGGAAGTAGGTGATGCCCTTGTGCTTCGGGGCGTCGGGGTCGGTGCGCGCCAGGCACACACCCCACCGGGCCTTGTGGGCCGCCGACGTCCACACCTTCTGCCCGGTGAGCAGCCAGCCCCCCTCACCACGAACCGCCTTGGTGCGCAGCGACGCCAGGTCCGAACCGGCTCCCGGCTCGGAAAACAGCTGACACCAAAGGAATTCACCGCGCAGGGTGCCCGGCACGAAGCGCTCGATCTGCTCCGGCGTGCCGTGCTCGAGAATCGTCGGCGCCGCCCACCAACCGATGACCAGATCCGGTCGGGCCACGCCGGCCGCTGCCAGTTCCTGATCGATCAGCAACTGTTCGGCCGGTGACGCGCCACGACCGTGCGGCGCCGGCCAGTGCGGCGCCTGCAGCCCGGCGTCGGCGAGCGCCGCCTGCCGCTTCTCTTCGGGCAGCGCGGCGATTTCGGCGACGGCCGCGGCGATCTCGGCGCGCTGGCCCTCGACGTCGGTGAGGTCGATCCCCAGGCGGCGGCGCACGCCGCCCTGGGTCAGCTCGGTGACCCGGCGTAGCCAGCGTTCGGGCCCACCGAGGAACCGGCCGATGGCGTGCGCCCGCCTCAGGTAGAGGTGCGCATCGTGCTCCCAGGTGCAGCCGATGCCGCCGAGCACCTGGATGCAGTCCTTGAGATTGGCCTTGGCGGCGGTGATGCCGATGCTCGCGGCCAGCGCGGCCGCGATGGAGAACTGGTCCGGATCGCGCTCCGCCGCGGCGCGGGCGGCGTCGGCGGCGGCCACCTCGGTCTGCTCGGCGCGGCAGAGCATCTCGGCGCACAAATGCTTGACGGCCTGGAAGCTGCCGATGGGCTTGCCGAACTGCTCGCGGACCTTCGCGTAGTCGACGGCCGTCTCCAGTGCCCACCGGGTCAGGCCCGCCGCCTCGGCAGCGAGCACGGTGGCCGCCAGTTCGTCGACGCGCTGACGCGAATCCGACACGACGGCGGCCGGCGCCGACGTCAGCACCACCCTGGCCAACGGGCGGGAGAAGTCGGTCGCCTCCAGCGGCTCGACCCGCACACCGTCGCTCTCGGTGTCGACGAGGAGCCACGTTCCGTCGGCCGGCACGAGGACCACACCGCCGTCGGCCGCGCCGAGCACCAAGGGCAGCGTTCCCGACGCGCGCTCGCCGTCGAACCGGGCGTCGCCTTCCAGCGCCAGCCCGGCGAAGCGTTCGCCGGCGGCCAGTGCCGCCAGCAACTCGGGATCGGTGACGACGAGCGTCGCCAGGGCGGTGGTCGCGACCGGGCCGGGAACCAGCGCCTTGGCCGCCTCCTCGACCATGGCGCACAGGTCCTCCACGCTGCCGCCGGCGCCGCCGTGCTCCTCGGCGATCGCGACGCCGAAGATGCCCAGGTCGGCGAGGCGGGCGAAGACGGGGCGCCAGGCGTCGGCGTCCCCCTGCTCGACCTCGCGGATCGCCGTCGTCCCGCCCGGCCCCGACGTCGAGTTGCGGGCCCAGTCGCGCACCAGGGCGCGCGCGGCGAACTGCTCGTCTGTGACGGTCGCTACCACCCTCGGGACCTCCGCGTCCTTTGACTCGACGTGACTCGGGGCCTACGACCCCTAGCTCTCGATTCTCCTGCTCGGCTCGGGTCGCTGCGCAACCGGCCTCGTCGCTGACTAGAACGTGTTCTAATAGTGCCAGCGATCGACCGTCAAGTCGAACGCCATCACAGCAGCACATGCGGCTGTCCCGGCGGTACGGAGGTGGGAAATTCACACTCAGCATGCGTATCGTTTGCAAGCGAGCCGCCAGGAACAGGAGCAACCCGCCATATGCCAGCCAGTGCCAACTCGAGGGCCAACGCGAGCCGCGGTTCTGACTCGCAGCCGCGTGAGGTGATGAACGTGGCGGTACTGGCGGAGTCGGAACTCGGCTCGGAAGCACAGCGGGAACGCCGCAAGCGGATCCTGGACGCCACCATGGCGATCGCGTCGAAGGGCGGCTACGAGGCGGTCCAGATGCGCGCCGTCGCGGACCGCGCCGACGTGGCGGTGGGGACGCTGTACCGGTACTTCCCGTCGAAGGTGCACCTGCTGGTGTCTGCGCTGGGGCGGGAGTTCAGCCGCATCGACGCCAAGACCGACCGGTCGTCGGTCGCCGGGGGCACGCCGTTTCAGCGGCTGAACTTCATGGTCGGCAAGCTCAACCGCGCGATGCAGCGCAATCCCCTGCTGACCGAGGCCATGACGCGCGCCTACGTCTTCGCCGACGCGTCGGCGGCCAGCGAGGTCGACCAGGTCGAGAAGCTGATCGACTCCATGTTCGCCCGGGCCATGGCCGACGGCGAACCGACCGAGGACCAGTACCACATCGCCCGGGTGATCTCGGACGTGTGGCTGTCCAACCTGCTCGCCTGGCTCACCCGGCGAGCGTCGGCCACCGACGTCAGCAAGCGGTTGGACCTGGCCGTGCGGTTGCTGATCGGGGACCAGGACTCGTAGCCGGGGATCGGCGCTAGGCCGGCGGACCGGCGGTGCGGCCGCGGATCAGCTCGGTGTCCAGGACCTCGACGGCCGGCAGGCCCGACCGCGGCGGACGCAGCAACAGCTCCCCCGCCCGGCGGCCCTTCTGCAGGCTCGGCTGCGCCACCGTGGTCAACCCTCGCCCGATCGCATCGGGCACGCCGTCGAAACCGGTGACGGTCATCTGGCCGGGCACGTAAATGCCATGTGCGCGAAGGTAATCCATGGCCGACAGGGCCAAGACGTCCGCCGTGCACATCAGCGCGGTGATCCGCGGATTGGCCTCCAGGGCCACCTTGGCGGCGGTTCCCCCGGACTCCGGCAGGTGCTCGTAGCTCTCCACCACGGTCAGCGTGTCGGGGTCGACGCCGGCGGCCGTCATCGCCTCCCACACGCCGATGATGCGTTCGCGCTGCACGTCGAACGCCGGCGACCGCAACCGCTCGCCGTCGACCAACCCCTGCCGGCGGTCGCGGCCCAGCCGCATGGTCAGCAGCCCGATCTCGCGGTGCCCCAGCCCGAGCACGTAGTCGGCCAGCTCCCGCATCGCCGCCCGGTCATCGATCCCCACTCGGGACACACCGGTGAGCCCCTTCGGCTGGTCGACGACCACGACCGGCAACCGGCGCTGCAAGACGACCTGTAGGTACGGGTCCTCGTCGCAAACCGAATACACCACGAAGCCGTCCACACCGGCGCCGAGCACCGCCCCCGTGCCGTCCTGGATGCTGCGGCCGGGCCCGACGGCCACCAGCAGCAGGCCCTGCCCCAGCTCTTCGCAGGACTGCGCGACCCCGGCGACGAAGTCCCGCGCCGCCGGGTCGCTGAAGAAGTAGGGCAGCGGCTCGGCCATCACCAGGCCGACCGCGCCCGCCTTACGGGTGCGCAGCGACCGCGCCACCGGGTCCGGACCCGCGTAGCCCAGCCGCTTGGCGGTCGCGAGCACGCGTTCACGTAGGTCGGCGGAGAGTTGATCCGGCCGGTTGAACGCGTTCGAGATGGTGGTGCGCGAAACCTTCAGTTCGTCCGCCAACGATGCCAGAGTCGCACGCCGGCGCGATGCGGGACCCACAGTCGGTGACGCTACAGCGAATCCGCATGTGCGCCTAAGCGCGCTCCACTCGCCGCTTTGTAATGGAAACGATTTTCATTAGTATTATGGGTCGGCCGACCGGCCGGCGAGAGGACATCGGACGTACGCATGGCGCTGACGCGGGGACGAATCGCGGTGGCCGGCACGCGGCGCTGGCTGCCCGCCGTGCTGGTCATGCTGGCCGCCGTCACGGGCTGCGGCGGCCCGGCACACCCGCGGGCGGCCGCGGTCGTGGCCTCCACCGGAGTCTGGGGCAGCGTGGCAAGCGCGATCACCGGCCGGCACCTGGCGGTCAAGTCGATCCTGACCGGGGGCGACACCGACCCGCACTCCTACCAAGCCAGCCCCGCGGACGCCGCGGCCATCACCGACGCCAGCCTGGTGGTGTACAACGGCGGCGGTTACGACCCCTGGGTGGACCAGGTGCTGGCCGAGCACCCCGGCGTCAAAGCGATCGGCGCCTACTCGTTCCACAACGACTCGGCGGAGCAACCGGCCAACGAGCACGTCTTCTACGACCTCGACGTCGCCAAATCGGTCGCCTTCGCCATCGCCGACCGGGTCGCCGCCATCGACCCCGCCAACGCCGCCGACTACCGGGCCAATGCGGCCGCGTTCTGCCGCGGCGCCGACGCGATCACCATCTCCGAACACGCCATCGCCAGCGCCTTCCCCGGCACCGGCGTCGTCGCGACCGAACCGGTCGCCTACTACCTGCTGGCGGCGTCCGGTCTGGTCAACCGCACGCCGGCCGCCTTCACCGCGGCCAACGAGAACGAGACGGACCCCTCGCCCGCCGACATGGCGTTCGTCCTCGACCTGATCGACCACCATCAGGTCGCGGCGGTGCTGGTCAATCCGCAGACGTCGACCCCCGCGATCAACGGCGTGCGCGACGCCGCGCGACGCGCGGGCGTGCCGGTCACCGAAGTGAGCGAGACGATGCCCGACGGCACGGATTACCTGACGTGGCAGCGCAACACGGTCAACCAGCTGCTGGCCGCGCTCCAGTCGCGTCGGTCAGTGCAACCGTGAGCCTCGACGCGGTCCCCGCCGTCGAAAGCCAACCGCATACCGTCTCGCTGCGCGGCGCCCGGCTGGCGTTCGGTGACCGGGTGCTGTGGGACCACCTCGACCTGTCGGTGTCGCCCGGCGAATTCATCGCCGTCCTCGGCCCCAACGGCAGCGGCAAGACGTCACTGCTCAAGGTGCTACTGGGGCAGTTGCCGCTGTCCGCCGGCGTCGCGCTGGTGGACGGACGGCCGATGCACTCCGGTAGCGGCCGCGTCGGCTACGTGCCGCAGCACCGGCCGATGGACCACGACGTGATGCTCCGGGGACGCGACCTGGTTCGGCTGGGCGTCGACGGGCATCGTTGGGGCGGCATGCCGCCGAGATCCGCCGACCGGGCCCGCCGCCGCGAGATGGTGGCCGAGGCGCTGCGACAGGTCAACGCCGAGCATCTGGCCGACGTCAGGGTGGGCGTGATGTCCGGCGGCGAGCTGCAGCGGATCCGCGTCGCGCAGGCGCTGGTCAGCGACCCCATGCTGCTGTTGTGCGACGAGCCGCTGCTGGCCCTGGACCCGGCGAACGCCAAGCTGGTGTCCGCGCTCATCGACCGCCGCCGCCGCGCTGCCGCGACCGCCGTCATCGTCGTCACCCACGACCTGAACGCGATCCTGCCCTACGTGGACCGGCTGCTTTATCTGGTGGACGGACGATTCCGGATCGGCACCGTCGACGAGGTGATGACCACCGAGACGCTCTCGACGCTGTACCAAGCCGACATCGCGGTGGTGAAGGTCAAAGACCGCTACGTGGTGGTCGGCGAGACGACCGACTGGACCCACCCGTGAATCACCGACTCACCGGCGTGCTGGCCCACCTGCTCGACTTCGACGTCACCGCCCACCTGCTGCGCCACGACTTCGTCCAGCAAGCCCTGCTCGCCGCCGCCCTGCTGGGATTGGTCGCCGGGCTGATCGGGCCGTTCATCGTGATGCGGCAGATGTCGTTCGCCGTGCACGGCTCCAGTGAATTGTCTTTGACCGGAGCGGCTTTCGCGCTGCTGGTCGGCGTCGAGGTGGGGGTGGGCGCCCTGGTCGGCAGCGCTTTGGCGGCCGCGCTGTTCGGCGTGCTGGGCCGGCGGGCCCGCGAGCGCGACTCGGTCATCGGCGTGGTGCTGGCCTTCGGGCTGGGCTTGGCGGTGCTGTTCATCTACCTCTACCCCGGCCGGACGGCGACGAGCTTCGCGTTGCTCACCGGACAGATCGTCGGCGTCGGCTACACCGGGCTCGGCATGCTCGCGCTGGTGTGCCTGCTCGTCGTGGCCGTCGTCGCGACGTGCTACCGACCGCTGTTGTTCGCCACCGTCGACCCCGACGTCGCGGCGGCGCGCGGCGTGCCGGTTCGGGCGCTGGGCATCGTGTTCGCCGCGCTGGTCGGCGTGGTGGCCGCGCAGGCCGTGCAGATCGTCGGCGCACTGCTGGTGATGTCGTTGCTGATCACGCCGGCGGCGGCCGCCGCCCGGGTGGTGGCCTCGCCGGCGGCGGCGATGGTGACCTCAATCGTCTTCGCCGAGGTCTCCGCCGTCGGCGGCATCGTGCTGTCGCTGGCGCCCGGCGTCCCGGTGTCCGTCTTCGTCGCGGGGATCTCCTTCCTGATTTACCTGGTCTGCTGGTTGCTGGGGCGCCGACAGGAGGTCGCCGCCTAAGCTGGTCGGCACAGACGGGCCCGCGTCCGAAAGGCTCTGGTGCGTAGCCAATTCGCGATCGTCCTGCAGTCGGCGGTGTGTGCCCTCACGGCGGGCTGCACCACCCTCGTCGGCGGAAACGCCGCGCCCGCGGACACCCGCGGTCCGCTATCGCAGGCCCCGGTGGCCGTCACCGCCCTGGACGCCCTGCTGCTCGACGACAGAAGGATCAACGACATCCTGGGTGCGGGAATGCGGATCCGGTATCGCACCCAGGACATGTGGGACTCCAGCCAGACGTTCAGTGAGAAGAGCTGCCTGGCCATGGCTGGGCCCGCCCAGCAGGCGGTATACGCCGACACCGGCTGGACCGCGGTGCGCGGTGAGCGACTGGACGACAGCTATGACGACCCGAACGTGCGCAACGACTCGGTCAACCAGGCCGTGATCGCCTACCCCACGGCCCGGCAGGCCAACGCGTTCTACGACGCATCGGTGCGGAGGTGGTCCGCCTGCGCCAATCGCCGATTCGTCGACCACCCTCCGGGGCAGCCCGAGATTGCGTGGGCGGTGGCCGATTCCCACAAGGTCAGCGGCACGCTCAGCACGTCCGAGGAGCAGCAAGGCAGCGAAGACGGTTGGCGGTGCCAGCGCGCGTTGACCGCGCGCAACAACGTCGTCATCGACGTGGCCGCCTGCGGGTCCTTCCTGCCCGGCGCCGCCGCGGTCGACGTCGCCCAGCAGATCGCGGCCGCGGTCGTCACCCGGTAGCGACTCCGAAGGCGACCGCCTCCCCGAACGGCGGCGGCGCCGCCCCATAAGCTGGGCGGGTGGCCGGTATCGACCTCAACGCCGACCTGGGCGAGAGCTTCGGCGTCTGGCGCCTGGGTGATGACGACGCCATGCTGCGGATCGTCACCAGCGCCAACGTGGCGTGCGGGTTTCACGCCGGGGACCCCGCCGGCCTGTTGCGGGTCTGCCGGTCGGCCGCCGAGCGCGGCGTCCGCATCGGGGCGCAGGTGAGCTATCGCGATCTGGCCGGGTTCGGCAGGCGGTTCATCGATGTCGCCGCCGAGGACCTGGTCGCCGACGTCGTATATCAGATCGGCGCGCTGCAGGCGATCGCGCGCGCGGCCGGTTCCGCGGTGTCCTACGTCAAACCCCATGGCGCGCTGTACAACACGATGGTGACCAACCACGACCAGGCGGCGGCGGTCGCCGAGGCGGTGCGGATGGTGGACCCGGCGCTGCCGGTGCTGGGCATGGCCGGTTCGGCGTTCTTCGACGAAGCCTCGCAGCGCGGCCTGCGCACGGTGGCCGAGGCGTTCGCCGACCGCGCGTACCGGCCGGACGGCCAGTTGGTTTCCCGCCGCGAACCGGGCGCGGTGCTGCACGACCCGCCGGCGATCGCCGATCGCGTCGTGGGCATGGTGACCTCCGGCCGGGTCACCGCCGTCGACGGCACACCGATCACGGTCACCGTGGAATCGGTTTGCGTGCATGGCGATTCGCCGGGCGCCGTGCAAATCGCGACGGCCGTGCGCGATGGACTTGCGGCCGCGGGCGTCGAGCTCGGGGCGTTCGCCTGATGCGGCTCAAACTCGGCCGGCCCGACATCGCGCGGTACGCACATCGGTTCGACGCGCCAGCCGCCGAAGCCGGGTCCCTAGCGGTGACGTGGATGGGCGTGGCGACGCTGCTGATCGACGACGGCTCGTCGGCGCTGCTGACCGACGGCTACTTCTCCCGGCCGAGCCTGGCGCGGGTGGCCGCCGGCAAGGTCGCGCCGTCGCCGGCCCGCGTGGACGGCTGCCTGTCGCGGGCCAAGGTGTCCGCGCTCGAGGCCGTCGTCCCGGTGCACACCCACATCGACCACGCGCTGGACTCCGCGCTCGTCGCCGACCGCACCGGTGCGCGACTGGTGGGCGGACGGTCGGCGGCCAACGTCGGGCGCGGCTACGGGCTGCCCGAGGACCGTCTCGTGATCGCCGCCAGCGGCGAGCCAATCCCGTTGGGCGCTTACGACGTGACGCTGGTGGAATCCCACCATTGCCCGCCGGACCGGTTTCCCGGCACGATCGACGCGCCGCTCACCCCGCCGGTCAAGGCGTCCGCCTACCGCTGCGGCGAGTCCTGGTCGACGCTGGTCCACCATCGGCCGACGGGCCGGCGGCTGCTGATCCAGGGCAGCGCCGGATTCGTCAAGGGCGCGCTGGCGGGTCACCGCGCCGACGCCGCCTACCTGTCCGTCGGGCAGTTGGGACTACAGCCGAGGTCATACCTGACCGATTATTGGACCGAGACCGTGCGCGCGGTGGGGGCGCGCCGGGTGATCATGATTCACTGGGACGATTTCTTCCGGCCGCTGTCAAAACCGCTGCGGGCCTTGCCCTACGCGGGCGATGACCTGGACTCCTCCATCCGTATCCTCGACGAGTTGGCCGCACAGGACGGTGTGGCGCTGCACCTTCCGACCGTGTGGCGACGCGAAAACCCCTGGGCCTGAAACGGTTTCGATACATTGACTTTGACACTTGCGCTGGTGCTGCTCGCTGCCGTCCTGGCCTTCGCCGTGGTGCGCCCGCGGGGCTTGCCGGAGGCCGTGGCGGCGGTTCCCGCGGCCCTCATCCTGATCGCGGTCGGCGCGATATCGGTGCATCAGGCGGTCGAGGAGGTGGCCGGGCTCGCGGGGGTGGTCGGGTTTCTGGGTGCGGTGCTGGTGCTCGCCAAGCTGTGCGACGACGAGGGCCTTTTCGAGGCGGCGGGTGCGGCGATCACGCGCGGGAGCGTCGGGTCGGGGGGCCTGCTGCGGCGGGTGTTCGTCATCGCGTCGTTGATCACCGCCGTGCTGAGCCTGGACACCGCGGTGGTGTTGCTGACGCCGGTGGTGCTGGCCGCCGTGCGTCGGCTGCGGACGCCGGTGCGCCCGTACGCCTACGCCACCGCGCACCTAGCCAACGGCGCCTCCCTGCTGCTGCCGGTCTCCAATCTGACCAATCTGCTTGCGTTCCACACCGCCAACGTTTCGTTCATCCGGTTCACCCTGTTGATGGCGTTGCCGTGGGTGGGCGTGGTGATCACGTTGTACGCGGTCTTCCGGTGGTTCTTCGCCCGCGACCTGCGCGTGCAGCCCCATCCGGAGGAACCGGGGCCCGCGCCGCGGCCGCCGGTGCTGGTGCTGGTCGTCGTAGGGCTGACGCTGGCCGGCTTCGCCGTCGCCCAGTCCGTCGGCGTGGACCCGGCCTGGGTGGCGCTCGCCGGCGCGGCGGTGCTGGCGGTGCGCAGCCTGAGCCGTCGGCATACGTCGGTGATCGACATCGCGCGGTCGGCCCACGTGTCGTTTCTGGTGTTCGTGCTCGCGCTGGGTGTGGTCGTGCGGGCGGTCATGGTCAACGGGATGGACAAGGCGATGTCGGCGGTGCTGCCATCCGGTTCCACGTTGCCGGCGCTGCTGGCCATCGCGGCGGTGGCCGCCGTGCTGGCCAACGTGGTGAACAATCTGCCCGCCACCCTGGTGCTGCTGCCACTGGTCGCGCCGAGCGGGCCGGTCGCCATTCTGGCCGTCCTGCTCGGCGTCAACATCGGACCGAACCTGACCTACGTCGGTTCACTGTCGAACCTGTTGTGGCGGCGGGTGCTTCGCCAGCACGACGTCGACGCCGGTGTCGGCGAATACACCCGCCTCGGCGTGTGTACCGTGCCGGTTTCCCTGGTGCTCGCGGTGCTCGCACTCTGGGCGTCGGCACGGCTGCTCGGCGCCTAGCCGATCGCCTCCCTGAATTCCACGCCCTGCTGCAGCGCCTGCGCGGCTTCGGCGATGTCCACCACGGGATAGATCTGGTAATCCAGGATCGTGGCGAATTGGCTTGTGGTCTCGACCAAATCGGCCGGGTTGTCGGATTCCACCACCGCGAATCCGCCGCCGCCGTCGATGCGGCCGACGAACTGGTGATACGTCGTGGTCTGCGGTTGCGACCACTTTGAGTACGCGGCCAGGCCCCGTCGCAGGCTCTCGTCGTTCTCGGCCGCCGTGCCGTTCAGGCGGTATGTCCACGCCACTACGTACTTCATCGCGATCTCCTTTTCTCGTTGGGGATCGCAACGCTATGGCCGATTTCCGTTGTGCGCACGAGTAGTCGACTACTCCACCGCGGTGGTTCAGTCAGACCCCGGTCCTGACCGGATGATCGACGCGAGTTCCTCGCGGGACTGGGCGCCCACCCGCTGACAGGCGCGGTAGACGTGGCCCTCCACGGTGCGTACCGACATCACCAGCTTCTCGGCGATCTGGCGGTTGGACAGGCCGGCCACGACGAGTTCGATGACGTCGCGCTGGCGGCCCGAGAGTTTGAGGCCCGCCGGAGTCCGTAATGCCGGCGTGCACAAGCCGCCACACTCCTCGGCCAGTTCGCCGGCCAGCGCCGACGCATAAAGCCCGCGCTTGTGTTGCTGTCCCTCGATGAACGCGGCGGAGGCCTGCGCGGCCGCGTCGGCGGCCGCGGCCCGGTCACCGATCGTGCGGTAGGCCGCCGAAACCGCCAGGAGGCCTTCGCCGTTCCCGGCGCGCAGGGCCTCGGTGTGCGAAGCGATGGCATCGGCCAGCGGCAGCGCCAGCGCGTCGGCCAGGGCGCGGGCCCGCGCCGCCCCCGAGGCATCCCCCCACTGCGCCGCGGCCTGTATGCAGGCCAGTTCGTGGGTCGGCTGGCCGCGGTCGCGGGCGACTCGGGCGGCCGCCTGCGCCGTCGCGACGGCCTCTCCCGGGCGACCACTCGCCGCCAGCGCCCACCCATCGGCCAGCGACAGGCCGGTATGCATGAACAGGTAGTCGGCCGGCACGCAGGACCGCGCTCCCGCGACCGCGTCGTTCGCCTCCACCGCGTGCCCGAGCTTGCCGTGCGCCTCGGCCAGCGCGAAGTAGCTGGCCGGGCGCAAACCGCTTGTGGTCGCGTGTATTTGCGCCCCGGCAAGCGCTTCATGCACCAGCCGCACCGCGTCCGCCACCGCCCCGCGGGCCAAGTCGGCATTCCCGAGCAGCAGGGCCAGGTTCGCGTAGGCCAGCCCCGGAATGTCGCGCGCCGAGTCGGCCACTTCCTTTGCGAAGCGCACGAATTCGTCGATCCGGCCCGTCAACCGGCAGGCCCGGCCATACACCGCGCCGAACCAGAACCGCATGTGTGACGCCTCGAACGACGTAGTCGCGCGGCGCAGCGCCTGATCGGCGACGGTGGCCAGGCAGTCGACCCGCCCCAACGCGCCCATCGCCATGACCAACGCCAGCGACGCCATCATCGCGTGGAAGTCCGGTAGCGGGTCCGAATCCAGTGCGGTCCTTGCCCTTTCGGCGGCGACCTCGCAGCGTGCGGCCACCGCATCCAGGCACGCCTGTACCGCTAACCGCTCGGCGACCTGACCCGGCTTCTCGTCGGCCGCCGCCAGCTCGTCGAGGATCGCGGCGGCGTCCGCCGGCCTGCCGAGCATCCAGACCAGGTTGGCCGCGCGCAAGGTCGCCCAATGGTGGCGATCCGGCGGATCGCTTTCGGTGATCGCGCTCAACGCCTCCTCGGCCTGCTCGCCGCGGCCGAGCAGTATCAGGTTCATCGCCCGCACCCCGGCGGCCCCCGGCGCCGCGGCCCGCTCCGCGGCGTTGGCGAGCCGGTCGGCCAACTGAAGATCCAGCAATGTCATCGCGTGCCGTGCCGATTCCAGATACAGCTCGGGTTGCGGGTCCAGGTCCGACTCGAGGCTCAGCAACGCCCGGCGCACCGTCGCCTGCATGTCGGCGTCACCGTCCTGCGCCAGCCGGGTCGCCAACCGGCCCCGCACCTTCGACAAATACATCTCGCCCGCGCTCGCGCGGCGAAGCTCACCGAACAGCGGGTGCGCGAGCCTGGCCATCAGCCCGCCGGCGGTGCGCTCGACGTTTACCAGGCCCATCGCCTCGGCCGCCACCAACTCCTCGCGAGACACCAAGTCGCACAACAAATCAACGGGCAATGGCTCACACTGCGACAGCGTGTCGACCACCAGCGCCAGCGGCGGGGTCAGGCGACCAAGCTGTCGTCCGACCGTTTCATACAAGCTGGCCGAGACAGCGACGTCACCATCCCACATCCAGACCCCGGCCACCTGCCGCACCCGGCCGGCCGCCATCTGGTCGCTCAGCAGCTGCCGCAAAAACAGCGTGTTGCCACCGGTGAGCCGCCGGAACCGGTCCGCGCAGCGCGCATCGACCGGACCGCCGAGCGTGCGCTCGATCACCTCGCGCGTGGCCGCGGCCGACAGCGGCTCCAAATCCAGGCGAGAGAGCAAACCGTCCTTCCACAGCGCCGTGACCGCATCGGGCTCTTCGCTGCCGGAGCGCACCGTGACCACCAGCCGCGCCCCGCCGGTCTGTGCGAGCTGGTGAATCACCAGCGCGGACAACCCATCCAGCAGGTGCGCGTCGTCGACTCCCACCACCACGCGCCCGCGACGTTGCCGCGCCACAAACGACTCGATCACGCGCCGGACGTTGGTCAGCGGATCCGACATGCCCTCGCCCAATAGGCCGATGAACGCCCCGAGGGGCAGCGCCCGGGCCGATTGGGTGCCCACGATCCACTGAATCCGTTCGCCCGACGCCCCGGCCCGCCGCAGCGCTTCACGGGCCAGCCGGGTCTTGCCGACCCCGGCGGCGCCCGCGATCAACACCCCGGAATGCTGGTCAGCTCCGCTCAGGGCGCGGCGAATGGTTGCCAACTCGCCGTCACGCCCAATCAGCAGGTCGCCGCCGATCACGCGGCGACTATAGCCGCGCGGCGGCACCGCGCGGGCCGGATTGCCACCGTTTCGCGTCCGCGTTGACCGGCCGGTGCGCAGCGCGCGGTCACAACTCGCGTAGCCGACTACGCTATCGGCCCCCACCGAGCGCTGTGAGCATGACGTTTGTCAGTCAGCGGTCAGAAAGGCGGAGTGCCATGTCCGACATGAAGGCGAAGATCGGCGGTCACGCGGTGGTGTTGGGGGCGAGCATGGCCGGTTTGCTGGCCGCGCGGACGCTCGCCGACTTCTACGACACCGTGACGGTCGTCGAGCGTGACCCGCTCCCCGACGCTCACGCCGCCCGCCGGGGCGTGCCGCAGGGCAGGCATCTGCACGCCCTGCTGGCCCGCGGAGCGCGGGCGATCGAGGGGATGTTCCCCGGCGTCCTCGATGAGATGGTTCGCGACGGCGCGCACTTCTTCGACGGCCACGATCTCTCCGAGCTCTACTACGACATCGGCGGGCATCTGGTGGCGCGGCGCGGCAGCGCCACCGGGCTGACCGCCTACAGCGCGACGCGGCCCTTCCTCGAAGATCACGTCCGCACCCGGTTGCGCGAGATTCCCAACGTCTCGTTGCTCGACGAGCACGTCATCCTGGGCCCGGTGTCGACCCTGGACCGCCGCCGCGTCACTGGCGTGCGGGTGGTCTGCGGACGCACCGGCGAGCCCACCACGCTGCCCGCCGACCTGGTCGTCGACGCCACCGGGCGCGCCGCCCGCACGCCGACCTGGCTGGACCACTTGGGGTACGACCGCCCGCGTGAGGATCGCGTCGAAGTCCAGCTGACCTACGCGAGCCAGGCGCTGCGCATGACGGAAGAGGTGCCGCGCGAGCTCGGCTTCCTCGTCGGGATCGTGCCGGGCAGGCCCAGGGGTTGCGGCCTGCTGCACTGCGAGAACGACAAATGGCTCCTCACGGTGATGGGAGTGGCCGGCCACGAGCCTGCGGCGCTCGATCTTGCGGAGATGTGCGATTTCGTCGCGGACTGCGCGCCGGCCCATCTGCTCGCCGCGGTGCGCGCTGCCGAACCGATCGGGGAACCGGTGCGCCACCGGATGCCGTGCAGTCGGTGGCGCCGCTACGACAAGCTGCGGCGCTTCCCCGAGGGCCTGCTGGTCATCGGCGACGCGATCTGCAGCTTCAACCCGGTCTACGGCCAGGGCATGACGGTCGCCGCGCTCGAGGCGTTGGCGCTGCGCGACTGCCTGTCCGCCGGCAGCGACGATTTGGCGCGACGCTTCTTCCGTGCCGCGGCGGCGCCGATCCGCCAGGCCTGGCAGCTGTCGACCAACCCCGACCTCGCCCTGCCCGAGATCCATGGCACACCACCGCTGGTCGCACGGCTGTTCAACAGATACGTCGATCGGGTGCTCACCGCGGCCGAAACCGACACCGCCGCGCTGAATCAGTTCATCAGAGTCACCTCGCTGGTCGACCCGGCGACGCGACTGTTGCGCCCCAACATGATCTGGCGCGCAGCCCGCGCGCGCCGATCCGACTTCGATGCCCGGGTCGTGCCCGCGCAGACCCTGGTGAAAGCGGCGTCCTGACGCTAAGTGCGGCGGTAGGCGGGTGGCAGCGGCATTCCGAATTCGGCCAGCACCCCGCGCAATAGCGTCGGATAGTCGGTGATGAGCCCGTCGACCCCATCGGCGATCAGTTCGCGCATGGTGGCCGCATCGTCGACCGTCCACGGGATCACCTGCAGCCCAAGGGTATGCGCGCGATCGACGTACGGTCTGCCGGTGACGAGCTGGTACCGGGGCGAGACGATGTCCGCGCCTACCAGCTTCGCCCCGATCATCGGGTCGCCAATGGCGGCGGGGTTCTCCCCCGCCAGCCATGGCGAACCGGGCGCCCAGGTTTCCTCGTTGTACAAGGCCACCAACGGGATTGACGGCTCCGCCCGGCGAACCAACGCCAGGGTCCGCCAGTCGAAGCTCTGGATCTCGACCTGGCCGACCTTGCCGGCCGACCTGACGGCCGCCAAAATCACGTCGACGAATTGTTGTGGCTCGGCCGAAGTGCCGGGGCGATCGGCGGCCACCTTGGTCTCGATGTTGTAGCGCACGGCGGCGCGGTAGGAATCGGCGAGGGCGAACACCTCCGGCAGGACGGCTATCTTGTTGCCGCGCACCACCTCGGCGTCCGGAAACTCGGCCAGCCGCCGGCCGCAGTCCAGCGTGCGGATCTGGGGCAGGGTCAGCTCGTGCACCAGCTTTCCCACGTAGGGGTACTGCGGATCCCCGGCGGACGCGGGGAGACCACCGAGGAGTCGTTGCGGGCCTTCGCGAAATCGCTCGAATTAGGTGTCAGCACACTCG
>NZ_LZJW01000138.1 GCF_001667885.1 Mycobacterium scrofulaceum | reverse complement strand
TCCAGACGGCGGGGAGAACAAGCCGTCCAATCCCAGCGACCCGCACGACGGGGCCTACACGGCGGCGCGGCTGGCCCGGGACGAGGGCGTGCCCATCTCGACGATCTCGTTCGGCACCAAGACCGGCGAGATCGAGATGGACGGGCAGCGCGTCGCCGTCCCGGTCTCGACGGACCAGATGAAGACCATCGCCAAGCTTTCCGGCGGGCAGTCCTACACCGCCAGCAACATCGCCGAGCTCAACAAGAGCTACAACGCGATCGAGAAGGACATCGGCTATCGCACCGTGGCGGGGCCGGGCAGCGCCGGGTGGCTGCGCCTGGGCGTGATCACCGCCCTGATCGCGACGGCGTTGGCGCTGCTGATCAACCGGCGGCTGCCGGTCTGATCGCTCAGGACGGCAGCCGGCGGTTCAGGAACAGGCCGGCCAGGATCGCGCTCGCCAAGGCGACCGCCCCCAGCAGCATCCAGGCCAGGCTGGCATCGCCCTTGACGGTTTCGTAGCCGATCTGGCGCTGCAGGGTCGAGTAGACGTTCTTCAGCGACTCCAGGCTGTCGGCGTGGAACGCCTGGCCGTCGGTGATCTCGCAGATCTTCTGCAGCGTCTGGTCGTCGAGACCGGGACGGCGACGCGCTGCCCGTCCATCTCGATCTCGCCGGTCTTGGTGCCGAACGAGATCGTCGAGATGGGCACGCCCTCGTCCCGGGCCAGCCGCGCCGCCGTGTAGGCCCCGTCGTGCGGGTCGCTGGGATTGGACGGCTTGTT
The DNA here is from genome assembly GCF_001667885.1 of Mycobacterium scrofulaceum. Lineage (GTDB taxonomy): Bacteria > Actinomycetota > Actinomycetes > Mycobacteriales > Mycobacteriaceae > Mycobacterium > Mycobacterium scrofulaceum_C. The sequence goes on along the minus strand of NZ_LZJW01000138.1, from coordinate 82 downwards.
CTCCCCGCCGTCGGACAGCAGCACGATGCGGGCCGGGGGCGGGGTGTCGCCGCCGGTGATGGCCAGGGCGCTCACCGCGTGC
>NZ_LZJW01000137.1 GCF_001667885.1 Mycobacterium scrofulaceum | reverse complement strand
TGGCCGGCGCCGCGGCGGCGGCGGCGGTCATGGGCAACCCACGGGTGATCCGGGGCTGGTCGAGGGCCACACGTGGTCAGATGCTAGCGAACTCGTGCTCACCGTGCGCGCCGACGAACGCCTCGTCACCCGCCGTCCATGCGGCGGCAACCCGTTCGTCGCTTCAGCGTTGGGCGGCGTCGCCGCGACCGGGGTCCGTTTGCTGCGCGACGCAGCGAAACCCGATGTGGGTGGCCGCGCATCGTGATCGGGGTTGCCGTCCTGGCCGTTGTCGTTACGGCGTACATGCTGTCGCTGTTCGGCGTCCACTGGCTCGAACGATCGGAGGGACCGCTCCCGCCGCTGGACCTGAGCCAGGGCGGCGGCGATGCCACGATCGTGCAGCTGCAGGTGGAGGAGCTGAAGCCGGTCGCCAAGCGCCTCGGGGTGAATGTGCTTGTCTATCCAGGGATTTCGGCGTACGACAACCGATTCGACGTGTTGGGCACCGACGTCGCCGTGCGCCTGTATCCCACGAGCGACCTGGGGGACCTGCATTACCCCAAAGGCAAGGCGCCGGCGCAACTGAGCACGACCGTCGTGGCGCACGGCGATCCGGGCAACTGGCCGTTCGACTCCTATAAGACCGAGCCGATCTCGGCCGACGCGTTCGTCGGGTCGGGCGACAACCTCAAGAAGGTGCCCGCGCGCGTCGAGGTCACCGGGGAGCTGGACGGCTGGGACATCAGCGTCAACCGCGTCCACGATCCCGGCGCGCTCCCGACGCAGCGCGGAACCGACAACGGAAACGTGGTCATCACACTGAAGCGGGCCAAGGGCCCGCTGATCTTCGACTTGGGCATCTGCCTGGTGCTGATCAGCTTGCCCACCCTGGCGCTGCTCGTTGCCATTCCGATGGCGCTGGGCAGAAGGAAGTTTCTGCCGCCCTTCGCGACCTGGTACGCCGCCAACCTGTTCGCCATCGTCCCGCTGCGCAACATCCTCCCCGGCGCCCCGCCGCCCGGTTCGTGGATCGACCAAGCCATCGTGCAGTGGGTGTTGATCGCGCTCGTGACCGCGATGAGCCTGTACATCTTCGCCTGGGTTCGGCAAGGGGACTAGCGGCCGCGATTCGGGGGTCATCCACAGGCCGAGTTCTGTGGCTGGAAGCTGTCGGTGCTTGATGGCATAGTCGAACTTATGTTCGATTCAAGGGTGCCGTCGGCGGAGGCGATCGCCGCGATGGATGAGCACTTCGAACGGCGCTATCCGTCGGTGACGCCGGAGTCCGCGGCGCTGCTGGAGCGCGTCGCGGGCTTGGCGCGGGCGGAGAATCGGGCGGCGGCGGGGCAGTTGGCGGTGATCGGGGAGTTGTTCGCCTACCGGCTCTCGCGGTGTGCCGAGTGTGAGGAGTGGGCGGTCGATACCGAGGCCGCGGTGGCCGCCGAGGTGGCCGCGGAGTTGCGGATCAGCCAGGGGTTGGCGGCCAGCCGGGTGCGGTACGCCCGCGCGCTGCGCGAGCGGCTGCCGAAGGTGGGTGAGGTCTTTAAAGCCGGAGATATCGACTACCAGACGTTTCAGACCCTGGTGTATCGCACCGATCTGCTCACCGACCCCGAGGTGGTGGCGGCCGTGGACGCGACGCTGGCGGCGAACGTCGCACGTTGGCCCTCGATGACCCGGGGGCGGCT
>NZ_LZJW01000136.1 GCF_001667885.1 Mycobacterium scrofulaceum | reverse complement strand
ACCTGGGCCTGGTCGGCTTCGCCGGCACGCCGTACCTGCTGGTGTCGCCCACGCCGCAGCACCAGGCGACGATCGACGCGCTCAAGAAGCTCGACTTCGCCGACAGCACGGCCACCGGAGAGGCCATCTTCACCGCCCTGCACGCGGTGAGCGCCCTGGCCATCACCGGCGGCGACACCCCGCCCCCGGCCCGCATCGTGCTGCTGTCCGACGGCGGGGAGAACAAGCCGTCCAATCCCAGCGACCCGCACGACGGGGCCTACACGGCGCCGAGAACGTGCCGCTGGACGCCAACGCCCCGCAGGGGGCGTTCACCGCCGCCCGGGCCGCGAAGGCCGCGGGCGTGCAGATCTCGACCATCTCCTTCGGCACGCCGTACGGGACCGTCGAGTACGAGGGCGCCACCATCCCGGTTCCCGTCGACGACCAGACGCTGCAGAAGATCTGCGAGATCACCGACGGCCAGGCGTTCCACGCCGACAGCCTGGAGTCGCTGAAGAACGTCTACTCGACCCTGCAGCGCCAGATCGGCTACGAAACCGTCAAGGGCGATGCCAGCCTGGCCTGGATGCTGCTGGGGGCGGTCGCCTTGGCGAGCGCGATCCTGGCCGGCCTGTTCCTGAACCGCCGGCTGCCGTCCTGAGCGATCAGACCGGCAGCCGCCGGTTGATCAGCAGCGCCAACGCCGTCGCGATCAGGGCGGTGATCACGCCCAGGCGCAGCCACCCGGCGCTGCCCGGCCCCGCCACGGTGCGATAGCCGATGTCCTTCTCGATCGCGTTGTAGCTCTTGTTGAGCTCGGCGATGTTGCTGGCGGTGTAGGACTGCCCGCCGGAAAGCTTGGCGATGGTCTTCATCTGGTCCGTCGAGACCGGGACGGCGACGCGCTGCCCGTCCATCTCGATCTCGCCGGTCTTGGTGCCGAACGAGATCGTCGAGATGGGCACGCCCTCGTCCCGGGCCAGCCGCGCCGCCGTGTAGGCCCCGTCGTGCGGGTCGCTGGGATTGGACGGCTTGTTCTCCCCGCCGTCGGAC
>NZ_LZJW01000135.1 GCF_001667885.1 Mycobacterium scrofulaceum | reverse complement strand
CGCAAGGTCGGCGCCCGGGCACGCTTGCGGGCCGTGACTGAAGAAGTTGAATGACCACGACGTCTGGGCGGCCCCTTGCGTCCACGCTGTGGGATTGAACTGATCGGCCCCGGGAAAACGGCTGGTGTCGCGGTGGTTGAAGGTGTTGACGATCATCACTTGTGTTCCCGCGGGCACCATCTCGCCGTCCCACTCGGTGGGCCCGGTGAGGGTTCGCGCCAAGACGGGCGTGCTGGGCCAGAGGCGCATCGCTTCCGATAGGCAGCCCACGAGGTAGTCGTGAGCACCGTGTGCGTCGATCGCGTTCTGCGCGTTGAGGAGAATCTCGGGGTGTGTGGCCAGCAGCGCCAGACACCGCCAGAGATTGATGGCCAGGGTGTCACCCATCGCGAACATCCAGTGGATGACCTGATGGGTCGGGTACGTGATGTCGGAGGTGCGTGCCGCCGCGAATTGTCCGACCAGGCTGTGTGCGTCCGCGGCGTGGACGTAGCGGCTCAGCGCGCTCAGGAAGGTGTCGAAGAGCTCGGGGTCTCCCTTGCCGGGCGGGTTCGCTCTGGCCATCAGCGTCACGAGTTGCGCCGATATCTGTCGGTCGTCAGCTGCGTTGTCTCCGAGAATGATTCGGCGCGCGATTCGCTGTAGCGCGCTATGAAACCCTGGCCAGTCAAGGTTGTCGGGCATGGCTCGGGCTTCCTGGTCCGCGACCGTGTCGCAGCGGTGGGCGACCGCCCCGCTGCCGGCGGCGTGTGCCAGGACGGCTTCGGTGAATCGGCGGCGGTCGGACCAATGGTCGCCTCGTGAGATGGTCAGGGCGTGCGGCTGGAATTTGTTCATTCCGGAGAGTTTGGGTTCGGGGTCGGACGCGAAAGGCTCTGGCGCGTGGGAGAGTACGAAACGGATCTGATCCGGGCCGAAGACGAGCAGCGTGGGCTTGCTTCCCACTTTCATCCAGATCGGTCCATCACCGTAGCGCCGACGCAGCGCGGTGAGCAGCCGGTGTGCGCGACGGGCGACACCGGCTCGGTTGAGCGCAGCGGTGACCGCGGGCCGGCGGCTGAAGAGGCCCTCGGCCACGTTGGGCAGCGCCACCAGCGTGGTGAAGCGCAGACTTTCGAGCGTCGTGGTGCGCGGCAGGGCGGCTGCGCGACTCGTCAAAGTGCCGCACTTTTCACGAGGGCGGCGTCGATGTGGCTGAGCAGTGCACGGCGCGCGGGTTTGGCTTCGGGAACGGGCAGCAGCGGGTAGACGTGAATCGCCCCGGGCTGCTCGTGGTAGGCAATGCGGCCGGTGCCGATGCCGTCCCGCAGCCGACGGCAGTCGGCGACGAAGATGTCGCGATCACCGACATAGAGGTCGATCGGTGGAAGATTGTGCAGCGCACCAAAGATGGGACTGACCCGGTGGTCGTTCGCCGGGAGGTGTCCGGCCCACACGCGGCCGCACTCGCGAAGGCCGGGAACCGCGAGCCAGGGGTCGCGCTTGGCGAGGGTCGGGATGGCGGGATTGGTCAGCGCGATGTCGAGCCACGGGCTGATCAGGGTGAGCCCGAGCGGCGGGGTGGCTCCGGCGCTGATGGTCGCCTGGGTAGCGGCGAGCGCCAGGCCCGCGCCGGAAGAATCACCGGCCAGATAGGTCGGCCCATCGTGCGCGGCTCGGCCCATCACGTGCCCGACGAAGTCGATCGCTTCCTCGGCACGATGCTGCGGCGCGAGTCCGTAGAGGGGGACGTGCACAGGGCGCCGGGTCGCGTCGGCGATCGCGCAGACGAGTTTCCAGTGCGCCGGCACGATTTGGTTGACGTAGGCACCCCCGTGGACGTAGACCACCGACGGACCGCGGGTAGGAATGGGCGCACCGCCCGCTGATTGCACTGTGTAGCAGCCGAACCCGCTCACGGTGGCGCTGGTCAGATGGTAACGAGCCGACGTCGCGAGCCGCGACGGTGGTTCGCCGCTTTTCTTCGGGCGATTCAGGAAAGCGCGGGCACTCCGTTCCGTTGCGTAGGTGCGAGGTCGACGAACGAGCCGCCCGTAGGTAGCGATGGCATGCATCTGCCAGGACATCGGTCTGGGTCAGCTCACGAGCGGCGTCACCGTGCGACCGCAATCTTGAAGACGGCGCTGGTGATGGTTCCGAATGCGTTCCTGCCGCCGATGAATAGCCGTTTGGTGTCGTAGCCCGCGACGTCTTTCATGTTCTGCCCGCCGAAGCGGGCCGCGGCGCCGTCGGGCAGGACGACCTCGAGGCCGAGCAGTCCGTGGCGGATCGCGAGACGTTCCTCGCCGGTCGCGTTGGCGACCAGCTCGCCGACGGTCCGGTCGAGGCCCTCGGTCGGGATGGCCGGGCAGGTCACGCCTTGCTCGTGGAGTTTGCGTGAGAGGTCGTCGAGGGTGACCGCGGCGCCGACCACCAGGTTCAAGTTGCCGGTGTTGACCTCGATCGAGGTGTCGTCGCCGTCGGCCTGCGTCGCGACGGCCGGATGACCTTCCAGCGCCGCGCGCACGGCGGCCTCGAACGCAGGCAGCGCGGGCTCTTCCGGCGAGGGTTCGGGCAGCATGATGCCGGGGTTGAAGGTGTGCGCGGGATCGAAGACTTGCTTGAGGATGCGTTGGGCGGCGATCTCGACCGGGGTGAAGCGTTTGGTCATGAATTGGATTTTCTCCGTCCCGACGCCGTGCTCGCCGGTGATGGTGCCATCCAGCTTCAATGCCGCTTCGATGATTTCGTTGTTGGCGGCCTCCAAAGCCGCGGGCGCGTCGGGGTTCTCCTTGTCGTAGAAGGTGGTCGGGTGCAGGTCCCCGTCTCCGGCATGTCCGGTCACAGCGATGAACAGCAGGGCGTCCGAGTGTCGTTTGGCAGCGTGCTGGATGGCCTGCTGCATCTCCGGAATGTGTTGGCGCGGGACGGTGACGTCGCCGATGAAGAAGCCTTTGCCGCTGTGCACGACGGCGTCCGGGGCGTGCAGCCGTCCGTACCAGAGCTTGGCGCGGGCGTCGTCGTCGTCGGCGCGGCGCACCTCGGTGGCGTGTTGTCGCAGAACCTTTTCGACGATCGCGGCGTCGCGGTCGACCTCGTCGGCGGTCCCGTCGACGTCGATGAGCACGATCGCGTCGGCGTCGGTGGGATATCCCGTGTCCGTGAACTGCTGCAGGCCGTTGATGCCGGCCCGGTCGAGCCATTCGACCGCCGCGGGCACGGTCCCGGTCCGGATGATCGCGGAGATGGTTTCGGCTGCCTCCCGGGCGGTGTCGAAGCTGCCCATCAGGCTGCGAGTGACCGGAGCAATCGGGCGCAACGCGACGGTCGCCTCCGTGAGGATCGCAAGGGTGCCTTCCGACCCGATCAGCACACCGAGCAGATCCGGGCCGTCGTCGGCCGCGCTGAGGTGGATCACGGTGCCATCGGCCAGAACCGCTTCGACACCGAGGACGTGGTTGTAGGTAACGCCGTACTTGAGAGCGTGTGGCCCACCGGCATTTTCTATGATGTTGCCACCGACGCTCGCCAGATGTGCCGATACCGGGTCGGGTGAGAACACCAGTTTGTGTGGGGCCAGCCGCTGCTGCAGATCGAAGTTGATGACACCGGGCTGGACTCGAGCGGTGCGAGCTGCCGGGTCGATGTCGAGGATCTGGTTCATCTGTGTCAGGTCGATCACCACGCGATCCGCGCCGGCCATCACTCCGGCACTGCAGTTCGATGCGCCGGCGCGGGTAACCAACGAAACGTGGTGTTCGGCAGCCACTTTGACCGCGGCGACGACGTCGTCGCGACTGTGCGGGCGCAGCACCAGGCCAGGTCGTTGGCCGAAACCCCAGTAATCTCTGGCGTGTTCGGCCAGGGTGGCCTCGTCGGCGGCCACCGCGTCGCGGCCCTGGAGCGCCGCGGCGAACGCCGAGATGATCGTGCCATCCACCGAATGTCTCCTAGTTGCCGAATCCCGCGGGCACGGGTGTCGTGCGGGCGTTGATCAGGGTGGGTCGGTCGCGGTCGGCGATGCCGGCTTGGACCAACTCGAATACCTCGTCGGAGCTGTGTGCTTCGTGGGCGTCGACGCCGTAGCTGGCCGCGGTTCCGACGATGTCGAGGCCGGGGATGTCGAGCCCGGGAACGTTCGGGGTCTTCTCCCAGACGCCAAACTCTTTGACCACGCCGTATTCGGCGTTGGACGCCACCACCACGGTGACGGGGATGTTGTAGCGTGCCGCGCTCCACAGCGCGGTGATCGCGTAGTGGATGGAGCCGTCGCCCATCAACGACACGACCGGACGGTCGGGAGCCGCGATTTGAGCACCGACCGATGCCGGCAGCCCCCAGCCGAGTCCGCCACCCGCGGCCGACAGGTGTGAGAGCGGATTGCCCGGGCGGATGCTTTCGGTCATGACGATCTCGTTGCTGCCCGCTTCGCTGACCCACAATGTGTCCGCGGGTGCGGCGTGAGCAACGGCGGTCCATAGATCCGCGGGCTTGAGCGGCACCTGCTCCGAGACCCGTTCCGGGACTGCGGCGCGCGGGGCGGGCGCGGAGCGCTGGGTGGGTTTGACCGCCGCCGCGAGGGCCCGGGTGGTGGCGCGAATGTCGGCGACGATCGCGTCACCGACGGGGGCGCGGGCGGCCTCGTCGGGATCGTTGGTGATCTGGATCAGGCGTGCGCCGCTGGGCAGGTACGGCCCGGGCACCAATGGGTAGTAGCGAAAGACCGGTGTACCGATCGTGAGGATCAGGTCGTGGCCGGCGAGGAGTCCGGAGATCCACCCCGCCCCCGGAGGTAGAGCGCCGTGGTAGAGCCGGTGATTCTCCGGGAACCCGCTCCAACCGGTCAATGGTGCGGTGTATACCGGTGATTCGGTGCGCTCGGCCAGCTCGATCACCGCGTCGTAGGCGTCGTAACGGTCGATATCGCCGCCGACGACGATCGCCGGCGAGGCGGCTGCGTCGAGTTGTGCACCGACCTGTTCGGCCAGCTCGGTCGGGAAACCCGTCGCGTGGGTCACGGTGCGATCGCGCACCACCGTGATATCAGCGAGCTGGTCGTCGGTCAGTTCGATCGGCATGTCATCCATCGGCAGCGACACGAACACCGGACCCATCGGCGGGGTGGTGGCCAGGTGGATGGCCCGGGCCAGCACGGCCGGGGACTCACTGGCGGTCGCCGGCTCGGCGGCCCACTTCACGAACGGCTTTGGTGTCGTGGTGGGTTCGTGGTTGGTCAGCAGGCAGTACTGGTTTTGCATGTTGCGGCGCTGGTTGCCCGCGGTGATGATCAGCGGCGTCTTGTTGACGTAGGCGTTGTAGATCTGGCCTTGCGCGTTACCCATGCCCGGGGCGGTGTGCAGGTTGACCACGGCGGGGCGGCGGGTGACTTGCGCGTAGGCGTCGGCCATCCCGACCGGGATCATCTCCTGAAGGCCCAGGAAGTAGCGGAAGTCGTCGGGAAAGTCTTGCAGCAGCGCTAGTTCCGACGAGCCGGGGTTGCCGAACCAGGTGGTCAGATGGTGCGAACGGAACAGGTCGAGGATGGCGTCGCGCACGGTGGTCATAGGTGGCTTTCGTTCGAAGTTGTGGAAGGAGTCAGTCGAGTTCCCCGGGCACGGGGCTCAGCGCCCAGTTCAGGGCGAAGTCGGCGACTTCTTCCCATCCCGGTGCGCCGCAGGTGAAGTGGTCTCGCTCGGGGAAGAGTTTGTAGGCGGTGATCGCGGCCGAGTGTTTGGCGTTTTTGGTGTAGTTCTCGTGCTGTACCGCGGGTGGCAGGATGTGGTCGTGGCCGCCGGCGATGAACAGCAGCGGCGCGCGATCGTCGTTGGCGAAGTTGTAGGTGGTGGCCGCGTGGGGCGTGACGTTGGCCAGGCCGCCCTGGAACAAGATCCGCGCCGGCACCGGAACCGCGTACCGCTCATAGGCGCTCGCAGAGTCGGCTTCGGTGAGTGTGTTGGTGAACGCGTAATGGAATTGCTCGGCTGTGATGGGCACCGCTCGGTGCAGGTTGGCGGGATTGCTCAATACCGGAAATGTAGCCCGAATCTCCGAGAACGGCAGCGCTTTAATGCCTTTGACAGCGGCTCCGTCGATCGACACCCCGGCCCGCCCATAACCGGCGTCGAGCAGGAGCTGGACGAAGGTACCGCCGAAGGAATGGCCCATCAAGATCGGCGGCTCGGCGAGTTCCTCGATGATCTCGGCGAGATGATCAAAGACCTCCCGCACCCCGAGGTCGGCCAAGGGTGCGGGGTCCTCGCGCAGCGCGGCAACTCCGGCTGGGCCGGGGGCCACGCCGGGGTAACCCGGTGTCAGGACGGCGAAACCGCGCGCTCGGTAACGCGCGACCCAGTCCTCCCATGCCAGGGGTGTCATCCACAGGCCATGGATCAAAACAATGGTCTGATCAGAGGGGGCGTTCATAGCAAAAAGCGTGATCGCTCGGTGTGGACTGCACAATGAACAGCAGCCCAGATTTACAGTCACAAAACCTGTGCCAGCGCACAACGGGCCGCGGCGATTTACGATCCGCTACATGTTGCAGCAACGACCGCTGACCGTGCTCACCAATCGCGTGCGACAACAGTCGGCCGCAATCGTGACCAAGGTCCTCGCCCGGCTGCGCGCTGAAGTACCCGACTATTTGCCCATCGACGACGACAACGGCGAGACCGTCAGGGGCAACATCGCCGAGTACCTCGACGAAATGCTCGAGTGGATCGACCAAGGCACTGACCCTGGCCACCACAGCTTCGATTCCGCCATTCTCCACCGCGCCGGCGAAGGTCTGACGCAGTCCAGTCTGTTGCACGCCTACCGCCTCGGCGCCGCGACCATCTGGGACGAGCTCGCACGCCTGGCGGACACAGGCGAAATCGACAAGGAAGCCCTCATCGCGGCGACACCGTCCATCTTCGCCTGGATGAACACCAATTCGCTTCGCGCACACGCGGTTTTCCGCGAAGTCGACATCCGCAACGCCCGACGCAACGAACAAGTTCGCGCCGCCCTGCTCGATACGGTGCTGTTCAACGAATCCAGCATCGGAGCAGCGTTCTGGGACGCGGTCGCCATCCTCGGTCTCCCGCGGACGGGGCAGCTCACGATCATCTCGGCAACCAGCGCTGAGCCGTCGGTGGAGCATTCGCCTCCCGACATCGAGACGCTGATTTCGGCGCACCCCGCTGTCCAGGGCTCGTGGTTTCGCCTCACGTCTCATTCGCAATTGGGGGTCGTATCGCTTCGGCGAAACCGCGCCGACGCGCTGGATACCACCGCCGCGACCATCTGCACCGACATCCCCATCAGGATTGGCCTCAGCAGCCCCTTCACCGACATCGCCGACTGCTCGAAAGCCCGCGCTCAAGCTCAAGTCGCCATGTCGGCGTCGTCGAACAGTCGCCCGAGTACTCGCTACAACCGCGACGTCATCGCAGTCTTGCTCGCCAGCTCGCCAGACGCCGCCGCATCCGTCGTGACAACCACGCTGGGACCGGTACTCGAGTTGCCAACCGAACGGCGCGAACCACTCCTCACCACGGTCGACACCTGGCTGCAGCGCGGCCAGTCCGTCTCGGCCACCGCCGACGAACTGCACTGTCACCGCAACACCATCAACTACCGATTGCGCCGATTCGCCGAACTCACCGGACGACCGCTGACCGACAATTTCTGGCTGGCCCAAGTCGCGGTGGCATTGCAAGCTGCACGCACCTAGAAGAGAGACCGCGCGCGATCTGACACGACGCCCCAGGCGCCAAACGCTCTGAAAATCATTGGGACAGCTCCGGATTACCTCCTCAGCGGTCCCTAGGCATGAGCTATTCGAGCACGTTCCATGAACTCGCCAAGCACCGTGCAATCTCCTTGAACGCAGCGGCAGTTCATAGCACGGCGTCGGCAAGGCGATCCACCTGGTCGACCCCCGTGACGCAGGGATGGAACACCAGCCCATCGAAACCGAGGTCGCGGTAGGCGCGCACGGTGGCCGCCGCGTCCTCCGGGGTGGTCAGCATGTCGGCGACGTTGAGAGCTGCGTAGTCGGGTTTGAATCCGTAATAGCGCTGCAGATGCTCGCGGCCGAGCCGGACGGTGTCCTCATCACCGAACGCGAAGTTCACGCTGGCGTGTAGCAGCGGCTGCCCCGACCGGCCCGCCTCCTGCCACGCCGCGCGTGCACGATTGGCGAACGACGCCTGATTGTCGTAGTCGCGCAGGGCGCCGGCCGACCAGCCGTCGCCCATCGTCACAACCCGGCGCATGGTCGCCTCCGACCGTCCCCCGAACAGGACGGGGATGCGCACCGGCCGCGGGCACAGCGCCTTGTCGCCGGTGACCGGCGCAGCGCGCCACGCCTCGCCCAACAATCCGACCGTCTCGTCCAGAACGCGCCCCCGCCGGCGGAAGTCCACGCCAACCGCCGCGTAGTCGTCGGTCCGGTTACCCACACCCAAACCCACGATGAGCCGGTCGCCGGAGACGTCCGCGATGGTGGCGAGCTGCTTGGCGAGCAGCGCGGCCGGGTACAGCGGAGCCAGCAGAACGTTTGTGATCAAACCGATTTCACTGGTCGCGCCCGCTGCCGCGGACAACGCAACGATCGAATCGAGGCTCTCGTAGACCAGCCGGTCGATGGTGGCCAGGCCGGCGAATCCTCGTTGCTCCGCCCGGCGGGCCCACTGCACCGTCGACGGCCCGGGCACGTGGGAGATGTGGCTGGGCATACCGATTCCGAGTCGCATGACGCCCTCCGCTATTTCGACTGCGTGGTGGGTGCAAGGCTGGCATCGCCGGCGACGGAACAGCCAACGATGGGCTCGAAATGTGGATAAATCATCATCCGATGTCGCTGAATGCCTACTATTACTCATGATTGACGCGCTGGACGGACAAATCCTGCATGCCCTGCAGATATCGCCCAGAGTGCCGTTTCGCCGCATCGCCGAGGTGGTCGGAGCGACCGAACAAACGGTTGCCCGCCGCTACCACCGGCTGCGCCGGACCGGGGTCGTCCGCGTCGTGGGACTGGAGAACCCGTGGGTTGACGCCGACGCCGACTGGACCCACTGGGTGTGTCGCATCCACGCAAAGCCCGAGCGCATCCCGCAATTGGCCGACGCACTGGTCCGCAACCCGGACGTGTCCCACGCCAACGTCCTGTCCGGTTGGACCGACCTGGTGTGCACCATCCGGGCACCGCTCGGCGATAGCCGCGACGACGTACTGCTAAAACGCCTTCCGCGAACGAGTTCCGTCATCGACATCGACATCGACGCGGTGCTGCACACGTTCGGGCGTCCGCCGAGCGCGCCGTGGACGGGCTACGGGCACAAGCTCAGCGGAGCACAGGCGGCACGGATCCTGGGCGACGACCGCACACCGGCCGGCCAGCCCTCCCGGCCGGCCCCCGAGGACCGGCCCATGCTCGACGCGCTGGCCGACGACGGCCGCACCCCCTACTCGCGGCTGGCCGAACGCACCGGCTGGTCGGTAGCGCGAGTGCGCAGGCGCCTGGCGGCGCTCGAAGCGTCCGGGGCGCTGCTGTACGACGTCGACGTGCTTCCCGAGCGACTCGGTTACCACCTCAGCGCCATGCTGTGGCTGACGGTGCCACCCCGGCACACTCACCGCGTCGGAGAACAAATCGCGGCGCACGACCACGTCGCATTCGCCGCCGCCGTCAGCGGAAGGAAGAACCTGATGGCGGTGGTCATCTGTCGCGACGTCCGCGACCTGTACGGCTACCTCGCCGACCAGCTCGGGGCCATCGAAGAGATCCTCACCTACGACGTGAGCATCCGCAGCCAGCGGCTCAAGCAACACGGATCGGTGATCGCACACGGGCGGCTGATGAACCCGATCACGGCGCGCGCTGCGCGGCCATCCCCGGCCGGCTGACCCAGAACCGCTCGGCGCGGCGCACCCGGGTCGTAGAGTGAGCCACGATCGTGTCGTACCTACGGCGGCTGCGAGGAAACGATGACCGAACGCATCGAGGTTCAGCGCACCATCGCGGCGACGGCGGCGGACATCTTCGCCGTGCTGTGTGACCCCCAGGGCCATGTCGCGATCGACTCGTCCGGGATGCTGCAGGACGCGGACGGCGACCCGGTCAACGGCGTCGGCGACCAATTCGTGGTCCACATGGACCGAGAGGCGTTGAACGACTTTCCGCAATTCGGCAAGTATGACGTCACCGTGGACATCAAGGAGTTCGAACGCGATCGCCTGATCGCGTGGACGGTTCTCGGCCAGATTCAACCGCCGATCGGGCACGTCTACGGCTATCGACTCCAGCCGACCGAGGACGGCTCGGCCACCGTGGTCACCTCGTTCTACGATTGGTCGAACATCGACCCGAAGTGGCGCGAGGCCGGGATTTTCCCGATTCTGTCCGAGGGCGCATTGCGGGCCACCCTGGGCATTCTGGACCGCACGGTCCGGCGGGGTTATCCGCGCGGATAACCCGCTTTCCGGCCGAGCGCATAAACCCCGCCGCGGTTTTATCCGGCATTCGGGCGGGTATCAGGTCAGGGCTCCTCACGAAAGGACCTGAAATGTTGCATTCGGTGATTCTGGCGAGTTCGGACCCGGTCGCGGCGGGCTTTATCCTGCGCGGGATCAAGGGAATTTTCGTCGCCATCGGTAGCGTGATCGCCGCAATTGTCTGCGGATTAATCGCAATGATGAAGGGCCGCAACCCCATTGGCTGGGGAATTCTCGGGCTGTTCTTCTCGATCCTCACCCTGATCGTCGTCATCGTCATTCCCAGCAAGAAATAACCCGACGAAGGCTACCGCCCTAGTTGCGAAAGAACTTCGGCGACAACCGAATCAGCGGGCGATGAAACCTGCTCGCCCGTCGAGAGATCCTTCACGCCGACCGTCCCCGCGTCGATGTCCCGGTCGCCGAGGACCAGCGCGACCCGGGCACCCGAACGGTCGGCCGCGCGCATCGCACCCTTGAGGCCGCGGTCCCCGTAGGCCATGTCGACCCGGACGCCGCGGCCACGCAGTTGCGCGGCCAGCACCGCCAGCTTCAGCTTGGCCTGCTCGCTCAGCGGCACGCCGAACACGTCGCAGCGGGTCGCCTCCCCCACGCTCTTGCCCTCGGCGCGCAGCGCCAGCAGGGTCCGGTCGACGCCCAGCCCGAACCCGATCCCGGACAGGTCTTGGCCGCCGAGCTCGCGCATCAGGCCGTCGTAGCGGCCGCCGCCGCCGATGCCCGACTGCGCACCCAGGCCGTCGTGCACGAACTCAAAGGTGGTCTTCGTGTAGTAGTCCAGGCCGCGCACCATGCGCGGGTTGATGACGTACGGCACGCCGAGCGCGTCCAGGTGGGCCAGCACGGTGTCGAAGTGCTGCTTGGCGACGTCGGACAGGTGGTCGAGCAACACCGGCGCGTCGGCCGTCATGGCCCGCACCGCGGGGCGCTTGTCGTCGAGCACCCGCAGCGGGTTGATCTCGGCGCGCCTGCGGGTCTCGTCGTCAAGGTCAAGCCCAAACAGGAACTCCTGCAACAGTTCCCGATACTGCGGGCGGCAGCTGTCATCCCCCAGGGACGTGATCTCCAGGCGGAATCCGTCGAGCCCCAGCGACCGGAAGCCGGCGTCGGCGACCGCGATGACCTCTGCGTCAAGAGCCGGGTCGTCGACGCCGATCGCCTCCACGCCCACCTGTTGCAGCTGCCGATAGCGGCCGGCCTGCGGACGCTCGTAGCGGAAAAACGGCCCGGCGTAACAGAGTTTGACCGGCAGCGCGCCGCGGTCCAGCCCATGCTCGATCACCGCGCGCACCACCCCGGCGGTGCCCTCGGGGCGCAACGTCACCGAACGGTCGCCGCGGTCGGCGAAGGTGTACATCTCCTTGGACACCACGTCGGTCGATTCGCCGACGCCCCGGGCGAACAGCGCGGTGTCTTCGAAGACGGGCAGCTCGATGTCGCCGTAACCGGCCCGGCGGGCGGCGCCCAGCAACCCGTCGCGGACCGCCACGAACTGTGCCGAGTCGGGCGGCACGTAGTCGGGCACGCCCTTGGGAGCGGCGAACTCGGTCACGGGCTCAGCCCTTCGATGAACGGGTTGAAACGCCGCTCGGCGCCGATGGTGGTGGCGTTGCCGTGCCCGGGGAGGACCACCGTGTCGTCATCGAGCACCAGCAGTTTGCTCACGATCGAGGTCAGCAGGTCGCGGCCGCTGCCGCCGTGCAGGTCGGTGCGCCCCACCGAGCGTTCGAACAGGGTGTCACCGGTGAACACGTAGTCTTTGTCCTCCTTGTCGGACGACACCCGGAAGACCACCGACCCGCGCGTGTGCCCGGGGGTGTGGTCGACGTTGACGGTCACGCTGCCCAGGTCGAGCTTGTCGCCGTCGCGGTCCAGCTCGACGACCTGCTTGGGCTCCCGGAAGAAGGCGCC
>NZ_LZJW01000134.1 GCF_001667885.1 Mycobacterium scrofulaceum | reverse complement strand
TGGCCAGGCCGGGATCCAGCGCGGGGGCCGACCCGAAGTTGCCGATGCGTTCGCCCAGCGGCGGCACCCCGGCCAGCATCGACACCGCGGCGGCGCCCTGCGAGAAGCCGCCGAGCACCAGCTTCGTTCCCGGGCACTGGTCGACCATCTGCGCGATGTGGTCGCGCGCGTCGTTGGCGCCGTCGGCGGTTTGCAGGAAGTTGTAGCTGGCCGGGTAGTTCACCGGGTAGGCGTCGACGCTGCGCGAGCCGAGGGCCGGCCGCAGGGCGTCGAGCAGCGCGTCGCCGGCGACGCCGAGGCCGGGCGGCTCGGCGGTGCCGCGGGCGAAGATGAGTTGGACATCGGGGCATCCGTCGGCCCGGGCCGTCGGCACCCGGCCGCCAGCGAGCGAAAACAGTGACACCGCAACGGCGACGGCCATGCCGACCACCTGCCACCTATGAAGTTTCATGCGGCAGATTTTCACATATGACGTCGCGGGCCGTCGCGGCGCTAAGCTCCCCGACTGTGAGCGACCCCGCGTCCGACCCCACCGAACTGGCGCGACTGGCGGCGCAGGTCATCGCGGAGCGCACCGGTGTGACCGAGCATGACGTCGCCATCGTGCTCGGATCGGGATGGCGCCCGGCCGTCGCCGCCCTCGGCTCCCCGACCGCCGTGCTGCCCCAGGCCGAGGTGCCCGGGTTCGCGCCGCCGACCGCCGTCGGGCACACCGGCGAGCTGATGTCGACGCAGATCGGCGAGCGCCGCGTGCTGGTGCTGGTTGGTCGGGTGCACGCCTACGAGGGTCACGACCTGTGTCACGTGGTCCATCCGGTGCGGGCCGCCTGCGCGGCGGGGGCGCGCATCGTCGTGCTCACCAACGCGGCCGGCGGCCTGCGGCCGGACCTGGAGGTCGGCCAGCCGGTGCTGATCAGCGACCACCTCAACCTGACCGCCCGCTCGCCGTTGGTCGGTCCGCAGTTCGTGGACCTGACCGGCGCCTACGCGCCGCGGCTGCGGGACCTCGCCCGCCAGGGCGACCCCGGGCTGGCCGAGGGGGTCTACGCCGGACTGCCGGGGCCGCACTACGAGACCCCCGCCGAGGTGCGCATGCTGCGGGCGCTGGGCGCCGACCTGGTCGGCATGTCGACCGTGCACGAGACCATCGCCGCCCGGGCGGCCGGCGCCGAGGTGCTGGGGGTGTCGCTGGTGACCAACCTGGCCGCCGGGATCGGTGGCGAACCGCTGAGCCACGCCGAGGTGCTCGCCGCAGGCGCCGCGTCGGCGGGCCGGATGGGCGAGCTGCTGGCCGACGTCGTGGCCCGGTTCTAGCAGCGATGACGCCCGAGGAGCGGATCGCCGCGGCGGAGTGGATCGCCCACGATCCCGACCCGGCGACCGCCGCCGAGCTCGCCGCCTGCGGGCCCGACGAGCTGGCCGCGCGTTTCGCGCGCCCGCTCCGGTTCGGCACGGCGGGGTTGCGCGGCCCGGTGCGTGGCGGCCCGGACGCCATGAACGTCGCGGTGGTGTCGCGCGCCACGTGGGCGGTGGCGCAGGTGCTGGGCGGGCGCGGCCTGGCCGGTTCGGTGGTGATCGTCGGGCGCGACTCCCGGCACGGCTCCGCGGTTTTCGCCACCGTCGCCGCCGAAGTGCTTGCCGCCCAGGGTTTTTCCGTTCAGTTGCTGCCCGGCCCGGTGCCGACGCCGGTGGTCGCGTTCGCGGTGCGCCGCACCGGCGCCGCGGCCGGCATCCAGATCACCGCGTCGCACAACCCGCCGACCGACAACGGTTACAAGGTCTACGCCGACGGCGGCATCCAGATCATCTCCCCCACCGACCGCGAGATCGAGGCCGCGATGGCCGCCGCTCCCCCGGCCGACGAAATCGCCCGGGTGCCGGTGCAACCCGCCGCCACCGATGTGGTCGGGCGTTACATAGCGCGCGCCGCCGCGGTGCGGCGCGGCAGCGGATCGGTGCGGGTGGCGCTCACCCCGCTGCACGGGGTGGGTGGGGCGGTGGCCGTGGACGCGCTGCAGCGGGCCGGCTTCGAGCGGGTGCACACGGTCGGCGCCCAGTTCGCGCCCGACCCCGACTTTCCCACCGTCGCCTTCCCCAACCCCGAGGAGCCCGGCGTCACCGACGCGCTGCTCGCCCTGGCCGCCGACGTCACGGCCGACGTCGCGATCGCGCTGGACCCCGACGCCGACCGGTGCGCCGTCGCCATCCCCACCGCGTCGGGCTGGCGGATGCTGTCCGGCGACGAAACCGGTTGGCTGCTGGGCGATTACATCCTGTCGCGGGTCGCCGAGCCGCGGACGGCCGTGGTGGCCAGCACCGTGGTGTCGTCGCGGATGCTGGCGGCCATCGCGCACCGCTATGGGGCCACCCACGTCGAAACCCTCACCGGCTTCAAATGGCTGGCCCGCGCCGACGACGGGGTGCCAGGCGGCTCGCTGGTCTACGCCTACGAGGAGGCGATCGGGCATTGCGTCGACCCGGACGCCGTGCGCGACAAGGACGGGATCAGCGCCGCGGTGCTGATGTGCGATCTGGTGGCCGCGCTGAAGGACCGGGATCGTTCGGTGGCCGGCGCGCTCGACGAACTCGCCCGGCGGTATGGCGTGTACGACGTCGCGGCGGTGTCCCGCCGGGTGGCCGACACCGCCGAGGCGGGCGAGCTGATGCGCCGGCTGCGGGCGGCGCCCCCGGAAACGCTGGCCGGGTTCACCACCACCGTCGCCGACAGCACCGACGCGCTGATCCTCACCGGCGGCGACGACGCCACGTCCGTCCGGCTGGTGGTGCGGCCGTCCGGGACCGAGCCGAAGTTGAAGTGCTACATCGAGGTTCGGTGCGCGGTGACCGGCGGCCTCGACGATGCCCGGCGGCGGGCCGGCGCGCTGCGCGACGAGCTGGTGGCGGTGGCGCGCGGCTGGTGAGCTAGCGCGGCCCGTACTGTCGGTCCCCGGCATCGCCGAGGCCCGGAACGATGTAGGCGTTCTCGTTGAGCCCGTCGTCGATCGCCACCGTGAAAAGGCGGGCCGCGGGCACCGTTTCCTCAAGCGCGGCAACGCCTTCGGGCGCGGCCACCGCGCACAATACCGTGATGTCGGTGGCGCCGCGCTCGAGCAGCAGCCCGGCGGTGTGCTTCAACGACCCGCCGGTGGCCAGCATCGGATCGAGCACCAGCACCGGCACGCCGGCCAGCTCGTCGGGCAGCGACTCGAAATAGCCTGCGGGCCGATGGGTTTCCTCGTTGCGGGCCACGCCGACGAATCCGACTCGGGCCTGCGGCAACAGCGCGAGCGCCTGATCGACCATGCCGAGCCCGGCCCGCAGCACCGGCACCAGCAGAGGCGGCCGGGCCAGCCGCACCCCCAGCGTGTCGCCCACCGGTGTGCGGATCGGGAACGTCTCGCGCGGCGCGTCCCGGGTGGCTTCGTAGATCAGCATCGCGGTCACGTCGCGCAGCGCCGCCCGGAAGCCGTCATCGGCGGTGCGTTCGTCGCGCATCGTCGTCAGCCGGGCGATCGCCAGTGGGTGATCGACAACGCGCACTTCCACGATGTTCGACCCTATATAACAATCCGGCCGCTTTTGGTTAACGCCCCGCCGAAACCGGCCGCGTCGACACCGATGGCGCCTTACGTCCCCCTATGCTCCCGTGGTGCCGGGCGCAATGATGGGGTCAACGGGGTTGACGGGCAGGGCATTTCGGGCCCTGCGCCTGCTCGCCGCGGTCGCGCTGGCGGTCCTGGCGGCCGGACCGCTGACCGCGCGGATCAGCCTTGCGGCGGCGGCGATTCCGCAGCCCGCGCACATCGTGATCGTGGTGGAGGAGAACCGCTCCGAGGCCAACATCATCGGCAACAAGGCGGCGCCCTTCATCACCGCCCTGGCCGCGAGCGGCGCCAACATGGTGCAGTCGTTCGCCGAAACCCATCCCAGCGAGCCGAATTACCTGGCGATGTTCGCCGGCAACACCTTCGGCGTGACCAGCGACCGGTGCCCGGTCAACGCGGGCGACGCCCCCAACCTGGGTTCGGAATTGCTTGCCGCGGGCTACACCTTCGCCGGCTTCGCCGAAGGCCTGCCCGCGGTCGGCTCGCCGGCCTGCACGGCCGGCAAGTACGCGCGCAAGCATGTGCCCTGGGCCAACTTCACCAACGTGCCGCCGGCGAACTCCCTGCCGTTCTCGGCCTTCCCGGTGGGCAATTACGCGAGCCTGCCCACGGTGTCCTTCGTGATCCCGAACAACGACGACAACATGCACGACGGGTCGATCGCGCAGGCCGACACCTGGCTGAACCGCCAGCTGTCGGGCTACGCCAACTGGGCGGTGGCCAACAACAGCCTGCTGATCGTGACGTGGGACGAGGACGACAATTCCAGCCGCAACCAGATCCCGACCATCTTCTACGGCGCGCACGTGGTCCCCGGCAACTACGCCGAGCGGATCAACCATTACAACCTGCTGTCCACGATCGAGCAGATGTACGGGCTGCCCAAAACCGGCTACGCGGCCGGCGCGCCGCCGATCGCCGACATCTGGGGCTAGGCCGGATGGCCCGGCCGCCGTCGCTATTGTGTGCCGCATGGCTGCTGACCTCGTGCCCATCCGCCTGAGCCTGTCCGACGGCGACCGCTACACCGTGTGGGCGCCGCGCTGGCGCGACGCCGGCGACGAGTGGGAGGCGTTCCTGGGCAAGGACGAGGACCTGTACGTCTTCTCCTCCGTCGCCGACCTGGTCGCGTTCGTGCGCTCCGACACCGACAACGACCTGGTCGACCACCCGGCGTGGAAGGACCTGACGGCGGCGCACGCGCACAAGTTCGAACCGGCCGAGGACAGGCAGTTCGATCTGGTCGCGGTCGAGGAGCTGGTCTCGGAGAAGCCGACCGAGGAGTCGGTGACCGGGTTGGCCCGCACGCTGTCGCTCGTGTCATCCATCGGATCGGTGTGCGAGCTCCCGGCGGTGTCGAAGTTCTTCAACGGCAACCCCACGCTGGGCACCGTGTCGGGCGGCATCGACCACTTCACCGGCAAGGCCGGCCTCAAACGCTGGAACGCGATCGGCGAGATCATCGGCCGCGGCTGGGACGACGTGCTGAGCGCCGTCGAGGGCATCGTCACCACCCCCGAGGTGGACGAGAAGCTGTCGGCCAAGGCGGCCGACGAGCTGGCCGAAGAGCCCGAGGAAGAGGAGACCGAAGACACCGAGGCCGCCGACGCGGCCGACGAGGACGCCGTCGACGAGGCGGACGAATCGGAGGACGCCGACGAGTCGGACGCGACCGACGAGGAGCCCCGCGCGGCCGGCGACACCGTGATCCTGGGCAGCGACGAGGATTTCTGGTTGCAGGTGGGCATCGACCCCATTCGGATCATGACGAGTTCGGGCACCTTCTACACCCTGCGGTGCTACCTGGACGACCGCCCGATCTTCCTTGGCCGCAACGGGCGCATCAGCGTGTTCACCTCCGAGCGGGCGCTGGCCCGCTACCTCGCCGACGAGCACGACCACGACCTCGCCGACCTGAGCACCTACGACGACATCCGCACCGCCGCCACCGACGGCTCGCTGGAGGTCAAGATCACCGATGACAACATCTACGTGCTCAGCGGGCTGGCCGACGACATCGCCGACGGCCCCGACGCCGTGGACCGCGACCAGCTGGACCTGGCGGTCGAGTTGCTCCGCGACATCGGCGACTACTCGGAGGAGGGCACGGTCGACAAGGCGCTCGAGACGGGCCGCCCGCTGGGCAAGCTGGTGGCCTACGTCCTCGAGCCCGGCTCGGTCGGCAAGCCGTCGGCCCCGTACGCGGCGGCGGTGCGGGAGTGGGAGAACCTGGAGCAATTCGTCGACGGGCGGCTGCGCAGGGAGTAGCCCCGTTTGACGGGCCCGGAAGTCTCCTCTTTACTGGCGGGTGTCGCTTCCCGGGATAGGCCCGTTGCCCCTGTACGGCTTTCAGCGCCCGGGCATGCTCGTGTTCGGTTTGCTGCCGCTGGGCCTATTGGCGGTGTACATCCTGGTCCAGGCTCGCCGCCGGCGCCGGCTGCGCCGGTTCACCGAGGCGGCCGTGCCGCAGTCGCCGAGGCGGCACATCCCCATCGCGGTGGCGCTGCTCAGCCTGGTCCTGTTGACCATCGCGCTGGCCACACCCACCCACGACATGCGCATCCCGCGCAACCGGGCCGTCGTGATGCTGGTCATCGACGTCTCGGAGTCCATGGCGTCCACCGACGTCCCCCCGGACCGGCTGACCGCCGCGAAGGTGGCCGGCAAGCAGTTCGCCGACGAGCTGACGCCCGCGATCAACCTGGGGTTGGTGGAGTTCGCGGCCAACGCGTCCCTGCTGGTCTCCCCGACCACCAACCGCGAGGCGGTGAAGGCGGCGATCGACAGCCTGAAGCCGGCCCCCAAGACCGCCACGGGCGAGGGCCTGTTCACCGCGCTGCACGCGATCGCGACG
>NZ_LZJW01000133.1 GCF_001667885.1 Mycobacterium scrofulaceum | reverse complement strand
GCGGCACCAGCGCGTCGATGACGGCGTACACGTGGCGCAGGTCGGCGCCGTACTCGCCTTTCTTCTGCGGCGTGCCTACGCCCAGGAAGTGCACGTCGGCGAACTCGGCCGCCATGTCGTAGTCGGTGGTGAACCGCAGCCGGCCCGCGGCCAGGTTCTTGGCCAGCAGCTTGCGCAGCCCGGGCTCGTAGAACGGAATCTCACCGCCGGCGAGCTTGGCAACCTTGCCCGGGTCGATGTCGACCCCGACGACCTCGTGTCCCAGTTCCGCCATGCCGACGGCGTGCGTGGCGCCCAGGTAACCGGTGCCGAAGACGGTGCATCGCATACAACCGGTGTAGGTCCTCGCGATGAGCTAACTGCATCGCCCCGCTGAGCGAGAGGCAAACGGCAGATGACAGGTGGTCCTGAAGCCCCCGCTAGTGGCGATCGCGAGCGCGGCGCAGCCGGGTAATGGGGGTCGCCACAATCTGGCTAGTGGCGATCGCGAGCGCGGCGCAGCCGGGCGATGGGGGTCGCCACCATCTGGCTAGTGGCGGCCGAAGCCGCCGTGACCACCGCCGAAGCCGCCGTGGCCGCCGCCGAAGCCCGGAATCCCGGGGATTCCGCCGCCGCCGCCGCCGCCGCGCGGTCCGTCCTCACCGCCGCCGTGCGGCCCGTAGCCGCCTCCGGGAGGCCCACCGATGATCGGGCCGCCGATGCCGGGGATCGGCAGCGGGATCGGCACCGGAATGGGCGCCACCGGGGGTGGCGGTGCCGG
>NZ_LZJW01000132.1 GCF_001667885.1 Mycobacterium scrofulaceum | reverse complement strand
GAATCCGCGGCCGCCGCGCTGGTGCCGGCACCCGCGGCCGCACCGGCACCGATGGCGACCGCGCCGGCGCCGTCGATCGGCACCGCCCCGGCCAGCGTGAGCAACGCCCCGACGATGTCCAGCGCCCCCGCACCGACGGTAGCCGCACCGGCGGGAGGCGGACCGGTCGGCGGCGGGCCGGGCGCCGGCTTCAGTCCCACGGCCACGGACGGCATCGGCGCGGGCATGTCCGACGCCCTCTACGCGGTCGGACTTTCCGGGCTGGCGGCTCGCGGCAGTGCCAGTAATCGGGCACGTCGTAAGTCGGAAGAGCCGGCGCCCGACGACGTTGACGCACCCGCCGAAGCGGCCGCGGCCGCCGCGGCCAAGAAGAAGGCGCGGGCCCGGCGGCGCCGCGCCGGCACGGCCACCGACCGTGCGTACCGCTACGAATTCATGGACCCGGATTCGGGCGTCGACGACGACATCCCGGATGCCGTGCGTGCCTCCGATCAGGGCGGGGGATCGCTCGGATTTGCCGGCGCCGCAACGATATCCGGTCTCGCGCAGCCGACCGGGTTGACGACGCTGACCCGGGAAGGCTTCGGTGACGGCCCGACCGTGCCGATGATGCCCAGCAGCTGGGGCGGTGACGACTAGCCGAGCGGGTAACGCCGGGGTGTGAACACCCGGTCGCCGGAATCGCTTGCATGCCATTGGGTTTGGGATGAACCGATGATCAGCAGGCAACGCATGTCCACCTCGGTGGGGTCGAGATCTGCCAGCCGCACCACGCGGACGTGCTCGTCGGGGCCGGAGACGTTCCGGCCGATCACCACCGGCGTCCCGGGTTCGCGGTGTTCCAGCAGCAGATCGCGCATCGCGCCGACTTGCCACGTTCGCGTTTTGGACGCCGGGTTGTAGATCGCCAGCACCAGGTCGGCGGCGGCCGCGGCCGCTAGCCGCTCGGCGATGATCTCCCACGGCTTGAGCCGGTCGGACAGCGAGATCACCGCATAGTCGTGGCCCAGCGGCGCGCCGACCCGGCTGGCGACGGCTTGGGCGGCCGTCATCGCGGGAATCACCCGGATGCCCACTCCCGGCCACTCTTTGGCCTCTTCCAGTACCGCGGTGGCCATCGCGAACACGCCCGGGTCGCCCGAGGACACCACCGCGACGGCGCGTCCTTCCTCGGCCAGCGCGCAGGCCAGTCGGGCGCGCGCCGGCTCGTCGGTGTTGTCGCTGGGGTGCCGCCGTTGGCCGTCGCGCACCGGGACGCGATCCAGGTAGCCGGCGTAGCCGATCAGGTCGGTCGCGCCGGCCAGCTCGCGTCGGCTCTGTGGGGTCATCCAGTCACGGTCGCCGGGCCCCAGGCCGACCACCGCCACGGTGCCGGCCGCCGGTGACTGCCGCCCGCGGCGCCCGCCCGGCAGCATCGCCAGCGAGAAGTAGGGCACGCTGGCCTCGTCGACGTCGGCGGCGGGCAGGATCCGCTGCCCGGCGGTGCTGGCCCGTTCGACATAGTACGCGTCATCGAGTTGTCCGGATGCCGAAAGCGCTTCGCGCACAGCGTGATACGAGCGACCTAGCTTCAGCACCACCGCGGCGTCCGCATCGGCCAGGCGGCGGGTCAGTTCGGCGACCGGCAGGGTGCCCGGTAGCACCGAGAGCACCTCGTCGCCGGCCACCAACGGGGTCGCGATGGCCGCCGAGGCGGCGCTCACCGACGTCACCCCCGGCACGATGACGGCGTTGAACCGCTGCGTCAGCCGGGTGTGCAAATGCATGTAGGAGCTGTAGAACAGCGGGTCGCCCTCGGCGAGCAGGGCCACGTTGCGGCCCGCGTCGAGATGAGCGGCGATGCGCGCGCTGGCTTCCATGTAGAAGTCCTCGAGCGCCCCGGCGTAGCCGCCGGGGTGGTCGGTCGCCTCGGTGGTGACCGGATAGATGAGGTGCTCCTCGAGCTGCCCGGGCCGCAGGTACGGTTCGGCGATGCCCCGCGCGATGCTGCGGCCGTGCCGGGCGCTGTGGTAGGCCACCACGTCGGCCTCGCCGATCACCCGGGCCGCCTTGACGGTCACCAGTTCCGGGTCCCCAGGCCCCAGCCCGACGCCCCAGAGCGTGCCCCGCACGGTCATTCGCGGTCGCTCGCGATCGCGTTGACGGCGGCGGCGGCCATGGCGCTGCCCCCGCGGCGGCCCCGGACCACCAGATACGACATCCCGCGCGGACGGTCGATGAGCTCCTGCTTGGACTGGGCCGACCCGACGAACCCGACCGGCCCGCCCAGCACCCCGGCCGGCGGGGAAACCCCTTCGTCGACCAGCTCCAGCAGCCGGAAGAGGGCGGTGGGTGCGTTGCCGATGGCGAGCACGGCCCCGGGCAGCCGGTCGGCCCACAGCTCCACCCCCGCGGCCGATCGAGTGGTGTGCCGGCGAGCGGCCAGCTCCGCGGCGTGCGGGTCGGCCACCAGCGAGACCACCTCGTTGCCGGCCGGCAGCCGCGCGCCGGTGATCCCGGCGGCCACCATCGACGAATCGCACAGCACCGGAGCGCCGGCGCGCAGGGCGGCGCCGACGCGCTCGGCGACGTCGTCGGTGTAGGCGACGTGCTCGGCGACGTCGACCTGCCCGCAGGTGTGGATCAATCGCACAACCACCCGCGCGATGTCGTCCGGGAAGCGTGCCAGGTCGGCCTCGGCCCGAATGGCCGCGAACGACTGGCGGTAGATCTCAGCTGCGTCGCGGATGTAGTCGAGCACCCGATTACCCTAAGGTCCTGGCGGCGACCCGCTTCGCCCGGCTTCGCCGCGCTTGCGGTCACGGCGTAGCGGGCGGTATCCGTCGCCGGTCGCCAGGAGCACCTCGCCGCTCAGCGGGCTGCCGCACGTGCGGTCGCAGCCGACGAAATGGCGGTGCATTCCTTTATCCCCGCCCAGCGCAGCGGCCGCGTCGGCCCGGACATCGGCCAGCGAATGCGCGCATCCGGGGCTGCCGGTGCAGGCGCTGACATTCAGCCAGGGGGAGTTCTCGTCGAATACCAGACCGAGGGGGGCCAGCACCCGCAGCGCGACGTCGGCGACGCCCTCGTCGAGATCGCACACCAGCACCGAGCGCCAGGGCGTGATCACCAGCGGGGCCTCGACCGCCGCCAGGTATTCCGCGACGGTCGCGGACAGCACTCCCAGTGGCACGGCGGCACCGAGCGTCACCCGGCCGTCGTCCTGGTCGATCCAGCCCACCGGCGGCCTGGTGACCGGGGGAAAGGCGACGGCGCCCAGTTCCGCGCCGGGCAGCAGGCTTGCGACGTCGTCCAATTCCTTGACGCGCCAAGCGCTTCCACGCGTCGACGCAAACCGTGTCGCGATGATGACCAGCGTCTCGACTACCTCACCGGCGGTAAGCCACACGCCGGTGTCGCGTCCGGCAAGCAGCAACGCCCAGCCATCGGGAAGAGCGTGCACACCGACGTCGGCGCGCAAGCCCGAGACGTCGGCGCGCCCGTCGTCGAGGCTGAACCAAAAGCGTCCGCCCAGTTCGGCCAAGCGCGGTTCGGCGCGGATCGCCGTGTCCAGCTCGGCGACCCACGGACGCACGTCGACAGTCCCGCCGGCCCGGCCGGATAGCGGCGAAGCGACGATGTTGCGTACCCGCTCGTGGGTCGCCGAGGGCAACAGCCCCGCGTCGGCGATCGCCTCGGCCGCCGCGGTCACATCGGTGATGCCGCGCAGCTGGACGTTGCCGCGAGCGGTGAGCTCCAACGTCGCCGAGCCGTGTTCGCTTGACACCCGCGCGAGCGCCGCCAGCTGGGCGGCGGTCAGCATGCCGCCGGGCAGCCGGATCCGCGCGAGGGCACCGTCGGCGGCCCGGTGCACCTGCAGCGCACCCGGGCATGCGTCGGTGTCGCGGGATCTGGGCACGCGTCCACGGTACGGCCACCGGCTCCCCGTGGTGGTCGAGGTTGTCGTCAGGCAGATGAAAACCCTTACCCGACCGGCTCGACCGGCCTTAGCGTCGACCTAGTGAGCATCGCCACCACGCTCGCTGCTTCGTCGACCGAAACGGGTAGCGCTCCGGCGCCGGGTCAGGCGGGCTTGTGGGCCCGTCGCAAATGGGAATTCGTGCGCATCGCGTCCCCGCTGGCGTTGCTCGCGTTGTGGCAGCTGGGCAGCGCTCTCGGCCTGATCCCGCAGGACGTTCTCCCGGCCCCTTCCCTGATCGTCGACGCAGGCCTGGAGCTGGCCCGCAATGGCCAGCTCGCGAGTGCGCTGCACATATCCGGCATCCGGGTTCTCGAGGGACTCGCGCTGGGCGGGGCGATCGGCGTCGCGGCGGGCGCGGCCGTCGGGCTGTCCCGCTGGCTGGAGGCGACGGTCGACCCTCCGATGCAGATGATCCGCGCCCTGCCGCACTTGGGCCTGATTCCGCTGTTCATCCTGTGGTTCGGAATCGGTGAACTGCCGAAGGTCCTGCTGGTCGCGCTGGGCGTGATTTTCCCGCTGTATCTCAACACCTTCTCGGCGATCCGACAGGTCGACCCGAAGTTGTTCGAAACGGCTGATGTACTGGGCTTTTCGTTCCGTCAGCGGTTGACCCGCATCATCGTGCCCAGCGCCGCACCACAGGTGCTCGTAGGGTTCCGGCAATCGTTGGCGATCGCGTGGCTGACATTGATCGTCGCCGAACAGATCAACGCGGACAAGGGAATCGGCTTCCTGATCAACAATGCTCGCGATTTCCTGCGAATCGACGTGATCATCTTCGGGCTGACCGTCTACGCGCTGCTCGGCATCGCCACCGACGCGATCGTCCGCCTCATCGAACGCCACGCTTCGCGCTACCAGAACTGAAAGGGCAGGTTTGACACTCATCGCGGAACCCGGGCCGACGGCGCAAGCGCGCCCGCGGATCGCCGGCGAGCTGAGCCACGTCGACAAGTGGTACGGCAGCAGGCAAGTGCTCAACGATGTTTCGCTACGCGTGGCCGCCGGCGAGATCGTCGCGCTCCTGGGTCGGAGCGGCTCGGGCAAGTCGACCGTGCTGCGGGTGCTGGCCGGGCTCTCGCGCGACCACAGCGGCGACCGGGTAGTGGCGGGCGCCCCAGCGCTGGCTTTCCAGGAACCACGGCTGTTTCCCTGGCGCGATGTCCGGACCAACGTCGGCTACGGTCTCACCCGCGGCGGGCTACCGAAGGACCAGGTGCGGCGCCGCGCCGAGCGGGCGCTGGCCGACGTCGGGCTCGCCGACCGCGCCGACGCGTGGCCGCTGGCATTGTCCGGCGGCCAAGCGCAACGCGTTTCACTCGCTCGCGCCCTCGTCGCCGAACCACAACTACTGCTGCTCGACGAGCCCTTCGGGGCGTTGGATGCGCTGACCCGACTGACCATGCGAACACTCTTGCTCAATCTGTGGCGTCAACACCGATTCGGTGTGCTGTTGATCACCCACGACGTCGACGAAGCGGTCGCGCTGGCCGATCGCGTGCTCGTGCTCGAGGAAGGGCGCGTCATCCACACCTTGGCCATCGACGAGCCCCGCCGCACCCCGGGGGATCCCGGTCCGCACACCCAGCAGCACCGCACCGAGCTGCTGCACCGGCTGGGGGTGCGGCTTTGACCCGTTGGCGGGTCGTCGTCGCACTGGCCACGGCCCTGGGCCTCTTGCTCACCGGATGCGTTGCACGCAAGCCGAATTCGGGATTATCGACGCCACCGGCGGCCGTTCCGTTGTCGGAACTGTCGGGTCTCACGCTGCAGGTGGGCGATCAGAAGGGCGGCACCGAATCGCTGCTACGCGCCGCCGGTCAGCTGGACAACCTGCCGTACCGCGTGGCGTTCTCGACCTTTACCTCTGGGCCGCCGCAGGTGGAGGCGGCCACGGCCGGCAAGATCGACTTCGCGATCACCGGAAACACGCCGCCGATTTTCGGGGCGGCCAGCAACGCGAAGATCAAGGTGGTCTCCGCCTACGGTGGCGGCGGCGCCGGCAATCGCATTCTGGTCCACGCCGATTCACCGATCAAGACGGTGGCCGACCTTCGCGGCAAGGCCGTCGTCGTGGGCAAAGGCAGCTCGTCGCACGCGAACCTCCTGGCTCAGCTGGACAAGGCCGGGCTCAAGGCGTCGGACATCAAATTCGTTTACCTGCAACCCGCCGACGCGCTGTCCGCATTCAGCCAACGGCAGGCCGATGCGTGGGCCATCTGGGATCCCTACACGGCACAGGCCGAACAGCAGATCTCGGTACGCAGCATCGCCGAGGCGCAGGGCGTCACCAACGGTGACTGGCTCGGGGTCGCGTCAGATCAGGCCCTGGGCGACCCGAAGCGCAACACCGCGCTATCGGATCTGCTGGTGCGTTTCGAGAAGGCGGTGCAGTGGGCGAGGGGCCACCCGCAGGAATGGGCCCAAAACTATGCCGCCGCAGTCGGGTTGGATCCGCAGGTCGCGGCGGTGGCGCAGGGCCGCAGCCTGCGCCTGCCGACAGACCTCGGCGATGACGTGATCGCCTCGGAGCAGCGCCTGGCCGATCTGTTCGCGGCGGCGGGTCAGCTGCAATCGTCACCTAAGTTCGCCGACTGGGTCGACCGTCGATTCAATGAGGCGCTGCGGCCAAGCCTCACCAGCTGATTGAAGGGGATGCATGTCGGCGAAGTTCTTCTGGTTTCTGCCCACCACCGGCGACAGCCGGTCCATCGTCGGGGGCTCGCACGCGTCTTCGCACCACGTCGTCCCGGCGAGTCATCGCGAGCCCAGCCGGCGATACCTGGCAGAGGTGGCCCGTGCTGCCGACCGGCTAGGCTACGAAGGCGTGCTCACGCCCACCGGAACATGGTGTGAGGACGCGTGGTTGACCGCGGCGGCGCTACTGGCCGAAACGGAGCGGTTGAAGTTCCTGGTGGCCTTCCGCCCCGGGCTGGTGCCCCCGACCCTTGCAGCGCAGCAGGCCGCGACCTTGCAACGGTTTTCGGACGGTCGCGTCCTGCTGAACGTCGTCAGCGGCAGCGACGATCGTGAGCAGCGCCGCTTCGGCGACTGGCTCGATCACGACGAGCGCTATGCCCGCACCGGCGAGTTCCTGCAGATCGTCAATTCGGTGTGGCGCCAGGACGCCGTCGACTTCACCGGCAAGTACTTCCACGTCGAAGATGCGCGCGTGTCTGCGCCCCCGGACCCGTTGCCGCAGATCTACTTCGGCGGCTCGTCACCGCCCGCCCTGGCGATCGCCGCCGAGTTCGTCGATGTGTACCTCACCTGGGGGGAGCCACCGCAGGCCGCGGCGGAGAAGATTCAAAAAGTGCGAGCGTTGGCGCACGAGCATGGCCGCAGCCTGCGGTTTGGCATCAGGCTGCACACGATCAGCCGCGATACCTCGGCCGCCGCGTGGGCCGTCGCCGACGAACTGGTCAACGAGCTCAGCCCCGAACAGATCGCGAATGCGACTGAGCTACACGCGCATTCGGAATCGGAGGGTCAGCGGCGAATGACTGCGCTGCATGGCGGTCGCCTCGACCAGCTGGAGATCTACCCCAATCTGTGGGCCGGAGTGGGACTAGTGCGCGGCGGAGCGGGCACGGCGCTGGTCGGCAGCCACGAGGAGGTCGCGAATCTGATCGCCGAATACCACTCGCTGGGCTTCGACGAATTCATCCTGTCCGGCTACCCCCACCTGGAAGAGGCGTACTGGTTCGCCGAGGGCGTGCTGCCGGTCCTGCGGCGTAACGGCGTGGCCTGATCGGCCGTTTGTGGCCGTGCCACTCGGGGCATCCTCGTGCCCGTGCAGACAGTCGAATACGCCCCGGGCCGACTGGCCGACGTCTACGGTGATCCGGGCCAGCCGACGGTCCTGTTGTGGCATGGGATGCAGACCGATGCGCGTGCGGCCTTCGGTCCGCTCGCCGGCATACTCGCCGAGCTGGGCGCGGCGGTGGTGGCGCCGGACTGGAATTCCCACGCCGAAGACGGCGGCCGCGCGGATCTGTCGCGGTCGCTCGACTTCACCCGGGAACGCGCCAGCGACCCCGACGCCATCACCCTGGTCGGGTGGTCCATGGGTGGGTGCGCCGCGGCGGGCCTGACCCTGCGCGGCGACGTTCCCTTGGCGCACACCGTCTGCCTCGCCGGGGCATTCATGGTGCCCGACCCGTTGACCGGACGGGTGCCCACCGACGCGTTGACGGCGGAGCGCGCCGGCACCCCGTTCACGTTGCTACACGGCCTTGCCGACGACGTCGTCCCCGTGACGGCCAGCAGGGACTTCGCCGCCGCCTTGCGGCGGGTTGGCTGGCCGGTGGAGTTGGTGGAGCTGGCGGCCGACCACGGGTCGATCGCGGGCGCTGACTACGACGCCGTCGCGGATCGCTACGAGCCGGGCAAGAGCGACGCGGCGCTGCGGGTCGCCGGAGAGGTCGCCGCCCGGATCGCGGCGACCCTACGGTACGAATGAGGGGTGGCTGAGCCGACCATCCTTTTGCTGTCGACGTCCGACACGGACCTGATCAGCGCCCGCTCCAGCGGGAAGAACTATCGGTGGGCCAACCCATCGCGCCTGGATGACAGCGAGTTGCCGGACTTGCTGACCGGCGCCTCGATCGTGGTGGTCCGCATCCTCGGCGGATACCGCGCCTGGCAGAGCGGCATCGACACGGTGATCGCCAGCGGGGTACCGACGGTGTTGGTCAGCGGTGAGCAGGCCGCCGACGCCGAACTGACCGGGCTGTCCACGCTCGCCGCCGGCATCGCGGTGCAGGCGCACATCTATCTGGCGCACGGCGGCGTCGAAAACCTCCGGCAGCTGCACGCCTTTCTCTCCGACACCGTGCTGATGACGGGATTCGGGTTCAGCCCGCCCGTCGTGACACCGACCTGGGGCGAGCTGGAGCGGCCGAATGCCGCCGCGAGCGACGGCCCCACGATCGCCGTCCTCTACTACCGCGCGCAGCAGCTGGCCGGCAACACCGGCTACGTCGAGGCGCTCTGCCGGGCCATCGAGGACGCCGGCGCGCGGCCAATGCCGGTCTATTGTGCGTCGCTGCGGACCGCTGAACCCGAACTGCTGCAAAGGCTGGGCGACGCCGACGCGATGGTGGTCACCGTCCTGGCCGCCGGGGGACTGAAGCCGGCCACCGCGTCGGCCGGCGGCGACGACGACAGCTGGAACGTCGAACACCTTGCTGCCCTGGATATTCCGATCCTGCAGGGACTGTGCCTGACCAGCTCTCGGGCTCAGTGGAGCGAAAACGCCGACGGGCTCAGCCCGCTCGACGTGGCCACCCAGGTGGCGGTGCCCGAATTCGACGGCCGCATCATCACGGTCCCGTTCTCCTTCAAGGAGATCGACGACGACGGGCTGATCGCCTATGTCGCCGACCCGGAGCGGTGCGCCCGGGTGGCGGGCCTGGCGGTCCGGCACGCGCGGCTGCGCCACGTCGCCCCGGCCGACAAGCGGGTGGCCCTGGTGTTTTCGGCCTATCCGACCAAGCACGCCCGCATCGGGAACGCGGTGGGCCTGGACACACCGGCCAGCGCCGTCGCGCTGCTGCGCGCCATGCGTGAGCGCGGGTACCAGGTGGGCGAGCTGCCCGGGCTCGAAGCCGACGACGGGGACGCCCTGATCCACGCGTTGATCGAGCGCGGTGGTCAGGACCGGGATTGGCTTACCGAGGGACAAATAACCGGCAACCCGATCCGGCTGTCCGCCAAGGACTACCGTGCCTGGTTCGCCACGCTGCCCGCCGAACTGACCGACGCGGTGACACAGCATTGGGGCCCGCCGCCCGGCGACCTCTTCGTGGATCGCACGAACGACCCCGACGGTGAAATCGTCATCGCCGCAATGCAGGCCGGCAACGTGGTGCTGATGGTGCAGCCGCCCCGCGGCTTCGGCGAGAACCCGGTGGCGATCTACCACGACCCCGACCTGCCGCCCAGCCACCACTACCTGGCCGCCTACCACTGGCTGGACACCGGATTCGGTTCACATGCGTTGGTGCACCTCGGCAAGCACGGCAACCTGGAATGGCTGCCCGGCAAGACGCTGGGCATGTCGGCGGCCTGCGGATCGGACGCCGCGCTGGGGAACCTGCCGCTGATTTACCCCTTCCTGGTCAACGACCCGGGTGAGGGGACCCAGGCCAAGCGGCGGGCGCACGCGGTGCTGGTCGACCACCTCATCCCGCCGATGGCGCGCGCCGAAACCTATGGCGACATCGCCCGGCTGGAGCAATTGCTCGACGAGCACGCCAACGTGGCCGCGCTGGATCCCGGCAAGCTGCCCGCCATCCGCCAACAGATCTGGACGCTGATCCGGGCCGCCAAGATGGACCACGATCTCGGGCTCACCGAGCGGCCCCCGGAGGACTCCTTCGACGACATGCTGCTGCACGTCGACGGCTGGCTCTGCGAGATCAAGGACGTGCAGATCCGTGACGGCCTGCACATCCTCGGCCAAAAGCCCTCTTGCGAAACCGAACTCGACCTCGTGCTGGCGATCCTGCGCGCCCGTCAGCTGTTCGGGGGTGAGCAGGCCATCCCGGGGCTGCGGCAGGCGTTGGGCCTCGCGGAGGACGGCACCGACGAACGCGCAGCGGTCGACCAGACCGAGGCCGCGGCCCGCGAACTGGTCGCGGCGCTGCAAGCCGGCGGCTGGGATCCCGCCGCCGCCGACCGCATCACCGACAACCCCGAGGTGGCCGCGGTGCTCCGGTTCGCGGCCACCGAGGTGGTGCCCCGGCTGGCCGGCACCGCCGCCGAAATCGACCAGGTGCTCAACGCGTTGGACGGCCGGTTCGTCCCGGCCGGTCCGTCGGGATCACCGCTGCGCGGCCTGGTCAACGTGCTGCCCACCGGCCGCAACTTCTACTCCGTCGACCCCAAGGCGGTGCCATCGCGACTCGCCTGGGAAGCCGGTGTGGCGCTGGCTGATTCGCTGCTGACCCGCTACCGCAACGACCACGGGCAATGGCCCCAGTCGGTGGGGCTCTCCGTGTGGGGCACCTCGGCGATGCGCACCGCCGGCGACGACATCGCCGAAGTGCTTGCGCTGCTGGGGGTCCGGCCCGTCTGGGACGACGCTTCGCGGCGCGTCGTCGACCTCACCCCGATTCCGCTCGCCGAGCTGGGCCGTCCGCGCATCGACGTGACGGTGCGGATCTCGGGCTTCTTCCGCGACGCCTTCCCGCATGTGGTGACGATGCTCGACGACGCGGTGCGGTTGGTCGCAGCTCTGGACGAGCCCGCCGAGGAGAACTACGTGCGTGCGCACGCGCAGGCCGATCTGGCGCAGCATGGCGACCAGCGCCGTTCCACGACAAGGATTTTCGGCTCCAAGCCGGGAACCTACGGCGCGGGGCTGTTACAGCTGATCGACAGCCGCAACTGGCGCGACGACGCCGACTTGGCGCAGGTGTATACCGCGTGGGGCGGCTTCGCCTACGGCCGCGGCCTGGACGGCCGCGAGGCGGTCGACGACATGAACCGCCAGTACCGGCGCATCGCCGTGGCCGCCAAGAACACCGACACCCGCGAACACGACATCGCCGACTCCGACGACTATTTCCAGTACCACGGTGGCATGGTGGCCACGGTCCGGGCACTGACCGGGCAGGCGCCGGCCGCCTACATCGGCGACAACACCAGGCCCGACGCGATCCGGACGCGGACGCTGTCCGAGGAGACCACCCGGGTGTTCCGGGCCCGCGTGGTCAACCCGCGCTGGATGGCCGCGATGCGCCGGCATGGCTACAAGGGTGCGTTCGAAATGGCGGCGACGGTGGACTACCTGTTCGGTTATGACGCCACCGCCGGGGTGATGGCCGACTGGATGTACGAGCAGCTCACCCAGAGCTACGTGCTGGACCCCGAAAACCGCAAGTTCATGGCGGAATCCAATCCCTGGGCGCTGCACGGCATGGCCGAACGACTGCTGGAGGCCGCCGGCCGCGGCATGTGGGAACAGCCGCAACCGGAGACGCTCGATGGCCTGCGCCAGGCGTTGTTGGAAACCGAGGGTGACCTGGAGGGCTGACCCCTGACGCGGGTGGGCGGCTGGACGGACACTCGGCACGGGCGGGCTAACGGGCGTAGGTTGACACCGTGACACCCACCTTCGCCGATCTCGCCAAGGCGCAATACATCCTGCTGACCACGTTCACCAAGGACGGCAAGCCCAAGCCGACGCCGATCTGGGCCGCCGCCGACCAGGATCGGCTGCTGGTGATCACCCAGGAAAAATCGTGGAAGGTCAAGCGGATTCGCAACACTCCGCGGGTCACACTGGCCACTTGCACCATGCAGGGCAAACCGACCAGCGAGGCCGTCGAAGGCACCGCCGCCATCCTCGACAAGTCGCAGACCGCCGCGGTGTACGACGCGATCGGGCGCCGTTACGGCGTGGTGGGCAAGGTCTTCAACTTCGTCAGCAAGCTGCGCGGCGGCATGGAGAACAACGTCGGGCTCGAACTCAAGGTGTCCCCGACGTAAGGGCCATGGGCACCGTTCTCGTCCCGATCCCGGACCGCGACTTCGACCCCACCGAGGTCGCGGTCAGTTGGCGCGTCCTGACCGACAACGGGCATCGGGTGGTGTTCGCCACCGAAAGCGGAGCGCCCGGCGCGGCAGACGACATCATGGTCAGCGGCCGCGGCCTAGACGTCTGGTCCGCCCTCCCGGTGCTGGGCGGCATTCCCGCCATCGGGCTGATGTTGCGCGCCAACAAAGACGGGCGCAACGCCTATCGGAACATGTTGACGGCAGACGAATTCCAGCATCCAATCGCGTGGGCCGACGCGACCCTCGACGGCATCGATGCGCTGCTGCTGCCCGGCGGGCATCGGGCCCGCGGAATGCGCAGCTACATCGACAGCGACATCCTGCATCGGCTCGTGGTGGACGCCTTCAAACGCGGCGTGGTCGTCGCCGCCATCTGTCACGGCGTGCTGCTCGCGGCGCGCAGCATTGACCCCGAAACGGGCCGCTCGGTGCTCTACGGGCACCAGACCACGGCCCTGACCTGGGCGATGGAGCGCATGGCGTGGCGGTTGACGCGCGTCACCCGGTTTTGGGACCGAAACTACTACCGCACCTACACCGAGCAGCCCGGCCAGGAGCCGGGTTACATGTCGGTGCAGGCGGAAGTGACTCGCGCGCTTGAAGATCCAACGGATTTTCGCGACGTGGTGCGCGGTTCACCGGACTGGCGGCGCAAAACCTCCGGCATGGCGCGCGACACGGCCACCGACCCGCGGCCCGCGTTCGTCGTCGACGACGGCGACTACGTGTCCGCGCGCTGGCCGGGCGACACCCACACGTTCGCGACGGCCCTGTCGCGAAAGCTCAACTGACGCAGCTACGTCGTCGCGCCCGCCGCCAAATGCTCGCCGAAGAACGCGAACACGCGGCGCCAGGCGTCCTCGGTGGCCGCCTGGTCGTAGCCGAAACCGGCGATGCGAAGCAGTGGCTGGGCGGGCAGGTCGTTGGCAAAGCTATGTCCCACACCGGGATAGACCTTCACATCGGCGGTGATGTTCTTCCTGGCGATGGTGTCGCGCAGCTTCTCGGGCGCGCCCCGTCCCAGCGGGTCCTTGGCGCCGAAACTGGCCACGATCGGGCACGCCCCGTCTAGCGTCTTGTCCAGGTTGCGGGGCAGGGGAGCGCCGTAGAACGGGGCGGAGGCGCCGAAACCTTTGGGAGACATGACCAATGCGAACTGGCCGCCCATGCAGAACCCCGCGATGCCGACTTGGCCGGAACATTCCGGCATGGCCTTCAGGTGATCGCGCGCCGCCAGGATGTCCGACAGGGCGCGGCCGCGCTGCGTCTGCAGCTCCTTCATCACCCGGGTGATGCAGCGGACGCGGCCACCCCGCGCGTACATGTTGGGGGTGATCGCCAGATAGCCGGCCTGGGCGATGCGCTTGTTGGTCGACTCCTTGTCGCGGGCGTATCCGAACGCGTCATGAATCACGACAACGCCCGGCCACGGGCCCTGACCCGAGGGAAGGTCCAGCAGCGCGTCGATCGGTCCGTCGGGCGTGTCGATCTCAATCGTGGTCATAGCGTCATCTAACTGCAATCGCCCCGGACACCACCATGGGAACTTCGACGCGGTCGGCGCACGTTGCCCTGACATGCTGTCACGGCTGTTTCTCGGCTACGCCGTCGTCGAGCTGGCGGCGATCATCGCCCTGGTCTCGACGATCGGGTGGGGTTGGACGCTGCTGGCATTGGTGGGCACCTTTCTGCTCGGATGGGGCCTCCTGGTGCCGATGATGGGCTCGCACCTGCTGCGCCAGGTCGGCGATCTCCGCTCCGGTCTCGCGGAACCGCGCACCGCGGTGCGGGACGGGACGCTGGTCTCGCTGGCCACCCTGCTGGTCCTGGTACCCGGCCTCGTGACAACGGCGCTGGGGCTGTTGCTGATGGTGCGACCCGTACGGTCGGCCGTCGGGCCCGGTTTGGCCGCGATCGCGATGCGCGGACTGCGGCGGCGCATGCCGCTGCTCGCCGACACGACCCTGTTCGGCGCCGGCGCGCGTCAGACCGGCGGCCCCGCGCCCGACGGCTACATCGACGGCGAGGTCGTCGACGTCCGGGACTACCGCCCGCCCGCCCTCGAGAACGAGCCGGTGCGCGGCGGATTCCCGGGCCGGCCCGCCTGGGACTGATCGCCCCGCCCCGAAGCCCACGTAGTTTTGCCCTGTGAGCCACACGCCCACCACGCTGCTGGTCAATGCCCGGGTGCACAGCCCGACCCATCCGGACGCCACCGCCATGGCGGTGCGAGGCGACGTCATCGCCTGGCTGGGCAGCGACGACGTCGGCCGCAGCCTGTTTCCCGACGCTGACATCGACGACGTGGACGGCGGTTTCGTGGCGCCGGGATTCGTGGACAGCCACATCCACCTCACCGCCACCGGCCTGACGCTCAGCGGCCTCGACCTGCGCGCGGCCGGCTCGAGAGAGGAATGCCTCCAGCTGGTGGCCGACTATGCGGCGGCCCACCCGGGCCTTCCCGTCTGGGGGCACGGGTGGGACGAATCGTCGTGGCCGAAGGACAGCCCGCCGAGCACCGCCGACCTCGACGCCGTCCTGGGTGACCGGCCCGCCTACCTGTCCAGGGTCGACGTCCACTCCGCGCTGGCCTCGACGGCCCTGCGCCGGCGCATCGCGGACCTGCCGGCGGCGGCCGGTTTCCATCCCGACCGGCCGCTCACCGCCGACGCCCACCATCTGGTGCGCGCCGCCGCGCGCGACATGCTCGTGCCCGAGCAGCTGACCGAAGCCCGCACCGCCGCCCTGCGCGCCGCCGCGGCGGCAGGCATCGTCGCGGTGCACGAATGCGCCGGACCCGAAATCGGCGGCCTCGACGACTGGCTGCGGCTGCGGTCGCTCGATCAGGGCGTCGAGGTGACCGGCTACTGGGGTGAGGCCGTGAGCACCCCGGCGCGGGCGCGAGCGCTCATCGAGGAGACCGGAGCCCGCGGGCTGGCCGGCGATCTGTTCGTCGACGGCGCGCTCGGGTCGCGCACCGCCTGGCTGCACGAGCCCTACGCCGACGCCGCGGACCGGTTCGGCACCTGCTACCTCGACCCCGACCTCGTCGAGGCACACGTGCGCGCCTGCACCGAGGCCGAGGTGACCGCCGGCTTTCATGTCATCGGCGATGCCGCGGTGTCGGCGGTGGTGACCGCCCTGGAACGGGTCGTCGCCGACCTCGGGGCGGTGGCCGTCGCCCGGTGCGGACACCGATTGGAGCACCTCGAAATGGTCACCGCCGAGCAGGCCGCCCAACTGGGGCAATGGGGCGTCATCGCCAGCGTGCAGCCCAACTTCGACGCGCTGTGGGGCGGCCCCGACGGCATGTACGCGCGCCGCCTTGGCGCCGAACGAGGCAGTCGGCTCAATCCGTTTGCGCTGTTAGCATCCCAAGGCGTGCCCCTCGCGCTCGGTTCCGACGCACCGGTCACGGGCCTCGACCCGTGGGCGAGCGTGCGCGCGGCGGTCAACCACCGCACCCCCGGTAGCGCGGTCTCCGCGCGGGCCGCATTCGCCGCCGCAACGCGTGGCGGCTGGCGCGCCGCCGGCATCCACGACGGCAAGACGGGAACGCTGGTGCCCGGCGCGCCGGCTTCCTATGCCGTCTGGGACGCCGGGGCCCTCGACGTCCGCGCGCCCCGCGACGCCGTTCAGCGCTGGTCGACCGACCCACGCGCCCGCGTACCGGCCTTACCGCGCTTGGGCCCGAGCGACACCTTGCCGGGGTGCCGGCGAACGGTGCATCGGGGCGCTGTCATCCATGGCTAGGGAATGGTTCGGCCGAAACGACCGTCCCGGCCAATCCGACGAGCCCGACCCGGCGGCCGGCGACCTGGCGGTATCCCCGGACACCGACCCGATCAGCGACGAAGCCGAATCGGACCGCGACGACGATCCCGCCGACATCGCCCCGGGATCCGAAGGCGGGCATGACGCCACCGAACCCGGCGCCCGGGCTCTGACACACCGCGTGGGCGGCGTGGCCCGCCGGGCGGCCGCGGGGCTCGGGGCCGGGGTGCTCGCGCGGCTACCGGGCGTCCGGGTCGCCATGTTGCCGCGGCTGCCGCGGCTGGTCTGCGCCATAGCGGGTGGTGTGCTGCTCTTCACGAGCTTCCCGTCGCTGAACTGGTGGTGGGCCGCCGTCGTCGCGGTCGCGCTGCTGGCCTGGGTGCTCAAGCATCCGGCGACGACGGCCGCCGGTGGCCTGGGCTACGGGTTCCTCTTCGGGCTGGCGTTCTATCTGCCGCTGCTGCCGTGGGTGAGCATGCTCGTCGGGGCCGTCCCCTGGATGGTGCTGGCGGTGACCTGCGCGCTTTTCCCCGCGATCTTCGGCCTGGGCGCCGTGCTCGTGCGCGGGCTGCCGGGCTGGCCCGTCTGGTTCGCGGTGGTGTGGACGGCCCAGGAGTGGCTGAAATCGATCGTCCCGTTCGGCGGCTTCCCGTGGGGAGTGGTGGCGTTCGGGCAGGCGCAGGGCCCCTTCCTGCCGCTGGCCAAGCTCGGGGGCCCCGCCTTGCTCTCCTTGGCGATCGTGCTGATTGGGTTCAGCGCGACCGCCATCGAGTTGGAGATCGTCAAGTGGTGGCGCACCGGCCGTCGGACGCAGCGGGGCACCGGCGCAGAACAAGCGGCGACGGCGGATGCGGCCCCGCCGGCGGTGGTGCTGCCGGGCGTCTGCATTTGCCTGGTGCTGTTCGCCTCCGTCGTGGTCTGGCCGCAGGTTCGGCACGCCGGCACCGGGTCGGGCGGCGAGCCCTCGGTCACCGTCGCCTTGGTGCAGGGCAACGTGCCGCGCCTCGGGCTCGACTTCAACGCGCAACGCCGGGCGGTGCTCGACAACCACGTCCGCGAGACGCTGCGGTTGGCCGAGGATGTGCGCGCCGGACAGGCGCCACAACCCCAGTTCGTCATCTGGCCCGAGGATTCCTCCGACATCGACCCACTGGCCAACGTCGACGCCGCGCTGGAAATCTCGCAGGCCGCGACCGCGATCGGCGCGCCGATCCTGATCGGCACGGTGTCGGAACTGGCCGGCAGCCCGCCGGAGAACCCCCAATACACCAACACGATGATCGTGTGGAATCCCTCCACCGGGCCGGCCGAAAGGCACGACAAAGAGATCGTGCAGCCATTCGGCGAATACCTGCCGATGCCGTGGCTGTTCACCCACCTATCCGGTTACGCCAACCGCGCCGGGAACATGGTGCCCCGGCCGGGCAGCGACGTCGTGCACATTGCCGGGGTGCCGATCGGGGTGGCCACCTGCTGGGAAGTGATCTTCGACCGCGTCCCGCGCAAAGCCGTCCTCAACGGCGCCCAATTGCTGGCCGTGCCGAGCAACAACGCCACCTTCAACAAAACGATGAGCGAACAACAGCTGGGCTTCGCCAAGGTGCGGGCCGTCGAGCACGATCGCTACGTGCTGGTCGCCGGCACCACCGGGATCAGCGCCGTGATCGCCCCCGACGGCGCCGAGCTGGTGCGCACCGACTTCTTCCAGCCCGACTACCTGGACATTCAGGTGCGCCTGAAGACCAAACTGACGCCGGCCACGCGGTGGGGCCCGATGCTGCAGTGGCTACTGGTCGCGGCGGCCGCGGCGGCGATCCTGGCCGGGATGCGGCAGAATGGTTGGTTCGCGCGTCCGGTTCGTCGGAGGTCCGAGGCCCCGAACGAATCCCCAGACGCAGGTGCGCCCTCGGGCGAAACCCCGCTTGACGAGGACAGTTCGCCCACCGAGGGCGGGGACCAGGCGCCGCCGGAAGACGGTGGTGACTACACTCCGCTCCACGAGGGCGGCCGACGACCGTCGCGCAATTTAGGGCGACACAGAGGAGCTACATGACCACCGGCCAGCCGGCGCCGCGCGGCCCGGGGAATCGTCCCAGCGAGCGCGTCCTGGTGATCATCCCCACCTACAACGAGCTGGAGAACCTTCCGGTCATCCACCGGCGGCTGAGGGACGCGTGCCCCCACGTGCACCTGCTGATCGTCGACGACAGCAGCCCCGACGGCACCGGCGACCTCGCCGAGGAACTGGCGGCCGCGGACGGGGGCCGCACCCACGTGATGCATCGCACCGCCAAGGACGGCCTGGGCGCGGCGTACCTCGCCGGCTTCGCGTGGGGCCTGAGCCGCGACTACTCGGTGCTGGTGGAGATGGACGCCGACGGCAGCCACGCGCCCGAGCAGCTGCACCGGCTGCTGGACGCTGTCGACGCCGGAGCCGATCTGGCGATCGGCTCCCGCTACGTCGAGGGCGGGTCGGTGCGGAACTGGCCGTGGCGGCGCTGGGCGCTGTCCTGGACGGCGAACACCTACGCGCGTATCGCGCTGGGTATCGGTGTTCACGACATCACCGCGGGCTACCGTGCCTACCGCCGCGAAGTCCTGGAGGCGATCGGTCTCGAGGCGGTGGACTCCAAGGGCTACTGCTTCCAGATCGACCTGACCTGGCGCACCGTGTGCAACGGCTTCTCCATCGTGGAGGTGCCGATCACCTTCACCGAGCGTGAGCTCGGTGTCTCCAAGATGAGCGGATCCAACATCCGCGAGGCGCTGGTGAAGGTCACCCGCTGGGGGATCGAGGGCCGCAAGAGCGGCGCCGGCAGTCAGCGCGCCAAAAACCGCACCTAGGCGGCCGGATCAGCCGCGGCGGCGCGTCCGGATGATCTCGAGGCGCTCCTTGAGCAGCTCTTCGAGCTCCTCGACGCTGCGCCGTTCCAGCAACATGTCCCAGTGCGTGCGCGGCGGCTTCACCTTCTTCGGCTCGGGCAGGTCACCTTCGATCAGGGTGCCTTCCATGCCGTTGCGGCACAGCCAGGTGCCGGGGATTTCGGCGTCGTCGGCGAACGGAACCTCGAACTCCTCGCCGTTCTCGGTGCGGTACCGCGCGATCTGACGTGGCGCGAGGTCGTGGTTGCGGTCGGTCTCGTAGCTCACGGCTCCGAGGCGACTGCCCCTAAGGACTCGATCAGCCATGTTGCTACTCCTCTAGGTCCTCTGAGCTGTCGGGCTGCTGTAGTGCGTTTCTGTCCGTCTGCCAAACGTTGCGGCGCTCTGCCTAGTTCCCGCTTCCGGCAGCCGGCGAACGCGACGCGACCTTCAATGATACCGGGATCACCGTGGGATCCCGATTAAAGTCGGCAGGCGTGAGCCGTCGCACCCATCCGCAGCCCTGCCGCTGGTGCGGTCGAGACGTGTCCGACGCGGGGATGGGGCGTCGCCGCCAGTACTGCCGGCAGTCGTGCCGGCAGCGGGCATACGAACAACGCGCCTCGCTGACCCGCGGCGCCGCCGGAGCCGCGCTGGCCCTGCCCGCGGACGCGGTCGTCCTGTCGGCCGATGACGCGGCCGACCTCTCCGACCGCGTCTACCAGGTGCGGTGCGCGGCCGAAGATGTCGTGACCGCCCTCGACGAAGGAGCCCGGGCGAGCGAACTGCGTGAACTGTGCGACGTGCTGATCCGGGCCGCGCGCGCCGCCGACGGCTGGCGGCGGGTGGGTGTCTGACCCGTCCTGACCACCGCCGATGCACAGCCGGGTACAGTCGCGCCATGGACGGCGCGTCGGGCACGAGAGACCCCGGTACCCCCGGGCGCAACGACGCGTTCCAGGAAACCCAAGACAAGGCGTTCCGCACGCCGAAGCCGATCCTCCTGTAGCAGCCGGGAGCATCGGACGTTTTGAAATCCCGTCGGAGTTGGCCATACTCACCAGCGACATTCTTGGGCCGGAGAGCAGCACGACATCGCATCGTGCAGCAAATTCCGTGACTCGGTGAGAGTCGCATCGGGGCAGCTGACGGCCAAGTAGGCGAGAGGTATTGATGGTGGATCAACTCCAGCATGCGACCGAAGCGCTGCGCAAAGCGCTGGTCCAGGTCGAACGCCTGAAACGCACCAACCGTGCGCTGCTGGAGCGGTCGAGCGAGCCGATCGCGATCGTCGGTATGTCCTGCCGCTTCCCCGGCGGGGTCGAGACACCCGAGGACCTGTGGCAGATGGTGGCCGACGGCCGCGACGTGATCACGGAGTTTCCCACCGACCGTGGCTGGGACCTGGCGAGCCTGTTCGACCCGGACCCCGACGCGCGCCACAAGACGTACGCGCAGACCGGTGGCTTCGTGGACGGTGTCGCCGACTTCGACCCGGCCTTCTTCGGCATCGCCCCGAGCGAGGCGCTCGCGATGGACCCGCAACATCGGATGCTGCTGGAACTGTCCTGGGAAGCGCTGGAGCGCGGCGGCATCGACCCGAGCGGTCTGCGGGGCAGCGCGACCGGTGTGTTCGCCGGCCTCATCGTCCAGGGCTACGGCATGCTCGCCGAGGAAATCGAGGGCTACCGCCTGACCGGCATGACCTCGAGCGTCGCCTCCGGGCGGGTGTCGTACGTGCTGGGCCTGGAGGGCCCCGCGGTGTCGGTGGACACGGCGTGCTCGTCGTCGTTGGTCGCGCTGCACATGGCGGTGCAGTCGCTGCGCTCGGGTGAGTGCGATCTGGCGCTGGCCGGGGGCGCGACCGTCAACGCCACCCCGACCGTCTTCGTCGAGTTCAGCCGGCACCGGGGGTTGGCACCGGACGGCCGGTGCAAGGCGTATGCGGGAGCGGCCGACGGCGTCGGCTGGTCGGAGGGCGGCGCGATGCTGGTCGTCGAGCGGCTCTCGGACGCGCGGCGGCTGGGCCACCCGGTGCTGGCCGTGGTCCGCGGCTCGGCGGTCAACCAGGACGGCGCATCCAACGGGTTGACCGCGCCCAACGGCCCGTCCCAGCAGCGGGTGGTGCGCGCGGCGCTGGCCAACGCGGGCCTGTCGACGGCCGACGTCGACGTGGTGGAGGGCCACGGGACGGGCACCACGCTGGGTGACCCCATCGAGGCTCAGGCGTTGCTGGCGACGTACGGTCAGGACCGTTCCGAGCCCCTGTGGCTGGGCTCGATCAAGTCGAACATGGGTCACACCCAGGCCGCCGCGGGCGTGGCGGGCGTCATCAAGATGGTCCAGGCCATGCGCCACGAAATGCTGCCCGCGACACTGCATGTGGACGAGCCCAGCCCGCACGTCGATTGGTCGGCAGGTTCGGTGTCGTTGCTCACCGAGCCGCAGCCGTGGCCGGCGAGCCGCGCACGCCGCGCAGGTGTCTCGTCGTTCGGGATCAGCGGCACCAACGCCCACGTGATCGTCGAGGCGACCCCGTCCGCCGAGCCGTCGGAGGACACACCCAAACCCGCGACGGTGCCGTGGGTGCTGTCGGCAAAGTCGCTGTCGGCGTTGAGGTCTCAGGCCGGCCGGCTGGCCGGGTACCTGCGCGGGCACGGCGAGCTCGACGCCGCCGACGTGGCCTGGTCGCTGGCGGGCCGCGCCACCTTCGAGCACCGCGCCGTCGTCGTGGGCGGCGATCGGGACCGATTGCTGGCCGGACTGGATGAGTTGGCCGCCGATGACCCGGCCGGTTCGGTCATTCGGGGCAGCGCACCACCGGCGGGCAAGAACGTCTTCGTCTTCCCCGGCCAGGGCTCGCAATGGTTGGGCATGGGCATCGAATTGCTCGATACCGCACCAGTATTCGCGCGGCAGATCGACGCTTGCGCGGAAGCCTTCGCGGAATTCGTCGACTGGTCGCTGATCGACGTGCTGCGCGGCAACCCGGGCGCCCCGGGTCTGGACCGGGTAGATGTGGTGCAGCCGGTGCTGTTCGCCGTGATGGTGTCGCTGGCCGAACTGTGGAAGTCGGTCGGAGTCAACCCCGACGCGGTGATCGGCCATTCGCAGGGCGAGATCGCCGCCGCGTATGTCGCCGGCGCCCTGTCGCTGCGCGACGCCGCTCGGGTGGTCACGCTACGCAGCAAGTTGTTGCGGTCGCTGGCCCACTGCGGCGGCATGCTGTCCATCGCGTGCAGCACCGAACGCGCGCGGGAGTTGTTGGCGCCCTATGGTAATCGGGTCAGCATCGCGGC
This sequence comes from Mycobacterium scrofulaceum, assembly GCF_001667885.1. GTDB lineage: Bacteria > Actinomycetota > Actinomycetes > Mycobacteriales > Mycobacteriaceae > Mycobacterium > Mycobacterium scrofulaceum_C. The sequence continues at coordinate 179,480 of NZ_LZJW01000132.1, read as the reverse complement.
CGTCAACGGCCCCTCGGCCGTAGTCGTTTCGGGCGAAGTGGCCGCGCTCGACGAACTCGCCGGCTTCTGCGCGGACCTCGAGCTGCGCACCCGACGGATCGACGTGGACTACGCGTCGCACTCGATCGAGGTGGAGGCCATTCGCGACGAGCTGGCCGAGGCCCTGACCGGTATCGAGCCGAGTTCCTCGCGCGTCGCCTTCTTTTCCACGGTGACCGGAAGCCGTTTGGACACGGCCGGTCTGGACGCGGCGTATTGGTATCGCAACATCCGCCAGACCGTGCAGTTCGATCAGGCGGTGCGCGCCGCGTGTGAGCACGGGTATCGCACGTTCGTCGAATCCAGTCCGCATCCTGCGCTGGTCGCCGGGATCGAAGGCACCGCCAACGACTGCCTGAAGAACACCGCGGGCGACGCCGAGGCCATCGTGGTCCCCACCCTGGGTCGCGACGACGGCGGCTTGGAGCGGTTCCTGACATCGGCCGCCGCCGCGTTCGTGGCGGGCGTGGGCGTCGACTGGCGCGGTGTGTTGGCCGGGGCGGGCTTCGTGGAGCTGCCCACGTATGCCTTTGACCGGCGCAGGTTTTGGCTGTCCGGCGAGGGTGTCGGGGCCGACGCTGCCGGCCTGGGTTTGGGCACCAGCGAGCACGCCTTGCTCAGCGCGGTCGTTGAGCTGCCGGCATCGGACGGGGTGCTGCTGACGGGCCGGCTGTCGCCCAGCCTGCAGGGCTGGCTGGCGGATCATGCCGTCTCCGGTGCCGCGGTGTTCCCGGGTGCGGGGTTCGTCGAGTTGGCGATCCGGGCCGGGGATGAAGTCGGCTGCTCGGTGGTCGACGAACTCACGCTGCAGGCGCCGCTGATGCTGCCCGCCGCCAGTTCCGTTGCCGTGCAGGTGGTTGTCGGTCCCGGCGAAGAATCGGGCCGGCGTGCCGTCTCGGTATTCTCCCGCGCCGACGCCGGCTCGGGATGGGTGTGTCACGCCGAGGGGGTGCTGAGCTCGCGGTCGATCGAGCCTCGCGCCGATCTGTCGGTGTGGCCGCCCGAGGGCGCGGTCGCCGTCGACGTGGCCGATGGCTACGACCAGCTGGCGGCGCACGGGTACGGGTACGGCCCGGCGTTCCGGGGTTTGACGGCAACCTGGGTTCGGGGCGATGAGGTGTTCGCCGAAGTGCGGCTGCCGGACGCGGCCGGAGGCGTCAGCGGGTTCGGCGTGCACCCGGCGCTGCTCGACGCGGCGATGCACGCGGTCATCATGGCGCACCAGGCGGCGGGCCGGCCCGTCGAACTGATGCTGCCCTTCTCGTGGCAGGACTTGTCGTTGCATGCCGCGGGCGCGACCGCGGTCCGCGCGCGGATCGCGCCGGCCGACGGTGCTCCGCAGGGGGGTGTGGGCAGCACCTCGATCTCGATCGAGCTCGCCGACGGGCTGGGTCTGCCGGTCTTGTCGGTCGGGGCGATGGTCGCCCGCCCGGTGAGTGAGCGCCAGCTCCGTGCGGCGGTTGCCAGCTCCGGCCCGGAGCGACTGTTCGAGGTCGCCTGGTCGCCGGTGTCCGCGCCGACCGTCGCTAACCAAGCGCCGTCCCACGAGATCCTGGAATCCGTTGCCGGCAACGGCGATCCGGTCACCGCCACCTACGCACGCACCCATGAGGCGCTGGCCGCCGTGCAGGCATGGCTGACCGGGCACGACTCGGGTGTGCTGATCGTGGCCACCCGGGGCGCAGTCGGATTGCCGGGGGAGGACATCGGCGATCTCTCCGGCGCGGCCGTGTGGGGGTTGGTGCGCTCGGCGCAAACCGAGCATCCCGGCCGCATCGTCCTGGTGGATTCCGATGTGCCGCTTGATGATGAGGCGGCCGCGTCGGCGCTCGCGACCGGTGAGCCGCAGGTCCTGCTGCGCAAGGGCCAGGTCTACACGGCGCGGGTACGGGGCAGCCGCGCGGTCGACGATCTGATGGTCCCCCCTGCCGAGGGCCCCTGGCGGCTGGGCATCAGCAGCGCCGGCACCTTCGAAAACCTGCGGCTGGAGCCGGTTCCCAACGCCGACGCACCGCTGGGACCGGGTCAGGTGCGGGTGGCGCTGCGTGCGATCGCCGCCAACTTCCGCGACATCATGATCACCCTGGGCATGTTCACCCATGACGCGTTGCTCGGCGGTGAAGGCGCCGGCGTGGTGGTCGAGGTCGGTCCCGGCGTCACCGAATTCGCCGTCGGAGAATCGGTTTACGGATTCTTCCCCGACGGCAGCGGCACGCTGGTCGCCGGCGATGTCCGCCTGCTGCAGTCGATGCCGGCGGACTGGTCCTACGCCGAGGCCGCCGCGATCTCGGCGGTCTTCACCACCGCCTACATGGCGTTCGTGCACCTGGCGGATGTGAAGCCGGGCCAGCGGGTGCTGGTGCACGCGGCCGCCGGCGGCGTCGGCATGGCGGCGGTCCAGCTCGGTCGGCACTTGGGTCTCGAAATCTTCGCGACGGCCAGCCGCGGTAAATGGGACACGTTGCGGGCCATGGGTTTCGACGAGGACCATATCTCGGATTCGCGCAGCCTGGAATTCGAAGACAAGTTCCGGGCCGTGACCGGTGGGCGGGGCATGGACGTGGTGCTGGATTCGCTGGCGGGCGACTTCGTGGACGCCTCCCTGCGCCTGGTGGCCCCCGGCGGCGTGTTCTTGGAGATGGGCAAGACCGACATCCGCGACCCCGGTGTGATCGCCCAGCAATACCCCGGCGTGCGCTATCGCGCCTTCGACCTGTTCGAGCCCGGCCGTCCCAAGATGCACCAGTGGATGATCGAGTTGGCCGGACTCTTCGAGGCCGGCGCGCTGCGGCCGTTGCCGGTGACCACCTTCGATATTCGCCGCGGTCGTGCGGCGCTGCGGTACCTGAGCCAGGCCCGCCACATCGGCAAGGTCGTCATGACCATTCCGGGCGCGCTGGCGACGGGTACGGTGCTCATCACCGGTGGAACCGGCATGGCCGGTTCAACGCTGGCCCGCCACCTCGTTACGCACCACGGAGTGCGAAACCTGCTGTTGCTCAGCCGCAGCGGTCCCGATGCGCCGGGGGCCGGCGAGCTGATCGCCGAACTGGGTGAGGCCGGCGCACACGTGCGCGCCGTCGCGTGCGACGCGGCCGACCGGGAGGCGTTGTCCGCGGTGATCGCGGACATTCCGGCGGAGCATCCGCTGAGCGCCGTCATCCATGCCGCGGGGGTGCTCGACGACGCGGTGGTGACGTCACTGACGCCGGAGCGGGTGGACGCGGTGTTGCGCGCCAAGGTCGATGCGGCCTGGAACCTGCATGAGCTGACCCGCGACCTCGATCTGTCCGCGTTCGTGATGTTTTCGTCGATGGCCGGGCTGGTGGGGTCGTCGGGCCAGGCCAACTACGCGGCGGCCAACTCCTTCCTCGACGCGCTGGCCGCGCACCGGCGGGCTCTTGGCATGCCGGCGATCTCGCTGGGCTGGGGACTGTGGGATCAAGCCAGCGCCATGACCGGCGGCCTGGACGCCGCCGACCTCGCCCGGCTCGGTCGTGACGGGATCCTCGCCTTGTCGTCCGACGAGGCGATGGAACTGTTCGACACCGCGCTGATTGTCGACGAGCCGTTCCTGGCGCCCGCCCGCATCGACCTGAACGCGCTGCGCGCCCACGCCGCCGCCGTGCCACCCATGTTCGCCGACCTGGTCAACGCGCCCGCCCGGCGCCAGGTCGACGACTCGCTGGCGGCCGCCAAGTCGAAATCGGCCCTGGCGCACCGGCTGCACGGCCTGCCCGAACCCGAGCAGCACGCCGTGTTGCTGGACCTGGTCCGCTCGCACATCGCGACCGTGTTGGGCAACACCACGCCGGAGGCGATCGACCCCGACAAGGCATTCCAGGACCTGGGCTTCGACTCGCTGACGGCGGTCGAAATGCGTAACCGGCTGAAAACCGCGACCGGGCTTGCGCTTTCACCCACCCTCATCTTCGACTATCCGACCCCGAACGGCCTGGCGGGCTACATCCGTGGCGAGTTGGCGGGAGTGCCCCAGGAAGTCGCGCCCGGCCCGGTCGTTCGCGCCGTCGGCGACGACCCGGTCGTGATCGTCGGCATGGCGTGCCGCTATCCCGGCGGAGTCAATTCCCCCGACGATCTGTGGCGCATGCTCGTCGATCAGCGCGACGTGCTCTCGGAGTTCCCCACCGACCGCGGCTGGGACCTAGCCGGCATCTACAACCCGGACCCCGACGTCCCGGGCACGTGCTACACCCGCACCGGCGGCTTCGTGGAGGGTGTGGCGGACTTCGACCCCGCCTTCTTCGGCATCGCACCCAGCGAGGCGCTGGCGATGGACCCGCAGCAGCGGATGTTCCTCGAGCTGTCCTGGGAAGCCTTGGAGAGGGCCGGAATCGAACCCGGCGCGTTGCGGGGCAGCGCGACCGGCGTCTTCGCCGGGGTGTACACGCAGGGCTACGGCATGGGCGCCGCGCCGGCCGCGGAGGGCTTCCGCCTGACCGGGCAATCGTCGAGTGTGGCGTCGGGCCGGGTGTCCTACGCGCTGGGCCTGGAGGGCCCCGCGGTGTCCGTGGACACGGCATGCTCGTCGTCGCTGGTGGCCCTGCACATGGCGGCGCAGTCGCTGCGCTCGGGCGAATGCGACCTGGCGCTGGCCGGCGGCGTCACCGTCAACGCCACACCCGACATCTTCGTGGAGTTCAGCCGGATGCGCGGGCTCTCCGCCGACGGCCGGTGTAAGGCGTACGCCGGGGCCGCCGACGGCACCGGATTCTCCGAGGGCGGTGGGATGCTCGTCGTCGAGCGGTTGTCGGATGCGCAGCGGCTCGGGCACCCGGTGCTGGCGGTGGTGCGCGGCTCGGCCATCAACCAGGACGGCGCCTCCAACGGCCTCACCGCGCCCAACGGCCCGTCCCAGCAGCGGGTGGTCCGCGCCGCGCTGGCCAACGCCGGCTTGTCCGCGACCGAGGTCGACGTGGTCGAAGGCCACGGCACGGGAACGACATTGGGCGATCCCATCGAGGCGCAGGCGTTGTTGGCCACGTACGGGCAGGGCCGTGCCGAGCCGCTCCTGCTGGGTTCGATCAAGTCGAACATGGGTCACACGCAGGCCGCCGCCGGCGTGGCCGGAGTGATCAAGATGGTGCTGGCGATGCGGCACGACCTGTTGCCCGCGACGCTGCACGTCGACCAACCCAGCCCGCACGTCGACTGGTCGGTGGGGTCGGTGTCGCTGCTGACCGAACCGCGGCCCTGGAGGGCGGATCATCCGCGCCGGGCCGGTGTGTCGTCGTTCGGGATCAGTGGCACCAACGCGCACGTGATCATCGAGGCCGCGCCCGTCGAGCCCCCGCGCGCCGTGGAACGCCCCAAGCCGCCGGTGTTTCCGTGGGTGGTGTCGGCAAAGTCGGTGCCCGCGTTGGCCTCCCAAGCCATGCGGCTCGCCGAGCACGTCCGCGAGCGCAGCGACCTCGACGTCGGCGACGTGGCATGGTCGCTGGCCGGCCGGTCGAACTTCGAGCACCGGGCCGTGGTGGTCGGCGGTGACCGCGATCAGCTGCTGGCCGGCCTCGGCGAGCTGGCCACCGGTCAAGCCGCATCGGTGATCCAGGGCACCGCCGTGCCCGGCGGCAAGACCGCCTTCGTCTTCCCCGGCCAGGGCGCCCAGACGCTCGGCATGGGAATGGGCCTGCACGCCGGTTACCCGGTGTTTGCCGAGGCTTTCGACACCGTCGTGGCCGAGCTCGACCGGCACCTGCTGCGCCCGCTGCGCGAAGTCATGTGGGGGCAAGACGAGACCCTCTTGAACACCACCGAATTCGCCCAGCCGGCGTTGTTCGCGGTGGAGGTCGCCTTGTTCCGGTTGCTCGAATCTTGGGGTGTGCGCCCCGACTTCGTGCTGGGCCACTCGATCGGCGAGTTGTCAGCCGCGCATGTCGCCGGCGTCCTGTCGCTGGAGAACGCGGCGGTACTGGTCGCCGCCCGTGGCCGCTTCATGCAGGCCCTGCCGGAGGGCGGGGCGATGATCGCGGTGCAGGCCACCGAATCCGAAGTACGGCCGCTGCTCGAGCACTCCGAACAAACCGGCGTGGACATCGCGGCCGTCAACGGGCCTGCCTCCGTGGTCATTTCGGGCGCCGAGGACAAGGTGGTAGCGGTCGCGGACCGGCTCCGCGCCGACGGCCGCCGCGTCCACCGATTGGCGGTGTCCCACGCGTTCCACTCACCGTTGATGGCTCCGATGCTCGACGAATTCGGCCCGGTCGCGGCCGGTCTGGCCATCGGCGAACCGACGATCCCGATCGTGTCGAACGTGACCGGGCAATTGGCGGGCGACGACTTCGCTTCGCCCGCCTACTGGAAACGGCACATTCGCGAGGCGGTGCGGTTCGCCGACAGCGTGCGCTTTGCGCACTCGGCCGGCGCAACTCGCTTCCTCGAAGCCGGTCCCGGCAGCGGGCTGACCGCATCGATCGAAGAATCGCTGCCGGACGTGCCGGTTGTCACCATGTCGGCGCTGCGGAAGGATCGCCCGGAACCGGCGACGCTGACGAGCGCGGTCGCGCAGGGATATGTCACCGGGATGGACGTGGACTGGCGCGGCGCGATCGGCAGTGCCGGTTTCCAAGCCGATTTCGTGGAGCTGCCCACCTATGCGTTCGAGCGCCGGAGGTTCTGGCTGTCCGGTGACGGCGCCACGGTGGACGCCGCGGGCTTGGGTCTGGCGCCCGGTGAGCACGCGCTGCTCGGTGCGGTGGTGGAGTTGCCGGCCTCCGGCGGGGTGGTGCTGACGGGCCGGTTGTCACCCGGTGCGCAGGGCTGGCTGACCGACCACGCCGTCGGCGGTGTCGTGCTTTTCCCCGGCGCCGGATTCGTGGAGCTGGCCATCCGGGCCGGCGACGAAGTCGGTTGCGGCGTCGTCGAGGAGTTGAATCTGGCCGCGCCGCTGGTGCTTCCGGGCTCGGGATCCGTGGCGGTCCAGGTCGTGGTCGGGGGTGCCGACGACGCGGGGGCCCGAGCGGTGTCGGTGTTTTCGCGCGCCGACTCGGGTACGGGCTGGTCGCTGCATGCCGAGGGTGTGCTGCGCGCCGGATCGGTGCAGCCGGGCGCGGACCTGTCGACGTGGCCGCCGATCGGCGCGACCCAGGTCGATGTCGGTGACGGTTATGAGCGGCTGGCCGAGCGCGGGTACGGCTACGGGCCCGCGTTCCGCGGCCTTACCTCGATGTGGCGCCGCGGCGACGAAGTCTTCGCCGAGGTAACCCTGCCCGCGGACGCGGGGGTGTCGGCGTCCGGGTTCGGCGTCCACCCGGCGATGCTGGACGCGGCCCTGCACGCGGTGATCTTGACCTCGGGGGGCGACGAGCTTCCCGAAGGCTCGATGTTGGTGCCGTTCTCGTGGCAGCAGGTGTCGCTGCACGCCGCCGGCGCGACGGCAGCGCGGGCGCGCATCATGCCGGTGGGCGAGTCGGCCGTGTCGATCGAACTCGCGGACGGATTGGGCCTGCCGGTGCTGTCGGTGGCGTCGATGGTGGCCAGGCCGGTCACCGACCAGCAGCTGTTGGCCGCGGTGTCGAATTCGGGACCCGATCGCCTCTTCGAGGTCGTCTGGTCCGCTCAGCGTTCGACCTCGGTGCAGCCGGTTTCGGTATCCACCTGGGGCGCAGCAGAACTCGACGGCGAGGGAGTCCAGCAGTCGGCGGTCGTGTTCGAATCGGCGCCGGTCGTCGACGATGTCGTTGCCGAGGTGTACGCGGCCACGCGCGCGGTACTGCCGGTCCTGCAGTCGTGGCTGGCCCGTGACGGGGCGGGCACCCTGGTCGTCGCGACGCGCGGTGCGATGGCATTGCCGGGGGAGGACGTCACCGACCTGGCGGGCGCGGCGGTGTGGGGGCTGGTGCGGTCCGCGCAGACCGAGCACCCGGGTCGCATCGTGCTCGTGGATACCGACGGTCCATTGGACGACGAGTCCGTGGCCGCGCTGCTGGCGGTCGGTGAGCCGCAGGTATTGCTGCGCGGCGGGGCGGTGTACACCGCGCGCGTGCATGGCAGTCGCGCCGTCGGCGGCCTGTTGGTGCCCCCGAGCGATGGCCCATGGCGCCTCGGCATGAGCAGTTACGGCACGTTCGAGAATCTGCGGTTGGAACGCATCCCGGACGCCGACGCCCCGCTGGAGCCCGGGCAGGTTCGGGTGGCGCTGTCGGCGCTGGCCGCCAACTTCCGCGACGTGATGATCGCGCTGGGCCTGTACCCCGATCCGGATGCCGTCATGGGCATCGAGGCCTCGGGTGTGGTCATCGAGACGGGTGCGGACACCGGACGTTTCGCGGTCGGCGACCGCGTCATGGGCCTGTTCCCCGACGGCACCGGCACGGTCGCGAGAACCGACCAGCGCCTGCTGGCCAAGGTGCCGGCCGGCTGGTCGCACACCGCGGCCGCCACCACCACGGTGGTGTTCGCCACCGCCTTCTACGCGTTGGTGGACCTGGCCGCCGCCAAGCGGGGCCAGCGGGTGTTGGTGCACGCCGCCGCCGGCGGCGTCGGAATGGCCGCCGTGCAGCTGGCCCGCCACCTGGGTCTGGAGGTGTTCGCCACCGCCAGCCGCGGTAAGTGGGACACGCTGCGGGCCATGGGCTTTGACGAGGACCATATCTCGGACTCGCGCAGCCTGGAATTCGAGGACAAGTTCCGGTCGGTCACCGGTGGGCGGGGCATGGACCTGGTGCTGGACTCGCTGTCCGGTGACTTCGTCGACGCCTCGCTGCGGCTGGTCGCACCGGGCGGCGCGTTCCTGGAAATGGGCAAGACCGACATGCGCGAACCCGACGCGGTGGCCCGGGAGCATCCCGGCGTGCGCTACCGCGCCTTCGACCTCTTCGAGGCCGGCCCGGACCGCATCGCGCAGATACTCGACGAGCTGGCCGCCTTGTTCGGCGACGACGTGCTGCGGCCGTTGCCGGTGACCAGGTTTGACGTGCGACGCGCCCCGGCGGCTTTGCGGTATCTGAGCCAGGCCCGGCACGTGGGCAAGGTCGTCATGACCAATCCGGACGCCTGGGCGGCCGGCACGGTGTTGATCACCGGCGCCACCGGCATGGCCGGTTCGGCGCTGGCCCGCCACGTGGCGACCCGCCACGGCGCTCGAAACCTGGTCCTGGTGAGCCGGCGTGGTCTGGACGCGCCGGGGGCCGCCGAATTGGTGACGGAGCTCAGCGCCGCGGGCGCCCAGGTGCAAGTGGTGGCCTGCGACGCCGCCGATCGCGAGACGCTGGCGAAGGTCATCGCCGATATCCCGGTGCAGCGTCCGCTGTCGGGAGTGATCCACGCGGCCGGTGTGCTCGACGACGCGGTGATCTCATCGCTTACCCCGGAGCGGGTGGAAACGGTGTTGCGGGCCAAGGTCGATGCGGCGTGGAACCTGCACGAGCTGACGCGCGACCTCGATGTGTCGGCGTTCGTGATGTTCTCGTCGATGGCGGGCTTGGCGGGTGCGTCGGGTCAGGCCAACTACGCGGCGGCAAACTCGTTCCTGGATGGGTTGGCCGTGCACCGGCGCATGCACGGCTTGCCGGCCATGTCGCTGGCGTGGGGTCTGTGGGATCAGGCCAGCGCGATGACCGGCGCGCTCGGTGCGGCCGACCGTGCCCGCTTCGGCCGCGACGGAATCGTCGCGATGTCCTCGGACGAGGCGCTGGAGTTGATGGACACCGCGCTCATCGTCGACGAGCCGTTCCTGTTGCCCGCCCACATCGATCTCGCCGCGCTGCGGGTCAAGTTCGACAACGGGACGTTGCCGCCGATGTTCGTCGATTTGATCAACGCGCCGACCCGGCGTCAGGTCGATGACTCGCTGGCCGCGGCGAAGTCGAAATCCGCTCTGCTGCAACGCCTCGAAGGGCTTCCGGAAGACGAACAGCAGGCGGTGCTGCTCGACCTGGTGCGGGCCAACATCGCCACCGTGCTCGGCAACTCCAGCCCGGAGTCGATCGATCCCGACCGCGCATTCCAGGAACTGGGTTTCGACTCGCTGACCGCGGTCGAGATGCGCAACCGGCTGAAATCCGCCACTGGCCTGGCGTTGTCACCCACGCTGATCTTTGATTACCCGAACTCCGCCGCGCTGGCCGGTTACATGCACCGCGAACTCGTCGGCGCAGCCGGGCAGCAGGCCCCCGCCGCCGCGCCGGGGGAGGCCGAAATCCAGCGCGCTGTGGGATCGATTCCGGTCAAGCGCCTGCGGCAGGCCGGGGTGCTGGAACTGTTGCTCGCTCTGGCGAACGAAGCCGACGGCGGCCGAGGGGACGGGCAGTCGCCGGCCGCCGCCGCGAGCCCGGAGAAGGACATCGCGGACATGGATCTCGAGGATCTGGTCAACGCGGCGCTGATGGACGACGACGAATAGTCATGGGCGTGCGCAAGGGCAATCAGTGAGAATCGCCGTCACCGGGGCCAGCGGTGTGCTGGGCCGGGGCCTGACCGCCCGCTTGCTCAGCCAGGGGCACGACGTCATCGGAATCGCCCGGCACCGGCCCGAAAGCTGGCCCAGCGCGGCCGAATTCGTCGTGGCCGACGTCCGGGACTCCGACGCGGTCAAGCGCGCCCTGGCGGGCACCGAGGCTGTGGCGCACTGTGCGTGGAGAACAAATCCGGGGCACGAGGATCGGGTCAGCCGGCAGGTCAACCTCGACGGCACCCGCAATGTGCTCGAAGCGATGACTGAGACCGGGGCCAGAAGGATCGTCTTCGTGTCCTCGGCGCATGTCTATGGTGGCGGGGACGCGCCGAGGACCGAACACGACCCGAGAACGCCGGTCAGCGCCGAAGGTCGATACCAGGCCCTGGTCGAGCAGATGCTCGAGCGCTCGGACCTGGAATGGGTCGCGATTCGCTCCGCGCTGATCCTCGGCCGAGGCGTCGATAACTGGGTACGCCGGCTGCTGGCGTTGCCGGTATTCCCAGACGGATCGGCCGACCGTCTCATGCAGGTCGTCCACTCCGACGACGTCCTTCGGCTGTTCAACCGGGCGATGCTTGACACCGAAATCGGCAGCGGCCCTGTCAATCTCGCCGCCCCTGGCGAGCTGACCTTTCGGCGGATCGCCACCGCGCTCGGACGCCCCGTTGTGCGGATGGGGTTTGAACTGGCCGAGCTGCAACTGGTGCACGGCGGCGCGTTCATGGACACCGCGCGGTTACGTGAGCAGTGGGGATTCTCACCGGCGTGGAACTCCGGCGAATGCGTCGAAGATTTCGCGCTTGCGGTCCGCGGCCGGGTCACCGTGGGCAAGCGGGTGGTGTCGCTACCGTGGCGGATGGCCACCATCGGTGACCTACCGTCCGTCGATGCGCCGACCGAGGACGGGGTGAAACCCAATTGGGCTGGCCCAGCCGGTGACAACGGGGAGTTCGACACCCCGATCGATCCGCGCTTTCCAACTTTCCTGGCCACCAACCTGTCGGAGGCGCTGCCCGGACCGTTCTCGCCGGCGTCAGCCTCGGCAACCGTGCGCGGGTTGCGCGCCGGCGGGGTGGCCATCGCCGAACGGCTGCGCCCCGGCGGCATCGTCCAGCGCGAAATCGCCACGCGCACCGTCGCCGTGTTCGCCCACCGCCTCTATGGGGCTATCACGTCCGCGCATTACATGGCCGAGACCGTACCGTTTGCCAAGCCCACGACGATCGTCAGCAACAGCGGCTTTTTCGGGCCCAGCATGGCGTCGTTGCCGATCTTCGGAGCGGAGCGCCCGCGCTCCGAAACCGGCCGGCTGCGCAAGCAACTGAGGACAATTCGCAACATCGGGGTCTTCGGTGTCAACCTGATCGGTCTGTCGGCGGGCTCGTCCAAGGACACCCACGAATTCGTCGCCGATGTCGATCGGCTCGAACGCCTGGCCGACGACGTCACCCGGCTGGACGATCGCCGGCTGCTCAGCCTGATCACCTTGGCCCGCGACGAGGTGGTGCATGGCTGGGTGCTGGCATCGGCATCGTTCATGCTGTGCGCGGCGTTCAACGTGCTGCTGCGCGGTTTGTGTGGACGAGACACCGCCGCGCCGGCGGGACCGGAACTCGTCAGTGCGCGATCGGTCGAGGCGATGCAGCGGTTGGTGGTTGCCGCACAGCGCGACCCGAAAGTGACGGCGCTGCTGGCCGAGCCGGGGGAGCGGCTGGGCAAGCTGGCCGTCGAGGCGCCGGAGTTTCACGCCGCCGTCCTGGCCGAGCTGGCGCTGATCGGGCACCGCGGCCCCGCCGAACTCGAGATGCTGTCGATCAGCTACTCCGATGACCCGGAGTTGCTCGTCCGGATGGTGACGAGAGCGATGAACGCCGCTGCGACGCCTCAACCGCAGCGACCCCGTATTCCCCTGCACGCCAAGCCCGTTGCCCAGTTGGCGGCACATCAGCTCCGCGACCGCGAAGTCCGTCGCGACAAGGTGGTGCGGGCCAACTGGGTGCTGCGTAAGCTGATGCGCGAATACGGGCGCAGGTTGGTCGATGCCGGAATCGTCGACACCGCCGATGATGTCTTCTACCTGCTCGTCGACGAGCTCGATGCGCTGCCCGCGGATGTCGGGGCGCTGGTGGCCCGACGCCGTGCCGAACAACGCCGACTGGCCGCGGTGGTTCCACCGACGGTTTTCAGCGGGACCTGGCAACCGATTACGACGACGTCGGCGGCGCTCACCAGCGGGGAGACCCTGCACGGGGTTGGTGTCTGCGGAGGCAGGGTGCGCGGCCGCGTTCGGATCGTGCGGCCCGAAACGATCGACGACCTGCAGCCCGGCGAGATCCTCGTCGCCGAGGTCACCGATGTCGGCTACACCGCCGCATTCTGTTATGCCGCGGCCGTGGTGACCGAGTTGGGTGGTCCGATGTCGCACGCGGCGGTGGTGGCCCGCGAGTTCGGATTCCCGTGTGTGGTGGACGTTGCGGGCGCCACCAAGACTTTGCCGCCGGGCGCGCTTGTCGAGGTCGACGGCACGACCGGCGAAATACAAGTCCTCGAAGTGACCGCATAGAAGGCTGGGTCTCCTCGGCGCACCAGCAATGGTCTACGTCAGGCGGGGCTGAGGCGGATCGGCAAGCGGGTGGGTCCGCGTAGCGAGCTGTGGCTCGACCACCGCGTCGGACCCGCGGGAGTGATTCGGGCGACGCGGGTGACGAGTTGCCGCAGTATTGCTTGGGCTTCCATGCGGGCCAGCGGTGCCCCGAGGCACATGTGTGGGCCGTACCCGAAGGCGACGTGCATCCGCGGGTTGCGGTCGGCGCGGTACTCGTCGGGATCGTCGAACGCGGTGGGGTCGCGGTTGGCCGCGCCGAAGGACAGCAGCACACGTGATCCGGTGGGGATGGTGACGTCGCCGATTCGGTAGTCGGCCCGGGTGTAGCGGTAAAGGTTCTGGATGGGTGTGGTGAAGCGGAGCTGCTCTTCGACGGCGAGGGGGATGAGGTCGGGGTTGGCCCGAATCAGGTCGTACTGCTCGGGCCGGTGGGCCAGGGTGTCGAACATGCCGCCGAGCAGGTTGGTGGTGGTCTCGTTGCCGGCGATCAGCAGGTGGATGGCGATCAGCAGAAGCTGATTATCGGTGAGGCTGCCGTCGGTGTTGTGCTCGATGAGACGGCCGAGCACGGTGCTGGATCCCTTGAGTCCACCGGCGGCGAATTGGCTTGTGAAATAACGCTGTAACGCCACCATGGCTGACATCGACTTGGCCGCGTCGACGACACCGGAGAGCGTGGGCTTGAGCTCCATGACTCCCACGGCGCGTTCGGACCAATGACGAAAGTCGCCGACGTCGGTGTCGGGCACGCCCAGGATCTGGGCGATCAGGCGTATCGGCATCGGTATGGCCAAGCGCTGCACGACATCGCAGCCGGGGTCGTTCAGCACGTCGGTGACCAGTTCGGTGGCTAGCCTCTCGGTCATCTCCTGCCAGGACTTCATGGCGCCTGTGCTGAATCCGGGCTGGACTTGCTTGCGCAGCCGCGTGTGTTCCTCGCCGTCGGTGAGCACCGCCAATGAGCCGGACATCCGCAGGCGCGTTACCCCTTGGGTGCTGGTGACCTGGTCGGTGTCGCGCAACGCGGCCCGCACGTCGTCGAGGCGGCTGAGGATGAAGGTGGCCCGCCTGGGGTTGTAGTGCACGCGGCCGCTTCGGTGCAGGGCGCGGTACGCGTCGAACGGGTCCGCGGCGGTGGCAGGGTCCTGCGGGTCGTAGTCGGTGTTGATCGCGCCGATCCAACCGTTGTAGCCGCGTCGGCGGGTCCGGACGGCGCCGGCGACATTCATCCGCACGAGGCCGGCGACTGGCCTGAGGGATTCGGTCGCCTTCTGGGCGGTCTCTGCGATCGACACAGTCGTTCCTATCCTGATCGCTGAACTCGGCGACCGTCGCCGCGTGGCACGCAGAGTTGGGCCCGAAGGATGCTGATCGTCAGGTAGGTGATGTAGCAAGCGGACAAGACCGCCGTTGGTCGACGCGTTCCCGCGCGCAGCGTCAGGACCCCGAGCGCCGTTTCGATCGCGCCGTTGACGTAGGTGAAAATGCGCGCGTGGTTGGGGAAACCGAGGCGATTGAAGGGATCGAAGATCCGCGGAGCGAGGAAGTGCGCCACACCTATTGAGCTGGTCAGTAGACCGAGCGCTCGGCGTGCGGGTTCGCCGCGAGTGTCGTCGTCCGTCATCGCGTGTCGTCCTCCTTCGGGGAACGCAGGGCTAGGTGTTGCGTGCTGCCAGCGGCAGCATGTTTTTGAGCGTGAACGCCGCCAGAACGCCGCCGTCGCAGGCGATGTCCACACCGGTGAGGTAGCCGGCTTTGGTCGAAGCGCAAAAAGCCAGCACTGCGGCGACTTCCTCGGGCTTCCCAAAGCGCTTCAACGCGGCCAGTTTCACCATCGCGCCCGATCCGGCTTGCTCCTCCAACCTGCCCATCTCGGTGTCGATGCTGCCTGGAGACACCGAGACGATGCGGGCACCACGGCTGCCGAATCGGGCCGCTTGAGATGCGCAGTACCACGTCACGAAGTTCTTGCTGATGGAGTACGCCAAACCGGGGCGCACCCCGGTCGGCACGATGTTGCAGGCAGAGGTCACCTTCGCCATGAAGCGGTCCTCGTTGCGCAGCGCTTCCCTGAACCGTCGCTTGGGGATGAACAACCGGGGGAACACGTGCGCGGCCATGGACGCGACATTGACGATCGCGAACCCCTCACGCGCCAGCGGGAGGAACGCCTCGTTGACATGGACCGTGCCCAACGCGTTGATGCGCAGGATGCGCTCGGCATCGCCCATGCTCGGACTGACACCCGCCGTGTGGATCACCGAGGTCACCGAGCCCAACGACGTCGAGGTGGCGATCAGCTCGGCGACCGAGGCGCGGTTGGTTACGTCGCACTCGACCGCCACGCAGTCGATGCCGAGGCGCTGCAATTCGGCTGACGCCACCTCCAGCCGGCTCGGGCTGACGTCGCTCACGAGGACCAGCCGGTCTTGCCCGACGATCTTGGCCGTGGCCATTCCCACGCCACCCGCGCCTCCGGTGATGACGCACAGCTCGCGCATGTATCCACCTTCACGACCAACGCACGCCCGTCGGCGACGACCAGTAACAATTACGAGATAAATTTTCTCGTTTATCGTGACACATCGTGGCGTCGTTGACTAGGCGCGAGGTCCCGCCATTGCCTAGGTTCTTCGTGTGGGCCAATCTCGGCGGGGACGACCGCGGAGCGCGGCTGTGCACCAGGCAATCCTGGACGCCACCCGCGCGCTCCTCGTCGATGCGGGCTACCGCGGAGTCTCGATGGACAAGGTCGCCGCGATCGCCGGCGTGGGTACCCAAACGGTCTATCGACGGTGGCCGTCTAAAGGCCCCCTGGTGGCCGAGGCAGTCATGCAGGCCTACGACCAGACCGACTTCCCGCTTCCGGACACGGGAGACACGGTCGAGGACTTGAGAACCTGGCTGCGCGCGTACGCCGAAATCGGTTCGGCTGCCGAGAATGTCGCACTCATCCGCGCTCTCGCCGCCGCGGCTGCTGAAGACCTGAGCGACCGCGACGCGCTGTACCGCCAACTCACCAGCCGCTTTCACGACGCGGTGGCAGACCGGTTACGCGTGGGAATCTCAAAGGGTCAGATCCGGCCGGATGCCGACGTCGAAGCCGCCGCCGACGCGCTGATCGGAGCCACGCTCTACCGCATGCTCAGCGTTACGACATCGGTGCAGGAAACGACCGAACGCTACTTCGGACTGATAGACACGCTGATGTGTGGCATCTCGCCGCACAGCTGAGCTTCTGGCACTGCAGCTATCACGCGTCTCAGGTATTGAACTCAAGCGGTAGGCGGGTCGGCCCACTCATGCCGAGAAGTGGCCGCCACGAAGGGCTTTCCACGCACCGGGCATTCGGTAGGCGGCGGGAAAGAATCGTGAGCGCTTCGGAAAGTTCACGCCTCGCCAGGTTTGCGCCCAGGCAGTAGTGAGCCCCACCGCCGAAGGTCAAAATGGGCGGCGGATCGTTGCGGGTGATGTCGAAACGCGCGGGGTCGTCGTAAATAGCCGGATCTCGATTGGCCGCATAGGTGTTGACGATGATGAAGGTGCCGGCCGGGAAAGTGTAGTCACCGACTGTGACGTCGTCGGTGACACTGCGCAGGGTGCTGCACATCGACGGCGAGTGCCGCATGGTTTCTTCGACGGCTCTCATTCCGAGCTCGGGACGGTCACGAAGTCGCGCCCACTGGTCGGGATGTTCGCAGAAGACTTCCATCGAGGCTGCTAATTGCGTACGGGTGGTGTCGGTTCCGGCCAGCAGGATGCTGAACGCCAGCATCTTGACTTCGCCGGCATCGAGGCGGTCGCCTTGATCTTCCGCCCGGATTAGTTCCGAGAGCAGGTCGTGGGTCAGCGCTTTGCGCCGATCGGCGATCATCCCGTCGATGTATTCATCGAAAGCGTCCCAGGCCTTCAGGACCTTCGGCTCCTCCTCGGCGAGATTGCAGTCGAAGCTGACCACTTTGAAGATGTCCTCTGCCCATTTCGAGAACAGCTGCCAATCTTCCCGAGGCGCACCCAGGAGAGCGCATATGACTGGAATCGGATATGGGCGCGCGATCTGTTCGACGAACTCGCAACTTCCCTCCGCGACAACAGCATCGGTGAGCTCATTGATGACCGCATGGATTGTCTCGTCCATGCGTGCGGTTGCCCGGGGTGTGAATGCCCTCGACACCAGGCTGCGCAACCGACGATGAGCGGCGCCGTTCATACACAGGATGCTGGCAACGACGCGATCCCAAAGCTCGCCTGATGTCACGCCGTGAGCGGTGAGGTGGATGCCTGGAGGAATCACGAACTTCGGGTCGCCCAGGACGGTGCGGGCGAGTTCGTAGGAGAGCACCTCTGGGCCCACGGGACCCAGTGCGATCGGTGCCACCTGTTGGGCGGCCCGAAATTGTGGATAGACCTCTTGAGGCGTGTCGGTGATGTCGTAGTTCAGTATCGGTAGGTCGGCGTCGAAGACGCTTGGTGCTGCGGTGTCGACGGTCACGGTGCCGCTCCAATCATGGAATGTTGGTCGCCAGGAACGTCAGGGGCAGACCCAGGATCGATACGTCATTTTCGTCGAGATAGGAGCCCTCGCCCTCGAAATGCTGCCGGAATCGCGTTGTCGCGCGGTAGCGCTCGGCGACGACGTCAGCAGAACAAGCGTCCGGCACCCCGATGACCACGGTGTACACGCCGTCGCCGTGACGTTCGAGAAAGTCGGTCACCGAGCCGGCTACTTCCCCGGTCGACCCGGTTATCGGGCTGACCAGCTCGATACCCCGGCTCCAGTCGAGGTGGATGTCCAAGCCGAGCTCGGTCAGCTGAAGGGGCTGGAAAACGAATCCCAGGTCACTGAACATCTGCGTCGCCTCAGCATGTCGTTCCGGGGCCACGGCGAAGACGACGTGATGCAGCGACGGTTCTTGCTTTGCGGTCATGGCCCGGCTTTCTGTTCAACTGGTTTTCAAGACTCCGCGCGGAAGCAGCAGCGGTAGGTCTGTGTAGGTGGCGATGCCGGGCGGAGCGGCGATGACGGCGGGTATCGCGGTGATCGCCGGCATCGCGGTGATGGTGAGGCCCAGCATGATGTAGTCGTCCAACGTCGTACCGTCGAAGTCCGGCGGTGGCAGGAAGCTCAGCGTGGTCTTGATCGTCGGACGGCCCTGCACCTCGACGGTGTAACCCATGTCCAGCGGCCAATCCGGTTCCAGCGCCTGTCCTTTTCGCCATTGGCCGCCGATTTCGATGACCTCTCGACCGGCCAACATCCCTGTCCAGCGAACGTGGACGCCGGCGACGCAACCCTTTGCGATGGTCCAGTCTCCGGGCAGGTGCAGATCCTCCGTGGTCTGGGCGTACTCGGCTTGACAACGGACCTCGTCGAGTTCGACGCCGAGGGCGTCGGCGAGCAGTAACACGCCGTCGCGAAAGACGCCGGATCCTTTCTCGGTGACTGCCGGTAGATCCTGCTGATCGATCGGATACCCGAAGCCCATGGGTATCTCCGTCGCCGGAGAGTTGTAGATCGTGGTGTCAAAGGATTCCAGCACCGACACCTTGTCCACCCGGTCGGAGAGCCCCGCCGACACGATGGTCAACAGTTGGACGAAGCCGGGGTTGATGCCGGTGCCGAAGATGCTAGATCCGCCCGCTTCGCAAGCCCGCGCGATTCGCTCGCGGCCCTCACCGAGGAAATGGCCGGTGACGAACCCGGCCGTGCCCACCACGTTGATACCCGCTTCGAGGATGCGAACCAGCTCGTCCACATTGGCGAACATCGGGTTGTAGACAACGCAATCCGGCTTCAGCGCGAGCAGTGCCTCGACGTCGTTGGTGGCCTTCACGCCGAGGGATTCGATCCCGCACAGCTCGCCGACATCGCGCCCGGCCTTCTCCGGCGACCAGGCGTAACACCCGACGAGCTCCAGTGCGGGATTGGCGGCTATCGCCCGCACCGAACTCTTGCCGACGTTTCCCGTCGTCCACTGGACGACGCGGTACGTCAAGGGTGTGACCCTGCGTGCTGTTGGGCGGCCTGGCGAGCGAGCCGGTCATTGTGGATCTTGACGAGTTCGCGGAAGCCAAGCCGGTGGTACTTCGGTATCGGCTGGATGCCCCACACGTCCTGCGCTGTCGCCTTGCCTTCGGCGCCCTCCGGCGGCCCGAACGGCGGGTACGGGTACTTGCACTCCAAGGTGTCGTTGGAGTAGCGAATCTTGAGCAATTCGCTGCAGATCTGAGTAAGGCTGAGCGTGGGGTAGCCGTAGTAGACCGCCATGAACGGCAACGTGAACGCACCTTCGAGCACCAGCGCCACGAGGCAGACCAAAACGGCCCGCTTGATCCATTTGTGCATCCGCGCGTAGTACGGCGTGGTCCCGGGCTCGAGATCGGTTGCCGGCTCTTTGTCTTCGGTGGTCGACGGTGCAGCCACTGCTTCGCTCCTTTAGTCGGTGAAGATTTCTCGGTTGACGGTGTGCAGGTAGGGGATGCCGAGGAAGGGGGTGATGTAGAAAATGTCGTAGAGCCACCAGCCGATGACCGGGAAAACGACACCGGCATAACGCACGTCGGCGAACATGGTCATGTTGAAGACGTAGGCGGACCAGATCACCACGCCCATCCAGCAGGTGACGACCATCCACTGATGACCCCAGCGCTTCATCTGCAGGAAGCCGATGGCGGCGGCCACCCGCATCGAGAAGACCGTCATGATCAAGCCTGCCACGTAGGCTTTTTCGCCCGGCCCCGCGGCGCCCCCGACCCAGAGCTCGTTGTAGTGCCAGAAGTAGCCGGCGTCGAACATGTTGCCCCAGCCCACCATCAGCACACGGTTGATCAGGGTGTGGTTGGCGACCAGGTCCAGGGCCCAGCCCAGGCTGTTGAGCATGCCGTCGATCAGGGTCAGATAGCCGATCAGGGTTACGATCATCGGCCGTACCGACAGGCCGGAACGCAGGGCTTGGCGTTGCAGCCACACGCCCCGCATGAAGATGGGAAAGCCGATCAGGCCGGGCGCCCACATGCCCATCAACGCGGCGCCGATGATCATCCACTTGTCGGCGCGGCGCTGCGCCTGGCGGGACGCGTCGTGGTGATCGTCCAGGTTGACCGAGCTCGCCGGCTGCGCGACAACAGGTTTCACAAGTTCCACCAGCCGCGAGCGAAAGACATGTACATCTGGATGCCGAACATCACCAGCAGGTACCCGTAGATGAATAGCTGGAACACGATGAGCGCCCTCTTGCGCTTCCTCTCCTGGTTGTCCATGCCGTCGGCTCCTTTCCTAGGGGTGTGCACTCGGGGCGTCCGTGGTGGCCAGGCTTGCCGCCGCGACTTCACGTAGACCGTCGGTGACCGCGCCGTCGAGGCTCAGCGGTGCGAGGATGCAAGCCTCCGCCGCATCTAATTCGTTTGCGCCGGAGGCGATCAGGTGCGCAGCGGTGACCAACACCCTGGTCGACGGTGGCTCGAAGTGGAAGGCGTCGTCGGCGGTGCGGATCGCGACCGCGCATGCGACCAATCGACGCGCCGTGGCGGCAGGGATCCCGGTTTCGGCGACGATCACCTCGGCCTCGCGCTCGGGTGGCAGGTACCTCATCGCGAGTGTGACGAATCGCTGGCGGAACGAGGGTTTCAGCTCCTTCAGCGAGCTGCGATATGCCGGGTTGTACGAACACACCAGCATGAAGGAATCCGGCGCGGTCACGACTTCACCGGCTCGATCCAGGTAGAGCGATCGTCGATGGTCGGTGAGCGAGTGCAGGATGGCCAACGAGTCGTGGCGGGCTTCGACGACTTCGTCGAGGTAGCAGATCGCGCCGGCCTTGACGGACCGGGTCAGCGGGCCATCCGTCCAGACCACGTCGCCGCCGGTCACCAGGAAGCGGCCGACCAGATCGGAGCTGGTGAGGTCGTCGTGGCAACTGATCGTGACGACGGGGCGTTGCAACAACTCGCCCATGTGCTCGACGAAACGCGTCTTGCCGCATCCGGTCGGGCCCGTGAGCATTACCGGCATGCGCTGACGGAAGGCCTGCTCGAACAGCTGGACTTCGTTGCCGTTCGCGAAATAGGTTTCGGTGGTCATGCGGCGACCAGTTCACGATGGACATGGGCCAACACTCGCGGCAGCTCCTCTACGCGTCGGATGCGTTGTGATCGGCGGGGCCCGAAGACCTCCGGTAGCGGATCGACCCGGGTCGGTCCCACGCCGAGGTAATAGATCGATACCCCCGCATCGTTGGCCTCTTCGACGGCGTGCGCGGCATCCGCCCAGGCATACCGGCCTTCATAACCTTCATCGGAGAGCAGACCGTCACCGATGACGATCATCAGCCGCCGCTCGGATCCCTGCGCCAGCAGCCGGCTGGTCAAATGGCGCAGCGGCGCACCGAGCCTGGTGTACCCGCGGGTCGACAGGCCGAGCCCGCTGGGAGCCACCAGCCGGCGGTCTTCGAAATCCTTCAGGCAATGGACTTCGACGCGGTGCCGGGTGTTGCCGGTGAAGGCGAAGACGCCGTGTCGCTCCCGGGCAAGCGTCATAGCGCGCGAAAGCGCGTCGGCGCAGGCCAATTCGAGTTGGAAGATCCGCCCGCCGTGCACCCCCAGCGATGAACTGCCGTCAAGCAGCAGCGCCGTGGTGACGTCGCGACCAACCGGGAGCAGCTCGCGGAATATCCTCGGCTCCCCGGCCTCGCCGGTGGTCAGGTCGATGTAGTGGCTGACATATTGGTCGACGTCGAGGTCCGAGCCGTCCTCGAGGCGGTCCGCCATCCCACGGTGGGTGTGTTCCTCGAACCACTTGCGAACGTCAACTGCCACGGGCACCTGAACAGGTGCGCGGTGGGCGTCCGCATACTCGATCACGGCGACGTGGTCGCGCATGAATTGCTTGGTCCACATGTTCCATTCCGGGTAGGGAATGCCCGGCCGGTGCTCGGGGGTCGAGTCGAAATCGTTGTCCTGCGGCCGACTTGGCGGCGGCAGGTTGGGGTTACGCACCCCACCGTCGCCGCCGACGGGCACCGAGTACGGCCGTGGCAGTCGCTTTTGCACTGTGGTCCAGGGCATCCTGCCGAAGCTCCTGCGCAACCGGTCGGCCAAGCCCTTCGGCGCCGTGAACGCCAACGGCAAGCGGCCCAACAGCGGATCCACCGCCAACGGCTGACCCGTGGCGGCCAACGCGATCGCCCGGTTGAGCATTTCCAGGGCGGTCATGTCGCCGGCTTCGGTGTGCAGGTCCGGTAGCAGTCGTTGCGCCTCGGGGATCAGACCGGGCCAACGCGAGGCCATCCAGCCGAGGGCGACGCCGGCTTCGACCACGGTGAGGGCGCACATTTCCCGAGCGGACAACTCGTTGAGCCGATATTCGGTGATCCGCTCTTTGGACGGTGAACATTGCAGGGCCACACCGCATGTCAGGGCTCTGCGTGTCCAATCACACAGTGGCGGGTAGGGGACGTGAACGAAGGTCAACGTTGCGTTCAAGCCGAACCGGCGCCGGTCACCGGTGACCAGCCGGACGCCCTCACGACGTCGCTCGCTGAGCGCGACCGCGGTCACCGAGCAAGTCCGTTCCAGCGCCATGGCGTGGGAGTCGTCAGGCATTGGCCCGATCCGAGTTTCGGCGGTCCACAGCGCTCAGAATGTGCCGATGTTGGAGAACAGCCAATACCAGAACCAGATGATCAGTCCGGTGCCGCCCCACGCGGCGACATAGCGCAGGATCTCCCACAGATAAGCCACGATTGGACCTCCTTGGTGACATCGTCAGCCGGTGCATGCCGAGCTTCCGATCAGTCGGAGAAGAGTTCTCGGTTGACGGTGTGTAGATACGGGATGGCAAGGAACGGGGTGATGTAGAAGATGTCGTAGAGCCACCAGCCGACGACGGGCAGCACGACACCGGCGAAGCGGACGTCGGCGAACATGGTCATGTTGAAGACGTAGCCGATCCAGATCACCACGCCCATCCAGCAGGTGACGACCATCCACTGGTGGCCCCAGCGTTTCATCTGCAGGAACCCGATGGCGGCGGCGATGCGCATCGTGAACACGGTCAGGATGAGCCCTACCTCCCAGGCCTTTTCGCCCGGACCGGCGGCCCCCCCGACCCACAGCTCGTTGTAGTGCCAGAAATATCCGGCATCGAACATGTTGCCCCAGCCGTTGAGCAGCACGCGGGCCAGCAGCGTGTGGTTCGCGACCAGGTCGAGCGCCCACCCGACGGTGTTGATGGCGGCGTCGATGATGACCAGATAGCCGAGCAACGTGACCAACATCGGCCGCACCGAGAGGCCATCTCGCTGAGCCCGGCGCAGCAATCGGACTCCCCAGAGAAACAGCGGCAACCCGAAGACCCCGAGCGCCGCGGTACCGATCAGGAGACTGCCGGAGATGAGCCATTTGTCGGCTCGACGCTGCGCCAGTTGCGACCGTTCCATGTGCTCGTCAATGGTCAGACCGGACGCATGGTCGGTGGAGCGGCCGCGCTGGTCCAACTTCGGCGGATTCACGTACCCTCCCCGTCATCGACGCTGATTGGATCGGCGTCTGCACTATAACAGGCTGACTGTAGTCAGCATAAGTACGCGACATGGTCTCCGCGAGCGGTCAAAGCGCACAGGTCCCGGTCGCGAAAAGAAGCAACAGATCCGAATAATTCGACCCATGAGAGCAGTGGACGGGTATCGGTCAGGGCCTAGCGGGTCATGAAACTGACGCGAGTCAGGACGCTAGTCGTTGACACACCGATCGGCCGGTGCCTACGCTCAGCGCGCGCCTCCGCCGTCCAAGCCAGGTGCGCCGTCGGCGAGGCCACGCCTGCTCATCGCGCCATCGGTGCATGCAAAGGAGTAGCAATGACGCTCACCCGGGAGGACGCCGGGGCTCGACAGTCATCGGCCGAGCGGAAGTATCGCGTAATCCAATGGGGCGTCGGCAATGTCGGGACGGTGGCGCTCCGCCATTTCGCCCATAACCCTGCCTACGAACTGGTCGGGGTGCTCTGCAATCGGCCGGAGAAGGTCGGGAAAGACGCCGGCGAGCTCTGCGGCAAGCCACCTACCGGGGTGCTGGCCACCGACGACAAGGCGGCCATCGAGGCGCTGGAGGCCGACTGTGTGTTCTATGCGCCGCTGTGGTCCGATCCCGACGAGGTGTGCCGCCTGCTGCGCGGCGGCAAGAACGTGGTCGCGTCGGGCGGCGCGTGGTGGTATCGCACCGAGCACAGCCGGGCGGACATCGACAAGATCCACGCCGCCTGCCTAGAGGGCGGTACCTCGTTCCACGCGGGTGGTGTCAATCCCGGTTTCGCGGGCGACCTCCTTGTCCTGACACTGGCGCGGATCGTGAGCCAGATCGACACCATCCATATCTACGAAGTGGTGAATTTCGGCAGGGACACCCTGAAGTACCTGTTCGAAATGGGCATGGGGAGCGATCCCGCCGGCTTCGAGGACGGCCCGAACCTGCTGGGGCAAGCCTGGCCGCTGTTCGCACAGTCGATGGCGATGATCGTCGAGAATCTGGGCAAGACGGTCGAAAGGTACACCACGGAGGTTGAACTCGGTGTCGCGACGCGCGACATTCCCTTCGAGGGCGGGGAAACCAGCGACATGCCCGGCTTCAGGGGAGTGATCAAGGCGGGCACCGTTGCCCGCCAGCATCACAAGTGGACGGCGTGGGTGGAGGGGCGGCCCCTCGTCGTGTTCCACGAGATCTACACAATGGATACCTACGATGCCATTGAGCCCCAAGAGGATTGGCCGCAACACTACCATTACCGCATCGTGATTGAGGGTGACTCGTCCACGGAGCTGATCTTGCAAGGGGCGCAGGACCCGGACGGCGGCTATGCGCTGCCCGGGTATACCTGGACCGCGATGGGCCCGGCGAACGCCATTCCCGCCGTCTGCGATGCCCCGCCGGGTTTCATGTCCCACAACGAACTTGGGCTGATGCCACTACGCGGGGTGATCCGGCCCTGACGGGTCAGGGTCGCATGCTCCGTAACGCCCACGCGACGTAATCTTCCAACAATGCGCGGCCCGTCGGCCAATGATTGGTCGTGATCAACAGGGAGTAGAGGCCGAGCAAGAAGAACACCGCACTGTTCATGGGGCTGACGTCGGGGTCGACCTCGCCGCGTTCTTGTGCCTGCGCGATCTCCTGGGCGACCAAGACGATCAAGGGATGATCCCTACCGTCTTCAGTAGGCGGACGAGTTTGGGAGAAATGCAGCGCCAGAAAGTCGTTGAAGAGCAGATCGCCAAGCCGGCGTTCCAGTCCGATCACGAGGCGGACCGCCTCGTTCAGTGCGGACGCGAGGTCGTGCTTGGTCTTCAAGAATTGTGCGAACTGCTTGGCGATGCGGTCCTCTTCCCGGCGCTCCAGCTCCAGCAGCACGTGCTCCTTGGTGGGGAAGTGAAAGAAGAACGTCCCATGTGCAACTCCGGCGGCGGCCACGATGGCGCTCACGTCGGCCTCGGCCATGCCGGCGCGGGCGAACTCGGCGATCGCGGCGCCCATCAAACGCTCCCTCGTCTGCAGGCGCTTTGCCTCTCGCGCCGACAACCGGTCTGTGACAGCCATTTCGATCCTTACCCGTTGACCTGACTCATGCATGAGTTCACGGCGCCCCTGACCAGTATGCCGTGTTCCGCTCAAAAAGGCTTGTATTAGTTAGTCATTATCTGGTCACACGCGCACGCATCCAATTCCGGGCCCGCAAAGTAATTGACTTTAGTCAGCAGGATTCATAGATTGAACTGCGCACCTGTGACCCGGCGCCGAAGGAGCCCAGCATGGCATTGGAGCAATTCCGGTTGGACGGGCAGGTGGCGATCGTCACCGGTGCCGGGAAGGGCGTCGGGGCGGGCATCGCCCGGGTGTTGGCGGAGGCCGGCGCCACGGTCGTGGGCACGGCGCGCACCGAGGCGGATATCGTTGGCACGATTGAGGGTATCGAAGCCGCCGGAGGCAAGGGGCTGGCTCTGGTCGCCGACGCGATGAGTCGCCCTGACGGGGAACGGGTCGTCGGCACCGCCATGGAGCGTTTCGGCCGCATCGACATTCTCGTCAACAACGTCGGCGGCTCCACGTACGCGAGATTTCTCGACATCACCGATGAGGACTTCCGGCACACCTTCGACTGGTGTGTGACGTCGGCCTTCATCATGAGCCAGCTCGCGGCGCCGCACATGCTCAGTGCCGGACGCGGTTCCATCATCAACATCTCGTCGGGCTCGGCGCGCTTCGGCATCCGGGCGCTGACCGCGTACTGCGTTGCGAAGGGGGGCCTCGAAGCGCTAACCCGCGCCATGGCGCAGGAGCTCGCCCCGAAGATTCGCGTCAATGCGATCGCCCTCGGTTCGTTCGCCACCGACGGCCTGAAGGGCAGCCTGGACCTGATGCCAGGCTCGCTGGAGAAGATGCAAGAGGCCACACCGCTACACAGGTTGGGCGACGTCGAGGACCTCGGACGCCTTTCGGTGTATCTGTGCACGCGCGATTGTTATGCGACGAACGCGATCTTTCACGTCGACGGCGGCATCGACTCGAACAATTCACCCTTGCCGATTCCCGATTACTGACCGGCGTTGCGATCGAACGCGTCATGATGGGGCGTCGGCACCGCTGGAAGGATTAAGGCACCGTGCGCAGAGTCATCCAATTCTCCACCGGGAACGTCGGCCGGCACTCGTTGCGGGCCATCATCGGCAGGCCGGATCTCGAGCTGGTCGGTGTGCATGCCGCGAGCGCCGGGAAGGTCGGGCAGGACGCGGCGCGGCTGTGTGGGCTGGACGAACCGACCGGGATCATCGCCACCGACGACATCGACGCCCTCGTGGCGCTCGGCGCCGACTGTGTGGTGTACACCTCTCAGGGCGAGACCCGGCCGATGGAAGCCATCGAACAGATGGCCAAGTTCCTTGCGGCGGGCATCAACGTCGTCGGTACCTCGATGGTCTGGTTGGTGACGCCCCGCCATGCGGACGACTGGTTGCGCGAACCTTTGGAGCGTGCCTGCGCGGCCGGCAACTCGTCGCTCTACGTCAACGGTATCGACCCGGGATTCTCCGGCGACACGCTGGTCCATGCGGCTGTCAGCCTCACGACACGGGTCGAGTCGATCACCGTGCAGGAGATCTTCGACTACGGAAATTATGACGATGCCGAATTTACGGGTGCCGCAATGGGATTCGGAACGACCGAAGACGACGATTCGCCGATGATGTTCCTGCCGGGAGTGATCGTGTCGATGTGGGGCGGTCAGGTTCGCAGTCTGGCGGAAAACCTCGACATCAAACTGGACGACGTACGCCAGCGCGTCGAACCGTGGTATACCCCGGAACGAATCGAATGCACGATGATGACTGTGGAACCGGGGCAGATGGCGGCGGTCCGTTTCGCCACCGAGGGAGTGCGCGACGGAAAGCCGGTCATCACGCTCGAGCATGTCACCAGGCTCACCCAGGCCGCCGCGCCGGACTGGGAGTTCCCCCCTGAGGGGCACACCGGAGTCCACCGCGTCGTGGTCGCGGGCGAGCCCCGAGTGGAGATCAACACCCACGTTTCCCACCCTGTGCTGGATTCCACCGACGCGGGCTGCATCTCGACCGCCGCGCGTGTCGTCAACGCGATCGACTGGGTATGCCGAGCGCCCCAAGGGCTGATCGCCGTGGAGGACATCCCGCTGTCCTCGGCGATGCGCGGCCTGATGTGGACCGAGCGGTAGCCGGATGACCGAGCATCCGGGAGGCGTTGCCGGTAAACGCTTTCCGATCACCGGCGCCGCCCGCGGCTTTACGCTCTACAACTGACAGACAGCTGACACTTAATCAGAAACATGGTCCATGTCAATATCTTTCGAGTCTTCCGAATCCCGTTCCGACGCAGAGCTCCCAGTGCTGCCCGTTCCCCGGCCGACGCATTGCCCGCTCGCCGCCCCGCTCGAATTCGCGGAGTGGCGCGACCAGCCCGGACTGCGGCGGGCGATTTTCCAGGGCAACCCCGTATGGGTGGTGAGCCGCTACCAGGACATCAGGACGGCGCTGGTCGATCCGCGGTTGTCCGCGAAGACCATCCCGGACTCGATCCTGCCGAAGGACGCCGACAACAACGTCGCGGTGATGTTCGCGCGCATCGACGATCCCGAGCATCACCGGTTGCGGCGGATGATGACCAGCAACTTCACCTTTCGACGTTGCGAATCGATGCGGCCGCACATTCAGGAAATGGTCGACCACTATCTCGGTCGGATGGTCGACCACGGCCCGCCCGCCGATCTGGTGCGCGAATTCGCCTTGCCGGTGCCGTCCATGGTGATCGCGCTGCTGCTGGGGGTTCCGCCCGAAGATCTCGACCTTTTCCAGCACAACACCACGAAGGGGCTTGATCAGAAGTCCACCGATGAGGAAAAGGGCCAGGCATTCGGGGCCATGTACGCCTACATCGAGGAGTTGGTGGAACGCAAAGCGCGCGAACCCGGCGACGACCTGATCAGCCGCCTGCTCACCGACTACGTCGCGACGGGCCAACTCGACCACACGACCACGGCCATGAACAGCGTGATCATGATGCAGGCCGGCCATGAAACCACCGCCAACATGATCTCGTTGGGAACGGTTGCGCTGCTGGAACATCCCGCAGTGTTCGAGCGACTCGGGCGCACGGAGGACCCGGCGGTCATCGCGAACACCGTCGAAGAGCTCATGCGTTACCTCAGCATCGTGCACAGCCAGGTCGATCGCGTGGCGACCGAAGACCTGGTGATCGGCGGTCAACTGATCCGCGCGGGGGAGCACGTCATGATGAGCCTGCTCGCCGGGAACTGGGACGCCGACTTCGTCGACCATCCCGAAACCTTGGATGTAGACCGAAACACCCGCGGACACTTGGGTTTCGGGTACGGGGTGCATCAGTGCATCGGAGCGAACCTGGCCCGCGTCGAGATGCAGGTCGCGTTCGCCACGCTGACCCGTCGCTTGCCCGGGCTCAAACTGGCGGTGCCGCCGGAGCAACTGAGGTTCAAAGACGCCAACATCTACGGCATGAAAGAACTTCCGGTGAGCTGGTGACGAACGAGCTGCGATTCGACGGGCTGTTCGCCGCCATCGCCTCCCAGGGGATTAGCAACTGAACGCCGTGCCGATGCCGTCCGGCGGCGGCGCCGGCTTCAGGCAGCCGAACGGTTCGATGCCCGCGGAACTCAGCCGCGCGGCGGACTGGTGGGCGTAGTTGACGCAGTACAGCCCGCTCGGATCGGCCCGGCAGCGATCGTCGCCGAACGACAGCGAATCACCGTTCGCCAGCTCCGCACCGTTGCCGTTGATGAACGGACCCGGATCGGCCCGCGACGCACCCACCTGCAGGTTTACCCCGTCGAAGGTCACCCAGCCGCCCTGCCAATCGCCGTAGGACGTCGCGGGCGCGTGCGGCGGATTCGTCAGGCTCACCAGACACAGCAGGGCGGACCCCGTGTGGGTGGAATCGGTGAGACAGGATGCTTTGCCGGCGACGGCCGTGAACGCGATGTCATTGCCGAGCGGCGTGGTCGCACCGTCGCGAATCGAGTTGTGATAGCGACCGGGGTCCGCGGGATGGCCGGCTTCTATCCACGCGATTACGTCGGAGATCGAAGCCCCAGCCGCCGGCGCCGCCGAGGGGGCCGGCGGTTTGCTCCCGGACGGGGAGGAGGCGGCGCTTCCCGACGTCTGAGTTTGCTGGGACTGGCCGCCGACCGTGTGAGAGCAGCCGACGATCAGTAACGACGCTGCCAGCAGCGCGACGATCCGCATCCAGTCAGGCTAAACCGCCGTGCCCGCAAATAAGGCGCTGCGCGCGCGTTACGCCCGCCATGTCGGCTAACGTCGGGTTATGCATCAGCGCACCGTCCGCGCACGCACGACCATCGGCACCGTGGAAGGCTTCACCCGCGACGGCGTTCACCGCTGGCGATCCATCCCGTACGCCCGGCCGCCGGTCGGATCGCTGCGACTGCGTGCGCCCCGCCCGGCGCAACCGTGGTCGGGTGTGCGGCACTGCCACGGCTTCGCCAACTGCGCGCCCCAGCAGCGCCGCTACACCATGCTCGGTGTCGGCCGTTACCAGCCGATGGGGGAGGACTGCCTCACCCTCAACGTCGTCACCCCCGAGGGCCCGGCCGAAGAGCCGCTGCCCGTGATGGTCTTCATTCACGGTGGCGGCTACATCCTGGGCAGCTCGGCCACGCCGCTTTACGACGGCGCCGCATTGGCGCGCCGCGGTTGCGTGTACGTATCGGTGAACTATCGGCTGGGCGCGTTGGGATGCCTGGACCTGTCGTCCCTTTCGACCCCGAACATCACCATCGACAGCAACTTGTTCCTGCGCGACCTGGTGATGGCCTTGCGCTGGGTGAAGGACAACATCTCGGCGTTCGGTGGCGACCCGGACAACGTCACCATCTTCGGGGAGAGCGCCGGAGCGCACATCACCGCGACTTTGCTGGCGGTACCGGCCGCGGAAGGGCTGTTCGCCCGGGCCATTTCGGAAAGCCCGGCGTCGGGCATGGTTCGGTCGCCCGAGACCGCGGCGGAATTCGCGATCCGCTTCGCCGAGCTGTTGGGTGCGCGCCCGCAAAACGCCGCCGAGGTGCTGATGCAGGCGTCCCCGGCGCAACTGGTGAACGCCCAGCACCGGCTGATCGACCAGGGCATGGAGGACAGGCTGGGCGCCTTTCCGATCGGCCCAGTGGCCGGCGACGACGTTGTGCCCACCGATCCGGTGGAGGCGATGCGCGATGGCAGGGCGCACCGGGTGCCGCTCATCGTCGGCACCAACGCGGAGGAGGGCCGCCTGTTCACCCGCTTCCTGAGAATGTTGCCGACCAATCAAGCCATGATCGAGGAGCTGCTGGCCGACACGGAACCGGCTGCGCGCGAACGCATTACCGCCGCATATCCGGATTACCCCGCACCTGCGGCGTGCATCCAGCTCGGCGGCGACTTCGCCTTCGGGTCGGCCGCCTGGCAGATTGCCGAGGCGCACAGTGCCCACGCGCCCACCTACCTCTACCGGTACGACTACGCCCCCCGCACGCTGCGCTGGTCGGGGTTGGGCGCCACCCATGCCACCGAGCTGCTGGCCGTCTTCGACGTCTATCGCACCCGATTTGGTGCCCTGTTGACCGCCGCCGCCGACCGGCGCGCCGCCCTTCGGGTCAGTAACCAGGTGCAACGGCGCTGGCGGTCGTTCAGCCACACGGGCGCCCCGGGCGACGACTGGCCCACCTACAGCACCGCCGACCGCGCCGTCATGGTGTTCGACCGCAAGAGCCGCGTCGAGTTCGATCCACATCCGCACCGCCGGATTGCCTGGGACGGCTTCTCTCTGGCGCGCTGACCTGGCACGCTGACCCTCATGCAGGCCGACACCGCGCAAGTCATCGACCGACCCGGGGACCTCACCGCCGCATGGCTGGAATCGGCGATCGACGCCGGGCCCATCGCCGACTTCGCGGTGGAACGCATCGGCACCGGACAAATGAGCGAGTGCTACCGGGTCCGGCTCAGCTATCCCGACGACGCCACGACACCCGGCAGGCCCGAGTCGGTGGTCCTCAAGGTCGCGGCGACCGACCCGGTGAGTCGGCAAACGGGGCTGGCGCTGGGCCTCTACGAGCGGGAGGTGCGTTTCTACGCCGACATCGCGCCGCGCCTGGGCGGCCCGATAGCGCCGTGCTACCACGCCGCCGTCGACACCGCGACGGGTGCCTTCGATCTCTTGCTCGGCGATGCGGGGCCCGCGGTCGTCGGAGACGAAATCGCCGGCGCCACAGCCGAACAGGCCTACCTCGGCGTCGTCGAGCTGGGGCGCCTGCACGGACCGCTGCTCGGCGACCCGACGCTGGCCGAAGCGCCGTGGCTCAACCGAGAATCGCCGCTGAACCAGGCGATGATCGCCCCGCTCTATGCGGGCTTCATCGACCGCTATGGCGAGCAGATCGCGCCGGAGCATCGCATGGTGTGCGAACGCCTGGTGGCGTCCTTCGACGGATACCTGGCCCAAGAAGGGGCGCCGGACCGCATCCAGGGCCTGATGCACGGCGATTACCGGCTGGACAACCTGCTGTTCGGCACCGCCGGGGCGGACCGTCCGCTGACGGTCGTTGACTGGCAGACGGTTTCGTGGGGCCCCGCTTTGACCGACCTGTCGTACTTCCTCGGCTGCGCACTGCCGACGCAGGATCGGCGGGAGCAGTACGGCGCACTGCTGCAGGCCTACCACCAGGCGCTGGGTCCCGCGGCGCCGCTGTCGCTCGCCGACGTCACCGAAGGAGTGCGCAGGCAAAGCTTTTTCGGCGTGATGATGGCGATCGTCTCCTCGATGCTCGTGGAACGCACCGAGCGCGGCGACCGGATGTTCATGACCATGCTGCAACGGCACTGTGACCACGTGCTGGACACCGACGCGCTGGCGACGCTGCCCCCCGCCCAGACGCCTGAGCCCCTGCGGCCCGCCGAAGATGACGAACTCGCGCACGCACCGACCGCCGAGCCGCTGTGGAGCGAGAGCTGGTATTCGGACTTCGCCGACGTCGCACAGGGATTGGGCGGCTGGTTCCGCCTGGGTCTGATCGCGAACGAGGGGAAGGCCTGGGTGCACGCGCTGCTGTGCGGCCCCGACATGGCAACCGTCGCCGTCGACGCGCAAGTGCCGCTGCCGCCGGACCCGTGGGAATTGCGCACCGACGCCTTGGAACTCGGGCACCGGGCCACCACGCCGCTGCAGGCATACCGCGTCGACCTGCGTGCGCGCGCCCAGGCCTATTCCGATCCGGCGGCGCTGTTGCGCGGGGACCCGGGTGCCCCCGTCGAGATGACCATGAGCTTGGTATGGGCCACCGACGGCACCCCGTACAAATACCGCTTGACGACGCGTTACGAGATCCCCTGCAGCGTCTCGGGCACGGTCACCATCGGCGACGCCGGCTACCAGCTCGAGTCCGTCCCCGGCCAGCGCGACCATTCCTGGGGCGTGCGCGACTGGTGGAGCATGGACTGGCTGTGGAGCGCCCTGCACCTTGACGACGGCACGCATCTGCACGGGGTGAACATCCGGATCCCCGGCGCACCGGCCTTCAGCATCGGGTACGCCCAGGATGCCGAGGGAACGGTCACGGACGTGCAAACCGTCGAGTCGCGAGAGTCCTTTGGTGCGAACGGATTACCGCGCGACGCCACGCTGACCCTCAACCCCGGCGGCATCACCGCGGACGTCGAGGTCCGCGGTCACGCGCCGGTGCGGCTGACCGCCGCCGACGGGCGGGTGAGCCAGTTCCCGCGGGCGTGGGCCACCGTCGAGACGGCAGACGGCCGCCGCGGCGTCGGCTGGGTGGAGTGGAACCGCAACCTCGACGAACGGTCCGAGTGAGCGGACCGGGTCCCGTTGTGGTGATGGGCGTCTCGGGATCGGGCAAGTCGACCGTGGGAGCGGCGCTCGCACAGCGCTTGCGGGTCCCGTTCGTGGACGCCGACACCCTGCACCCGCCGGCCAACATCGCCAAGATGGCGGCCGGCGAACCGCTCGACGACGACGACCGCCGCCCCTGGCTCGACGCGGTCGGCGAGTGGCTGGCCGGGCACCGCGACGGCGGCGTGGTCAGCTGCTCGGCGTTGAAGCGCAAGTATCGCGACCAGTTGCGCGAGCACTGCCCGCAGGTCGTTTTCCTACACCTGGCCGGGTCGCCCGCACTCATCGGCGGCCGGCTCGCCGCGCGGACCGGCCACTTCATGCCGGCCGCTCTGCTGCGCTCGCAATTCGACGCGCTGGAGCCGCTCGGCGCCGACGAGGCCGGCGTGACCGTGGACGTCGGTCAGCCCGTCGACGCGATCATCGACGGCTTCCTGCACGGCGACGGGTGATCGCGGTCAGGACAGCTTGCGGCGCCCGGCCTTGACCTGCTCGCCGACCCGATCGCGCGCGGTGTCGGCCAGGTAGCCGCCTCGCGCTCGCGCCGTCTCGGCAAGGTAGGCGCCGCGCGCGCGGGCCGTGTCGGCGAGGTCCTCGCCGCGATCCAAGGCCGTGCTGGCCAGGTCTTCGCCGCGCTTGCGGGCCTTCTTGGCCAGCTTCTCGCTGCGCTTGCGCGCCTTCTTGGCTAGCGGCGCGGCCCAGTCGGCGGCTTCGTCGGCGAGTTCTTCGCTGCGCTTGCGGGCCTTCTTGGCCAGCGGCTTGCTCCGATCGGCGGCAGTGCTGGCCAATTCGCGGCCCCGTTCGAGCGCGGCCTCGGCGTACGGCGCGCCGCGTTCCGCGGCGGTGCTCGCCAATTCGCGGCCGCGCTCGGCGCCGATCTGCAGGCCATGCACGATCTTCTCGCCCAACTCCGAGAAGTCCGGGTCGAAGCCGTCGTCGGAGCCGGGGAGCGCCGACGACACCCGCTCGGAGAGCCGCTCGGCCGCGCGGCGGCCGCGCCACCCCAGTGACGGCTTGCCGCCGGTGTCGGCCGAGGCGATCAACAACCCGCCCACCAGGCTGAGGTCGGTGAGGAACTGCTGGCGTTTCTGCGCTTTGGCCTGCGGGTCGCTCTCGTTCCAGAACGAGTGCGCCCCGAGGTTGGCGGGCAGCACGGTGATGGCGAGCGCCGCCGACGCGACGCGCGGCAGCTTGCCGGTGGCCAGCAGCAGGCCCCCGCCGATCTGAACGGCGGCGTTGATTTGCGCGAACGTCTCGGGGTCGCTGGGGATGCTGCCGCTCACCGAATTCGGCAGCGCCTGCAAACCATCCACCGCCGGCGCAGCGGCCGCCGCCGCCGACTTGGGGTTGAGTAGGGAATTGACTCCTTGGCCGATGAAGGCAACTGACAGCAATGGGCGCGCGATTCTCCGGATCACCATGGCCGGGGGATTACCCGACTGGTTGGCGAACAAACCGCCCGGCCCATACGCGCAGCTGGGACGCCCTTCCGGCCCACACCGATAGGGTGAACCCCGTGAGGGCGTTGATCATCGTCGACGTGCAAAACGATTTCTGCGAGGGCGGCTCGCTGCCGGTGCCCGGCGGCGACGCCGTGGCAGCCGCCATCAATGACTATCTGACCGGCGAGCCGGGCTACCAGCATGTCGTAGCAACCCAGGATTTCCACGTTCGGCCGGGCGACCACTTCTCCGACCGGCCAAATTACTCATCGACGTGGCCGCCGCACTGCATCGCCGGCAGCCCGGGCGCGGAGTTTCGGCCCGACCTCGACACCAGCCGGATCGAGGCGGTTTTCCGTAAGGGCGCCTACGGCGCGGCGTACAGCGGATTCGAGGGCGTCGACCAGAACGGGACCCCGCTGCTGGACTGGTTGCGGCGGCACGGGGTGGACGAAGTCGACGTGGCCGGCATCGCCACCGACCAGTGCGTGCGGGCGACGGCCGAGGACGCCGCCCGGGCGGGCCTGTCCACCAGGGTGCTGGTGGACCTGACCGCGGCCGTGACCGCGGATTCGGCCGCGCAAGCGCTGACGGCGCTTCGGTCCGCGGGCGTCGAACTGGTCGGGGGGCAGTGATGGGGGTGGCACCGGAGCGGGAACATCTCCTTGCGGCCGTCGAGCGCTCGCCGCGGGCGGCCGCCGCGCACGACCGCGCCGGCTGGGTGGGGCTGTTCACCGACGACGGCCGCGTCGAGGACCCGGTCGGCTCGCGGCCGCACGTCGGGCGTGAACAGATCGGCCGTTTCTATGACACCTTCATCGGTCCGCGCGATATCACGTTCCACCGCGATCTCGACATCGTTTTCGGCACCGCGGTTCTGCGCGACCTTGAGCTCGAGGTCACCATGGGCGCCGGCGTCACGATGTACATCCCCGCGTTCTTGCGCTACGACCTGCGAGAGGCCAACGGCGACTGGCGCATTGGCGAACTGCGGGCGTACTGGGAACTGCCCGCCATGGTGCGGCAATTCCTCCGGTCCGGACCGCGCGCGGTGTCGCCCGGGTTGCAATTGTCGCGGGGCTTGGTGAGCAATCAGCGACTGCGCGGCACGGTGGGGTTCATGACGGGATTCCGGCGGGTCGGTGCGCGGCACCAGAAGTTGACGCGGACGTTTCTCGGCGCCGCCGCGCGCGGCGATCGGGCCTCCGCCGCACGCGCGTTATCCCCGGGCGCCGCAATAACTCTCGGTGACCACGAGCCACTGGGCCTCGCTGAGCTCGTCGAGCAACTCGACGGCGCCAGCCCGACCAAGATGAACAGCGCGGGACCCACCGTGGCGCTGTCGGTCAACACCGGCCACGGGCGCGGGATCATGTTCGCCGAGACGCGGGGGGACGCCATCAACCGGATCCGCTACTTCCCGGCCTGAGCGCGATCCGGTCAACGCAGGACCATGAACACCAGCGACGCCGCCGACAGGCACAGGTATGCCCCGGGAAACGCGATGTTGTACAGCACGTGGGCCCGCAGGTGTGTCGCCACCGCGCCGACGAAGAACAGCACCAGACCGGCAGCCGCCGCGATTCCCAAGGGGCGCAGGCCCGCGACCCCCACGACCAGCCCGGCCGCCCCGGCCAACTTGACCGTCCCCAGCGCCGGCAGCCACGATCGCGGCACCCCGACCTCGGCGGAGTTCGCCAGGACGAACCCGGCGGGGACGAGGTCGGCTACGGCGATCCCGGCGGTGATGGCGGCGGTGAACAGGGTGATCACGAAGTACGCGATGGTCATGAGTGGCAAACC
Organism: Mycobacterium scrofulaceum; assembly: GCF_001667885.1. Lineage (GTDB taxonomy): Bacteria > Actinomycetota > Actinomycetes > Mycobacteriales > Mycobacteriaceae > Mycobacterium > Mycobacterium scrofulaceum_C. The sequence continues at coordinate 142,726 of NZ_LZJW01000132.1, read as the reverse complement.
CTTGCCGGACAGCCGATTCTGCGGCGGCGAGCCGAATGGTCGCCGGACGCGCCGCGGCGCACAATCGATAAGGTCATGCTGGTCTCCTTCGCAACAGAGGGCTCGATGGACGCGGTCAATTTCTTGACGGTTCCTCTGCGGAAAAGGTGACCTATGAGCTCGCACGAAAATTTGGCCGATCTTGCGCAGCGCTTCGACGCGGATCGGCGACACCTGAGGTCGGTCGCGTTTCAGCTGCTGGGTTCGGCGGCCGACGCCGAGGACGCGGTCCAGTCGGCGTGGCTGAAGGCCAGCCGCGCGGATTACGGCGCGGTCGACAACCTCACCGGTTGGTTCACGACGATCACCGCCCGCGAGGCCTACGACCAGCTCCGCGCCCGCAAAAGGCGCGCCGAACAACCGCTCGGCACGCCCGAGGAACTGGACCGGCTCACAGCGACGGCGTCGGCGCCGGCGGACGAGGAGACCCTCGTGACCGACTCGGTGAGCAACGCGCTGCTCGTGGTGCTCGACCGGCTCTCGCCGGCGCAGCGCGCCGCGTTCGTGTTGCACGACGTGTTCGCGTTGCCGTTCGAGAGGGTCGCCGACCTGCTGGACCGCTCGCCGGCGGCGGCGAAGAAGTTGGCGAGCCGGGCGCGCGGCCGGCTGCAGGGCGACCCGGGCGGGGAACCGCAGCGCGCGGCAAAGCACGTGGAGATCGTCGAAGCGTTTCTCGCCGCGTCCCGCGGCGGTGACATCGCGGGTCTGCTTGAGCTGCTCGCCCCGGACGTGGTGCGCAGGGTCGATCGCGCGCTGGTGCCTCCCGACGTGCCGATCGAGTTGCGCGGCGCCGGGCAGGTCGCCGAGGAGACCCGCCGATTCGCCGACCGGGCCCGCGCGGGCGTGGTCATGCTCGTTGACGGCGAACCGGGCATCGTGATAGCGCCACGCGGGCATGCCGTGGTGCTGCTGCTGATCAGCATCGGAACCGACGACCGCATTCACGCGATCGACATCACCGGTGACCCCGATCGGATTCGGGCGGCGGCGCTGGCGCTCCCGAGTGGGCCAATCCAGCAACACCACAGCCGCATCGGGTACCAAGGACATCAGACGCCGCCGGCCGGGCGGCCGGCAACGGGGCGAGAACGGAAGGACCATGCTCGATAAGCCGTTCGCGCGGCGCCGGCTGCTGCGTGCCGCCGGCGCGCTCACGGCGGCATCGATCGCGCCATGGGCGGCTGGCTGCGCTCCGGAAGAAGATGCGTTGACGTTCTTCTTCGCGGCCAACCCCGACGAACGCGACGCCAGGATCCGCATCGTCGACGAGTTCACGCGGCGCCATCCCGACATCAAGGTGCGCCCGGTGCTTTCGGCCCCGGGCGTGATGCAGCAGCTGTCGACGTTCTGCGCCGGCGGCAAGTGCCCTGATGTCTTGATGGCGTGGGATCTGAGCTACGCCGAGTTGGCCGCCCGCGGCGTGCTGCTGGACCTCAACACGATGCTGTCCCGCGACCAGGCCTTCGCGGCCGAGTTGAGGTCCGATGGCATTGCGGCGCTGTACGACACATTCACGTTCAACGGGGGCCAGTACGCGCTTCCGGAGCAATGGTCCGGCAATTACCTGTTTTACAACAAGCGGCTGTTCGCCGAGGCGGGAGTGCCCGCGCCGCCCAGTTCGTGGCAACGGCCGTGGAGTTTCACCGACTTTCTGAACACCGCCACCGCGCTCACCAAGCGAACGGGAACCGGGCGAGCCACCCAGTGGGGGTTCGTGAACATGTTCGTTTCGTTCTACTCGGCCGGGTTGTTCGCCATGAACAACGGCGTGCCGTGGTCCACCCCGCTGAAGAACCCGACCCACTTCAATTTCGGTGACGATGCCTTCGCGGAGGCGGTGCAGTTCTACGCCGACCTGGCCAACAAGCACAAGGTCGCGCCCAACGCTTCCGAGGTGCAGTCGATGTCCACGCCGGACTTGTTCGCGACCGGCAGGGCGGCCATGGCGATGGGCGGTCACTGGCGATACCAAACCTTCATCCGGGCCGAGGGCCTGGACTTCGATGTCACCTCGTTGCCGGTGGGGCCGCGACGGCAGGGTCAGCCCGCGCACTCCAACATCGGCTCCACCGGACTGGCCATCTCCGCGAGCAGTCAACGTAAGGAACAGGCATGGGAATTCGTGAAATTCGCGACCGGGCCCGTCGGGCAGGCGTTGATCGGTGAATCCAGCCTCTTCGTTCCGGTCCTCCGATCCGCGCTCGACTCGCCCGGATTCGCCGCCGCGCACCGTAACGTCGGCAACCTCAACGTGCTGACCCAAGGCCCGGCCTATTCCGAAGGGTTGCCGGTCACCCCGGCGTGGGAGAAAATCGTCGCCTTGATGGACCGTAGCTTCGGGCCCGTGCTGCGCGGATCACGTCCCGCGACATCACTGGCCGGCCTCTCACCCGCCATCGACGAGGTGTTGCGCACCCCATGACATCGGTCGACATCAGCCCCGCCGCGCGCAAACCCGCCAAGGGCGCGGGACCTTGGCGACGGCGCGCCTGGGCCGGGCGCCTCTTCGTGGCGCCGAACCTGGCGGCCGTCGCGGTGTTCATGCTTTTCCCGCTGGGGTTCTCCCTCTACATGAGCTTTCAGCGCTGGGACGTCTTCAGACCGCCGAAGTTCGTGGGCTTGAAGAACTTCCAGGAGCTGTTCACGTCGGATCCGCTCTTCCTCATCGCCATCCGCAACACCGTCATCTTCACCCTCGGAACTGTCGTGCCGACGATCGGCGTCAGCCTCGTGGTGGCCGGCGTGCTCAACCGCAAGGTCAGGGGCATCGGCATTTTCCGCACCATCGTCTTTCTGCCGCTGGCCATCTCGTCGGTGGTAATGGCGGTCGTGTGGCAGTTCGTCTTCAATACGGATAACGGGTTGCTCAACATCATGCTGGGGTGGGTTGGGATCGGTCCGGTGCCGTGGCTGGTCGAACCACGATGGGCCATGGCCTCACTGTGCATCGTCAGCGTGTGGCGCAGCGTGCCATTCGCCACCGTCATCCTGCTCGCGGCGATGCAGGGGGTTCCGGAGACCGTCTACGAGGCGGCCCGAATCGACGGGGCGGGCGAGATACGGCAGTTCATATCCATCACTGTGCCGCTGATTCGTGGTTCGATCTCGTTTGTCGGCGTGATCTCGATCATCCACGCGTTCCAGGCTTTTGACATGGTGTACGTCCTCAACGGCGCGAATGGCGGGCCCGAGACCGCCACATATGTCCTGGGCATCATGCTGTTCCAGCACGCGTTCTCCTTCCTGGAATTCGGGTACGCGTCCGCGCTGGCTTGGGTGATGTTCGCCATCTTGCTGGTACTGACCGTGGTACAGCTGCGGATCACTCGGCAACGGTCCTGGGAGACTTCTCGTGGCCTCAGCTGAGCGCTTGTTCACGCGCAACGTCGTCCGCGGAGTGCTGGTCTACACCGCGCTGATCGCCATCGCCTGGTGCTGGTTGTTCCCGATCGCATGGGCGGTGTCCGGCTCGTTGAAGAGGGAAGGTGAGATCACCGAGCCGAAGTTGTTGCCTGCGCACCCGAGGTGGTCGAACTACACCGAGGTGTTCTCGCTGATGCCCTTCGCGCGGATGTTCTTCAACACCGTGCTGTACGCCGGGTGTGTGACCGCCGGGCAGGTCTTCTTCTGCTCGTTGGCCGGGTACGCGTTCGCACGATTGGAGTTTCGCGGACGTGACACGCTGTTCGTGCTGTATCTCGGCACGCTGATGGTGCCGCTGACCGTGACGGTGATTCCGCAGTTCATTCTGATGCGGACCGTGGGGTGGGTCGACACACCGTGGTCGATGATCGTGCCGGGCCTGTTCGGCAGCGCTTTCGGCACCTACCTGATGCGTCAGTTCTTTCGGACGCTCCCGACCGACCTGGAGGAGGCGGCGATACTCGACGGTTGTTCGCCGTGGCAGATCTACTGGCGAATCCTGTTGCCCCACGCCCGCCCCGCGGTGATGGTGCTTGCGGTGCTCACCTGGGTCAACGTCTGGAACGACTTCCTGTGGCCGCTGCTGATGCTGCAACGCAACAGCCTGGCCACCCTCACACTCGGCCTGGTACGGCTGCGCGGCGAGTACGTCGCGCGCTGGCCGATCATCATGGCGACGTCGATGCTGATCATGCTGCCGCTGGTGCTCATCTACGCCATCGCGCAGCGGTCCTTCGTCAGGGGCATCGCCGTCACGGGACTCAACGGATAAGGCATGGCCTCAGTAACTTTCGAGCAAGCGACACGGCGCTACGCCGGAACGGAACGCCCGGCCCTGGACAGTCTCGATCTGGAGGTCGACGACGGCGAATTCGTGGTCCTGGTCGGCCCATCCGGGTGTGGCAAGACCACCTCGCTGCGGATGGTGGCGGGGCTGGAAACCCTGGACTCCGGGCGCATCAGGATCGGCGACCGCGACGTCACCGCCGTCGATCCCAAGGACCGTGACGTGGCGATGGTCTTCCAGAATTATGCGCTCTACCCGCACATGACCGTCGCGCAGAACATGGGCTTCGCCCTGAAGATTGCGAAGACACCGAAGGCCGAAATTCGGGCCCGCGTCCTGGACGCGGCCAAACTGCTTGACCTGCAGCCGTATCTGGACCGCAAACCGAAGGACCTGTCCGGTGGGCAACGCCAGCGGGTGGCGATGGGGCGCGCGATCGTGCGCCGCCCGCAGGTCTTTTTGATGGATGAGCCGCTGTCGAATCTCGATGCCAAGTTGCGCGTACAGACCCGCAACCAGATCGCGGCGCTGCAGCGGCGGCTGGGCACCACCACCGTCTACGTCACCCACGACCAGGTCGAGGCGATGACCATGGGGGACCGCGTCGCGGTGCTGCGCGATGGCGTGCTGCAACAGTTCGCCGCCCCACGCGAGCTGTACCGCAACCCGGTCAATGTCTTCGTCGCGGGCTTCATCGGATCGCCGGCGATGAATCTGTTCACGCTGCCGATCGTCGATTCTGCTGTGGCGCTGGGAGATTGGCATATTCCGATACCGCGGGAGCTCAGCGACACCGCGAGTGAGGTCGTCGTGGGGGTACGTCCCGAGCATTTCGAGCTGGGTGGTCAAGGCGTCGAGATGGAGGTCGACGTGGTCGAGGAACTGGGGGCCGACGCCTACCTGTACGGGCGAATCACCGGCTCGGGCAAGGTCATCGACCAGCCCGTCGTGGCGCGCGCCGACGGGCGCCGGCCTCCGGAAAAGGGCAGCCGCGTGCGCCTGCATCCGGAACCGGGGCACCTGCACTTCTTCGGTGTCGACGGTCGACGGGTCTGCTGAGGGGGCACGGCTATGGCCGAAGCGAGCACATCCCGCGCCGATCTGGTCTGCGAAGGCGGCGGCGTCCGGGGCATCGGGCTGGTCGGCGCGGTCGACGCGCTGGTTCAGGCGGGCTACCGGTTCCCGCGCGTCGCGGGCAGCAGCGCGGGCTCGATCGTCGCGTCGCTGGTGGCGGCGCTGCAGGTCGCGGGCGAACCGCTGAGCCGACTCGCGGAAGTGATGCGGTCGATCGACTACCGGAAGTTTCTGGATCGCAGCATGATCGGGCACGTACCGCTGATCGGCGGCGCGCTGTCGCTGCTGGTGTCCGACGGCGTGTACCGCGGTGCCTACCTGGAGCGGTTGCTCGAGGGATTGCTTGCCGACTTGGGCGTGCGGACCTTCGGCGACTTGCGCACGGGCGAAGAGCCGGAGCAGTTCGCGTGGTCGCTCGTGGTGACGGCCAGTGACCTGTCCCGGCGCCGGCTGGTGCGCATTCCCTGGGATCTCGGTTCCTACGGCATCGACCCCGACCGTTTCTCGGTGGCCCGTGCCGTACATGCCTCGTCGGCGATTCCCTACGTTTTCCAACCCGTCCGGGTGGGCGGCGCCACCTGGGTCGACGGCGGCTTGCTGTCCGATTTCCCGGTGGAGTTGTTCGACCGCCCGGGAGCCGAGCCACGATGGCCGACATTCGGGATCCGGCTCTCCGCGCGTCCGGGGATCCCACCCACCCATCCGGTTCACGGTCCAGTCTCGTTGGGAATCGCGGCGATCGAGACGCTGGTGAGCAATCAGGACAACGCCTACATCGACGATCCGTGCACGGTTCGTCGCACCATCTTCGTTCCCGCCGACGAGGTCAGCCCGATCGACTTCGACATCACCGCCGAGCAACGCGACGCGCTGTACCAACGGGGAGTGCTGGCGGGCCAGGAGTTTCTGCGGACCTGGAGCTACCCGGACTATCTGGCCACGTGCGGCGGCCCGGCGAAAGGCGCACCCGTACAGGGCGAAATCTCGCGGTGAGGGCTATCCGCGCGCGCAGCGGATCTCGTTGAGGCGGTGTTCGACCCGCTCCACGTCAGCAGGCAACGGCAACTGGTTGGTGACGCGGGTAATTTCCACACCGATATCAACGGGGTTGATCGGCCAGAACTGGCGGCTCATGAGTTTGCTTGCGATGGCGCGGATCTCGTCATCGCACAGTCGTCGGCGAGCCAGGGCCGCCAAGGGGGAATGTCCGGTCGTCGGCATGCCGGCGGGGTATCCGGCCCGCACAAAAGCCACGATGCTCGACACCCAAAGGGCCAGGTCCATCATCCCACCTCGCTCACCGCCGCTTGAGAATGAGCGGCAGTTCCTACGACTAGCAACGTACCATCGGTAACGTCATCAGCTGAGTAACGCCACACAGTTAAAACGCACTTTTTACCGGCCGTCGGAACCCCTGCGATGGGAGCGATCTTCGCCACGATGCGTTCCGGCGGGCGTGCCGTAGCGGCGTTTGACCGCAAGGCTTTCTACTATGGCCGCGTGGCTGATCGCTATGGAACCGATGTCCTTGCCGCGGGCCGGCGCAAGCCGCGCTCGACCGAGCACCCGGCCGAGCTCGGCCTGGTGGTCGAGGACGTACAGACGGGATACGTCGGTGCGGTGGTGCGAGTCGAGTACGGGCGGGTCGACCTGGAGGACCGCCGCGGGCACGTGCGTGGCTTCCCTTTGGGCCCTGGCTATTTGCTCGAGGGCCGGCCGGTGATCCTCACCGCGCCACGCCGTGTGGCGCCCGCGAGTCCCACGCGAACGGCGTCGGGCTCGGTGGCCGTGCCGGGCGCGCGCGCCCGGGTCGCCCGCGCCAGCCGGATCTACGTCGAGGGCCGCCACGACGCCGAACTCGTCGCGCAGGTGTGGGGCGAGGACCTGCGGATCGAGGGGGTCGTCGTCGAGCACCTCGGCGGCGTGGACGATTTGGTGGATATCGTGGCGGAATTCGCGCCCGGTCCGGGCTCCCGGCTTGGTGTGCTCGTCGATCACCTCGTCGCGGGTTCGAAGGAGGCGCGGATCGCCGACGCCGTGCGACGGAGCCCGGGTGGCAGGCACACCCTGGTGGTCGGGCATCCCTATGTCGACATCTGGCAGGCCGTCAAGCCCGAGCGGCTGGGCCTGGCGGCCTGGCCGGACGTGCCGCGCCACATCGAGTGGAAGCGCGGCGCATGTCAGGCGCTCGGCCTGCCGCACGGGAACCAGGCGGACATCGCCAGGGCCTGGCGCCATATCCGTTCCCGAGTGCGCGATTGGAATGACCTCGAGCCTGCGCTGATCGGCCGGGTCGAGGAGCTGATCGACTTCGTGACGCAGCCGGCCCCGTGACGTATCGGCGTCCGGCCGGCAGGCCACGCCGTCGTGGATTACCGCCGGCGGCAGCGGCCTTGGTCGTCGCCGCGGCGACCGCCTGCGGTCCGTCCGGTAGCGACGTGAGCCGCGCGGAAGCGGCAAAATCCGGCCGCCCGAACACGGTGCGGGTGACCCTGGCCAACCAAGGCGGCAAAGACGCCTGCGCGCTGGACAATACGAACGTCGCCGCCGGCCCGGTGACGTTCACGGTCGCCAACACGAACGCACCCGGCATCAGCGAAGTCGAGTTACTCAGGGGCGAGCGGATCGTCGGCGAGAAGGAGGACCTCGCTCCCGGGCTCGACCCCGTTTCGTTCACCGTGACTCTCGGCGGCGGCTCGTATCAGCTGTATTGCCCCGGCGCGAGTAACGAATACCAGCCGTTGACGGTCACCGGCCAGGCGGCGGTCGGGCCAACCGGCGGCGTCGCGGACACCCTCAACGGGGGCACCAAGGACTACGCCGCATACGTGGTCCAGCAGATCGGTCAACTCGGCGACGGGGTCAAGGCACTCGACGCGGCCGTGCGGGCCGGTGACGTCGACGCCGCGAAGGCCGCTTACGCCAAAGCGCGCGTCTTTTGGGAACGTTCGGAGTCCGCCGTCGAGGGCTTCATCCTGGTGGGATTCGCGGTCGGCGACAATGCGGGCCGCCTCGACTATCTGATCGACATGCGGGAGTCGACTCCCGTCGACGCGAAGGTCGGCTGGAAGGGTTTCCACGCGATCGAACGCGACCTGTGGCAGGGCGGAGCGATCACGCCCGGCACGAAGGATCTCAGCTCCGAACTTGTCGGCAACGTGGGCAAGTTGACCGCCATCGTCGCCCTGCTGCAGTACAAGCCGGAGGACTTGGCCAACGGCGCCAGCGACCTCGTCGAGGAGATCCAGAACACCAAGATCACCGGAGAGGAGGAGGCCTTCAGCCACATCGACCTCGTCGACTTCTCCGCCAACGTCGAAGGCGCCCGGCAGGCCTACGCCTCGCTGCGGCCGGGCCTGGAGAAGATCGACGGCAATCTCGTCGTCCAGATCGACCGCCAATTCCACACGGTGCTGGCCGCTTTGGACGAATATCGGGATCCGTCCGCATTGGGCGGCTTCCGAACCTACACCCCGGCGCTGCAAGCCGCCGACGCCGCCAAGCTGACCGCGGTCGTCCAGCCGTTGCATCAGAGCCTGTCGACGATCGCGCCCAAAGTGGTGTCGGCGAGCTAGCCGTGAGCGAGGGAACGGCCAAAACCGATGAAACCGCGCCGGTTTCGCGCCGCCGCGTGCTCGGTGGCGCCGCGTTGGCCGGGCTCACCGGTGCGGCTGGCGCGGGGCTGGCCGGTTACGCGCTGGCCGCCGGACGCGATGGCGGCGGCGCGGTCGGTGGCGGTGATGACGACGTCGACTTGCGCCGTAGCTACCCCTTCTACGGCCAGCCGCATCAGGGCGGAATCGCCACGCCGCCACAGCGGTACGCCATGTTCATGTCCTTTTCGCTGGCCGCCGGCGTGTGGCGCACGGATTTGCAAACGCTGCTGGCGCGCTGGTCGGCGGCGGCCGCGATCCTGCAGCAAGGAAAACCCGTCGGCACCGTGCAGCCACGGGTGGACGTGCAGCCACCCGTCGATACCGGGGAGGCATTCGGACTGAGTCCCGCCGGGCTGACCGTCACCATCGGCTTAGGACCGTCGATCTTCGGCGACCGGTTCGGGCTCGCCCGGCGGCGGCCCGCCGTATTCACCGACCTGCCGCCGCTCAACGGAGACAACCTTGACCCCCGCCTGCGCGGCGGCGATCTGTCCGTGCAGGCGTGCGCCGACGACCCGCAGGTCTGCTACCACGCCGTGCGAAACCTGGCCCGCCTGGGCCGCGACATCGTCTCACCGTCCTGGGCGGTGCTGGGATTCGGACGGGCCTCAGCCGGCCCGGGCCAGCACACCCCGCGAAACCTGCTGGGATTCAAGGACGGAACCCGTAATGTCACCACGGACGCCGAGTACGACCGATTCGTCTGGGTCCGCGACAGCGACCAGCCGTGGATGACCGGCGGAACGTATCAGGTGGTGCGTAAGATCCGGATGCTCCTCGAGACTTGGGACGTCGACCGCATCGGCAATCAGCAGCGGATCTTTGGCCGCACCAAAGAAGAGGGCGCACCCCTGAGCGGAGGGGGCGAATTCGACGCCCCCGACTTCGCCGCGAAGGGCGCCGACGGCGGCCCGCTGATCGATCCGATGTCTCATGTCGCCCTCGTCGCCCGCGAGAACAACGACGGCATCATGATTCGGCGCCGGTCCTACAACTACACCGACGGCCTCGACGCCAACGGTCAACTCAACGCCGGGCTGCTGTTCGTTTCGTATCAAAAAGATCCGCAAGATTTTATTCGCCTGCAGAACCGGTTGGGCGCCCACGATCTTCTCAACGAATACGTCCGCCACATCGGCTCAGCAATCTTCGCGGTGCCGCCCGCGCCCGCCGAAGGCCATTACATCGGGCAAAGCCTTTTCGACTAAGCAAATCCCGCCGAGCGCCGGCGGCCGTTCGTGGGGCCGCGTTTCGGCCGTGTGAGGAATCGTGTCGGTCAGGTAAATCAAGACCATCCACCGTCACAGATCGGCCGTCGCCGAGCACTAACTCCGTGAAGCCGCAAGATCAGCAAGAACGGAGGGATCGCATGACCGACGCGTTAGTCATCGACGCCGAAGGCCTCGACAAACTGTCGTGTAACGCCAGGGCCAACCCGGAGACCGGCAAGAAGACTTTGAAAGCCAAGACGGTCTGCGAGACCGGGTTCCGCAACATGACCTACGTCCGCGACCTGGCGCCGATGCTGGTGGGTGAGCCGCCCGCCCTGCTCGGTGACGATTCCGCGCCCAACCCTTCGGAGACCGCCCTGGCTGCGCTGGGTTCGTGCGTCTCGGTGGGGTTGCTGGCGAATGCGACGCATCGCGGGGTGACCCTGACCAAGATCGAGGTCGAGATGGAAGGTGACATCGACATCTCCGCGGTGTGGGGTGTGGGGGACACCCCGGACGGAAAACGCCTCGGCTTCAGCGCGGTCCGCTGCAGGGTGACGCTGGCGGGAGACGCCGACGAGGCGACGCTCAAGGAGATCCACGACAACGCCATCGCCTGGTCACCCGTGGTGAACACGTTCCGCAACCCGGTCACCGTCGACTCGACGCTGTCCGCCGAATAGGCCGGGGACGGGAAGGCTGCTGTGGCAACTGCATTGACGAAGACTGACCTCGCCGAAGTCGTCAGGCGGGCCCGCGCCAAGCGTGGGTTGAGCTGGGCGAAAATCGCCGAGTCTATCGGCAAGGATCCGGTATGGACCGTCGCGGCGCTCCTCGGTCAGCACCCGCTGACGGCCGGCGACGCGTCAACGGTCGGATCGCTCCTCGGCCTCGACGACGAGGCGGTCGAGGTCTTGCAGCTGATGCCGTATCGGGGTGCGCAGGCCACCACGGTGACAGACCCGACGATCTACCGATTCCATGAGGCGCTGGCCGTCTACGGCCCCGCGATCAAGGAACTCATCCATGAGGAATTCGGTGACGGCATCATGAGCGCGATCAATTTTCAGCTGAGCGTGCGGCGGCGCCCGCACCCCGAAGGCGACAGAGTGGTCGTCACGTTCGACGGCAAGTTCCTCGACTACGCGTGGAAGCACTCGCCCCAGGAGGTCTCATGACTGCGACGATGAACCCGGCCGCCGGCCAGTTGAATGTCGGACTGCTAGAGGATATCCGGGCCCATGCGGGGGCGCTGGACCGCGGCGAGCATCAGTCCCGCCGTTGCTTCACCGCGCTGGGCGCGGCCGGTTTGCTCGGGGTGGGCGCACCCGCCAACACCGACGGCAGGCTTCCCGAGATGGCCGATGTCATCCGGCTGATCTCCGCGGAATGCATGAGCACCGGGTTCTCGTTATGGGCCCACCGGATGGCGGTGGAATACTTACTCACCGCGGCAACGTCTTTCAGCACCGGCGCCGCCGAGCCGCTCCTCGCCGGCGCCACGCTGGGGGTGACCGGGATGGCGTCGGCGTTCAAGGAAGCGGCCGGTTGCGGCAACATCGAGCTGACGGCCACGGCGGTCGACGGCGGCTACCGGGTGTCCGGTCCGATCAGGTGGGCGAGCAACCTGTACCCCGACTCGACCATGGTGACCGCGGTGCGCACCGATGCGGGTGAGCGACTTATCGTGGCCCTGCCGCTGAACACGCCAGGCGTGGTGCTGGGCGACCACTTCGAGCTGCTGGCAATGGGTAGCACCGCGTCGTCATACCTCAACCTGACCGACGCTTACGTCCCCTCGGCCCAGGTGTTGTCGAGCGATTTCGGCGGTTTCCTAGAGGCGGTCCGGCCAACGTTCCTCGTCCTGCAGTCGGCCATGTGCCTGGGTCTCACCAGGACCGCGGTGGAGCAGGCCAAAGCCGGCCTCAGCGGCGTCAACTCGGTGTTCAGCGCCCAAGTCGACCACGTCGCCGAAAAGCTCGCCACCGCGGAGGCCAGGCTGGCGGATCTGGCCGCGGCGGTGGGCGGGGATGAGTCGCCCGCCAAGAGGGAACTGTTGTCCCTGCGTCTCGCCGCGGCCGAACTGTCGAGCGCCAGTGCGGATCTCGAGATCCGCACCGCCGGAGGCAAGGGGTATGCGAGCAGGACGTCGGCCAGTCGCCGCTACCGGGAGGCCGCGTTCATCCCCGTCCAGTCGCCGTCCGAAGGGCAGCTGCGCTGGGAGCTGGCCGCATGCGGCTGAGTGCGAGTCGATGGTGACCCCGGTGGCGGTGCCGCCGGGGGGCACCGAAGCCGAACGGGTGGTCGGCGGCATTCCGCTGGCCAGTCTGGTGCGTGACTTTCACCGGCCGATGGTCAATTTCGCTCGCACCATGGTGGATTCGCCGACGGTCGCGGAAGAGGCCGTGCAAGAGGCGTGGGTGCAGGTCCTGCAGTCCGCGGATTCCTTCGAGGGCCGCTCGTCGGTCGGGACGTGGCTGTTCGGGATCGTCAAGAACACCGCCTCGCGGCATCGGCGCCGGGAATCCCGCATCCGCGACCACGAGGTGCTGTCCGCGGACGATGTCGACCCCTTGGCGGACCGCATGCACCCGGCCGGCCATCCCGACGCCGGACACTGGAGCCTTCCACCGTCCGGGCGCTTCCTGCCGGAGGACCGCACCGTGGAGAACGAGCTCGTCGGTTACGTCCGTACGGCGCTGGACGCGCTGCCGGAGCGGCAACGCCAACTGGTCATCCTGCGGGACATCGTCGGTACTTCGGCCGAAGAGGCGGCCGAACTTCTCGAATTGACCGCCGAGGGGCAGCGCGCGCTGCTTTACCGCGCCCGGGGAAATCTTCGCAACGAATTGGAAAAGCGGTATCGCCGATGACCGTCCACGACAGCACAGTTCCCGCCATCGACTGCGTCGACTTCGTCCGATTGGTCGATGAACTTGTCGATTCCGATCCCCAACAGTGGGGCCCCGTCGTCGCCAAGCACCTCGACGAGTGCCCCCCATGCCTGGTTTACCTCCAACAGATGCTCGATCTGAAGATTCTGCTCAGCCATGTCTTCGAGGGGGAGCGGCTCAGCGAGGAGCACATCTCCGGGGTCATCAACGCGATCAGTGCGCTACGGAAAGGCGAACACCGATGACGATCAACGCACCCGCGCCGCAACTGGATGGCGAAGCGTCACCACCGAAGTTGTTCGACGGCTTCCCCTCTGGCACCACGCCGAAGGTCCCTGACGACCCGTTCGAGCCACTCAGCGTGGGCGCCATGGTTGACCGGGTGGCCGCCATGGCGGTCGAAAAGGCGACGCACCCGTGGGCGTTCCTGATGCGTTCCCTGGTCGGCGGCGTGATGGTTGCGTTCGGAGCGCTGCTGGCACTGATGGTGAGCACCGGGGTGAAGACACCGGGTGTCGCGAGTTTGTTGATGGGCCTGGCGTTCGGCATGTCGTTCGTCCTGATCCTGGTGTCCGGCATGTCCTTGATCACCGCCGACATGGCGGCGGGATTTCTCGCCGTCCTCAATCGCCGCATGAGCATCGGTAGCTATGGCTTCCTGGTTGTCGTCGGACTCATCGGCAACGTGCTGGGCGCGCTGCTGTTCGTCACCGTCTGCGGCGCCGCGGGCGGCCCGTATCTGGGCGCCTTCGCCGAGCGGGCGGCGACCGTAGGTAGCCAGAAGGCCGGCCAGCCGTTCTGGACCGCACTCCTCCTCGCGGTCGTCTGCACCTGGTTCCTGCAGACCTCGATGTGCATGTTCTTCAAGGCGCGCAGCGATGTCGCCAGAATGACATTCGCGTTCTACGGCCCGTTCGCGTTTGTCATCGGCGGCACCCAGCACGTGATCGCCAACGTTGGCTTCCTGGGTCTTCCCTTGCTGCTCAACCTGTTTCACCCGAGCGCGCCCCGCGGCGCGATCGGTTGGGGATTCGGCAACCACGGCTTGCTCACCAACCTCGGCGTCACCACCGTGGGCAATCTGATCGGCGGCACATTGTTTGTGGCGTTGCCGTTTTGGGTCATCGCGCAGTTGCAGCGCCGCCGCGTCTAGCCGGCGAGTGAAGACAGCGTTACCGGCGCCTTAACGCGCGCGGGTAATAGCCCTCCGTCCCGTTGGTTAGGGACTTAAGCCTCACGACCGATGGCGCCGCCTGTTTATAGCGTCGTTCGTGATGGAGGGAGAACGAAATGTCAGCACCTGATCAGCAGCGCGGCATCGTCGTCGCGGTGGACGGCTCGCCGGCATCGAATGCCGCGGCAAGTTGGGCCGCCCACGAGGCGGCCATGCGAAAAGTTCCACTGACCGTCGTCCATGCGGTGACGACGCCGACCGCCACCTGGCCGCCGGTGCCCTACCCCGACTCCCTGGCGGTGCGGCTGGAAGACGAGGGCAAGAAGGCGATCATGCACGCGATCAAGCTCGCCGAGGAGGCGCTCCCGGCGGGGCGTGAGGTGAGCATCAACAGGAAGCTCCTGTATTCCAGCCCCGCGCCGGCCCTGATCAAGATGTCGGACGACGCGGAGATGGTTGTGGTGGGCACGGCCGGGCGGGGATTGCTGGCCCGCGGCGTGCTGGGCTCGGTCAGCGCGACGGTGGTGCGGCACGCGAACTGTCCCGTCGCCGTCATCCATGGCGACGATCTGCCCGACAAGCACGACGCTCCCGTCCTGGTGGGCATCGACGGCTCGCGCGCCTCCGAGCTGGCGACCGCTGTCGCGTTCGACGAGGCTTCCCGCCGCGGCGTCGACCTGATGGCTTTGCACGCCTGGAGCGACATCGCTATCAGCGAACTCCCCGAAGCGGATTGGTCGTCCTTGGAACAGGAGGCGCAGCGCAGCCTCGCCGAGAACCTGGCGGGTTGGCAGGAGCGCTACCCCGATGTGACGGTGCAGCGGCTGGTCGAACGTGACGGGCCGGCCCGGCAGCTCACCGAGAAGTCGCAATTCGCCCAGCTTCTCGTCGTGGGCAGTCACGGCCGAGGCGGCCTCTCGGGCATCCTCTTGGGATCGGTCAGCAACGCGGTGCTGCACTCGGTGCGGATCCCCGTCATCGTCGCCCGGCCGTCCGCCTCCGCCTGACTTCGACCCGCCGACAGGACGGCAGCAGTCCACGCGCAAAGGGCGGCGACGTCGCGTCCCGCGCGCGCCACCGTCCGGTCGGGGCGCACCAGCGCGGCGGTGACGCGCCCGCCTCGCAGCCACGCCCCTAGTGCCCCGCCGGGT
Source organism: Mycobacterium scrofulaceum (assembly GCF_001667885.1). Lineage (GTDB taxonomy): Bacteria > Actinomycetota > Actinomycetes > Mycobacteriales > Mycobacteriaceae > Mycobacterium > Mycobacterium scrofulaceum_C. Next base: position 127,317 of record NZ_LZJW01000132.1, on the reverse strand, counting down.
TCGGCGACCAGCACGGCGACGCCGCGCCGCCGCAGTGCGGCCTCGTCGGCCGCACTGGGGCGAGTGGCGGCGATCAACGCGAAACCGGCGCCCAGGACGTCGTCCACCCGGCGGCCTTGGCCCAGCGGCGCATTCGGGCAGAGCGTGCCGCCGAGCCCGCGCGAAAGCAGGGATGTGCAAACCAACGCCGAACGGCGCAGCGCCGGCGTCCTGGAGTCGACCACCTTGTCGCGCAGGCCGGGGATGAGCCGCAGTCTCGGCAGCACCGCCCGGCGCGCCACATTGCCCAGCCGGCCGCCGCCGGTCATCGCCCAACCGACGCCCAGCGCGAGCCGGATCATGGATCGCGTATGCGGTTTGCGTTCCCGCTCATAGCTTTCCAGAACGTCCGGCGCCAGGGTGCCGTGGTGTACCGCGGCGATCTTCCACGCGAGATTGTCCGCGTCGCGCAGCCCCGCCCCCATGCCCTGGCCGATGAACGGGGGAGTGAGGTGCGCCGCGTCGCCGAGGATGAAGACGTTCCCACGGCGCCAGCGGTCGGCGACCTGCGCGCGGAACGTGTACTCGGCGACGCGCACCAGTGTCAGCTCGCCGACGGGCACGGTGCTGGTCCACGGGCTGATCAACGGACGCAATTTGTCCAGGGTGTCGAAGTCGTTCGCCGTCTCACCGGCGAGCAACTGGAACTCCCACCGGTAGCGGGCCGGCCCGATTCGCATGTAGGTCCCGGCGCGTACCGGGTCGCACACCTGGTGGACGCCGTCCCACTGGCCAAGATTCGCGTCGCTGGCGATGTCGACGACCAGCCAGCGTTGCTGAAAGTGCAAGTCCCGCATGGTCGAACCGATCCGCGCACGCACCAGGCTGTTGGCGCCGTCGCAGCCCAGCAGGTAGTCGGCGTCGACCTGGTCAATCCCACCGTCGGAGCGGTCGGTGAACGTGACGCGGATGCGCGTTCCGTCGGCCACGACATCGGTGACTTCGGCGTTCCCCCGTAGTTGGGCGTGGGGATGGCGCACGAGGTTGGCCCGCAGCAGAGTTTCCAGCTCCGGCTGGTCGAACATGTTGGCCTGCGGGAACCCGTGCGCACTGTGCTCGGGGTCGCGGTTGAACTCCGCCAGGGTGCGTAATCGGCTGTCCACCAACCGCAAACCCAGCGTCGGACGCGAGATGGCGGCGAACTCGTCGGCCAGCCCGAGGCGGGCGATGATGCGATAGATCTCGTCATCCAGGTGCACGGCTCGAGGCTGCGGGTAGACGTCGGTCCAGCGGTCGAGCACCAGGCAATCCACGCCGTACTGCGCCAGCCGCGTGGCCGCGGTGACGCCGGTCGGTCCGGCGCCGACGATGACGACGGGCACCCGGCGCGTAGCTGGGGTCGTCACGTGAATCGCACGGTGTTGCGCTGCATTCCGAGGTCGATGGCCCCGTCGTCGGTGGCCACCGAGGCTTCCACGACGTCGCCGTCGTGCAGGTAGTTGCGGTTGGCGGCCTGCCGCGAGAAGAACATCTTCCATTTGAGGGCCGGCGGCAACAGGTTTCCGACGAATTGCACCGGCTTCGGCGGGGCGCTCAGCGCGGTGCCGGCCGGGGTGCCGGTGAGCACCAGGTCACCGGGGGCGAGTTCTTGGAACTGGGTGAGCGACTGCAGCGCCTGCAGAGGCCGGTAGAGCATGTCGCCCTCGACGAGGGCGTTCTGGCGTTCCTGGCCATTGACGCTCAGCCGCAGTCGCAGGTCGCCGAAGCGCTTGAGCTCGTCGGCGGTGAGTAGCACCAGTTCGGGGCCGACCGGTGTGAACGTCGGGTACGACTTGGCCTCGTAGAACTGGGTTTGCGGGAGTTGGATGTCGCGCGCGGAGACGTCGTTGGTGACGACCAGCCCGGCGACGAAATCACCCAGGTTGGCGTCGGTGATGGTGGTGCCGATCGGCACGGCACGGCCAATCACCAGGCCGATCTCGACCTCGTAGTCGAGCAGCCTCACGTGGGCGGGCTTGACGATTTCGTCGAAAGGCCCGGTGATGGAGGCGGACGCCTTGCGGAAGAAGGTGAGGGGGATGGACGCCGGATCCATGCCCGCGTCTTTGACGTGCGACTCGTAGTTGGTCATCTGAGCTATCACTCGGCACGGCCGGGTCACCGGTGAGACCAAGGCGAGCGTGTCGAGGGGGACGGCTTCGGTCTTGGCGGCCGCGCCTTCGATGGCGGGGCGGTCGGCCAGCAGCGCGGCGGTGCTGGTCGCGGTGGTGTCGATCTTGGCGGCCCCGTCGGCGGTTTTGAGCCACCAGGCGTGGCCGGTTTCGGAAACGGTGTGCAGGACGGAAAGGGTCATGAGGTGGGAACTTTCAGTAGGCCAACCAGGCGGTTGAAATCGAATTCGTTGTGCGCGCGGAGGGCGCTGATCATCGAAACCACCTCGCGGCGAGCCGATTTGGGGTGGGTTCCGAGGAAATCTCTGCTTGCCGGCGGCCCCCACTGGGCCAACCCGGATGCCGTGAAGGGCGCCCAGCCCGGGTCCAGCGTGTTGTCGAACAGGTCGCCATCGGTGAAGTGTTCGAACAAGTCGCCGTCGGGGTCGCGCCAGTAGTCGAAGATCTGACTGCCCTGGATGTGCCTGCCGATTCCCCATGACCGGGTATAGCCGTGCGCGCCGAGGTATTCGCCGCCGGCGGCCAGGGCGTCGAGGTCGCTGACCTGATACGCCGAGTGGACGTACCGGTTGGCCGGTCCCAACGCCATCGCCAGGGTGTGATGGTCGGCCGGTATCGACCCGCGGTCGCAGCGGATGAAACTCATGGCCGGACCGCGGTGGCGCTGGCCGGGGAAGTACAGAAAGTCACTGACGATCAGGCCCAGGTTGTCGAGGTACCAGTTCAGGGTCTCGAGGTACTTGGTCGACTGCACCACCAGGTGGCCCAGGCGCTCCACCCGGGCGGGCACGCGCGGGGGGCGCTGGCCGGCGTTGGTGCGCCGCACCTCGGGGCCGAAGTTGAAGACGTGGACCTGTTGGCCGGGCAGGTCCGGGAGCTCGTGCGTGCCGGCGACGACCCGGACCAACATGCCGCTCGGGTCGGTCAAGTCGACCGACACCCCGCCGATGGCCTCCGGCAGCCGTCGCATCGGTGCGCCGCAGTTACCCGCCAGCCGGAGGACGTCCGCTTCGTCGCAGGCCCGAAACGCCGCGCCGGTGAACCGGCTGCGCCGGCCGCGACGCAAAATCACGCAGGGCGAACCCGCCCGGGTGCCGCGCAAGTGCACTTCGTCGGGGCCGTGCTGGGCGGTGTGGAAGCCGAATGCCTGCGCAAACGCCTCGGCGCGCGTGAGGTCGGGCCGCTCGAACTCCAGCCACGCGATGTCGGCGACCTTGATGACGGGGTTGCGGGACCGGCCGGGGTGCTCCCCGCGCAGCGCGCCCTGCTCGCTGTGCACGTCCGGACGTGCGTTTTCGGTCAAATCCATCGCCATCTCCCCAAACTAACTGACGAAATCGTCACATACGAGAGAACGTTCAGTCAAGAGGCTGACGAAATCTTCATGACTGATGCATACTGCGAGGGTGAGCATGACGGTGGAGCCGGCCAACCGGCTGGAGCGGCGCAAGCGGCGCACCCGTGCGGCTTTGGTGAAGGCCGCGCAGGGACTGATCGCCGAGGGCAAGGTGAACGTGCCGGTCTTGGAGATCACCCAGGCGGCCGACGTCGGCATGGGGTCCTTCTACAACCACTTCGACAGCAAGGAGCAGCTGTTCGAAGCCGCGGTCGCCGACGTGCTCGACACCTATGGGGCGATGCTTGACCAGCTCACCGAGTCCCTCGATGACCCGGCCGAGATCTTCGCCACCAGCTTTCGGCTGACCGGCCGGCTGTTCCGTCGCCGCCCCCAGGAGAGCCGGATCCTGTTGGCCAACGGGCTGGAGTTGTTGTCGTCGGAACGCGGATTAGCGCCGCGCGCCCTGCGTGACATTCAAGCCGGCGTCGCGGCCGGCCGATTCGACGTGGAGGATCCCGAGTTGGCCCTCGCCATGGCCGGCGGCGCGCTGCTGGGGCTCGGAAACCTGTTGCGAGGCAACCCCGATCGAGACGACGCGCGCGCCGCCGACATCGTCACCGAGAACGTGTTGCGGCTATTCGGTCTTGCCGCCGACGAGGCGCACGCGATCTGCCAACGCCCGCTTCCCGACGTCGCACTCCTCGACGATTAGCGGTTCCGCAACGTGATCACGGAGCCGACCGAGAACGCGACGTTCCTGCCCACACCGCCGTCATCGCCGGGGGCGCCGGGCGTCGTCCACCGCACGTGCGCGGTCCCGGTGACGTGCAAGCTGGCGCCCGTACCGAAATCCAGGAACAACAAGGCGGCCTCGTCGTCGACGGCCAGATTGCCATAGCTGTTGAACATGTTGTTGCCCGGGAAGTCCGGCCACCACAGCCGGTCGGGGGAGTCGACTCTGACGAATCCCGGTGGCCCGCCCCGGTGTGACGCGTCGCTACCCCGGGTCGGATGGCTCGTGCCCAGAAAGAACGTGTCGGACCGCGCGATCATCGCGTGAGCGGACGGGTCCAGCGTCGCGCGCCTCGCGCACAGTGAAGCGGGCGCGGCGAGGGTGGCGGTGTCGATGGCATGGCGGTGAATGTACTTGGGGCAGTTGCCGTATGCCTGGTCGACGCGCACGGTCAAGCCCGCGTGGTCCGAGCCGACGAGCTCGCCGTTCACCCGTAGCCGGCGGCGGGTGAGGAAGTCGATGGCGATCAGGCCGATTTCTTGGCCGGCCGGGAGCCGGTGCAGCGGGTCACCGTCGCGGGGCGAGGCCGACACGTGCAAGACGTCATCCTGGCCGCGCAGGAACCCCGGCGGAGCGGTCAGCGGCGAGACCCACAGGACGCCCTCATGGTCGCGTCCGGTCAGGGCGGCGAATCGCTGCGACGCGAGAAAGGTCGCTGCGCCGCCGGACAGGCCCGACGGGTCGAGCATGCCCGCGAGCCGCCTGGCCTCGGCCTCGACACCCGCGCGGCGCTGTGTTGCGGTCTCGCCTTCGTGGAAGCCCGTCAGGGTCATGCGTGGGATAACAACGTGACCAGCGGAAAGCTTCCGGAAATCCGTGGGCGCTTGCCCGAGCTGCTCTAGCCGCGGGGCGTCTTCCGCCGAGTGCGCGCCCAGCCGCACAGCGGGCGCGGAGTGTGCGACTGGCAGCACACTCGACCCGCCACGGCAGCGCGTCGCGCGGGAATCCGCGGCAGGGGTGGTTGCCTAGGCGACCGACACGATCCGGGCTACCAGCTTGCCGCCGCGGATGACCTCGATCGTCTGCCCCGCCGCGACCTCATCGAAGTAGCGCCCCGCGCGCTTACGTAGCTCGTCGAGCTCGATCCCGCCTTGGGTGGCCGCCGGAGCGGGGCTGCTCGTCGCGTCACCGGCGGAGACGATCTGCGCCAACAACCTGCCACCCCGCACGACGCTCAGCGTTTCCCCGGCCGCCACCCGGTCGAAGCACCGGCCGGCGCGGGTGCGCAGTTCGTCGAGACTCACCCAGCCACCCCTGTCCGGCGCAGCGAGCTTCACCGAACGCGCCGGGATCGGGGCCACCCGCCAGTCACCGACGGGCAGGATCCGCGCCACCAGCTTGCCCCGACGGACGACGCCGATCGTCTCGCCGCCGGCGACCCGCTCGAGATACGTGCAGGCGTCACTTCGAAGTTGGCCAAGGCCAATGGATTCCGGCATGTCGCTCCCATCTCTACCGGCCGGTCGACGGCGCCAGCATGTCCTTCCAGCCGTCGTCTCCGGTCTTGCTCGAGTTCTCCACCGCGTACTTGACCCCGTCGGGCCCCACCAGTTCGCCGCTCTGCGGGAGGTAAACCGCCGGGGGAGGGCCGCCGGGCGTGTAGACGCACGGATTCGGTTGCTGCCCATTGCATTCGACGGTGCCCGATCCCGGCCGTTTCAGCGGATCGCTGGTCGGCGGGGGCGTCCCCGCGACCCTGTCGGCGGGCGCTGGATTGAGGCCGTTGTTCACCGATGGCGCGGGCATCACCAGCCCCGGTTTCACGGGCTGGTCGCAGCGCGCCGCCGGCGCCGGGCAGGTCACAATCTGGTTGGGGTCGCCGTACCACGGGTTGGTTCCCAACGGGACGTACGGTTTGGGGTCCCGGCACTCCCGTGGCGTCGCGGCGCGTTTACCCGGGACGTCGACGCATGGCAGGTTGCGCGCGCCGCGCACGGCGTTGGAGGGAGTGTCCTGCGGGATCTTGCAATAGGTTCCGGACGGCATCGGCGCGAGGCTGGTGTCCGCGGGAGACCGCCACTCGGCTGCCGGGAGAAACCCGGTCAAACACGGCGGGGGCTGGTTGATCGTCAGCGAGGTGCCCAGTGATGCGTAGCCCGGGAAGGCGGACGTGACGGTCTGGCCCTCGGAGGCGCCCTGCGGGTAGGCGACCAGGAGTTGCTCGACGCCCTTGTGGTACCGCTTGAGCATGTCCAGCACGATCTCGAGATTCGCCAGCGTCTGCGGCAGCGACTCGCGGATGTCGCCGAACACCTCGTTGACCTGATCGGCGGTCGGCGCCGCCTGGGTCAGGATGCTCTGCACGTGCTGATCGTTTTCGGCGCTCTGGGCGGCCAGGGTGTCCAAGTTGTGTGACCAGCGCTCGATCGAGTCACCGGAGTTGACCTGGCTGTCGATGACCGGCCCGGAATTTTGGACGATGTCGTTGATATCGGAGAGGTTGGTCTTGAAGTCGCCTGCGATGGCCTGCGTCGCGTCGACCAGGCGTTGCAGCGCGGGGCCCAATCCGCCGACGGCTTGGGCTGTTTCGTCGAGCAGCGAGGCGATCTTGTCCTTCGGCAGCACGGCCAGCCCACGGTTGGCCGCGTCCAGCGCCGGCCCGATCTCGGTGGGTATGGTCCCCTTCGTGATGGTCTGACCGGGCGAGAAGTATTGGCCCGGGTTACCGACCGACACCAGGTCCAGATACTGCTCACCGACCGCCGACACCGAATGCACGTTCGCCGACGCGTCGATCGGGATCCGGTAGCGGTCGCCGATGCTCATGGTCACCCGCGCGCCCGTCGCGGTCGGGTCCACCGCGGTGACCGTGCCGATGGTCTCACCGCGATAGGTCACGTTGGAGGTCTTGTACAGCCCGCCCGAGGCGGGTAGGTCCGCCTTCAGCGTGTACTGCCCGATGCCAACCGCGCTGGGGATCTGTAAGTAGTACCAGCCCAGCGCGACCGCCGTGATCGCGGTCAGGATGGCGAACGCGACCAGCTGGCGTTTGATGAAGCGGGTCAGCATTGCCTGTCGGCCCTTTCGACCAGCGGGCCGCCCGGAACGTCATTGGGGTTCGGCGTGTACCGGACATCGGGGATCATCGTTTCGGGGTCGCGGCCCCACGATTGTTCGAGCGCGCGCAGCGCTCCGGAGAACCCGGTCCCGGTGAGGACCGCGTTGTCGACGGCGCTCATGGTCAGGTCGAGCGTCAGCGACAGGTTGAAGTAGTCGCCGCGGAATGCCTTGGGCACGGCGTCGATGTCGAACGGCCGGACGAGGATCAGCTTGAGGGCGCGAATCAGGTAGGGCGCGGCCCGGCCGAGTTCCCGCAGCGGGCACTGCAGCGACTGCAGGTCCTGGTGGATGTCGCCCCGGGCGGCCGACAGGTATTGGTCGGCAACCCCACCGAGCCGCCCCGTCGCGTCGACCGCGTTGATCAGAAGATTCTGTTTGTCGGCGAAATGCTTGAGCAGGGGCGGGAATTCGGTGAGGACGCGATCCAAGACGTCCGAGCGGGGGCCCACGTACGCGAGCAGCCGGTTGGTCGAATCGATGGCCCGGGTGATGTCGGCGCGCTGCTCGTCGAGCCGGGCGGTGAAGGTGTCCAACTTGCCGAGGAAGGCGCGGATCTGGTCTGCCCGGCCGTTGACGATGTTGTAGACCTCGTTCTGCAGCACTTCGAGGTTGGGGATGCCGCCCCCGTGCAGCACGATGGCAAGACTCGCCAGCGTCTGCTCGGTGGTGGGGTAGGTGGACGCATTCTTCAGGGGAATGGTGTCGCCGTCCCGCAGCGGCTCCGGGGAGGGGTTGGGCGGCGCCGCCAGCTCAACGTGCTGGGAACCCAGGAGGCTGGTCTGACCGATCTTGGCGGTGGCGTTCCTGGGTAGCTTGACGTTCTTGCCCAGCCGCAGCGTCAGCGTCGCGACCCAGTTCTTGAGCTCGATCGCGCGGACCGTGCCGACGAAGACGTCGGCCACTCGCACCCGGCTGTTGTCGTTGAGGGCCAGCGTGTCGGGCATCTGGACGTAGACGGTGTAGGAGCCCGGTCCAGAGCCCGGACCGCCGGGCATCGGCACATTCGCGATCCCATGCCACTTCGCGCACGACGTCAGCACCGCCGCGGCGCTCAACACGGCGAGCCCCTTCCAGGTCAGGTGCCGGACACGAATAGCCAAGGCGCGCATCATGATCCCGCCCCCGCAGCGGCGGCCGGCGTCGGCGCGACCGGGCCCGGCACCACTCCCGGCCCCGGCGGCGGCGGCGGGATCGGCACCTGCGGCGCCCGCAGGCCGATCGGCGGCACCACCGGGTTCTCGTCGTAGGCGTTCGGCGGCCCCGGCGGGGTTTGCAGGCCCGGGGGCGGGGGCGCGGCGTCAGGGCCGCCCATCAGTTCGGCCAGAGATTCGGGGGTCATCAGGCCCCCCGTCACCGGCCCCACCTGGGTGCCTTGCATGCCCGGGGCGGCGACCCAGCCGGGCTGGGTGTTGCGGTGCGAGAACGGGGTGTCGGGCACCCAGATCCCGGGCACCGTCGTGTCTTTGTACCCGTTGGGCGGTTGCAGCCGGGGTTCGGAGTAGGCGATTTCCTTGGGCAATGCCTCGGCGGTGCTGAACAGGTTCAGCCCGAACGGCAAGTAGTTGAACTTGATCGCATCGAGGATCGGCGCCAGGTATTGCGCGCACAATTCGGCGGATTCCTGGTAGCCCAGCCGGCTGCCGGCCTGAATCATGCTGCACATGAACTGCATTGGGTTGGCGAAGTTGGGGATCGCCGGGATGGACATGACGGCGCCGTGTGACGGGTGGTAGATCTGGCTGAGATTCGTCTCGAGCGTCGGCAGGACGTGCAGGGCGGTCTCCAAGCCGTTCAGCGGGTCGGGCTGGACCAGCGTGGTGGTCAGGTTGGCGAGGTTGTCGATGTCGTGGGCGAGCACCTCGCGGTTCTTGTCCAAGAACGGGCGCAGCGTGGAGAGCAGGCTGTCGAACTGCTGGATCGCATTGGAGAGGTCGCGGTCGGACCCGGTCAACTTGTCGGTGAACTGGGCCAGGTTTTTGTTCAGCGCGACGAATTGCTGGTCGTCTTTGTGCAGGGCGTTGACGAACTGCGCCAGGCTGCGCACCACCGCGAAGAAGTCGCCGCGGCCCTCGTTCAGCGCGGTGAGCGACCGCGACAGGCTGTTCAGTGTGGTGTTGATTTGCTGGCCCTTGCCGGACAATCCGTCCGCGAACGACTCGATGGCCTCACCGAACGGGCCCTTGGGTTGCTCGGGCGTCGGGCCGAGTTTGGAGATGATGTTGGCGACGCTTTCGCGCAGTTCGTCCCACTCCGTCGGCATCTGCGTACGCTCAATCGGAATCACCGCGTTGTTGCCCATCACCGGCCCGCCCTTGTAGGGCGGCTCCAGCTGAATGCTCCGCGACGCCACCAGGGTTGGGTTGACGACCACCGCGGACGCGTTGGCGGGCACCTTGTACTTGTTGTCGTAGTGAAACGTCACCTTCATCTTGTCGCCGGCCGGCTCGATCTTGTCGACCGAACCCACGCGCACGCCCATGATCTGGACCTTGTCTCCGGAATACAGCGCGTTCGCCGTTGGGAGGTAAGCGATTACGGTGTTGGTGGTCAATTTCTGGTAGAGCCGCCAGCCGACGATTCCGGCGACGAGGGCCAGCAGCACCACCAGCGCCCCGACGACGGTCCGGCGCTGCGGTTTGCGGATCTGCAAGACGCTGCTCAATTCTGGTTACCTCCCGTGATACCGCTGCCCCCCGTGCCGCCGGGGTTGATGAGCGGCGCCGGCAACTGCTGTCCGGGTCCCGGCGGCGCCTGCGGCCCGGGCGGGAGTACGGGAGCGAACGCCGACGGCGGTGGGGTGGGGCCCGCGGGTTGCAGGTTCTCGGTGCGCGCCCCCGGCGGTGCCTGGATGGGCAGTGGCACCGGTACGCCCGGGACGTCGGGAGGCGACTCGCCCGGCCGCGCGGCGATCGGGATGCCCGGCGTCGGCGGCAGGCCGTTCGGGTTCGGTGGTGACGTCGCGACGTCGATCGGGGCCGAGAAACTGCCGCCGAAGGCGCCGACGTCGACGCCCGCGCAGGGCAACGGGTTCCACGGTCGCGGCAGCGCGTCAGCCGGTGGCGTGTACGAGCACGCCGTTCCCGGCGGCACCGCCGGCCCCGGATGATCAGGGGTTCCTTCCAGCACCGGGGGCGCGGGCGGCGGTGCTCCGTTGGGGAACCGGGTGCCGTTGGGATCGGGCCAGCGGAATTCGGGGAGCCCCGCGCTGCGCCAGAAGTCCTCCGGATCGATACCGCGCTTCTTGAAGGCCGCGTCGACGAACGGTTGCAAGATCCAGTACGGCAGCAGATTGGACAGGACAATCTTGAAGTACGGCCCCGACGCGACCGATTCGCCTAACGACGCCGCGAATTGGCTGACGTACGTGAGGGTTTGAGCCAGATCGTCCTTGCGCGCCACCAGTACGTCGCTGATGGCGCGTAACTGCTCCAAAACCGGATTGAGGTTCGGGTTGTCGTTGATGAATCCCTGCACCTGGGCCGAGAAGGCGGAGATGTTCTGCAGTAGCGTGCCGATCGCGTGGCTACGTTCGTTGAACGCGACCAGCAGCGTCTTCGCGTTGACCAGCAGCCGGTTGATCTGTTCACTGCGGTCCCCGAGCACGCTGGCCACTTGATGAGCCTGGGCGAGCAGGTGCTTGATCTGCTCGTCGCGTTTACCGATGGTGTCGGAGAACCTGGTTAGACCGTCGAGCGTGGCACTCAGGTGCGGATAGGTCTGATCGATCGTCTGCGACAGAACATTCAGCGACTGCTTGACCGTGTCGATGTCCCAACCGGTGGCGGCCTTGGTGACATCGAAGGCGGCGTCGTAGAGCTGATAGGGGGTAGTGCTTTGGCCCAGCGGTAGCACGGCACCCGGTCGCAACGTCTGCGTTCCCCGCGGCTCGATCTCGAGCACCTTCTTGCCGAGGATGGTGTCGGTCTTGATCGCGAGCCGGCTGTCGCTGCCAATGGTGTTGGCGCCGATGTTGAATTTGATCCGGACGTGGTCTCCGTCGATCTCGAACGCCTCCACCTTGCCGACATTCACGCCGGAGATACGCACCTTGTCGCCCTTGTTGAGTTGACCGGTGTCGGTGAACTGCCCGTAATAGCTGGGGCTGGCGAACATCATCGGGATGCTGGTGAAGCTTTGGCCGACGGCGACGACGAGCACCAGCACGGTGATCCCCATCAGCCCGACCCGGTTGCGGTTGAACTCCGTCAGCGTTCTCATTGCGGCGTGCACCTACCGGTGGGCTGCTGCCAGATCCGGACCGTGCGGACCGGGCCGCCGGGCTGCAACCCGTTCCACCTGATGCTGAGGTCGCACAGGTAGAAGTTGACCCAGTCTCCGTAGAGGCCGATGCTGCGCCCGATCAGGTTGAGGGCGGTCGGCGTCTTGTGGATCAGATCGCCGAGTTGATCGCGTTGGTCGACGAGCGGCTGTTGCAGAGCCTGTAGGTAATTGATGGCCTTGTGCAGCAGCGCGCGGTTGTCCGCGAGGAGGTCGGCCACCGTTCCGGCGGCGTTGCTGATGTTCGCGGTCCCGGCCGCCAGCGGGTCCGCGTGGTTTTGCAGGCCGGTGATCAGTCTCTCGAAGTTGTCGACGGTCTGGTCGAATTCCTTGCGATGCCTGACCGTGGTGTCGAGCACAACATTCAGGTTCTTGATCACCTCGCCGATCGCCTGGTCGCGCTCGGCGATGTGTGAGGTCAGCTGGGCGGTCTGATCCAGGATGTCGTTGATGGTGCCGCCCTGGCCCTGAAAGACGGTGATGATGGCCGACGCGATGGTGTTGACCTTTTCCGGATCGAGCGCCCGAAACAGTGGCTTGAATCCACCGATCAGGGCGTCGAGATCGAGCGCGGGCGCCGTTCGGGACAGCGGGATGAATCCGCCCGGCGGCAGCACCTTGTCGCTGCCGTCGCCCTCGCCGCGCTTGAGCTCCAGGTAGCGGTCGGCGAACAGATTGAGGTAGCGGATCTGCGCGGTCGTCGACTGGTAGAGCGGTATCGAGCGGTCGACATTGAAGTCCACCATTACGCGCTGGCCGCCGTCGATCAGCCGCACCGCTTTGACCTTGCCGATCTCCACTCCGGCGGCGCGCACGAACTGGCCGTTCTTGAGCCCGGTGGCGTTCTTGAACTCCGCGGAATAGCTGTTGGTGCTGTTGAAGCGCATCTGGGCGAACACCACGACGATCGACACGGTGATCAGTAGCAGCACCAGCGAAACGATGCCGAGCTTGATAGCGGAGCCGGTGATTTTCATGGGTTGATCGTGTTGTCCCCGACTTGGCGGCCCCAGACGTACTCGATGGCGTACGGTGAGCCGGTTTCCAGATGGTTGTAGGGCGCGAGGCTGGCCCCGGTGTCGACCACCAGACTCGGCGCCGGCCACAGGTCATGGGTGATCGCCTGCCAGCAACCGGGCGCGCCGCCGGGCCCGCCGCGCGCGTTGACACGCGGCAGATTGTCCGGGTACACAAAGGGATTCGGCGCCCCGCCGACCAGCCCGGCTAGGGTCAGGAGGCCCATGGTGGCCGCGGTGCCGGCCAGCCCGGGAAGCGTCAGCATGCCGCCCAACCCCGACGTCAGCTCGGTCATGGTCCTCAACGCATAACCGTTGCCGCCGCCGGTGGTCGCATAGGCCGCCGGTTCTTCGTCGTAGTAATTACGGATGGTGCAGAAGATCTCGGGGCTGTAGGTGTCGAACAACTGGGCGGTGGGCACCAGATCGGCGGCGCCGCGCTGCAGGTAGGGCCCACCACGCTTGAAAATGTCTTCGCCGGTGTTGCCCAACCCCGCCGCCGACAACAACGCGGAATCCAGGTCGGCTTCCTGCCGGTGCAGGGTGCGCGCCGTAACCACGGAGTTGTTCAGCGCGTTGAGCAGATCCGGCGCGGCGTTTGCATAGACGTCGCCCAGCGCCGCGAGCTGTTGGATGTCATGCCGGATCTGCGGCATTTGCGGATTGATGTCGTCGAGGATGGCGTTGGCGTTGACGATCGATTGCCCGAATTTGTCGCCCAGCCCGGTCAACGCCTGCGCGGCCGCGGCCAGTGTCAGGTTGACCTTGACCGGATCAAGCTTCTCGGTGATCGAGGTGAGCGTTTCGAACAGGGTATTGAACTCCGTTGTCACCGACCTCGCATCGATCACATGCTGTGGGGTGATGCGTTGCGGCGTAGGCTTTTTCGGCGAGGTCAGCGACACGTACTTGTTACCGAAGACGGTGGTCGCCTTGATATTGGCGTCCACATTGGCCGGGATCAGGTCGATCCACTTCGGATTCACGTTCAAGACGAACTGGGCGGCCGGTATGCCGTCACGCTCGATCTCCGAAATGCTGGCCACCCGGCCGATTTCCACGCCGTTATAGGTGACCTTCGAACCCGGATCCATCACCAAGCCGGCCCGGGGCGCCAACATCGTCAACCGTGTCGTCGGCGTGAGCTGGCCCCGAAACTGCAACCACACGAATCCCAACACCACCGCCGACACGATCAAAAAGATCAGCGCCGTCGTCCGGTACGGCGGAATGCGTTGCGGGTTCTCTTTCACCGGGGTCGTCATGGGCGGCTACACGGTGAGGTTGAAGTTCGGGGTCTTGCCGTAGACCGCCATCGCGGTCAGTACGACCACCACGACGATCGTGATCAACGACAGGCGCATCGACCGGCCGACCGCTTCGCCGACGCCGACCGGCCCGCCGGTGGCGGTGTAGCCGTAGTAACAGTGGGTGGTCATCACGACCACCGCGACCAGGATCACCTCGGCGAACGACCAGCCGACGTCGTTGAGGCGCAGGAACGTGTGGAAGTAGTGGTTGTACGTGCCGATGGACTGCCCGTACAACAAGACGGTGGTGACCTGCTGGGACAAGAACGCCATGGTCATCGCCAACCCGTAGAGCGGGACGATGACGATCAGTCCGGCCACCACCCGGGTGGACGCCAGGAAGGGGACCGATCGAATGCTCATCACCTCGAGCGCGTCGATTTCCTCGCTGATGCGCATGGCGCCCAATTCGGCCGTGGCGCCCGCGCCGACCGTGGCGGCGAGCGCCTGACCCGCGGCCACCGGCGCCACGAACCGCACATTCACCAGTGCGGCCAGGAAGCCGGTGAATGCCTCGACACCGATGTTGCCCAGCGTCGCGTACCCCTGAATGGCGACCAGCGAGCCCGCGGACAGGGTGATGAAACCGACGATGGCGGCGGTGCCACCGACCACCGCCATCGCGCCGGTGCCCATTCCCATCTGGGCCACCATGCGGAGCAGCTCCTTGCGGTAGCGGTGCACGGCGAATGGGATCTGCCCGACGGCGCTCAGTGCGAACCAGACCATCTGCCCGATCTCGACCAGTGGCCGGGACGGGACATCCCCGTATCGGATGACGAAGGCGCTCGTCCGCGGAAAGCGGACGCGGAGGGCTGCAGCGGTGGACACGTCAGCGTCCCGTCCCGAACCGGACGCCGATGGTGGTCAGCGCCGCGTTCACCGCGAACAGCGCGATGAAGCACAGCACCACCGTCTCGTTGACGGCCGTGCCCAGGCCCTTCGATCCGCCGCGGACGATCAGGCCGCGGTAACAGCCGACCAGGCCGGCGATCAGTCCGAAGGTCGCGGCTTTGATGAAAGCGATCAACACCTCGGGCAGGCCGGTGAGCGCCGTCAGCGTGGAGAGGTAGGCACCGCTCGAGACGTTCTGCAGGTAAACGCTGAACAGGTAGCCGCCCCCGAGGCCGACGGCGACCACGAGGCCGTTGAGCAGCACCGCGACCAGGGTGGAGGCGACGACCCGGGGCACCACCAAACGGTGGATCGGGTCGATGCCGAGCACCTCGAGCGCGTCGATTTCCTCGCGGATGGTGCGCGCGCCGAGGTCGGCGCAGATGGCGGTGCCACCCGCGCCGGCGACCACCAGCACCGTCACGATCGGGCCGAGTTGGGTGACCGCGCCGATCGCGGCACCGGCGCCGGATACGTCGGCGGCGCCGATCTCTGCCAGCAGGAGGTTGAGGGTGAAGATCAGCAGCACGGTTTCCGGGATGGACACGGCGATGGTGGGCAGCAGCGACACCCGCATGAGAAACCAGCCATTCCAGATGAACTCGCGCCATTCGAACGGCTGTCTCAGCGCTTTCCCGGTCAGCACGCACATGCGGAAGAAGCCGCCGGCGACTTCCGTCCCGGGCCGAATCCGCCTGCCCAATTTGCTGGCAGTCAGCTGTGTGGTAGTCATGCGTGCCGTCCCGGACGTGACCGCGCAGCGAGGCGTCCCCGTTCCGCTGCGTCGTCAGGCCGGCGAGGCGCAGTCACAGGCAAGCCATCGCGATGGTGACCGTGTTCCCGGTTAGCGGGCCGGTTCGGTGCGCGGCCGTCATCCGCAAAACGCGATACTGCAAAGGGTTTCGAATGCGACGGGGCAGGGCAGTGTTCCTGACTTCTTCGCCCCGGGTCGTGATGCGTCAACGGTTGGTGCCACAGATAGCGTGCCGCGTCGGCTGCTTGTCGGCGCCAGTCGAACCGGCGATCCCGCCGCCCGACCCTCTCAGATCCCACCCTTCGGCTGCATGCCGCCCGTGTTTGCGCCACGCACCACTATGGCATTAGACCGTACGGTCAGTCAATAACCGACGCGCGCGGCGGATTCTCGTCGCTCGCGGACACGCGCATGGCGCGGCGTCGATTAGCCGTCATCTTATGGATACCAGGGACTTTGAGGGTTATCGGTTTGACCACCACAAGACCGATAGGGCACGGCCACCGAAAAGCGCTCCCATCTAAACCGACCTGGCGTACAGTATGGGTGGTTGCTCTTCGCGCGTCGGCCGACGCCGAATCGGCGCCCGGGGGAGTGCCAAGGGGAGTATTGGCAAAGGGCCAATTACGGCCCGGTGCAATGGCGTTCGCGGTTACTCAGCCGCGCCCGTGACCGCGACGAGGCATTCACGCACCACCGAGACGACCTCTGCGGACGGGCTTGCCCATTTACCCAACCCGAGGCGGTCGAGCAGCAACCCGCCGAGGAATACATCGACGAAGGCGGCCCCGACCTGTTCTGGAGTGCGGGAATCGGCGGGGCCGAACCACACCCACATCCACTCGAGCGATCCCCACAGCTGCAGTGCCGCCAGTTCGACGTCGACGGTTCGGAAGACTCCGCTGTCGATCCCGCTGCGGATCTCGTCAATTGCCAAATTTTGCAACTGGATCCGCAACTTGCGGACTTGCTGCATCGCCGGGTCGTCGGACAACTGAACCACCTCGCGCTGGCTTGCCACCGTCGCTTCACGGGCGACCACCTGTAGCAGTGCGGAGGTGTAGATGATTGCGGCGATGCGTTCCTGCGGTGTTTCGAGCCGCGACCACGCCATCTGCACCGCATCGAGTTGGCGCGCCAGGTGGGTTTCCTCGAGCTCGCGCAACATCTGCGCCTTGGTGCCGAAGTGATGAACGATGGTGCCCTTCGACATGCCGAGCTCGTCGGCGATGTCGCCCATATTCGTTCTGTCGTAGCCGCGTTCGGCTACATAGCGGACAAACGCGTCGAAGATCTCGCCACGCCTACCAGGTCGAGGCATCTCCATCCTTCGGCTCAAACTAACCGTACGAACGGTCTATCATAAGCTCGGCGATGTCAAGAACCCGCCATTCGCGCTACCGCGGCGACAAGCGTTGCGCGACGCGTCGAAAACTGGCGCGCCGGGACCCGCTCGGTCCGTAGGGCGGGGCGTCTACAGCGCCCTGTGGCCATTCAACCTATCGGGTGCGGTGACGACATAGGTGTTCGCCTTGGCTGCCGGCTTGATCTCACCGGCGGTGTACACGGTCATGAGGTCTCTGCCATCGCTATCGACGACGCACACGTAGGTGTCGGTCTCGGCGTCGTAGTCGAAGCTGTCCCAGGCCAATAGGAAGGCCAAGCAGTTGCCGTCGCGGTCCGCGACGACGAGCTTGTGCACTCCCGAGTTCCGTAGTAGCTCGGCGTCTTCCGCGCGGTGCTGGGGGACCTGGCTGGTGTGGAGCGTGGCGTGTGACATCGGTGTACTCCCTTAGCGAGGATGTCTCCCTTTAGCCTAGGCTCAACTGCTTCAGTACCGGCGAGCCTTGGCGGAAACGTTTCTCTCCGATCACGGAGCCGACCAGGGCACTAGGGCCCATCTCAAGGGGTCGTAAGTCGCTTACCCGAAGGGAGCGTGTCCCGGGTTCTGGGCCGCACCGCCACCAACACGACGCCTGCGGCGAACAGGGCCGCGGTCGGCCAGGAGAATCGCCCGTTCGGCGCGAAGCCGCCCTGCGCCAACAAATGCAACCCGGCGGCGGCCAGGAGGGCGCCGGTCAACATGATCGCCTCGGCAAAGCGGTCGCCGAGCGGCAGCCCGATCGTGGGCAGCGGAACCGCGAAGACCCGCCGCTGCCACCAGAGCAGCAGTAGTTCGGCTGCGGTCACCACGCCGAGGATCGTGATCCACTCCAGTCGCACCAGCCACCACGCCACCGAACCCTCGGGTGGTTGCGGGATCAGTCCCGCCGGATAGGCGACGATCGCGACGATGACCACCGGGATCATGTGCCACAGGTAAAGGGCCATCACGTTGGCGTTGGCGGTGGACAACACGCGGTGCGCCGATCGATGGTGCAGGACCCGATCCAGTGCCGCCGCCAACGCCATCGCCAGGCCCGCTTGCGTGCACCCGAAGGCCATCATCGCCACGGTCGGCGGGGTCGTATTCTCAATCGCTTCGCCCGGAACGCCGATCATGCTCACCGGATAAGGCCCCACCCGGATCAACAGCACCAGAGCGACGGCCGAACCGGCAGCGAGCAGCACCGGCCGGCGGCCGGACAACAGGCCACCCTGCCAGGCGATCCCGAGCTGGTAGAGCAGGCCCCAGCACAGCAGATAGTTCAGCGTTCCGATGTACGGGACGTGGCCCGCGAGCGAGACGGCGTCGACCAGCACGACTCCCGCGGCCAGTGCCAACGGGACCAGTAGGCCCCAACGTTTATGCGCCGCAACGGCAATCGGCGTCAATGACACGACAAGCACATATACGGCGAGGAACCACAGGTGCATGGCCACCGCCCAACCCGCGTATTCCAACACCGTGCCGGGAAGACGTCGGACCTGGAGGATCACCACGATCACCGAAACCAGCGCAACGTAGACCGTGGTGGGCCCCAGCACCCGAGCGAGGCGGTGCCGGATCCAGGCCTGGCGCGAGAAGCTTTCGGCGTCGCGGCGGTGAGCCCACGACACCGCCCCGGCATAGCCGGCCACGAAGAAAAACACCGGAACCGCCTGGAAAATCCAGGTCAGCCACTGGGTCCATGGCATGTCGAGCAGCGGGTTCTCGCGGCCGAATTGCCCGTCGTGGTAGGTCACCGAACCGGCCAGCCAGTGGCCCAGCACGATGAGCACCACGCCCGACGCGCGGTAGTAGTCGACCGCCAGATTGCGGGCCGGTCGCCCGGTCTCTACGTCGTCCATCGGATCGCGGCGAGATCGATGCGGTGCACTCGCGCAACGGTACCCGTCCCGTCTCGTGAAGTCGCCGGGCGCACAATGACCCCATGAAACAAGCTCGCCTCGCCGACCTGGAGGTCGGCCGCCTGGGCCTGGGCGCGATGGGAATGTCCGTGGCGTACGCCGGCGCCGGCACCGATGACGCCGAGTCGATCCGCACGGTTCAGCGCGCCATCGATCTGGGCGTGACGCTGATCGACACCGCCGAGGTCTACGGTCCTTATGCCAACGAGGAATTGCTTGCCCGCGCGTTGCAGGGGCGACGGGACCAGGTGAAGTTGGCTACCAAGTTCGGCATGATCTCCCACACGGGGCGCGCCGGGCTGGACAGCAGTCCCGCCAACATCCGCATCGCGGTGGACGGTTCGCTGCAGAGGCTCGGAACCGATCGCATCGATCTCTACTATCAGCACCGCCTCGACCGGGAGACTCCGATCGAAGACACGGTCGGAGCATTGGCGGAACTGGTCGCGGCCGGGAAGATCCGGCATATCGGCCTTTCAGAGGTCGGCGTGAACACAATCCGGCGCGCGCATGCGGTGCACCCCATCACCGCCGTGCAATCGGAATACTCGTTGTGGACGCGCGATCAAGAAGCCGAGATCCTGCCGCTGCTGCGCGAACTGGGGATCGGGTTCGTAGCCTACTCTCCGTTGGGGCGTGGCTTCCTGACCGGTGCCATCCGCTCAACCGAAGGGTTGCCGGACAGCGACTACCGCAAGACCAATCCGCGTTTCTTCGACGAGAACTTCCAGCACAACTTGAACAGCGCGGACGAATTGCGCGACATCAGCGCTGACATCGGTGCCACCCCCGCTCAGGTGGCCCTCGCCTGGCTGTTGGCGAAAGGCCCCGACATCGTGCCGATTCCGGGAACGAAGCGAGTGGCGCGACTCGAAGAAAACGTCGGTGCGGACGATGTCGAACTGACGGCGGACCAGCTGTCGCGCCTCGACCGACTCACCCCCGCCGTCGGGGGCCATCACGCCGAAGCCCAGATGAAGTGGATAGACCGTTAGTGGTTGCCGCGAAGAAACTGGTCATCGGGGCGAGCGGCTTCCTGGGTTCGCACGTCACCCGGCAACTCGTCGTCTCGGGCGCCGACGTGCGAGTCATGTTGCGGCGCAACAGCTCTACCAAGGGGATCGATGATCTCAATGTAGAGCGCTGTTATGGGGACGTCTTCGACGACCAGGCGCTGCGCATGGCCATGTCCGGTTGTGACGTCGTCTACTACTGCGTCGTCGACGCCCGAATGTGGCTGCGGGACCCGACGCAATTGTTCCGCACAAACGTCGAAGGGCTGCGACATGTGCTCGATGCGGCGCTGGGCGCCGACCTGAAAAGGTTCGTCTACACCAGCACCACAGGCACTTTGGCGATCAGCGAGGATCGGCCGGTCACCGAGGAAGATCCGCACAATTGGGACCAGGGCGGCCCGTACATCGAGGCGCGGGTGGCAGGCGAAGACCTGTTGCTGTCGTACGCGCGGGACAAGGGGTTGCCCGCCGTGGCGATGTGCATATCCACCACCTATGGCCCCGGCGACTGGGCGCCCACCCCACACGGCTCCTTGCTTGCGCTGGTCGCCACCGGAAGGTTCCCGTTTTATTTCGGATATTCGGCCGAGGTGGTGGGCATCGAAGATGCCGCGAGGGCAATGCTTCTCGGGGCGGAACGGGGACGGAACGGCGAGCGCTACATCGTCTCCGACCGCTATATGAGCATCCGGGAGCTGCACGCGATCGCGGCCAGGGCCGTCGGCAGGCGCCCCCCGCGCATCGGCATCCCGATGTCCGTGCTGCGCGCCGGTGCGCGGGTCAACGACGCGGCGGCGGTGCTGCTGCGCCGGGACCTGCCGTTCGCCTACGCCGGAATCCGCATGGCCGAACTGATGTCCCCGCTCGACCACGGCAAGGCCGAACGCGAACTCGGGTGGAAGCCGGAACCCGTCGAGGACTCGATCCGCAAGGCCGCGGTCTTCTTCGCGTCACTCAGGTAGACCGAAGGTGGCGACCCGCTAGTCGACCGCGGCCAGCGCGGCGGTCCCATATTTCTTTTCGATCAGCGCCCACGGGTCGGCGTATGGCCCGCGGCCCTCGAGGCGGCGTTGCACCATAAGAACGGCACGCAGCACCGGGCGCAATATCGGGCTCAGCATTCGCACCACGGTCCGCATGCGGCCCTGCGTTTCGGCGATCCAGGCCAGGGTGTCGGACCAGTCGTGCTCCTGGAAATTGAGCAGCGCCTGCGCTTCGGTGGTGTCGTACCAGCCGGTGAAGCTCCAACCGCGATCGTCGGCGGGATCGCCGGGCAGGCTGGCGGACGGGCCCAAGCCACCCAGACCGACGGCCTCCATGAGTCCGTCCTCGAGCTCGCGTTGGGTGAGCACATACGACTCGTTGCCGCCGATGAGTATCACCTTGCCCGCGATCGTCGACTCCCGGTCGACGCCGTTGGCGAAGGCGAGCGCCACGTCGCGCGCATCCACGGCGTGCATGCGGTTGTCGCCGGGCATCGACCGCATCAGGAGCAGGGAGTCGCTGTTGACCGTCGTGTGGGTATCCGGCGAGATGACCCCGCCCAGGCGGAACAGCGCATACGGCAAGCCGCTGGCGCGGATCGCCGCCTCGGCGAGAACCTTGTCCTGGCCGTATTGATCGATGGGGTTTACCGGCGTGTCCGGGGTGATTCGCTCCGGCTGGCGGTAGGGATTGCGCGACCCGTATACCGCAGCACTGGACGCCATCAGGAACAACGGCGGGCGGGGGAGCGCGGCGCACGCGGCCAAGAGATTCTCAGTGCCGCCGACATTCACCTTGCGGGCCATTGCGGGCTTGCGATACGACAGCGGGGACACGACCGCGGCTAGGTGGACGACCGCATCGGGCTGACGCGTCGCGACGAGCTCGCGCACCGCGTCGGCGTCCAGCAGATCGGTGTAGGCCGGAACGAGCGTCCCGGGGTACCGGCCGGCAGCCAGCTCGCGCTCGACGGCGACGGTGTTGTCGTTCCGCAGATCCATGGCGATGACGGTGCGTCCCCGCTCGAGCAGGATCTGGGTGCAACGCTTGCCGACTTGTCCGAACGCGCCGGTGACCAAAACGGTAGAGGCAGTCACGGCGTTATCACTGTCCGATCAGTCGGTCGGCGGCTCTGCCGATCGCGCGGCGGATTCGGTCGGAGACGTAGAGCGAAAACACGGGGGTGACGATATCCTCTCGCAACCGAGTTAGCTTGGAAGTCTTGATGAACCACTGCCCGGCGACATTCTGGTAGGTCTCGTGGTAGTGCCCGTAACCCACCAACGTCACGCCGGCTCCGAAGCGAACGACGTCTTGCAACGCCCACACGCCGCGCGCGGTGGTCGGCGACGTGAGCATGATTTCGGGGGCGTGCACCTGGTGCGCGGTGGCCTGGGCCGGCCGCCCCAGGGCCTTGCGGGTGAATGCCACGAACTCGTCCGCGCCCTCGATGACCTTGCCGCCCGCCTCGGCCGTGTCGCTGACGAAGTCATCGGTGAAGACGGTGCGCCACGCGGCCCAGTCCTTGGTGTCGAGGTGTCGGCAGTAGCGAGCCTTGAGCTGCTTGATGGATTCGATCTCGAGCAGTGTGGCCGCGTCGGCGACTGCGTCCTGCGCGCGCTGTGTCATTGCGGCTCGATTCCTTCGGTGTGCGTCCCAGCGTGACGTTTCACTGGCGAAGTGTAAACCTGTCAGCCTTTGTAGTAGACGACCTGATGGGTGGTCGCCAGCAGCGTGCCCGCCCGCGTCCACACCTGCGCGCTCTGGTCGAAGTAGCCCAGAGCGAAGCGGTTGGCGTGGGCGGTGCACAGGACGAAGTCATCACCGAGGGCATCGAGTTGGTGCTGGTCGGCGTGGAAATAGGTCGTCAACGAGATCGTCCCGGATGGAACGAAGCCGCCGCGTCGCAGGAACACCCGCGGGTAGAAGATGTCGCACAGCGCGGCGAGCGCCGGGTAGTCGGCGGGGCGTTGCGCGCCGTCGCGCACCCACAAGGTGGTGGTCGACGAGGGGCTGGGTTGCCCGTCTTTGCCGGGCATCGGACCCTCGACGAACCGCATGTCGTAGAGGCTGGTCCAGCGGACCAGGCCGGGGTCGGTCGACGGCAGCCGCTCGGGGTCCGGGGCGCTGGGTGGCTGGCTTTCGGTGTCGGCCCATCCGTCGCGGCGCAGGGCGAACAACGCGGTCGCCGTTGTCTTGACGTCACCGTCCTGGCTGAGTTCGGCGATCCAGTGCTGGTTGCTGCGGTTGGTGCGTGCGGGTCGCAGTGCGATGTCGAAATCGCCGTCGGCGATGGGCGCGGCGTAGTTGACCGTCAACGCCAGCGGCTCGCCGATCCGATCCGGGTGCGACTCGACGGCGTGCAGCATCGTCGCGGCGGTGATGCCCCCGAAGGGCCCCACCATGTTGGCCCATTCCGGATGGGTCCGGCCGCGCCTGGAGTTGGCGTCGACGGTGTCCAGGCGGATGGCGTCGTCGAAGGGATGCGTCGCGGTCATGTTGAGTACCGCAGATTACGTGCCAGTGACCCCGGCGTCGGACACGGGGTCGCGGCGCCGCGGGGCCGGCGCGAAGCTATACAGCCGCGGTAACGGTGCTGTACAGTCGCCCAGCACAAGGTCGACGCGCGAACGAGAGGCCATCCGGTGACTTCCGAGTCGGTCGCAGAATTCCGGAGCCGGGCCAGGGCGTGGCTGGCCGCGAACCTCCCTCGGCTTGATTCCGAAGATGCGATGGACCTGCAGCGCGACGAGCTTGCCTCCTGGCGGCGCGCGCGTGAACTGCAGAGAAAGCTGTACGACGGCGGATTCGCCGGCATCTGCTTCCCGCGCGAGTACGGCGGCCTCGGTTTGGGCTACGAATACAAGAAGGCGTTCGATGCCGAGGCCCTGGCCTACGAGACGCCGCTCATGCTCAACGTCCCGTCCTTCGCCATCTGCTGCGCGACGATCCTCGACATGGGCAGCGAGGAACAGAAGCGCAGCCACATCGCCGCTGCGCTCCGCGGCGACGAAGTGCTGGTGCAGCTGCTGTCGGAACCCAGTGGAGGATCGGACCTTGCCGGCGTCCTCACCCGCGCCGACGGCAGGGAC
Source organism: Mycobacterium scrofulaceum (assembly GCF_001667885.1). Lineage (GTDB taxonomy): Bacteria > Actinomycetota > Actinomycetes > Mycobacteriales > Mycobacteriaceae > Mycobacterium > Mycobacterium scrofulaceum_C. The sequence continues at coordinate 103,340 of NZ_LZJW01000132.1, read as the reverse complement.
GGACGATGGATCATCAACGGCGCCAAGACGTGGAGCACGTGGGCGTTCGCTGCCGACTACGGCTTGTGCCTGGCGCGGACGGACTGGAACGCGCCCAAACACGAAGGCCTGACGATGTTCCTGGTTCCGCTGCGGCATCCCGGTGTCACGATCAACCGCATCAAGCAGGTCAACGGCTCCGTCGAGTTCTGCGAGGAGTTCTTCGACGACGTCGACGTTGGTGACGATGCCGTCGTCGGTGAGCCGGGTAAAGGATGGGACGTCGCGTCGCGCCAGCTCTACCACGAACGCCGCAGTATGGGCGACGGATCGGAGTACACCAGCGGGCCTGGCATCGCCGAAGCCGAAGATGTCTCTGTCGACCTGCTTTCGGTGTTAGAGAAGTCGAAGCAGGCTGGGAGCCAACGTGTTCAAGAGATGGTGGGCCGGGCGCTGGTGCACCGGGCCGTGCACGGACAACTCAGCGAGCACGTCTTCCACGCCGTGGCCGGTGGTTCGCTGCCGCCCGCCGCGGGATCGATCATCCGGCTCGACATGGCCGAGGTGCACGACGTCGAAACCGACACCGCCTTGGCCGTCGCGGGAACCGCGGCCGCGGTCGATGACGCTTCTGGGTTGCTCGACATCGGCACCCGCTACCTGGGCCGTCAGATCGCCAGCATCGGTGGCGGAACCACGGAGATGGCGCGCAACGTGATCGGCGAGCGGGTCCTGAACTTTCCGCGTGAGTTTGCCGCCGACCGGGGCGTGCCATTCAACCAGGTGCGGCACGGAAAAGCCTGAAGGAGGCCCGAATTGAACGACCAGCTTCGTGACATCCGGGAGTTGGCGGGAGACTCCGAGGCCTACCGGGACGAACTCTATCGACGCTGGACGGGCCTGCTCAGCTACCGCTACATCGGCCGCAAACACTCCTCGATGGACCTCGGGGAGGCCGACGACACCGTCATCATCCGTCGCGACATGCGCAACGAGGCCGGGGGAATCATGGTGGCGCCGTTGGCCATTTCGTCCCCCGAGGGGTGCCAGACCGACATGGTCGCGGTGCCGAACCCGGTCATCGCGTCGGTGCAGATCGTCGACCCCGGCTACGACGTCGAGCGAGTCGAGATCGTCGGCTCCGGCATCGTCCACCAGGGCCGCACGATGGGATACGGACGGTGCAAGATCGTCGACGCCGACAACCCGGACCGGGTGATCGCCTTCAACGAGGGACAAGGAGCGATCATCGGCACTCCGCCGGAAGGCCTGGGCCGGATGGACGTTTCGGGCACAGAGCTCGTGATCGAGGATTCGCCGGACCTGCCGCCGCTGTGGCAGGCCTTCGGGGCCAGCAGGCGCGACGACGGCCATTGGGTGCTGCCCGAGCTCAGCACCGAACTCGCTTCCCCGGACGCCGCGCTGCACATCGGCCCGCAGCACGTCGTCCTAGAAACGGCGGCGATCGATCTCGCCGCCGGCGTCGCGGGGACCCGAAAGCTCCAGGTGGTCAGCTGGCATGTCATGTTCATGTCGCGGGGCAAAGTGGGCCCCTTCCGGGTCGAGGGAGTTGCGCACCGCGGCGGGACCGGCCGTGTCGGTGTGCGCATGTTGCTCCACGACGAGGGGAACGGGGACAAGGCCGTCACCTCCGCCGCGGCGGTCTTCGACGTCGTGGATCGTTGACCGAGGGGTGGCGGATGCCTCGCCCGCCCGGTGCCGCCCATAGACGAACTCGAATATCGGTGTGGCCATGAGGGTCGTGACGACGGCTACCAACACCAGGATGCTGAAGAGCGTCGGGGTGATGATGCCGGCCTGAAGTCCGATGTTGAGCAGAATGAGTTCGATCAATCCGCGGGCGTTCATCAGTGAACCGAGTGCAACGGATTCACGAAAAGGGACTTTCCGTAGCCACGCGACCACGGTGCATGAAACGCCCTTGCCCAGAATCGACAGCAGGAGCATTCCCAAGGTCACCGCCCACAGCTTCGGCGTGTTGACCAGGCCGATCTGGGTGTTCAGGCCCGAGTAGACAAAGAACAGCGGAAGCAACAACGTGGTCACCAAAGGCTCGAGCCTGGCGGTGAGTTGGTGGGCGAAAAAGCCGGACGGCGTTGCCGCCCCCACAACGAAAGCGCCGAATATCGCGTAGATGCCGATGGCGTCGGTGAACCATGCGCACGTCATGAGCAACACCAAAACCACGCTGAAGGTCGATGCGCTGACAGCGTTGCGGCGTTCGGATCTCGCGCCGAGGGCGGCCAGGGCTTTCCGGCCGATCGTCAGGAACAATGCGGTGTACAAGACGCCCCCGACAATTGCCGTCGCGGCAGTAGTCGGAGTGCCTCGATGGATGGCAAGCACCACCGCGAGGATGCACCAAGAGAGCGCATCGTCGATCGTCCCGCAGATCAGGGCGAGCGTCCCCAGTGCGGTTCCGGACAGGCGCTGTTCGAAGATGATGCGCGCGAGCATGGGAAACGCGGTGGTCGCGATCGATGCTCCCAAAAACATCATCGCCAACCCGAGCGAGACGCCTTTTCCGAACAGCACTCCGCTTTTCAACAGAGGTAGGGCGACAAGGGCTCCCAGCGCAAGCGGTGTGAGGATGCCCGCAGCCGACACGGCCGCCGCGGTTCCGGCGCGGTGTCTGATCAGGTTGACGTCGAAGCTGAGCCCAACGAGGAACATGTAAAGCACCAGGCCGATCTGCGCTGCGGTGTACAGCACCACGTTCGCCTGCCCCGGCGGAAACAAGGCGTGTTGCACACCGGGCGCGAGCCGGCCGAGGAGTGAGGGGCCGAGAAGAACCCCGGCAATCATCTCGCCGACGACTTGCGGTTGTCCCATGCGTTGGGCGACCAGCCCGACGAACCGGCATGTTCCGAGAATGACGGCCAATTCGAGGAAGAAATGTACGGCAGTTGCTGCAGGCATGATGAGGTCCTGAGGTCAGGTTTTCGATGGTTCCTCGGAGCGTTGTCGCGTGGACGTGCCCGATCCGCGGCACCGGTTGACTTGCGCTTTGGCCATCGCGGGCGTCTCGCGGCCGAACCACCTCCCTGCCTAATTGTCGGCCTTTCGTCGCATGGCGCCCGTGTCGGCTTCGTCCCGCATGAAGCTTGACTAGCCGTTGAGATCGTCTTTGCCGCAGCGCATCTGGCCTCAAGCCCGTCAGTGGACCGACCTGTCGGCGCCCTGTGCTTCCAGGCTTGCGAGAGTCCTCATTTCGTGTAACGTACTTAACTATTAAGTAACTTAATCTCTCCGGGTTTGCAAGAGGTGGACGTGTGGACGTGCGCGCGCAACTGTCGCAGTTGAGCCCCGAGGCGCGCGACTCTCTGTTGCGAAGGCTCAAGACCCGATTGGATGCCGACCAGAGTCGCCCTGACCATGACGTCACGATCGTCGGAGGTGGTGCGGCCGGACTGACCCTGGCGCTCGAGATTCGCACCGTCAGGCCCAGGACCCGAATCGCCGTCATCTCGCCCCACTCACATCCAGTGCCCGAGATCACCCACACGGTCGGCGAGTCGACGGTCGAGGTTTCCGCCCACTACCTCCGCGAACGCATCGGGTTGGCTGACCACCTGCACACCTCACAGATCCGCAAAATGGGCTTGCGAATGTTCTTCTCCCACGGTGCCAACACCGATATCACCGAGCGGTTGGAACTCGGCAGTTCCTCTTTCATCCCTCAGGTGACATATCAAATCGACCGCGGCAGGCTGGAGAACGAGCTCTACCGACGTTGCCGATCGGCGGGCATCGAGATCCGCCGCGGCCGCGCGGTAACGGTCGAGTGCGGCGCTGGGGGACACCCGCACACCGTTTCCATCCAGAACGGTGACACCATCACCCGGACGACCACGCGTTGGGTGGTGGACTCGTCCGGACGGAATCGTGCACTGGCCCGCCAACTGGGCTTACGGCGCAACAACGAACACAACTGCAATGCGGTGTGGTTGCGTGTCGCCGCTGAAATCGACATCGGCCGGTGGAGCGACGACCCGGCCTGGCAGGCCCGCATCGTAGAAGGCGATCGCGCACTCTCCACGAATCATCTGATGGGGGAGGGCTACTGGGTTTGGCTGATCCGGCTCGCGTCCGGATCCACGAGCGTCGGCATCGTCGCCGACCCGGCGTCTCACCGGTTCGACCGATTCAACACCCTCACCAAAGCTCGGTCGTGGCTCGCCGAGTACGAGCCGCAGTGCGCCGCGGTCCTGGCGGAGAACGAACACTTGATCAAGGACTTCAGGGTGATGAAGAACTACAGTCACGGCGTCACCAAGGTGTACGACGGCCGCGACCGGTGGTGTCTCACCGGAGATTCGGGGATCTTCCTGGATCCGTTGTACTCGTCGGGGCTGGACCTCGTGGCGATCGGTAATGGCCTCATCACCGACATGATCGTCCGCGAACTCGACGGTGATGATGTCGTCGCGCGGTCGGGAATCAGCGACTCGCTATTCCGATCCCTGACCGACATGTGGCTCGCCGTGTACTGCGATCAGTACACCCTCATGGGCTCGCCCGCCGTGATGTCGGCCAAGGTGATTTGGGATATCGCCTTCTACTGGGGTTTCATCGGATTGCTTTACCGGAACGGGCGATTCGTCACGGTCGCCGACGATCCACAGGTCGTGCCTCACCTGGAAGGGTTGATCAAGCTCAGCAATCGTATGCAGATGTTCTTCCGAGAATGGGCCGCAATCGAGGGGGCGCCTCCATCGGCGGGGTTCGTCGATTTGTACTCACCGTTGAACTTCATGGTCAGCCTGCACACCGCGATGATCGGAGAAAGTCCGGACTTCGCCGCACAGTTCGAGGCGAACACCAGGCTGTTACACCAGCTGGCAGGCCAGCTCGCGGAGACGGTGGTTTCACAGAAGTGCGACCGGTTCTCCGACGACGGGGTCATGCAGCAGGTACAGACGTGGCAACGCGACTCTTTTCTGCGGGAACTGCGATCCATCTACCGCCGCGAGCAGGAAATCAATCCGATCAGCCGGGAGTGGATTCTCGGCGCCGCACCCGTACTAGAAGCACGTTGATCCGAAAACGATTCGCGCACGACCCGGTTCTCACGGTTGAGATCAGTGGACTCGCCGGCAACGGGCCAGCGCCCGCGTGGGCAAGAGGACGAGCTACCCATCGGCGCGCACACCGGGCACGGACTGCGTACGCAACGCGCTCCTCGAGGGCGCGTGGTCCGGTGCAACGTCTGAGGTCGAAAGGATGAGCATGCGCGCCGCAACCGGGATCCGCGATCCCTTGGCGATAGTCGGAATCGGGTGTCAGTTTCCAGGCGGTGCCGAGGACCCGGAGAGCTACTGGCGGTTGATCTGCAGCGAAACCGACGCCACCGGGATCGTTCCCGAATCACGTTGGAACGCCGCGAAATACTACGACCCGAACCCCGCCAAGGTCGGCAAGATGGTCACCCGTCGAGGCGGGTTCCTCAGTGAGATAGACCAATTCGACCCTCAATTCTTCGGGATCTCTCCCCGTGAGGCGCACCTGATCGATCCGCAGCAACGCCTCTTGTTGCGGACCACATGGGAGGCGCTGGAAGACGGCGGAATATCCGCGGACAGCCTCGCAGGAACCGAAGTAGGCGTTTTCGTCGGCGGTTTCACCCTCGACTACCAACTTCTGCAGAATCAGGGTCGCGCCAGCCGGTACCGCTTCAAAGCCCATTCGGCCACCGGAATGATGATGACCATGCTGGCCAACCGGATCTCGTTCGCCTTTGATTTCCGGGGACCCAGTATGACGATCGACACGGCGTGCTCGAGCTCACTGGTCGCCGTCCACCTTGCGGCGCTGAGCATTTGGAACGGTGAATGTGATCTCGCGCTGGCCGGTGGGGTCAATGTCATGATCGGACCGAACACCGCCATCGCCGAGTCGAAGAGCGGATTCCTCAGTCCGGACGGGCGCTGCAAGGCCTTCGACCGCTCCGCCGACGGCTACGCGCGCGGAGAAGGTGGCGCGGTGGTCGTCATCAAGCCGCTCGAACGGGCGCTGGCCGACGGTGATGAGATCTACGCTCAGATCCTCGGGTCGGCGGTGTCGCAGGATGGCCGCACCGACGGCATCACCGTGCCCCGCGCTGCGGCGCAGGAGGCGGCCATCCTCACGGCGCTGCGCCGAGCGGGTATCCGTCCGGATGAGGTCGGCTACGTGGAGGCGCACGGCACCGGCACCCCCGTCGGCGATCCGGTCGAGGCTGGGGCGCTAGGCCACGTGCTGGCCGCGGACCGCTCGCCGGCCGATCCGCTGCTGATCGGCTCGGTCAAGACCAATATCGGCCACCTGGAGGCCGGTGCGGGGGTCGCCGGATTGATCAAGGCGGCGCTGGTGCTCAAACACGGGTACATCCCGGCGAGTCTGCACCTCAATGACCCGATACCGCTTGCCAATTCGGGCATCGAGATACCGGCGACCGGTCGTCCGTTTCCCGGCAGCCGGCGACGCGTCGCGGGGGTGAACTCCTTCGGCTTCGGCGGCACCAACGCTCACGTCGTGCTTGCCGAGCCGCCCGTTCCCGCGCGAGACGACCGGACACTGTCTCAACAGTTGCCGTTGGCCCTGCTGCCGATCTCGGCGCGGTCCCAAGAGGCGTTAGCGGCGACGGCCCATCGGCTCGCGGAGCACGTCACCGCCCACCCTGACATCTCTCTGCGCGACCTCGGTTACACGCTCAGCCGGCGCCGCACCCACCTGACGCATCGCCGCGCGATCGTCGCGGACGGTGTCGCCGATGCCCTGAGTCAACTCCAAGCCCTGGCCGAGGGACAAAGCCCGGTCGGCCGCACGCCTCCGGCCGCGCCGAAGTTGGCGTTCGTCTGTACCGGCATGGGGCCCCAGTGGTGGAAGATGTGCCGGGGGTTGCTCGACAGCTATCCCGCCTTCGCCGACAGCATCGCGCGAAGCGATCGCGAGCTATCCCGTTATACCCATTGGTCTTTGATCGACGAACTCCGCGCGGACGAAACACGATCCCGCATGGCGGAAACGGACGTTGCCCAGCCCGCCAACTTCGCGATCCAGGTCGCGCTTTCCGAGCAGCTCAAAGAATTCGGCATCACCCCCGACGCCGTGGTGGGGCACAGCGCCGGTGAGGTGGCCGCCCACTATCTGGCCGGTGTTCTCACCTTCGAACAGGCGATCCGCGTCATCTTCCACCGAAGCCGCTTGCAACAGCGCACCCGAGGATTGGGCCGCATGCTGGCCGTCGGTCTGGGTGCCGAATCGCTCATGGAAAGCGGGGCGGTCGATGGCCTCGGGACCGGTGTATCCATCGCGGCGGTCAACAGCCCCTCGGCGGTCACGATCGCAGGTGATGGTGACGCCCTGGACCGTATCGCGCGCCAACTCGACGAGCTCAGAATCTTCAACCGGTTTCTCGACGTGCACGTGCCGTATCACACGCACTACATGGATATGGTCAGAGACGACCTCCGCATCGCGTTGCACGGGCTTTCTGCGGGCCCTGCGGCCATCCCGCTGTACTCCACCGTGACGGGCGAGCGCCTGGACGGCTACGCCGCCGGCGACGCGTACTGGTGGCAGAACACGCGCGCCACAGTACTTTTCGAGGCCGCGGTCAGCCGAATGCTTGCCGATGGATACACCCATTTCGTCGAACTCGGGCCGCATCCCGTACTCGCGACATCCATCATCGAGATCGCCTCAGCCCACAAGGCCGACGTGGTGGTGTTGCCAACGCAGCGGCGCGACGCCGACGATGGCCGCTCGCTGATGAATTGCGTTGGCGCGCTGCATTGCGAGGGTCGCCCGCTCAGGTGGGAAGCGCTGTACCCCCGGGACGCGGGGCGGCCGCTCAAACTCCCGCTGTATCCCTGGCAGTCCAAACGGTATTGGAACGAGACCCAGGAAGCCGCGGAGGACCTGCACTACAACCCGGTGCATCCCCTGCTCGGGCAACCGGTGGGCGGCGCGGTGCATCCCACCTGGGAAGTGGAGTTGAGCACCGCGATGTTGCCTTTCCTCGCGGATCACCGGGTTCAGGGCAGTGTTCTGGTACCCGGAGCGGTATTCATCGAAATGGCCCTGGCGGCCGGGCAGGAAACCTACGGTACGGCGGACCACAGCGTTGAGAACCTGACGCTGAGACGGGCTCTCGTTCTCGACGACACTTGTGACCCCATACTCAGGACGACCCTCGACCAGGACACTGGCGCACTGGAATTCACCGCCTTCACTGCGACCGCGGGCGGGGAACTGAAGTGGACGCTGACGGCGACCGCTGAACTCAACATACTTCCGAGATCGCCTGAGCGTTGCGACAGCCTCATCGGCGGGGGCGAGACCACCACGATCGGCGGCGAGGAGTTCTACGCCCGTACCCAAGCCGTCGGCTTGACGTATGGCGAGGCGTTCCAGACCATTTCCGGGGCGACTGCCGGAAATGGTTGGGCGAGGGCGCGAATCGTCGTTCCGGCAGTGTTGCGCGGCGAAGTCGACCGATACCGATTCCATCCGGCCCTCATCGACGGCGCCTTCCAGACACTCCTTGGTGCGCCGATTTTGGGGCGCGAGGCCAGCGAAAATCCCTACCTCCCCGTTCGAATCCGGCGAATCGCCGTATACGGCTCAGCGCAGGAAGACATGACCGTCCATGTACGGGTCGTGTCGGCCACCGCCGACGAGATCGAGAGCGACATCACCGTCACCTTCACCGGCGGGCAGCCGCTCGCTGTCTTCAACGGCTTCACCGTGCAATCGCTCGCTGCGTCGTCTCACATGTCGCCCGAGCGGGTGGACAAGGGGCTCTACGAGCTCCAGTGGGTTGCGCACACCGGTGTTCCACACGATGAGCGGGAGAACTCGATCGCCGCAGAGAGCATGTCGTGGCTCATCTTCGTCGATGCGGGTGGTGTCGGCTCAGCGCTCGCGGAGCAGCTGCGCCGCAAGGGGCACCACGTCCGCGTGGTCGAGCACCGGCCCGTCGAAGCGCTCGCCGCATTCGACGGCGGGTACGCGGTCGATCCCAGACAGCCGCGCCAGTTACGTCAGTTGCTCGAAACCCACTGCGGCAAAGAAGGCAACCTTGCCGGGATCATCGACTGTTGGCCGCTGGATATGCCCGCACATCCGGACGCCGAACCGGATCAACATGACTCGGTCGAAAGCGCCGACCGCATAGGCGTTTTCACGGTCCTGCATATCGTGAAATTCCTCGCGGAGCAAGACACCGTCCAGCCCCGCCTCTACTTGATCACCGCAAACGCGCAACCGGCACTGGGAACCGAAGCGCTCGCGGTCGACCAAGCGGCCATTTGGGGGCTCGGCCGCGTCGTGGGCCACCAGGAATTGGTCAAGCAATGGGGCGGGCTGATCGATATCGCCACCGCCGATGATCACCTCGAGGCTGCAACGCGCATCTGTGACCACATTCTCGACGACGACGCCGAGGATCAGATCGCCATCCGCGGGCACACCACGTTCGTCCCGCGCCTTCGCTCGACCAGCAGCCTCTCGAAAGCCTTCCCGACCAAACTCGCACCCGATGCCACCTACGTTGTCACGGGTGGAGCGGGAGCGCTCGGTCGCGTCGTCGCGACCTACCTTGCCGAGCGGGGAGCGCGGCATATCGCCCTGCTAAGCCGAAGTGTCCTGCCGCCAAGGAGCTGCTGGGCGTCGCTGCCCCAAGACGACAAGCACCGGTCAACCGTCGACGCGATCCGGCAGATCGAGCGCCTCGGCGCCCGAGTAGCGACCGCCGGCGTCGACATCACCGACGCCGACCAGGTGCAGGCTTGGTTGAGTGAGCACATCCGAGACGACGGCCGGCCGGTGCGTGGAATCGTTCACGCCGCAGGCTCTGTCCACGACCAACTCTTGGTCAACATGACCGAAGCGGACTTCGCCAAGGTGATGGCGCCCAAAGTCGTCGGTACCCGCGTGTTGCACAACGCTTTCAAGGGGCAGCAGCTGGACTTCTTCGTGATGTTCGGGTCCGCGGGGTCGGTCATCGCATCACCCGGTCAGGGCAACTACGCCGCCGCCAACGCGTTCCTCGACGCCTTCGCGCATCATCGACGGGCCGCGGGACTGCCGGCGCTGACCATCGGTTGGGGTCCATGGTCGGTCGGCATGGTCGAAGAGCTCAAGCTCGAAAAGATCTACGCACAACGGGGGATCGAGCTGATCACGCCAGCCGCGGGTGCCCAGATCCTCGACCGGCTGATCAATCAGCAAGTTGCCAACGTCGTCGCCATCACCGCCGACTGGACACGGGCCCGTCGCGTCGGCCTCGTCGGACAGTTGCCGGCGATGTTCTCCGAGCTGGGGGAGGCGGAACCGTCGCCCGCCGAAACCGATGGTGAGACGTCCGTATTGGATTCCCTCGCGGCATGCCCGGAAGCCGACCGGGTGGACATGGTCGCTCGCATTGTTCGACAAATCGGCGCCGCTGTCTTCGACCTCGCCCCGGCCGACATCGGACCCGACGACGCCCTCGACGACCTCGGCCTGGACTCCATGATGGCAATGGACTTCAGAGCCCGGATCCACGCACAGTTCGCCGTCGATCTTCCCGTCCTGGAACTGCTCAGGGGCGTGAGCGTCAACGAGCTGGCCGCTCGGATACTTAGCCGGCTTCAACTCACCGGCCCATCCGCCGTCACCGAACACCGGCCGGAACACCCCGCAGCGGGCGAGATCGACCGCTTGGTGGAGCAGTTGTCCGAGGAGGAACTGCGGGCACTTCTGGTCGACCTCGAAACGCCGGTCGACGAGCGGGATTCGGGGGGATCGCGGGCGTGAGTTCTCCTGGGCGGGCGCCGTCGGCGCGACCCGAGCGGCTGGCTGAGAAGCCTGAGCCAACCGCGGAGATGGCTCCGGAGCCGTCTGCCGCCGTGCACGTTCGAGGTTTGTCAAAGGCCTACGGGCACTTGTCGGCGGTGCGCGATGTGGACCTGGACGTCGGCCATGGCGAGATCTTCGCCATCCTCGGCCCCAACGGCGCGGGAAAGTCGACGACGATCGAAATCCTCGAGGGCCATCGACAACGGGACGCCGGCTACGTGCGGGTGTTGGGTGAGGATCCGGGAACCGCCGGCCGCAGCTGGCGCGCCAAGATCGGCATCGTGTTGCAAGAAGTCAGCGACGCGGGGATGCTGACCGTGGCGGAAACCGTCGGGATGCTGACGAAATGCTATGGGAGGGCGCGTAATCCGGGGGAGACCCTTGAACTCGTCGGGCTGTCCTCGGTGGCCGATTCTAGGGTGAGGACGCTGTCGGGTGGGCAGCGTCGTCGCCTGGACGTCGCGCTCGGCATCATCGGCATGCCCGAATTGCTCTTCCTGGACGAACCGACGACCGGTTTCGATCCCGACGCCCGGCGACGATTCTGGGATCTCATCAGATTGCTGGCGAGCGATGGCACGACCATCCTGTTGACGACCCACTACCTGGAAGAGGCCGCCGCACTGGCGGACCGGGTCGCAGTCCTGGCCGGCGGCAGGGTGGTGGCGGTCGACTCACCGGCAAAACTGACCGAGTACGTCAGTTCCGCCGCTACGGTCCGGTGGGTGGAGGCGGGCCGTGTCCACGTGCAGCAGACGGACCGCCCGACCGACTTGATCAGGCAGCGGTCGAAGGACGGGGCAGAACTGGCCCAGCTGACGGTTTCTCGCCCGACGCTCGAAGACGCCTACCTGCAGCTGATCGGCGAGACGTGATGGGCATCGACCAAGTGCGCAGTCCAGCACCGCAGCGCCACGGTGAGGCGGCGCTCCCGAGTCCGCTTCGCATCGGGGTGTCGAGGATCGTGCCCGAGCTGAAAATGTTCTACCGGCGGCCGGAGCAATTGGTTCTCACGTTTTCGATGCCTGCTGTGATCGGCATCCTGTTGGGTTCGATCTTCTCGACGAAGATGCCGCATAGCGACACCAGCACCGGCGCCGTTCTCGCGGCGAGCATTCTCGCATACGGGATCCTGTCCACCTCCTTCATCAACCTCGGTATCAGCGTTGCCGCCGACCGTGAGAGCGGCGCACTGCGACGGCTCCGGGGGACGCCAACGACCGCGTCGTCGTATTTCGTCGGAAAGATCGCCCTGGTTGCCGTCGCCAGCCTGGCCGAGGCCGTCGTTCTGCTATCGGTGGGTGTGCTCGTCTTCAAACTTCATCTGCCGACGGATGCCTTCGGATGGTTCACCCTGACCTGGGTATTCCTCATGGGCATCGTCAGCTGTTCGTTGCTAGGCATTTTCGTCAGCAATTTCGCAAGCACCGCGGTTTCAGCGGCGGTGATAACCAACGGACCGGGGGTTGCCCTGCAATTCGTGTCGGGCACGTACGTTCCGCTGGCCGCGTTGCCGGCGTGGATGTTGACCCTAGGCTCCATTTTCCCGGTGAAGTGGATGGCCCAAGGGTTCCGATCGGTGCTCCTGCCGCCCAACATGGCTGCCTTCGAGCCGGCCGGCAGCTGGGAGCACTGGCCGACGTTTGTCGTGCTGACCGCGTGGAGCGTGGGCGGGCTGATCGCCTGCCTGATGGTTTTCCGGTGGTCGGACAAAAAATAGGCCAATGGCCATACGTTGACTCCTGTACGTATGGTGCTTAGGACTCACACGACAGGAGAATCGCAGTGGCAGAACGGTTGGCGGGCAAGGTCGCGTTGATCAGCGGCGGCGCGCGGGGGATGGGGGCCTCACACGTGCGAACACTGGTGGCCGAGGGGGCCAAGGTGGTGTTCGGTGACATCCTCGACGACGAGGGCAAGGCGGTGGCGGACGAGGTCGGTGACGCGGCCCGCTATCTGCACCTCGACGTGACGAAGCCCGAGGACTGGGACGCGGCGGTGGCCACCGCGCTCAGCGAGTTCGGCCATCTCGACGTGCTCGTCAACAACGCGGGCATCATCAACATCGGCACGTTCGAGGACTACGCGCTCTCGGAGTGGCAGCGCATCCTCGACATCAACCTGACGGGTGTGTTCCTGGGCATCCGCGCCGTGGTGAAGCCGATGAAGGAAGCCGGGCGCGGGTCGATCATCAACATCTCCTCCATCGAGGGCATCGCCGGCACCATCGCCTGCCACGGCTACACCGCAACGAAGTTCGCCGTCCGCGGGCTGACCAAGTCGGCCGCACTTGAGCTCGGGCCCAGCGGAATCCGGGTGAACTCGATCCATCCGGGGCTGATCAAGACGCCGATGACCGAGTGGGTCCCCGAAGACATCTTCCAGACCGCGTTGGGCCGGATCGCCCAACCCAAAGAGGTCTCCAACCTCGTCGTCTACCTGGCCAGCGACGAGTCGAGCTATTCGACCGGATCGGAGTTCGTCGTCGACGGCGGCACCACCGCCGGCCTGGGCCACAAGGACTTCTCCGCGGTCGACACCGGCGGGCAACCGGAGTGGGTTACCTAGCGGGAGCCAATGATTCGGTCTCCTCGGCTGCCTTCTGGTCACTCGGCTTGGGCCACGGCGACGGAACCGGGCGTTGCCGCACCCGTTGCGGCCACCAGAACCACTTGCCCAGCAACGCGGCGATGGACGGCGTCATGAGAGACCGTACGACCAGGGTGTCGAACAGTAGACCCAATCCGATGGTGGTACCGACCTGGCCGATGACCGTCAGCTCACTGACCGCCATCGTCATCATCGTGAAGGCGAACACCAGTCCCGCCGAGGTGACGACCGAACCCGTGCCGCCCATCGATCGGATGATCCCGGTGTTCAGGCCGGCGTAGATCTCCTCCTTGAACCGCGCCACCAACAGCAGGTTGTAGTCCGCGCCGACGGCCAGCAGGATGATGACCGACATTGCGAGCACCATCCAGTGCAGCTCGATGCCGATGAGGTGTTGCCAGATCAGCACCGACAGGCCGAACGATGCGCCCAGCGAGAGCAGGACGGTGCCCACGATGACCGCCGACGCCACCACGCCCCTGGTGATGAGCAGCATGATGATGAAAATCAAGCACAGGGAAGAGATTCCGGCGATCAGCAGGTCGTAGGTGTTGCCGTCACTGAGGTCTTTGTAGATCGACGCCGTGCCCGCGAGATAGATCTTCGAGCCCTCGAGCGGCGTGCCCTTGAGCGCTTCGTAGGCGGCCTTCTTGATGGCACCGATGTGCGAAATGCCTTCCTGCGACATCGGATCGCCGTCATGGCTGATGATGAAGCGCACGGCGTGGCCGTCGGGGGAGATAAAGTTCTTCATCCCCTTCTTGAACTCGGCGTTGTTGAAGGTCTCCGGCGGCAGGTAGAACGAGTCGTCGTTCTTGGACGCATCGAACGCCTTACCCATGGCGTTGGAGTTCTTCTGCGCCTCGTTCTGCTGGTCCTGCAAACCCTTCTGGGTCGAATACATGGTCAGCATCGTCGTTTTCATGGCCTTCATGTTTTCGATCATCGACGGCATCAGCGCCACCATCTGGGGCATCAGCGTGTCCAGATGGTCCATGATCGGCAGCAGGCTCTCGATGTCGTCGGTCATGATGTCGATGCCGTCCAAGCCGTCGAAAACCGAACGAAGCGACCAGCAGACCGGGATGTCGTAGCAGTGCCGTTCCCAGTAGAGGTAGCTGCGGATCGGCCGGAAGAAGTCCTCGAAATCGGCCATGTGCTGGCGCAATTCGTTGATGTCGATGGTCATGTCGTGCATCTTCTTGACCATCTGATGCATGTCCTCGGACATTTGCACGGTGATGCTTTGCATCTTGGTCATGCTGTCGATGGTCGTCTGCATCATGTCGGCCTGGTGCAGCATGTCGGCCATCTGATCTTCCTGGTACTTCTGGTTCATCTGCTGGGTGACGCCCTGCATGCTGATTTGGAACGGGATCGAGGTGTGCTCGATCGGCGTGCCCTGCGGCCGGGTGATGGCCTGCACGCGGCCGATTCCGGGCACGCGGAAGACCGTCTTGGCGATCTTGTCGATCACCAGGAAGTCGGCGGAGTTGCGCAGATCGTGGTCGCTTTCGATCATCAGCACTTCGGGGTTCATCCGCGCCTGCGAGAAGTGCCGATCCGCGGCCGCGTAACCCTCGTTGGCCGGCAGATCGGCCGGCAGGTAGTTGCGGTCGTTGTAGTTGGTGCGGTATCCGGGCAGCGTCAGCAAGCCCACGAGGGCGATCCCGATAGTCAGGACCAGGATCGGTCCGGGCCAACGGACCACGATGGCGCCGATCTTGCGCCAGCCGCGAATGCGTTGTGTGCGGCGGGGTTCGAGCGTCCTACGGAAGCGGGTCGCCACCGAAATCACCGCGGGCCCAAGCGTGAGCGCCGCGGCCACGACGACCACCATGCCGATCGCCAGTGGTATGCCGAGCGTCTGGAAGTAGGGCAGGTTGGTGAAGTGCAGGCAGAAGGTCGCGCCGGCAATAGTCAGACCCGACCCGAGCACCACGTGCGCGGTGCCCTTGTACATCGTGTAGTACGCGTCTTCACGCGACTCGCCGACCGCGCGGGCCTCTTGATATCGCCCGATTAAGAAGATCGCATAGTCGGTGGCGGCCGCGATCGCCAACGTGACCAATAGGTTCGTGGCGAACGTGGAGAGTCCAATGATCTTGTAGTAACCCAAGAACGCGACCATTCCTCGCGCGGCCGAGAGCTCGAGGACCACCATCACCAGTGTGAGCAGCACGGTGACGACCGACCGGTAGACCAGTAGCAGCATGCCGATGATCACCGTGAACGTCGCCGCCGTGATGAGCTGCAGGCTACGGTCGCCTGCCGTGTGCTGATCCGCCGACAGCGCCGCGGGCCCCGTGACGTACGCCTTCACCCCGTGCGGCGGAGTAACGCTCTTGACGATGCTCTGCACCGACTCGACCGATTCGTTGGCGAGGGCTTCACCCTGATTACCGGCCAAATACACCTGGACGTAGGCGGCCTTGCCATCGTTGCTCTGGGCGCCCGCCCCGGTCAGCGGATCACTCCACATGTCCTGAACGTGCTCGACATGCTTCTTGTCCGCGTCGAGCTTCCTGACAATCTCGTCGTAGTAGGTGTGGGCATCGGCGCCGAGGGGATTCTGTCCCTCGAGCACGATCATCACCGAGCTGTTCGACTTGTACTCGTTGAAGATCGCGCCCATGCGCTTGGTCGCGACGACCGACTGCGCGTCGTCGGGAGTCATCTCCACCGAGCGCATCTTGCCGACCTCGTCCAGCTGGGGGACGACGACGTTGAGCACCGCGATGAGGGCGATCCAGCCCAGAATGATCGGCACGGCGAACGTTCGGATGATCCGTGGAATCTTTTCCCGCACCGGTTCGTCGGCCACGGGAATCGTGTCGGTGCGGGCGTCATCGAAGTGTGCGCTCATGCGGATTTCACCAAGCAGAAGGTCAGGGCGTGCACGCCGTTGGTTTGGTTTTCGGCCTTGACTTCGTCGTCGATGGTGATGCGACAACCCAAAGAATTACCGTCGCTTTGGGCCGACAGGTTCGGGAAGACCGATGGGGCAGTCGTGCTGAGCACCAGCGTCCAGGGCAAGGGCGCGCCGTCGACCCGCTTCGGGTCGGCGGACAAGTCCAAGTAGTTCACGTTGGCTGTGCTGGCCGTGCCGAACACCTCATACTTGACGACCTTCGGTTTGAACGGCTTGGAATCGTCCAGCCGTGGGCTCGTCATGATGCCCGTGTCGTGGGCGCCGAAGAACGACTTGACCCGGGTCACGGCGAAGCCACCGACCACCAGGACCGCGACGATCAGCAGCGGCAACCATGCGTTACGCACAACCTTCGAGATCTGCACCTAGGGAATTCCCTTCCTCATCACCCGATCGTGATGTGGTCAGTCGTGCGCGACGGCTTACGTTGCGCCGCAACGGTTTCGGCGGTCGCCTCGGTTCGTACAGGTTCGATGGTCTTCAGGTGCGGCATCCCGAAGACTCGCCCCGGTGCGACACGTGCCGTGTGACGCGAAAGCGTTCTCGAGTACCGCAAAGAGAGCATAGTACATACTGTGCATTTGTTGCACACCATGCAACGATTGCGCTCGGTGTTTCAGGTCACTCGGTGAAGATGCTGTTGACGAGCGCGGCGGCGCGCTCCACGTAGGGCATCGGCGTGTCGTCGGGATCTCCCTCGCCCCTCGACCACCGCTCGATGCCGGAGCGCACCGCGGTCAGCGCCAGTGCGGCGATCAGCGCGACGATCTCGTCGTCGGGTCGCATGCCCTGGCGGCGGGCGATGACGTCGGTCAAGTGAGTTTGAAACCGTTCCAGATCGGCGAGGAATGCAGCCAACACCGCCGGCGAGGTTTTGGCGAGCTCGAGCATATGCGCCGCGTGTTCGCGGCGCGGAGGCACGTCGCGAAGATGGTGGGCGGCGAGCGTGATCAGCTCCGCAAGCACAACCGAGTACGGGGCCGGGCCCGCGGCGACGAAATCCGCTACCAGTTCGGGGGGTATGTCGGACGGACCGTAGGCGATCGCCGACTCTTTGTTCGGGAAGTAATTGAAGAAGGTGCGCGTCGAGATACCGGCTTCGGCGCAGATCTCGTCGATGGTGACCTTGTCGTAGCCGCGTTCCACCGTGAGGCGCACCGCGGCGTCGCGGATGTCCGCGCTCGTTTGGCGGCGACGGCGCTCGCGTAGACCCATCTGGTTGACGACCACGGCGTCCATAGTTGCACATTCTGCACATTTTGCAGTCAAAAGTGCGGCATTGGCTCGCCCGAGCACGTGCGGACGTTGCGTCGCCCGCTAGACGCCTGGGTGAAATGTGTTCGTAGACAGCCTCTCCGGCATTCGCAACCGCGCGGACTATGCCACGGACGCGGCGAGGGCGTCCCGAAGGTGATCGCACTGGCTGGCGAAGAACTTCACCGACACGGGCGCCTTTTCTACGATCTGGTCGAAGGCGTGAAAGGCGCCGGGGGCGATCTCCTCGTGCACGGCGACCCCCGCCTCACGCAAGCGCCGCGCGTATTGCAGGCACTCCTCGTAGAACAGGTCCAACGTTCCGACCCCGATCCATGCCGGCGGCAGTCCGGACAAATCGTCCCGTCGCGCCGGGGCCGCCTCCTGGGCGTCGGCGCCGCCGAGATACCAGCGCCACGCCAATTGGTTGTCGGTCTCGGCCCACATGATGCGCCGCTGACCGCTGGGTTCGGCGCCCGTTCGATCGTCGAGCATGGGATACACGAGCATCTGAAAGGCGAGTTCGACTTCGCCGCGGTCGTGAGCCAATTGCGCCACCGCGGCCGCGAACAGCCCGCCGGCGCTGGCCCCGCCGATGGCGAGTCGGTCCGGGTCCACCCACGGTTGGCGCGCGAGCCACCGCAGCGCCGCGTAACAGTCCTCGACCGGAACCGGATACGGATTCTCGGGGGCCACGCGATGTTCCACCGCCGCGATCGCGACACCGGTGCGAGTCGACAGCTTGCGCAGAAACTTGTCGTCCTGCGCGGCGCGACCCATGATCGTCCCGCCGCCGTGCACCCACAACATGGCCGGCGCGCGGTCGGGAAGATCGACCGGACGATGCAGACGAACCGTGACGTGCTCGTTGACCGCCGCTTCGGGCACGTCGCGCAGCCGCCCCTGGGCCCCGATGAAGTTCATGATCGCCCGCTGGACTTTCAGCCCACGCTGGAGCGAATACCCACGCGGAAGGAATCGGGCAGCTTTGCGCAGGCCGGGGTCCACCGCCCGCGAGGACGTAAAGGCGTTGTCGGGTAACCGTTTTGCCATCGAAGCCTGTTATCCCTTTCGCCGGCGGACACGCCGACCATACCGGATCGGCACAGTGTTCCGAGGCTTCTTCACCGCGCTGACCAGCGATTCTTGACGGCGGCTGATTGATCGGGCCGGCGACAGGGTATCCGCTGGCGTGGCTTCGACCCTTACCAAAATCATCAGCGTCCTGGATCCCCGCACCGGCGACACCGTCACCCAGGTGCCGATCACCGAGCCGGCCGACTGTGATGAAGCGGTCAGTCGCGCGGCGGCCGCCGCCAACGACTGGGCCCGCACATCGCCGGCGGAACGTGCCGCCGCCGTCGCGGCCGCGGCGGCCGACGTCCGGGCCGCGGCCGACGAACTCGCCGAACTGAACGAGCGGGAGACCGGCAAGCTGGCCGCCGACGCGCGCGGCGGGGCGGACGCGGGCATCGACACGCTTCTTCAGTACGCCCAACTCGGCCCGCTGCACCGCGGCCACACCCTGCAGGGTGGCTGGTCGGCAACCGACGTGATGGTTCCCCAGCCGCGCGGCGTGGTTGCGGTGATCACGCCATGGAACGATCCGGTGGCGGTCGCGGCCGGACTGCTCGGCGCGGCCCTGGTGACCGGAAACACCGTGGTGCACAAGCCCAGCGAGCGCAGCCCCCAGACCGGGCGGCGGTTCGCGGAACTGCTGGCGGCCAGGCTGCCCGCCGGCGTCCTCGAGATCGTGGACGGCGACGGCACCGTCGGGGAACGGTTGGCGGGCGCGGAGCTGGTCGATGTCGTCGCGCACGTGGGCAGCAGCGCGACTGGCCGAGAGATCGCGCGGGCGTGCGCCGAGCGGGGTGCCAAGGCCCTGCTGGAGAACGGCGGAAACGATCCCTTGATCGTCGACGGCGACGTGGATCCGGCTTGGGCGGCCGGCCAGACGGCATTGGGTGCCTTCGCGAACGCCGGGCAGATCTGCGTTTCGGTGGAGCGGGTCTATGTCGTGCAATCGATCGCCGATGCGTTCCTCAACGCGCTGATCGACGAGGCGATCGCGTGGGCCGACCGCATCGGACCGCTGGTCGACGATCGCCATCGCGAGCATGTGCATGGGCATGTCGAAGACGCCACCCGCGCTGGGGCCCACGTTCTGGTCGGCGGCGAGCCGCGACCCGGTCCGGGTACGTTCTACCCGCCGACGGTGTTGACCGACTGCACGCCCGACATGCTCGTCATGCGGGAGGAAACGTTCGGTCCGATCGCGCCGGTACGCGTGGTGCCGGACTTCGCCGCCGCGTTGGCCGAAGCCGCCGATGACCGGTACGGCCTGGCGGCCACCGTTCTGACCGGCAGCATGGCGCACGCCCAGGAGGCGTGGCGCAGCCTTCCCGTCGGCACCGTCAAGATCAACGACGTCTTCGGCGGCGCGCCGGGCGGAGCCTCCGAACCCGGCCGCGCGAGCGGCACGGGCTTCGGCTTTGGGCCGGAGCTACTCGACGAGATGACCGCCATGAAGGTGGTGCACTGGTCGGCGCCCGGCGGCTGACCGGACGACCGGCTAGGCGTCGATGTCAGCCTCGCCGTCTCGAACGTATTTGCCGGCAACGCTGGACTACGATTCGGCGCCGAGCACACCGATCAAGCTGCCCCGGTTAGCATCGGGTGTCCGGACGTCGATGTGGAGGGTGAAGCGTGGCCGCGGTACCCGTCATCGCGCTCACTGGTCATCTCGGAGCCGGCAAGACGACGTTGCTCAACCACCTGTTACGTCATCCTCGCACGCGAATCGGTGTGGTGGTCAACGACTTCGGCGACATCAACATCGACGCCGCCTTGGTGGCCGGCCAGGTCGACGAGCCGGCGTCGATCGCCGGAGGATGCATTTGTTGCCTACCCGACGGCGGTGGGCTCGACGACGCACTCATCAAGCTGGCTAACCCGGCTCGGCGCCTCGATGCCATCGTCGTCGAGGCGAGCGGACTAGCCGACCCAGTGGCTATCGCGCGGATCATCGGTTTCAGTGAGATCCGCGGGATTCGCCCGGGCGGGCTTGTCGACGTCGTCGACGCCGTGAACCACTTCGACACCGTCGACTGCGGCGCCCTGCCGCCGGTGCGCTACGGCGCGGCGTCGCTGATCGTCGTCAACAAGCTCGACCAGGTGCCCGAGGGCGAGCGGGCGGCGATGGTGCAACGCGTCACACAGCGTGCCGCGCAACGCAACCCGCGCGTACATGTCGTGGCGACGACGGGTGGCCGGATAGCCCCGGAGCTACTCTTCGATGCGTCCGCCACGTCCGGCCAAGTTGGGCAACTCTCGTTCCTGGATCTGGAGCCCGAGCATGACCATGACCACGTCCATGCCGACGCCGTCGCCGTCCGCAGCTCGGGATGCGTCGACCCCGATGCCCTGTTCGACCTTCTCGAAGATCCGCCGCCACAGGTGTTCAGGCTGAAAGGGATCGTGGCCGTGCGCCACCGCGCGACCGTCCATGGCTATGTCGTCAATCTGGTAGGAAGCGCAATCCACATCGGGCCTGCGCCGCGGGGGGTCACCGCCAATCGCCTTGTCGCGATCGGAATGGATCTCGACGTCGATGCTGTCCGTGCGCGAGTCGACAGCGCGCTGCAGCCTGCCCCGGGGCGGGCGTCGGCACAGGCCCTGCGGCGGCTTGACCGCTACCTGCGCCTGAGTGCGTGAGAAACGATCCGCCTGAATCCGCTCGAGATCGTGGCCTGCCGACGAGGGATAACTCGTCAATCATCCTGCACTGCAGCAACATTCGTCACGGTGACGTATTGCCCGTGACGGGCCGGATGTGGGGGACAGGGGTCCGAGGGCCGGCTCCGGGACCGGTGGCAGCCCGACGGCCGCGTCGTCACGGCGTGGCTTGTCGGGTTCTCGGTGCCGCACGCGCCGGAGTCGGTGTGACCAACGTCAAGCGACAATGGTGACCCAGTTCATAGCCTGAGGGCCGCTAATTAGGCCATCCTTACCGTTCGTTTGCATATCTAATGGCTGGGAGCGCGATGGCCGACCTCGACTTTGGCTACGACCTGACCCTCGACGAGGCGCGCAGACGCAGCGCAATGCTCGAAGCGACGGGTGACGACTGGGACCCTGTCGCGGTGCTTGAAGGGGAACAAAAGGCATACGAAATGCTGTATTCGAATCTCGATGAGGAGCAGCAGCGGGTCTACGACGAGTTGGTCCGCGCCGGCGTGTTGCCCGAACGGACGATTGCTCGTGCTACCGATTGATCCGACGGCCGACCGTGGCCGGCGTGCATGGCTGCCGTGTCCGCGCTGCGATCACCGCACCAGGTGTGGCGATTGTCGAAGCACCCGCAACTGCGATACGCACTGGCAGTATCTCCTGAGCAACAGGGGCACGCTGGTTCATCTGCAGTGCTCGGATTGCGGCCATCTCTGGTCGACCGACACGCATCGCAACGCGGCCCGCAAGCGCTGGGGTCACAAATCGAACTGACCTCCCGACGGGTGGGATGGGGTAATTCGTCACGGTGACGCATTGGGGAGGTCCTTGGCGGGGAAGCGGGGATCCGGGGTTCGTCGCTTCACGCCATTGAGCGTGCGCCCATGGCGGCACTTGTCGGCGTGTCGTCGCCGTGAGTGCACGCTCGAAGCCCTCTCACCGGTGCGCGGTTCGCGGGCCGGCCGGATGCTTTCATGCATGCTTCGTGCCGGTGAGTGACGCAATACCGCTGAGCCCCATGTGATTTCGTCACGGTGACGTTTTGGGGCCGGGTAGGCGGAAGCCGGGATCGGGGGTGTCGGCTCCAAAACTTCTGCAACTCGGCGCTCGTCGAGTGTGCGCCTATGGTGGCGCCGATCGGCGTGTCGCCGCCGTAGACGCACACTCGATGCCCTGAACGCACACCCGATTAGGTAACCGAGGGGTATGGGCGCGCACGTTGGCCGGCGGCCGGCTCGACCAGGTAGTCGCAGGTCGGAACCCGCAAGGAGCCACTCTTGTTCACGACCGGCCTATTCCGTTGTGCCGATAAGCGACATTATGTCAAGTAAAGTACGCGTCTGCATGGGAGGAATCCTCTACCCCCGTGCGTGACGCTTCTCAACCCAGCCGCCGAGTGGGTGGCTCAACGCAGGCATTGTCGAATTTCGCCCAACCAGATGCCGATGAACGCGCGATTCCCTTAACCGCGGTTAATTCCGCGCATCGGTTGACGTTAGACAGACCGTCCGAGAATGACTTTAGCCGTGATGACGCCGAGCTTCGCCATGCCCAGATACGTCGACGGGTTGAAGATCGTCGGCCAGACGGTACGTGTCTTGTGCTCACTGGTCGGCCGGGCGGTAAATCGGTCGTCGAGCCAGCGCAAGGTCATCGGCGCTGAAAGTGGGTGCAACAGTAGGTGACCGCAGAACCGGTCGCGGTGGTAGGTGACTGCTGCGCCGAGGCGTTCGTACTCCGCGACCAGTGCATCAACATCATCGACGCTGATTATCCCGTCGTGCACCGCCTGAACTACCAACACTGGCGGTTCGGGTTTGGACTTGCCAAGCTTCGTTTCCTCAAAGATGTGGCGCACTTCCGGTAAGTCCCAGAGGTCGTCGGCGGTCATGTCGACGTAGGAGCCGATATCCGCGTTGCGAAGCCGCCACACCGCCTGGGCCGTCGTCATCGTCTGCAATTCGTCGAGCAGCGCTTTGCCGTCGTCGTTCGCGTGTTCGTCAACGACTCTCTGTGCGTCCGGGAAGACCTGGATCAACGCCGAAATCATCAGCGCCGCCAGACCGGCGAAGAAACCGTGGTTGAGCCGGCGCGCCACGCTTTCCGGGTCTCCGACGGGCGAACCAAGAACGGCGCCAACGATATTCAGCTCCGGTGCATAGCGCTGACACACTTCAGCGGCCCACGCCGACGCCAGGCCGCCACCGGAATACCCCCAGAGAGCGAGCGGTGCCGACGGTGACAATGCCAGACGCTGGCAGCGCATCGCGGCACGCAGACCGTCCAATATCCGGTATCCCGGCTCGACGGGCGCGCCCCACATGCCGTGGCAGCCTTCATGGTCAGGTACAGAGACCGCCCACCCATTGGCCAAAGCCGCACTGACCAAGAGATACTCGGCTTGCGTGAACGCGCCGATCGTGCCGGCGCCCTGCCGCATCGCGTACGAGGGAAAACAACGCGGCGTGATGGCGTCGATCGCGCACTGGTAAGAGAGGACAGGGCAATCCCGCTGGGAATCGCGTTGCGCCGGGAGAAGCACAGTCGTGACGGCGACCTCGGGCTGCGCATGCAGGTTGGTGGTGCGGTACAGCAGTTGCGTGGCAGTCACGGGTTGGCGAATACGGCCGAGAAACCCGATCTCCACGTCGCGTGAGCGGAGAACGGTACCGGGTTCGGCGTGCTCATAGTCGACCGGCGCCCGGTAGAACGGGTCCTCGTCGGGGTCGATAAGGCGTTCGCCATTGCGAAGCACGTGGTGTGGCGCGCCGGCGTCTACCACTGGGGTAGCGGAATAGCTATTCATCGGCGTGACAGACCCCCCTAGCAGCGTGGCTCACGATAGGTGATACCCACGGTACCGGTTTCCTAACCGGGTCACCGCGTCCACCGAGTTCTTTCTGGCGCTGTCGGGCATCGAACGCGCCGCTCTATTACGCGGCCGGGCGACCCGGCGCGTCGACAACGCTCAGAGGATCTTCTTTGCGATTTCTTTGGCGATCTGAACACCGCGGTCGCCGACATTTTCGGCGCAGGCGCTGATATCGACGACCACGTTATTGGAGGCCGTCAACGCTCGCTGGCACGCCCAGGATCCTCCACCTTCTTCCTGAACCCGCGTGATCGTCAAAACGCCGTCCTCGACGCGGGCCTTACTCAGCGTCCAGTAGTGCGCGACGGGATCTCCGGGGTCATGCAGATCGATGCGCCGGTCATCGCAGTTCGCCCAGCCCGTCACCTGGCCGGCGTAGAAGTCATGGGCGGCTAAGCCCGCCGGGAACGCCACCACCGCCTGGTAGGCAATATGGTCTGCGTTCTCGCGGCGGTCCTTCAGTTGCTGCACGCGCACACCCGTCCAGCCGCTGCCTTGGTAGGAGTAGTCCTGCGCCTCGGCCCAAACCAAACATCCATCGGCGAGGGGGCGATTGGTGTACATGGTGTCGCCGGAATCGACCACCTCCATCCGGGCGGACATGATCGAGCCAATTTCCGTCGGGCTGAGCAGCAATCCAGACAGCGCACTCGTTGGAAGCGGTTGAGGCGCATGACCCATCGTCGGAGCCGCGACCACCGTCCCGCCCACGGTCACCGTGCACCCGGTCGTCAGCGCGGACAGCGCCAGAACCGCTAATGCGTGCCGGCCTGTCAGCCCGCCCCCTCCCCTTGTCCTTCGCATCGGTCCCGTTAGCCGCCCAACTTCAATATTCGCTAAGTGCGAAGCGACCCCGAGCGCTTCTGATCCAACATTGTGCCCAGGCAATCATGCTGGTGTCAGGTTTTTACCCGGCCGCCGCATCTCCGACGGCCGGCCTTGGCGCAAGTCGATCCCGGTCCGTGGCAGGCAATGCGCGTCGGGCGAGAATGCTCAATGCGGGCAGGCTGCTCTAAACGTGAAATCACTGAGCTTGGTGTAGTCGTGAAGCTGTTTGATCTTGCCAGTCACCGTGTACTTGTCACCGTCTTGCGTCAGCGTCGGGGTCGGTGCTCCTCCGGTCGAAGTCGGCTCCCAGAAGTAGTCGACACCGTCGGCGCTGAAGTCGAGAGTTTCGACCTTGCCGCCCGCGGCGTCGACGATGACACTGTCGCCGGACTGCGTTTTGGCCGTGACGAGCACCGAGGCACCCATGCCGCGGCATTGGACGTCGTGGAGCGCGAAAACTCTGCCGGCCAACGTCAGTGAGTCGCTTTGCGCCGCCGCGGCACCGGCGGGTGTGGTTGTTGAGGTGACCGAGGCGCCCGCTTTAGATGGCGGCCGATGGCTGCAGGCCGTGGTCGGCGTGCTGGCGGCGAGGACGATGACCGCAACCGCAGCCCCGCTGGCAGACATTGATCTGGGCAAGGCTGAGAGCTGTCCTCTGCAAGAGCCATTCGCGAGTGAACTGCGCACCGACATTTCGGAAGCACCGGCAGCATAACGGATGTACCGCGAACAACGAGGCGGGGCCGCCCCCGACTTTCCACTACTACCCCATTGTCAAGATCGCGACTGCGGCGACGCCGATCATTGCCACGAGAGCTACCAGAATCACCGTGATCGCCGCGCGGACGATCTCCTCTTCGGTGGGTCGCCAGCGCGGCTTCAATTCGGCGAGAACGATGTCCCCCCGCCAGGGCATGGCGTTGACCCTGGCGATCGCCGAAGTGACGTCGTCATGCGCTTGGGACACGTCGTACTCGACTGGCTCGCGCGCGGCGATTGCGATCGTCATATCAGCCCCCAGACTCGCGGACGCCGATCGGCGTTGCTCCGATTCTCGTGAAATCAATGATACGAACGCGAAAATCACGATTGCGGTAACGATCCTTAACGTTCACAGCACGGAGTCGCGCTCCGCGCCAGTGCCCCACCTCGCCCGCGCCGGGCGGGACGGCAGTTCGACCGGGGCGGGCGCGCCGAGCCCCCACGCGGTGCGACCGCGGCGAGGACGACACCGCCGTCCAGCGGCCACCGCGACCGCTGGACAAGTTTGGGATCGGTAGCGGCTGCCGCGCTATTTACTTCCGCTTGAGAGCGGCTCATACTTCAGGCCGCCACCGAACGGAATAGGACCATGATGTTGCGACGAATCGTGCGACTGGCGACCACGGCCCTGGTGGCCGGCGGGTTGGGAATTGCGGGTCTCGGTCTCAGCGCGGGCACCGCCAACGCCGATGGCGGCCCCCACCGCTGGTGCCCGGGCGAGCCGCTGCCGCCGACCGGTAACCACGTCACCAATCCGGTCATTTGGGACAACAACATCTGCCACACCTACTACTACGTCTACTTCGGGCAGGGCAATGTCGCCCAAAACATTTGGGACGGCGACAACCCGCCGCCACCTCCTCCCCCGGCCCCGCCGGCACTCATCAATCGGGACAACTGCCAACAGATCCTGGGCATCTTCTGCCCCCACGCGTGACGGCGCGGGCCGCTATGCGCTGATCGGCCCGATCCTCGATTAGGTTGATCGAGTGGCCACAAACAGTCTCCGTTCACGCAAGGCCGCCCGGCGATTGCTGACGGTATGGTGCGTGGCCGTCGCCGCCGCGGGTCTGTTCGTCGCGTGGCGCATCGATCAGCGGGCGCAACCTTGTTGGAGTGTGCGGCAATTCATCGATTTCAACCGCGACATGCAGGCCTCGTTGAAGGCCAAGACGCGGTTCGCGCCGCCGGGCTCCTACGAACAGAACTCGGTACCCACTGATGCCGACTACCAGGCGTGGCTCGACGGACTCCAGCGACGGGCCGATCAGGTGACCGCGCCCGGCCTGTCGGCCCACGCGCAACGAGCCGCGGCGCTGGCCCGAGAATTCATGAAAGACGCCAACCAGATGAACGATGACCTAGGCAAACAAGACCCCATGAAAACGGAACTGCCGCCGTCGGCGAAAGCAGTGGCCCGCGTCAACCAGGAGTTCGGCGACGAGATGGCCGCCCTGGCACGCGCCTGCCCCAGCTGAGCGCCCGGCGAGTCCCGCTCCCCGCGATGCCTCTAACGGTCGACGCCCAGCGTCGACGTGTAGTAGTTGACGCCGTTCATCGTTTGTCGATCATCGCCGGCCCGTGCGATCGCCTCCAACCCGTAGCCGGCGAGCAGCCGGGCCATCGGCGTCGCGGCCGACGCCCACCCGAGCGCATCCAGGTACGCCCCGACGTCGTGGCGCTCGCCTTCGAACTGGACCACGTCGAAGTCGGGTTCGAAGCCGTGCTCGCGCCACTTGGCAGTGGCCTCGCGCATCCGTTGGCGCGCCGCGTCGGGGTCCATGTCGGCGGTATTCGGCACGGCCTCACTCCCGAGTCGGCTGCCCGGCGCGCTCAGGGCGGTGACCATATCGAGCAGCCGATCCTGGGCCGCTGGTGTCAGATAGCCGAATAGGCCTTCGGCAATCCATACCGTGGGCTTGTTGACGTCCAAACCCGTTGTAACCAGTGCCGTCGACCAGTCGTCGCGCAGGTCGATGGCGACCGTGCGTAGGTCAACTTTTGGCACGGCACCGAGCTTGGCCAGTGTGGTGGATTTGAACTCGATGACGGCCGGTTGATCGACCTCGAACACCGTCATCCCTGGAGGCCAATCCAGCCGGTAGGCGCGGGCGTCGAGGCCCGAGGCGAGGATCACGGCTTGACGGATGCCCGCTCCTGCGGCATCGGCACACAACTCGTCGAAGTACCGCGTGCGGGCCGCAATGGATGCGGGCATCTGCGCCAGGCCCCATGAGCTGCCCGCGACGTCGATATCCGAGGCGACGAGCTCGCCGGTAGCCCAGCGGGTCAGGAAGCTCACACCGACCGCGCGCACCAACTTCTCGGCAAAAGGATCATCGATATCCCCATCCCTGGTGGCGATGGCTCTCGCCGCCGCCGCCATCGTGGCCGTGGTTCCCACTCCGGTGGCCGGACCCCAGGTGTCGTCGTTGGGTGGTGTCATCGTGAACCTCCGAAAGTCGCTTGGATACAGTACAACCCGCGTCCTGGCGCCCCCAGCGGCGCCGCTGACGTTGCCGCCGTGACCCCACGCACGCGGTCATAGCCGTCTCCACAATGTGCACCAATCCATTTCGCAGCAACATCGATGTGCGTAGTTCCCACGCAAAGCGGTGTGAAGACACGCGACAGGTCGCAGCGGCCAAACTGTCGCAGACCTAGCAGGCAAAAAGATTTGGCTTGCGGTTGACTGTCATTCGATAGCGGCGAGTCGACTGCGAGAGGAACGTCTGTGCCCACCATTACTACCTCGGACGGTGTCGAGATCTTCTATAAGGACTGGGGCGCTGGCCAACCGATCGTTTTCAGCCATGGCTGGCCGCTGACGGCCGACGACTGGGACGCGCAGACGATGTTCTTCCTACACCACGGCTATCGGGTGATTGCTCACGACCGGCGTGGGCATGGCCGATCGGAGCAGGCCGGGACCGGCAATGACATCGAGCATTGGGTGGCCGATCTGGCCGCGCTGACCGACCACCTCGACCTGCGCGACGCGGTCCATATCGGACACTCCACCGGCGGTGCTGAAGTGGCCTGCTATGTGGCTCGCCACCAGGAGCGGGTCGCCAAGGCGGTGCTGGTGTCCTCCCCAACGCCGAGCATGGCGCAGACCGAGAGCAATCCGGGCGGGCAACCCCAGGAGTGGTTCGACGCGGTGCGTGCGGGTGTTTTGGGCAATCGATCGGAGTTCTTCCGCGCGGTGCCAGAGGGGCCGTTCTACGGATTCAACCGCCCAGGTGCGAAGGCGTCCGAGGCGGTCATCGCGAACTGGTGGCGCCAAGGCATGTCCGGTAGCGCCCACGCTCACTACGAGACCGTGGCGTCCTGGCTGCGGGATTACAGCGAAGATCTGCGGACGATCACCGTTCCCGTCCTGGTGATGCACGGCGACGACGATCAGATCGTTCCGTTCGCCAGCGCGGTGCCCCGAGCGGTCGACCTCCTTCAGGACGGCTCGTTGAAGACCTATGCCGGCTACCCGCACGGCATGCTGACCACGCACGCGGATGTCCTCAACCCGGACCTGCTCGCGTTCATCGCGTCCTGACCAGCGACCGCTTGCGAGCTCGGACCGACGCACCCGAGTCGAAGCGGCTAAGACGCGACGAAATCAGTCAGGTCGGCGGCCCGACCGAACAGATGGCCTTGCGCCAGGCCACATCCGGCCATGAAGACTGTCTCAGCCTGCTCGGCGGTTTCGATTCCCTCAGCAATAACCTTGAGGCCCAGGGCTTCACAGAGCCCGATGACTGAGCGATACAGCGTGAGGTTACGTCCCGGCTCGACGCCTGTCGCCAGCCCGCGGTCGAGTTTCACGATCTGCACCGGCAACTCGTGCCAATAGGTCAGCGAGTTGTATCCGGCGCCGAAGTCGTCCAGGGCCACTCTGAGGCCCAGGCCGTTGAGGCGCCTGATGGCCGCCGCGGCGTCGGCGAGATCCACAATGGGCACCGTCTCGGTGATCTCCAGGACGACGCGTTGTGGCGGCAACCCGTGCCGGGCGAGCGTGCGGCTGATCACCCGTTCGAATTCGACGCTGCCCAATCGCGCCGCGCCGATGTTGATATGAACGTCCAGTTCGAGGCCAGACGATTTGATGTCCGCGCAAGCTCGATCGAGTACCAGGGCGTCGAGTTCTGCCCCCATGCCGTTGGCCTCGGCCAGGGACACGAAGGTCTGGGGAGGAATCTGAATGCCGCTCGGTGTGGTCCAGCGGGCAAGCGCCTCGAGGGCGACCGGGTTGCCCTGCGGAAGGCCGACGATGGGTTGGTACTTCAGCCGAAAGCCTTGTGGAGCAGCGCCATTCGCTTGCCGAAGCGCCGTCGGGAAATCCTCGGCCACGGTGAACGCCGGCCGGTAGACCACCGCGGTGTCCTTGCCTAGGCGCTTTCCGGTGTACATCGAGATGTCGGCCTGCCTCAGGAGATCATCGGAGGTCCGAGGCAGACCGTCACATCCGGGACTGACCAGGCCCATGCTGGCGCGCACCCGAACCGACGTGCCGTGCACCGAGAACGGGCTGCGAAGCGCAAGCCGCAGCTGATCGGCGACGAGTTCGGGTGACTCCACGACACCCGTGATGAGGATGGCGAACTCGTCTCCGCCGACACGAGCCAGTGTGTCCTCGGGGTCAAGGCAATCCCTGAGCCGCCCGCTGATCGCGCATAGCAGCTCATCACCGGCCGCGTGCCCGAAGCGATCGTTGACCTCTTTGAAATCGTCGATGTCGACGAAGATCAGTACGAACGGTCCATGGCTTATCGCTTCGTCCAGCCGCTGCGCCAAGAACAATCGATTGGGCAGGTGGGTCAACGGATCGTGATGAGCCTGATGAGCGAGGCGGCTTTTGGCGTCGATGAGCTCTTCGGTGAGAGTCCGCTGCACGCGCATCGCCACCAGGTAGCGGGTCGAGACGAGCACGGCCATCGCAACGTACGTGCCGATGAAGATGGGGTCGACATGGCGTCCGATGAGCTCGTGGAAGGTGACGAGAGCGGTGCTACCCATGAAACCCACGTAGGGCAGGGTGAGCTGCGCCCAGTTGGTCGGCATTTCGTCCTCGTGTTCGGGCCGGGCGCGTGGTGGAAAATCCAACAAACTCCATGCGATCAGCAGTGGAGCCATCACGAACCCGGTGCCCACCCACAAGTCCAGCTGCCTCACTCCGACGCTGCGAAGGTAAGCCAGCAGCCGGTCGGAAGACGTCAGGGTGATCACCGCGGCGGCAAGCAGCATGTAATTCGTCCGGCCCGGCCGGTACGGCGGATACCACATCGCCAGCAGCAGGGCGCTCACCACCACGACGAGCTCGACTACCGCGATACCGGTCACGACTGCGGTGTTGGTCGACCTTGGCAACGCGGCTCCGTGCACGGCCCCCAGCCGGGCGACATAGACCAGGTGGAAGAACGCCAGAGTCGCCAACAATCCATCAAGGGCGGTGGTGATGACGCTCTGCCGTCCCCCGATCCACGTTCGCGCCTGCCCTGGGCGGCCGGACCGTACCAGCAGAAGTATCGCCGCACCGAAGAGCAGTCCGGCAACGAAATAGCCGATGACCGCAGACGCTGGGGCCGTCGCGCCGCTATCGGTTGTGCGGACTGGCTGAGAGAGGGCCTCAGCGGCGAGGAAGGTGGCGATGGCTGCCAGCAGGGTCACGCGCCACCACCGTGCAGGGGCGGCTACCCGCCGAACGACAAGCAGCCCGGCGAGCAGCGCCACAACGCACAGCACCGCTTCGAGAACGAACTGCGCCCGCTGCGCCGCCGCCACCCCCCACAGTCCGAGCGCGTTGAACCCTGCCGCAGCAACGACGACTGCAGACAACGCATAACCCATGCGGCGGCTCAGAAACCGCAACGCGCCCCCTCCAGCCCGCGGTATGACGTGTAGATCTTGGCAGAACGGGGCGGCACTGGGACCGTTATCGCTTATGCCAGGGAAACCTCAAGGCGTTCGCAGCAAAGGTGAGGCAAGATCGCCTGATTGGCCGGGCATGGCCAACGCCACGAACTCGGTCCGTGCGTCGCACTGGCGCGAGACGGATCCGTGCCCGCGTGGTCCGGGGGGGTGCCGCATCCGCGTCCAGCATCGTCGGGCGGGCTATACCGCGATTCCCTCGATGATGCTGAGCGGAGATACGGTCTCGACGACGCGATTCAAGCGAAAGCCGGCCTGGTCGAACAGCCGCTCATATTCGTCCGCGGTGCGCTCGCGGGCGCCGGCGACGACCAGCATCTCGAGGTCCACCCACTTGCCGTGGAAGTCGCGGTCGTGCTCGGGAATGACGAACTCGCAGAGCAACAAGCGTGCACCGGCACGAGCTGACGCGCGGACATTGCTGAGGATGCGCACCGCGTCTTCCTCGGGCCAGTCGTGAATGACGTTTTTGAGCACATACGCATCACCACCCTCCGGCGCGGAATCGAAGAACGAGCCCTCTTCGATCCGGACGCGGCCGTCGACACCGTGCTTGCGAAGCAGCGCCGGGGCGCCCGCCACCACCTCCGGAAGATCAAAGAGCACCCCGCGCGACTGCGGGGCCGTCTCCAGGATCGCCGCCAACAGCCGACCGTGTCCCCCGCCGACATCGACGATCGTGGCGAACGCCCCGAAGTCGTAGGCGGCCGTCAAGGGCACGGTCGCGAATTCGGACACGTTGGTCATGGCGGTGTTGAAAATCCCCGCTAGCTCCGCTTCGTCGGCCAGGTATTCAAAGGCCGGTTTGCCGCGGAGCGCCGGGATGACCGCTTTCCCGGTCCGGATCGCATCGGTGAGGTGACTCCAGTGCTCGCGATGTTGCGGCGACCCAACCCACCGCGCCATCCCGGCCATTGACACGGGCGCGTCGGTGCGCAGCGTTTCACCCAGCGGGGTGAGTGCGTAGCGCCCATCACTGCGTTGCCGGAAAATTCCGATGCCGATCAACGCGCGCATGAGTCGCCTCAGAGCGTCGGCGTTAGCGCCGATGCGGTCTGCTAGCTGCTCGCCGGACAGCGGGCCACTCGCCAGGGCATCCGCCACGCCAAGATCGGCCGCCGACGTGATCGCTTGAGCGACCCAAGCGTTCAGGATCAGCTCCATCATCGCCGCCGCGGGCGGAGCGGAGCGCTGGCGCAGCCGGGACAACTGGTAGCGGAGGTGTTCGACGGCTCGCGCGACCCTGACGGGCGGAACTTTCGACGCCAAGTGACTGCCCTTCTCGTTGCTCTTCGCCATAAATCGACGTGCGCCGACTGCTCTCGTGCGTCAGCAAAGCCACGATAGAGCAGTCGAACTCGTTCACTCAGCGCTCGTGCGGTGAACCGGTGGACCGGTGCGCGTCAAACTATGCCCGGGAAACGAGAAAATTTCAACAGTGATTGAAATATGATCCGAATCGACCTATAGTCCTGACAAGGGGGTCGGATGAACGGAGGCCGTCATGTCACGTCTAGTCACGAAGGTCGTCGTCGCGGTGATCCTCGCATTCACCGCAGTGACAGCGACCGCATGCGTCCCGGCGGCGACCGTGGGGCCACCCCTTGGGGTCGCGGCGGGGTAAAGCTCGAACGGCAGGGCCATCTGGCGAACCCGTGGCGTCGGCGAATTTCGTTGGGGCAGAGAGGGCACGATTAGGCCGCCCTCCTCTCCCCCGCCCTCCCGGAGACGCCCGTCGCTGTCGATATGGTGAGCTTCTAGGACAGGAGCAACAGCGCGGTCGTGACGAGCATGATGGCGGCG
The DNA here is from genome assembly GCF_001667885.1 of Mycobacterium scrofulaceum. Classification (GTDB taxonomy): domain Bacteria; phylum Actinomycetota; class Actinomycetes; order Mycobacteriales; family Mycobacteriaceae; genus Mycobacterium; species Mycobacterium scrofulaceum_C. The sequence continues at coordinate 69,801 of NZ_LZJW01000132.1, read as the reverse complement.
GTGCCGACGTGGACGCCCCAGGCGATTGACTTCGACCCGCCGCTGCGCAACACGATGGCCCCATCGGCTAACGGAATGATGGTGGCAGCCAACATAACCCAGCCAATCAGGTGCGTCGCACCCGCGACCATCAGGATGACGACGAACAGCCCTGTCGCCATGTCGCGCACGCCCTTGACGCTCAAGTAGGCGTCCGCGCCCGGCTGGTTGAGATCCGGCTGTACCCCGTAGCCGGCGGCGGCGACGCGCGGTGCGAGCAGAAAGCGCGCGCCGATGAAGATGATGGCCGCGGCGAGCAGTCCGGCGAGCGTATAGCCGATGATGGTGACAGTCATGTCGAGCACTCCTTAATGGATCGGTGAAAACTGCGTTGCTTCAAGGAACTTCGTCTCGACATCAACGATGTCGCCGACGTCGAAGCCGGCCATGTCGGCGGCGAATTCTGGGCTGCGCATGATGCGTTGCGCGAGCTGCTGGGGGTCGTCGCCCGGTGGGTAGCGGATCAGTGCGACGAGTCGGTTAGCGGCACCGGTCCGCTCGGTCCACACACCGTGGGTGGTGACCCCGAACGTCTCGAAGGTCGCCAGGTGACGAGCCCAATGCACCGTTGCATACTGCTGCAGCACGTCCGGTGATCGCAGGGTGTAGATCCTGAGCTGAAACATCGATTCTCCTTGTGCTCGTATTAGGCGGCCGGTCCGGACTCCACCTGCTGCGGGCGGTGCGCCCTCCGGCGGTGTGGCTTCCAGGGCCATGTCTGGCTCCTCCCTCGTAGCGCTAGCAACGCTAACCCCCGCGACCTACCGTGTCAATAGCGGCGCTAGATTTTCTAGTCGTGCTACTGTCGGGTATGGCTATTGAAGATCGTCGGGAGCGGGAGCGGGCCGCTCGGCGGACGCTGATCGTGACAACGGCGCGCAGGTTGGCCGAGGCCGAAGGGTGGGACGCCGTCACCACTCGTCGATTGTCGACCGAGATCGAATACAGCCAGCCTGTGCTCTACAAGCACTTCGCCGGCATGGAACAAATCGCCGACGCTGTCGCCGTCGACGGATTTGGCGAGCTCGCCGACGCGATTCGGGCCGCCCGGTTGGGTGCCGGCGCCGCCGATGAGGTCCTCGCCCGAATTGCGCAGGCATACCTCGACTTCGCTCGCGACAACCCGGCGGTGTACGACGCCATGTTCACCCGCGCGACCACCCTGCGCTTCGCCGAGCAAGACACTCCCCCGGAGCTGACGGCAGGCTTCGCGGAACTACGCCAAGCGGTGCGCCTGGTCGCCGACGAGCAGGATGCGGACGCGCTCACCGAAGTGTTGTGGGCTGCGCTGCACGGACTGGTCACGCTCACGCGTACCGGACGACTGCGCCCTGGGCACGACGCGGAACGCCTCGAGCTGCTCGTCAGACAATTCAGCGACAAAGCGATATCGGCGCGCTGAGCCGAGAGGTGCGCTGCACCGAACGGTATCCCAAGCGTCTGGGCAAGAGCGCGATTCGACCTAGCCTCGTCGATGAGACGCAGCGGGAAAATGTCAGCGCACCGCCAGACGTCCGCTGGTACAGCGCATTCGGTAGTCGACAGCGCTATTGACGCCCGAACTTATCGGCCAGCGGCGGGATCAGGAATCGGAGTCAACTCCGCATGGATCGTTCGGCCGAACTTGGAGCGCATCAGCCGGTGCGCCGAGGGCACCAGCACGCCGTGCAGGAATGGATATTTCCGCCGGAGCAGACGCCCCGCCCGCTGGTATTCAGCCCCTTCCAGCAGACGCACGCGGCCAGGCAACGCAGAGCCCGTCGGCTTGCCCGATGCGGTCGCCGGGCCGAATTCGACACTCGCGTTACGGCGAATGCGGCGCACTTTGACCGCGCGTTCGAAACTGCGAAAGTAAGCGCGATCCCCGTCCACCACGATGCTGACCGGGCTGGAGCCTGGCCTGCCGTCCTTGCGAAAGGTGGTGAGGCTGATGGTCTTTTGGCGCACGAACGGCGCCAGCACCGGACTGGTTGCCGTGCCCACGGAGCCCAGCACGTAGCCGAGTTGGCGCAACCGCAGCACGAACGCCACCACCAGAGCAACCGACACCCCACCGAGCAGCCACGCTTGCGTGGCGGAACCACCGACGTCGAGGTCGACAATGTGGTTGACCGTGTGCACGGTGTTCGCCACGAGAAACCCGGCGAGCGCCGTCGCCAGCGCGTCCGCCCAAATGAGGGCGAGTAGCAGTGTGACGCCCAGACCCAGCTGGAACGCGCCCACGTCATGCAAGAAGTGCCGGTGCGCCGCAAAGCCAACGACATCAGCGAAGCCACTCGGATCGACCAGGCACCAGATCCCGATCCCGGCCGTGACCGCCCCCAAGGCAACCGTGACCGCGATCAGGAAGACCTGCGCGGGCGTACTCAAGCGATTCATCGTGCCGTCCTTTCCCACTAATCCGTCCAACTCTCTGGTCGCTAGACGGGACGGGACAGCGATATGTGACGCGCGGTCACGCGCCCTCAGCGATGCACGCGGAAACGCTTGAGTCGTGAGGTCGCTCCGGAAATCAATTCGACCCGGCTCCTGGGCAATTCGAGATGGGCCGCCAGCAGCCTGATGGCGGCGTCGTTGGCCTTGCCGTCAACGGCCGGTTCCCTGACGTGAATCGTCAGCTCACCTTGGGGGCCCACCTCGACGAGGGGTCCCCGGCGACTCCCGGGCTTGACCCGCACGACAACGGAGTCGCTCATGCCCCGAAAGCTACCGGCCGCATACCTCGTTCGGTAGCGTGACCCCGTGAGGTGTTCCCGGGCGCTGCTCTGCGTGCTCTGCATAGCGGCTCCCGCGCTCGCTGTTCCCTTGGTAGACGGGCGATCTCGCGCCGACAACGGCGAGTTTTCCTACCCGTTCTCGTGCAACTTCAGCTCCCTGACAGGGGATTTCGCCAACCGCGACGCGCTGCCGCAAACCCAGGATCCGCCGGCCGACTGGTATCGCACCGATTCCGAGGGCCATTACCTCAACCGCGGGTGGGGCCCGCGGTCCGTCGCCCTGCCGCCGCCGGAGACCCCGCAAGACGCGGGTTGTGATGCCGCCACCTGGAAACGGGAACGCATCCTCGCCGTGGCCATGCGCTACGTCTACTCCCCCGACAACCCCCTCGGCCTGCAATACCGCCACCATCACATCCCCGGCTGGCAGCCGCCCACATCGACCTATGCCGGCGCGATCGCAGAGAATCCCGACCCCGACGGCGCGCAGGGGCTGACGGCGTGGGATCCCGGCCGCGGTCTGGACTGTTCGAATTTCACCGCCTGGGTCTACAACTACGGTCTCGGCATCAAGTTCGGCGGTAATGTCCACGAGCAGGCCGATGGCACCGCCGGCCCGATGGGCCGCCGCCTCCCGCAAGACGGTCCTTTCCGGCCCGGCGATCTGATCTACCTGCACCCCAACGCAAACGCGAGCGTCGCCTCGCATGTCGTCATCTACGTCGACGACGGCCACATCATCGACAGCCGAGTCAACGCCCAGAACCGCCTCGGGGTCCAGGTCCGCAATCGATTGGGCTGGTACCGCGAAGCCGTTCTCGGCGGTTGGCGGCCGATCAACTAAAGGCGCCCACCCGTCGGCGAGTAGCCTCGCGGGCGTGGCACTTCGCGACCATGGCGACCCCGGTGGCGCACCCTCCGTGCCACCGCCACTTCGACCCCCGACCGACTCGAAGCGTTTATCCGCGGCCGAGCACGCCCGCACCATTGCGGCCGCCACGAACGCCGCCACGCTGGCCTCGTTGACCCCCGACGGCGACCCCTGGGCGTCGCTGGTGGCCTATGGCTTGCTGGGCGGGGCCCCGGTGCTGTGCGTGTCAAACCTGGCCGAACATGGTCGTAACCTGGCCGCCGACCCACGGGCGAGCCTTTCCATCGTTGCGGACGCCGCCGAAGCCGATCCACTGGCGCGCGCCCGGATCACGTTGGCGGGCACGGTCGCTCGCCCACTGGCCGACGACCGGAACGCGGCGCGGGCCGCATACCTCAACGCGGTGCCCGAAGCACGTCTCTATGTCGACTTCACCGACTTCGCCCTCTGGGTGCTGAACGTACATAGGGTCCGCTGGGTGGGTGGATACGGCCGGATGGACTCGGCCACCGGTGAACAGTACGCGGCCGCCGCGCCGGATCCGATCGCGCCGGCCGCGCCCAGGGCCCTGGCGCACCTCAACGACGACCACCGCGACGCCTTGACCGCGATGGCCCGCGCGTTCGGCGGCTATCCCGACGCCGAATCCGCGGTATGCGCCGGCATCGACCGATACGGGCTCGACCTGCGGGTCCACACCCCACGTGGGGTGGCTTATGCCCGCATCGGATTCCCGGAACCGCTGCAGTCCGCTGACCAATTACGTTCGGCGACAGCGGATTTAGCCCGACGCGCGGAGCAATCCCGGTAATCGCCGGGCGCTGCCCGGGGCGGTCGAGGGGACGGCCGATGGAGCCGGCGGGCGGAAAGTCCGCGGCGTGCAGCGATGAATTTCGGACGCTCCACCAGTCAGACCTTTGAAGACCAACGAATTCCGAGCAAAGGTGGATCCCATGTCCGCAAACACGGCCCTGCCGCCCGTCGTCGATCACCACACCTGGCGCACGGCGCTCGACGAACTGCGCAAGCGCGAGAAGGCCGCCACCCGCGAGTTGGATGCGATCGCTGCCCAACGCCGCCGGCTGCCGATGGTCGAGCTGCCCGGCTACACGCTGACGGGTGCCGACGGGCCCATCCGCCTGGTGGATGTGTTCGACGGCCGCTCGCAGTTGATCGTCTACCACCACATGTGGTCCGACGGCGCGGAGTGGCAGTGCAGTGGGTGCACAGGATTTACGTCGCAGTTCACCCGGCTGGAATTTTTGGACAACTACGACGCCCGGGTTCGTTATTGTGACCAACGGGCCGATCGAAGAAGCCCTCGCCTACAAGCACAAGGTCGGTAACCGGATGGACTGGTATTCGTCCTCCCAGAGCCCGTTCGCCGCCGACATGGACGCGCCGCCCGGCGGCGGGTTCGGGGTCAACGTTTTCCTTCGCGACGGCGAGACCGTCTACCGCACGTGGCATACCAACGGCCGAGGCACCGAGCAACTGAGCCACACGTTCGGGCTGATCGACATCCTGCCGTGGGGCCGCCAAGAGGATTGGCTCGATTCGCCCGAAGGATGGCCGGCGCGGCCCACCTACTCCGGGTGGCTCGACTCCCCCGCCATCGCGGCCGCCTACGGCCCAGGGGCACGTGGAGACAACCATGACCGCTGAACGTTACGTCGTCACCCGCACCATCGCCGCTAGCCCGGCGGCCATCTTCGCCGTGCTCGCCGACCCGTCCCGGCACCGGAACACCGAGCCGACGGACTGGGTCCGCGACGCGGTCGACACGGCCCCCATCACCGGCGCGGGGCAGATGTTCGCGATGAACATGTATCTCCCCCAGGCCGGCGGCGACTACGTCACGCACAACCTGGTCGATGTCTTCGATGAGGGCCGCTCGATTGGCTGGAAGCCGGGCGTGCTCGACGACGCGGGCAACCATGCGCCCGGCGGTTGGTTCTGGCGCTACGACCTCGTCCCCCATGGCGATGGGACCGACGTCACCCTCACCTACGACTGGAGCGGCACCTCGCAGGACTTCCGCGACCGCGTGGGCACGATACCGATCTTTGCCGAGGATTACCTCGCTGAGTCGCTGGCCTCGCTGGAGCGATCGGTCGTGAGCTGACCGCCGAGCGCGCCGTCCGCTACTGTGCGGCCAGTGTCGAATTCGCTGGGACGCGGGAAATCTCGGAAGCCGGCAACGGGCTGCAGAAGAAGTTCCCTTGTACGGCGTCACAACCGTATTCCTTGAGCCGCTGGGCGGTGGCGCTGTCCTCGACGCCTTCGGCAACGGTGGCGATGCCGAACGCGGACGCCAGCTCGATGACCGAACGTGCAATGGTCGCGGCGCGGTCGTCGTGGACGATCGGCGCTATGAACTCCCGGCCGAGCTTGACCTCGTCGGCCGGCAGCTCGCGCAGATACGTGAGAGTGGCGTAGCCGCTGCCGAAGTCATCAATCGCCACCCGGATGCCGTTCTCCCGAAGACGATTGAGCACTGTGCGGGCCCTGGCGAAGTCGGCGACCATCAAGTCCTCGGTGATCTCGATCGTGAGGCAACTGGGCGGCATCCCGCGCTCGGCGAGCACCGACATGATGCGGTCAGGCAGCGCATCCTCATCGAGGGACGGCGCCCCCAAGTTGATCGCGACGGGAACCGGGGTGCCGGCGGCGTACCACGCCGCAGCGTCGGAGACGGCCCGTGTCAGGACCAGATCGGTGAGCACATGTATCAGCCCGTGTTCGCGGACCAGCGGCAAGAATTCGTCGGGCCCCAGCACGCCGAATCGCGGGTGTTGCCATCGGACGAGCGCCTCCACCCCGGTCACCGACCCCGTCGACATGGCGAATTTCGGCTGGTACAGCAAGGTCAGCGAATCGCTCTCGATGGCCCGTCTCAGCTCGCCGAGCAGTTGCAACCGCGCGATGGCACCGGCGTGGGCCGGAAACCGGCCAAGCTGCGCGTCCATTTCGGGGGTGAACGTCCGCACGTTGCTCGAGCTGGGCAGCCGGGCATACGACCTTGCGGCATCGGCCTGTTTGAGAAGATCATTCGGCGCCAGCACTTCTGTTCCGGCCGAGGCCACGCCGATACTCAGCCGCACGTCCAGTCGGTGATCCTCGACGGCCACGGGCTCCTCGAACGACCGTGCCAGCCCGTTGGCGACCTGCACGGCCACATCCGGACGGTCTTCGACCAGCACCGCAAACTCGTCGCCGCCCATCCGCGCGACGGTGTGGCTATCGCTGATATTGGCCTGGATCCGCTCGCCAACGTCGCGTAACAATTCGTCGCCCACGTCGTAGCCGAGTGTGTCGTTCACCAACTTGAAATCGTCGACACCTACCGTCAGTACGCTGACGGGCACGTTGTGCTGCACGTGTAGGCGGAGCGCGTGCGCGAGGCGATCGTCGAACAGGCGGTGATTCGCCAACCCGGTCAGCGGGTCCCGTAAAGCGGCGTCGGAAACCGCCGCGAGCAGACGTTGCTTTCGGTCCAGGAGCAAGATGTGGCGGGCCACGGTGGTGACGAAGAGCACCACGCAGATCGAGAAGACGAACGCCTCACCCCGGTATGCCGGCCAAAAGTGAACCGCGCCAACAGTAATGGCCAGCAGGACCGCCAGGTACGGCAACCAAAGCGCCGTGCGCGACGACGGTTGCGAGAAACCGAGGTCGGGTTCCGGTCCCGGCCGAGAAGTGAGCCCGGAGAGCGTGAAGAAGTACATCCCGACGACCCAACCGAGAACGACGAGGTCGCTCGGCGCCTGGTCCGCCCGATCTTGATAGACGTGGACCACCCCGGCCGCGGCGATGACTCCCCACCCCAGCATCATCAGCGTGGGGGAAAGCTTGCGACCCGGCTCGGACTTGCGCACAACGATGAACGCCGTGGCGACCAGCCCCAAATACACGCCGCCGGCGGCGGCCAACACCACTTGCGGAATGCTGAACGTCAGTGGAAGTCGAGCCGTCCGTCCCAGCGGCAGAATGACGAGAACCACGAGCAGCGACGCGGTGATGAGGATGCCGTCGAGGAGCAGGCCGATTCCGAATCGGGCGTCGTCCCGGCTGGGAATCGTGATCGCGGCGGCCAACGCGCACAGCGGCAGAATCAGGTAGCCCAGGTTGGCCGGCGACAGATCCGCGACCGGAAGAGCCCCACCCACCGCGACGTAGCACCACACTGCCTCGCCGCCGGTCCAGCCGACCAGGCCGGTAGCCATGGCGGCCCACGCCAGGCGCTGGCGGCCTCGAGAACCGCGGGCGGCAAGGACCGAACATGCAATGGCGACGACGCCCGCGATGACCGAGCCCGCCGGCGCGAGCACCGCCCGGCCCCGGGCGCTCGAGCTGACAAACATCGCCGCGAACACGATGAGCCCGACGGTTGCCAGCGCGACCACCACCAGTCGGCTGCGGGTCAGTGACAACATTCCCCTTACTCTGTCGGGCGCGGTTCGCAAGCAGGATAAGACACGCCGCGAACGTACTTCGGCGGATTTGCCCACCTGTTTCTCGGCAATTACGGCGTCGAACACCTTCCCTTGGTCGAGTCGGTTCGGCTAGCAGAAGCGCAGACTCCATGCACTTCACGCCGCGCGAGGCGACGAGGTTTGTCCGGACGTGACTTCGATGAGAACTCCGTCGAACCGCGGTCGCGGAGGACGGTGTCCCGCAAGAGGTGTCACGTGCACAGGGAAGGTGCGTCGCACACATTGCCGGGGCAATAAATCGAGTGCGCCGCATCGACCATGGTTCCGACGTCCAGCAGGGTGACCCCCCGCGCGTTCAAGTGGGCGTGCACGTCGTCGGCGATCTGTTGGGGCGTCCAGCCCCACGTGAGGTCGTAACAGATCAGGTGGGCCTCCCCGATCAGCGCCTCTTCCGTCTGCGGTGGCCAACTGAGTCCGACGGCGTGCAGTTGCGCGAGGTAGGCGTCGTCTTGGGGCGTGTTCGCCGTCGCGATGGCGGCGCTGCCGACGAGCGCGGCGCCGGCCATCAGGGGAATGCTCAGTGCGGCCAGCCAGCGTGGTGAGGGCATCCGATTCGCTCCCTTTCTGCGGGGCCGCCAAGAGTTAGCGGACTCCGAGCAACACGGATGAAGAATAACGAAAGGCCGGAATGCCGGCGCGCCGAATTGAGCCCGCGCCCGAAGGGTTCCGCGGGTAGCCACGGGCCGCTCGCAGGGGACGCCATCGGCGGTCTGTAGCGTGACCGCGGTGAAGTCCTCCCTGGTGTATTCCTCCGTCGCGGCCTGTGTCGCGGCGACCGTCCTGGCGCTCGTCGCGCCGAGCACCGCAACCGCGGCCGGCTCATGCCCGACTGCGCCACCGCAAAGCGGTGGAACGCCCGACTGGACGCTGACCGGGACCACCGGCAGTGTCGCGGTCACCGGATCCACCGATACGACAGCTCCGCGCGTGGACGTGACGGCACCGTTCAGCGTGACCCAGACACAGGTGCACACGTTGCGCGCCGGAGATGGCCCGGTGGTCTCCCCCACGGCGACGGTCTCGGTCTGCTACATGGGTGTCAATGGACGCGACGGGTCGGTGTTCGACAGCAGCTATCAACGCGGCGCTTCCATCGACTTCCCGCTCAACGGGGTTGTGCCCGGCTTCCAGAAGGCCATCGCGGGTCAGAAGGTGGGGTCCACGGTCGCCGTCGCGATGACCTCGGCGGATGGCTATCCCAACGGTCAGCCCAGCGCCGGAATCCGGCCGGGCGACTCGCTCGTCTTCGCGATCAAGATCCTGAGCGCGTCCGGCTAGCTCTGCGCATCAAATCCCTTGGTGCGCAACCGCTCCGCGGTGCCATCCTAAGCTTCGCCGTTTGCTGAGCGGTAGACGGCGACGCGCGTTAGCGGTTGGCTTCGGGGGGAAGCTCAGGGGCGGCGCAGGGCGACGATGGTCACGTCGTCTTCGATGTGGCCCCACGCCATCTCCGTCCAGATCCGGGACGCGCTTGGCTGGCCGGCGCGGCTCAGGGTCTCGCACAACCGGTCGAGGCCGTCATCGATCGCCTCGCCGCGGCGCTCGACCAGGCCGTCGGAGTACAGGACCAACCCGTGTCCGGGTTTCACCGTGAACGTGCTCGGCGCGTACGTCACGCCCTTGATGCCGATCGGGGGCGACAGCCGTATCGGCGCTGCGACCGCGGGCGGCACCGTGTCGGTCAGGAAAGGCATCAAGTGGCCGGCTGACGCGGCCTCCACATCTCCCGAGGAGAGGTCGACCCGCGCCGCGATCACGGTGGCGAATGCGCCGGGCAGCATGTGCAAGCAAAAGTCATTGAGCTGTCCCAGGGCCTCGGCCGGTTCCGCCCCGGCGAACAGCTGTGCGCGCAGGGCGTTGCGCAACGCCGCCATGATGCCGGCCGCGGCGATGCCATGTCCGGCGACATCGCCGATAAGCACGATCAGCCTTCCGTCGCGCAGCTCGAACGCGTCGTACCAGTCGCCGCCGACGTTGTCTCCCGCGGCCGGCTCGTAGTGGGCGGACAGGTGCCAACGGTCGAGCGTGGGGATCGCGTTGGGCAGCAGGCTGCGCTGCAGCGTCTCGGCCACCCGCAGCGCGCCCCGCGTGCGCCGGTACAACGACTCCACCAGATGGCGTCGCAACGCCCCGGCGGACTCGGTGTCGTTCGACGTCCACGGCTCGCTGCGGCGGCGAACCACTTCGCGCCACCGCTCGAACGACTTGCGGGGACTGAGCCTGACCGCCTCACCCTCGCTGACCGCTATCGCCTTGTTGTGCGGGTCGCCTCCCCAGTCCACCGAACGCAACACCTCGCGCCGAAACCAGACGGCGTGCTGGCCGTCGGGCAGGTTGATCGCGAGCGCGCCGGCGGCCAACTGGGGGTCGAGGCCGAGTTCGGGGAGCTCCCGCGACAAGCATTCGGTCGCTGCGACCTCGTCGTCCGCGCCGCGCGCCCAGTCCATGACGGCAGCGACCACCTCCGGCGGCGGAACCGACCCGCGGACCCGGCGATCGCCCTGGATATCCACGACGACACCGTCGGCGGGCACGAGGTCGAGCAGGTCGGGCGCCCCGAGCAGCGCCACCGTCAACGATTCGGTGTCGTTGAGCGTCGCGGCTGTCAGTTTGCCCAGCACCGCCTGCGCGGCCAACCGTTTGTGCAACTGTTCGTCCTCGAACCGGTCGACAAGCCGCAGCGACAGGGTGGAGCCGAGGAACTCCGCCGCCGCCCGGGTGCCGAACGGCGGCAGGTGCGCACCGGCGTAATGGTGGCAGGCGATGAGCCCCCACAGCCTCCCCTGCCGCAGCAACGAGATCGACATCGAGGCGTGCACCCCCATGTTCTGCAGGTACTCGATGTGAACGGGCGAGACGCTGCGCAGCGTGGCGTACGTGAGGTCCAGCGGCATCCCGCTCGCGGGGTCGACCGCCGGCACCAGGGGTGCCGGCGTGTAGTCGACATCGGAGATCAGGCGAATCCAATTCTTTTCGTAGAGCGCCCGCGCCTGCGCCGGGATGTCGGTGGACGGGTAGTGCAGGCCGAGGAACGAGTTGAGGCCGTCCCGCTTGGATTCGGCGACGACCTCGCCGTTGTAGTCCGCGTCGTAGCGGTAGACCATCACCCGGTCGAACCCGGTCAGGTCGCGGACCGCCCGCGCCGCGGTGTCGTAGAGCTCGGTCAGCGTGGTGGCCTGGTTCAGCTCCTCCACCGCGCCGCGCACCGCCTGGTAGGTGTTCGGAAAGGAGACCGGCCGCTCGCCGTAAGCGATCTCGAGCTCCACCAGGAGCACACCGCCGGCGTCATGGTGCACGATGGCGTCGAAGGCCCGCAGCTCGCCGCCGACGTCGACCGAGCACTCGATCGGGTTGCGATGGCGCAAATCGCCGTAGGTCCTGGCCGTCTGCTCGATGCGAGCGGCCTGTTCGGGACCGATCAGCGCCGAGAGATGCCGCCCCAGGACGTCGTCAACCGGGCGGCCCAGCAGCTCTGCGACGTTCGCGCTGACCTGACGCACCTCGAAATCGGATTCGCGCACCACCGCGAGCACGCCGCGCGGCTGAATGCTTCCGGGGACGTGGATCGGCTCGCGGGCACAGTTGTCAAGATCGATGGGCGTGCCGGCCGGGAGGAGGTCGTCGCTCGGCGCGCACCCGACCGTCGACGGTGGGACATGGGCGTCGCCGCCGCTCACGCAATCAGCTCTGTCGGTCCGCTGACGGGTGGCAGCCCGGGCCGGAGAAAAATCAAAACCGAATACCTAACGCGCCCAAACCATTTCCCCTCCAGCCGCAATGGCCTGCGGTGCGACGAGCAATGCCAACGAAAACGGCCTCCCCCGGTCCCCAATTCGGCGCCGCCCGCCCATCGGTTCGCGGCGCACCAGTTTCATCTGTGTCAATTACTCGAGCCTAGGCGCTGCGGTTCCCTCCGTCACCTCGTTGCCGCCCATCGCCAATGTAATCTGAGCAGGACATGCGCCCGATCGAAAGTCCAACACGCGGCCGTTTGTCGATCGCCATGAAGCAGGGGTCGGCCGCCGAACATGTCGCCGCCGAGCAGAGCTCTTTCATCTCCGAACTGCTGGCCGGCCGCGTGACCGCTCGTGGCTATTCCGAGTACCTGCTTCGGTTACGTGTGGTGTACGCCGCCCTCGAGAACGCCATGCGGGCCCGCCGCAAGGACCCCATGGTCGCCGCCGTGTACGACCGGGCGTTGGAGCGTCTTCCCGCCATCGACGCCGATCTGCGGCACTGGCGCACCGACGGCACGCGCGACGTCGACTCTCCCGCGGCGACGGCATACGGCGAGCGGATCGCCATGCTGACTTGGGGCGGCTCCCTGCTGGCCCACCACTACACGCGTTATCTCGGGGACCTCTCCGGAGGCCGCCTGATCCGCAACGCCCTCGATCGCACCTTTGATCTGCGCGGCGCCGGGCTCGCGTTCTACGAGTTCCCCGTGCGGCCCAAGCCGTACAAAGACTCCTATCGTGCCCGCCTTGACGCGCTCCGCCCGAGCCCGGGCGACATCGATCGCGTCGTCGACGAGGTCAAATTGGCCTTCGGGTTGAATCACGCCTTGCTCGACGAACTCGCCGACCACATCCCGAGCCGACGTCAGCCGCGCCCGCCATTCACTAGAAGTTGAGCCCCGAGAACATGATTCGGCCGGGATCGTACTTCTGCCGCACGGCGGCAAGCCGGGACAGATTCGAGCTGAAATACCGCGAAGCCGGTTGGTTCGCCTCGATGTAGTTCACGTATCCCCCGACCGAGTGCGGTTGCACGGCTTGGTGGGCGGTGTTGAGCCAGTTCGTCGCCGCCGCCGCGTCACCGGTCTCGACGTACCACTGCACCAGCGCATACTGCCGGCGCCACGGGAAGGCGGTCGCCCCCGGCGCCACATCGGCGAGGGCGCCGTCAAGCGCGTGCATGATCGCCAACATGCGGCCCGCCCCGCGGGGAAAGGCGTTGACCGCCTGGGCAATTCCCTGGGCGGTGGCCGCGTCGACGACGGGTAGCACGTCGGACCCACCGACGTATCCGAGCGGTGCCGGATTGAGGTTCCCGACGGCCAGATACCTCACCAGGTCCAGGTAGTTGAACGTGTGGTTGTCGGTCCCCGTCGGTTGGACACCAACGGCTTTGGCGATGTTGGCGCCAACGCCGGCGCCCGAACCGACCGGGCAGGTCGCCATGATGCGGCAATGCGTTCCCATCGGGTCGACGGTGGCGTCCGCCAAGGCCCAGCTGCTCCGGTCGGCGGTGCGCAGCCAGTTCTGCCAGCCGACCAACACCTGGGCGAACGCCTCCGCGGGGAAGTTGACGTTGACCACGTCGAGATCGGTGGTCGGAAACGTCGCGAAGGTCAGCGACGTGGTCACGCCGAAGTTACCGCCGCCGCCACCGCGCAACGCCCAGAACAGGTCGGGGTTGCTGGCGTTGGACGCCGTCACCGCCTGGCCGCCGGGCAGCACCACCGACGCCGACACCAGCTGGTCGCAGAGCAGGCCAGCGTGCCGGGAGTTGGCGCCCAATCCCCCGCCCAGGGCGTGCCCGGAGGCCCCGACGGACGGGCATGTGCCCGTCGGGATGCCCCGGCCGGCACCGGCCAACGTCTGGTGCATCGCGTACAGGCTCGTCGCGGGCGTGACGGTCACCTGCCCGGAGGCGGCGTCGTAGTTGACGCCCCCGGGCAGCTGACGCAGGTCGAGCACCATGACGCCGTTCGCCGTGGACGCGCCGATGTAGGAATGTCCGCCGCTGCGCGGGGCGACCTTCAGGTTGTGGGCCGCGGCGAACGCCATGGCCTTCTGCACGTCGGCCGGAGAGGTCGGCGTGACGATCGCGGCGGGCGTCGAGCCGTTGTAGTTGGTGTTGAACACCTGCTTGGCGGAGCCGAAAGCACCGTTGTCCGGTAACAGCACCTGCCCGCCGATGGCGGTGGACAGCCCCTCCCAGCCGGTGGGATTCGGCGCGGCGGTGGCCCGGGCGGAGCCGAAAACCGCGCCGGCGGCCAACGCCCCGGCGGCCCCCCGCAGAAACGTCTGGCGGGATATTTCACGCGCCATTGCCGGCTCCCGCGTCTGGCTCATGTCCCGCATTGTCAAACGCGGGCCGGCCAAACCCGTGGTGCCCCATGCCGTGTGACCGGATCGAGATGGATACGAGCCGACCCGGTGATGCGCCCGGCGGGCCCGGCTCACTCCGCCTCGAACAGACACGCCTATCTTCGACTCGTATTCTCTGCACCATGATCGCCGCCTCGATGTCCACCTCCGGCGACCTCGCGCGGTAGGGCGGGGTCCAAGCGCGTGGGTGCTCTTGTGGTGGCGCTTGCGGGGCTGGCGCTGCTCGATTCGTTGAACGTCCTCAACGTCGGCGTGGTCTCGGCGGTCGTTTTCGACAGCCGGTTGAGCCGCCGGTCGCCGGTTCCGGGCGCGCTGAGCTTCATCGCGGGCGTGTTCGCCGTGACAACCACGTTCGGACTGTGCACGGTGCTGGGTCTGAGCTTCTTGACCCACGCCGTGGGCTTCCACCTGACACCGACCGTCCGTTTCGGCGGCGAGCTGGCGCTCGGCCTGGTGCTGACCGGCCTGGCGTATTTTCCGTTGACCGCCCAATCGTCGGCTCCGGGCTGGGCGCTGGCGGCGATGCGTGAGCGTCCTTGGCTGCTCGGGTTCCTCGGGCTGGCGATCGGCAGTGGCCAAGCGCCGACCGCCATTCCGTATCTCACCGGCTTGGCCATGCTGGCAGCCCTGCACCCGAGGCCGCCGCTCTGGCCCCTGGCCATCATCGCCTACTGGGCGATCGCGCTTTCGCCGCCGCTGCTGATCCTCGCCCTCTCAATGAGAAAGACCATGCGGGCCAAGCGCATTCAGCGTCGCCTGGTACGCGCCCTCACCCGCTACGGCCCGATGTCGGTGCGACTGTTGTTCCTGGTGTTCGGCGTCGGGCTGGTGGCTGACGCGCTCATCAATCACAGCGCGCTGTGGTGACCCACAACTCTTTCTCACCGGTCGCCCAGCGAGCTGGATTATTTTGGCGGCTATGACCGATCGCCAAGAACGCGCGATGTCCTTCGGCTCGATCGCCGAGGATTACGACGGCTTTCGTCCCCGACCCCCGGAAGAAGCGGTGGACTGGCTGGTGCCGCCCCGGTGCGAGGCGGCAGTCGATCTCGGTGCGGGTACCGGTCTGTTCACCCGGGCGCTGCTGAGCAGGGCGGCGGAGGTCATCGCGGTCGAGCCCGACGCGCGCATGCGCGCGGTGCTCACCGAGCGGTCGCCCGAGGTGCGCGCCGTCGAAGGCACGGGCGAATCGATTCCGCTCCCCGAGGCGAGCGTCGACGCGGTGTTCGTCTCCTCGGCGTGGCACTGGATGGATCCTCAGCGCGCCGTTCCCGAGATCGGCCGGGTGCTGCGCGACCACGGGCGGTTCGGCCTGATCTGGACCAGTCGAGACCGTGACGTGGATTGGGTTCGCGACCTGGACCTGCTCCCGGGCGAGGACACGCCCGAGGCGGAATCCCCGGACCGCTTCCGCCGGCGCCACGAGAACGTGCTGCTCCCCGATCCGCAGATCTTCCACAACATTTCCCGCGAGACCTTCACGTTCGTGCGGACCATGACCCTCGACGATGTTGTCGCGATGGTCGGGACGTACAGCAGGGTGATCATCGCGCCCGCAGATGAGCGCGCTGCGCGACTGGCCAATGCCCGCGCCGCCCTGAACGAGCGTTTTCCCGGCGCCGACGCGATCGACGTCCCGATGAAATCCCGCTGCTGGCGCGCGGACCGAATTCCCCGGGTCGGTCGTTAGCGACAGCGACTCAGGCCTGCGGTCCCTTCGACGGCGGCCAGTGCGACCCCGGCCACGCCTCCCCGGGCGAATCGTGTTCCCCACGAGCCAGCGGCACCCACCGTTCGCTGGGAGCGGGCTGCTTGGACGACGGGAAGTCCCGCAGCTTGCCCGTCGGCTTGGCGTCCCATTTGGCGAAGGTTAGCGGCGTCTGCAGCCAGGAGTGCAGCAGGCAGTAGACCGCCTGCAACGAATCCAGATGGGTGCGCTCCCAACCGTGACTCCCGTCGAGCCCGAAACCGACCAGGGCCGCGCGGGTGCCCGCACCCGCCTCGATCGCCGCGGCCGCGTCAGAGCGATAGAACCGGAACACGTCTCGCGCGCAACGGATGTCCTGCTCTTCGGCAAGCCGGCACAGCTTGCGCGTCAGGTGATAGTCGAACGGACCGTGTAGATCGGCCATCGGTATCGTCACGCCGTCCTCAATCGAGTGCTGGCCCGGCGCGCACACCGCGTTGTCCACCGAGACCAGTTCGGCGACGTCGGCGGGCAAGCCGTGGCTCGCCCCGTGGCCGACCTCCTCGGTGATGGTGATCATCACCATCGTGCGGTGCGGCAGCACCACCTTGTTCTCGGCGAAATTCTTCGCCAGCGCCAGCGCGATCGCGACGCCCGCCTTGCCATCGAGGTGACGGGAGACGATGTAGCCGTCGGCGGTCAGTTCCGGGCTGGCGATCAGCGCGACGAAATCGCCGATCTGCAGCCCGAGCCGGACGAGGTCCTCCCGCGAGTGCACCTGGCGGTCGACGCGCACCTCGACGTGTTCCCAGTCGGTGGGCTGCAGGTCGATCTCGTCACCGAAAGCGTGCCCGCTGGCCTTGAGCGGCAGGACCGTTCCGGTGATGAACTCATCGGGATCGTCGGAAAAGATTCGCACCCGCGCGCCCGCGGCGAACCGGGCCGAAAAGGTGCCGACCGGAATCACCTCGAGACGCCCGTTGTCCTTGAGCCGGCGCACCATGCAGCCGATGGTGTCGGCGTGCACCACCAGCGCGCGGTCGGTGGTCGCGGACTCCCCCGGGAGTTCGGCGGTCAACGCCCCGCGACGCGTCAACGAGAACGGCACGCCGAAGCCGTCAAAGATGTCACCGATCAGCTGCATCACCGCGTCCGTCCGTCCGGCCGGACTCGGCGTCTGCAGCAGGGCGAGCAGCGTGTCGACCATCCACGTGCGGTCGGCCTCGGCCATGGCCGCGGTTTGGCGCACGGTATCTCCTCTCGAATCATTCGGGACCGAATCAACCTACCGCGTGGCCACCGTTGATCCATTGGCCCGGGCCGCGCGGCCCGCGCCGTAAGAGGGCACCCGTCCTCCGCTGCCCTCACGGTAGAGCACTTCGGATCCAGGCGCCCGTTGGCGCAATCGGATCCGGCCTCGCAAAACCGCGGCGCTCAGCCGATCAAACGCTAGCCACGTGTGAGCGGCGTCAAGGGTTCACGTTGGGGCAGGCCTGCTTGATCCAGTTGGTGATCAGGTCCCTGTTGCTGTCCAGATCGGCATCGGTGGGCCGCGCGCCGCCGGTGGTGACGAAGTGCTCGATAGCCGCCTTCACGGTATCGGGCGGGCCGTACTTCTCCAGCGTGTCGGCATACTTGCGCGCCTTGTCCGAGTTGTTGGCCACCATCAGGTTGTCTTTGGCGAACGAGATATCCAGGCAGGTGGACTGGTCGAACGACTGGGCTTGCGCGGAGGACGTCGTCGGTGACGGCGACGCGGCCGGCGCCGATGAGGTCGAGGTCGGCGATTGACTGGACGAGGACGCCGACGGCGACGAGTCGTTCGAGCATCCCGCCGTCACGATCGCGACGGCGACCAATCCTGCGCACGTGATTCGAGCTCGCCGCATCGGGCACTCCTTCGTCCCCCGAAGATGTGTTTGCTGCATGCACCCTACCGGCCACCCGGATCGGATCGAAGCGGTTTGTGTGCCTTCTTCACCTCGTCGACACACTGTGCGACAGAGCAGCCGGGGCATACGCCGCGCTTTTGTTGCCTTAGGAAACCCTTGATCTGCGAACGCTTTCATTCCCGGCGCTGCCCTGCGAACCGGGATGTGGCGTGGAATCCCGGTGTGTTCGCCTGCGCCCGCCGCGGAACGGCGCGGTTCGACGGCCGAGCCGATGACTACTTTGCGATGAACGACGCAATTTGCTGACGAAGCGGTTATGCTTCCGTCCACCTCGGAGCTTCGGGCGGCGCGTGCGCCGGTTGCGCGGAAGCTCTCGACGGCACGGCGACCACGAAGGGTGAGCAACACATGCACCAACTGACGACCGCGATGTCCGCCGCCGCCGTCGCAATCCTGCTTGCCGCGTGCGGCGGCAGCAACGGCGGCACCCCTAGTTCGTCGACCACGACCTCCACCAAGCCGCCGGTCGCGCAGGCCGCGCTACCGGGCTTGCTGCTTACGTCCGCGGACCTCGACAACGCCCTCGGGGCCACCGGATCGAAGAGCAAGGAAAAGAACGACAAGCTGAAGGACGACGCCGCGAAGCAGCCGTGGCCCGCGGGCTGGAAATTCCCCGACGACTGCGTCTACGCGATCGGCCCCGGGCAAGCTCCCGTCTACGCCGGCAGCGGCTATACCGCGGTGAGCGGTGACGACGAAGTCGCGTCCCTCCCTGCGAATTCCAACGAACCGGACCCCGAGGTGGAACAGGTGCTGGTGTTGTTCCCGACCGCCAAGGAGGCCAGCGCGTTCTACGCCACCTCGGCGCAGCGCTGGCCGGCGTGCGCCAACCGCCAGTTCACCACCCCGGCCGGGCAGGACACCCCCGAGACGGGCTGGCAGGTGGGACCCGTGTCGAATGACAACGGAACGTTGAGTACCACGCTGACGATGACCATTCGCGACAACGGCAACGTCATCCTCACGATGACCGCTCAGCGGGCGTTGACGGTCCGCAACAACGTCGCGATCGATGTCAGCGCGATCCGCAAGGACCCGGCCGACTTGGCCGTCAAGCTCGCCGGTCAGATCGCCGGCAAAGTCGACAAGCAATAACCGAGAGCGCCTACGAGGCGGATGCCACTTCCTCGATGATCTCGGCCAGGGCGAGGATCCGTTCGGCGTTGCGGACGTGCAGGCTTTCGATCATGCGGCCGTCCACCGTGATCACACTCGTCCCCGCGGCCCGCGCCTCCCGATAGGCCGCCACCACCTTGCGAGCATCGGCAAGTTCGCGCTCCGACGGACCGAACAGGTCGTTCGCGGGCCCGACCTGGGACGGATGGATCAAACTCTTGCCGTCGAAACCCATTTCGCGGCCCTGTCGCGCTTCGGCGCGAAAGCCGTCCTCGTCGGTGATGTCGTTGAACACGCCGTCCAGGATCACCTTCCCCGCCGCCCTGGCACCCAGCACCGCCAAGGACAGCGCGGGTACGACGGGCGCCCGCCCGGGGACGTGCAGGGCGTGCAGGTCGTTCACCAGGTCATTGGTGCCGATCACCAGCGCGGCCAGTCGGTCACTGGCCGAGGCGATTTCTTCGGCCCGCAGGAACGATCGCGGCGTTTCGATCATCACCCACAGCTGCAACGACTCCGGCGCGCCCAGCTTGTCCAGCGTGGCCGCCAGCGCTTCGACCTGCTCGCCCGACTCGACTTTGGGCACCAGCACGCCCTGCGCGGTCGACCCCGCGACGGCCGCGAGGTCCTCGTCGTGCCACTCGGTGTCCAACCCGTTGATGCGCACCACGACCTCGCGGGGCGCGTACCCGCCCGACGAGATCGCTTCGCACACCGTCGCCCTCGAATCGGCTTTGGCGTCGGGCCCCACGGCATCTTCGAGGTCGAAGATGACCACGTCGGCGGGCAACGATTTCCCCTTCTCCAACGCCCGCGGCTTGTTTCCGGGCAGGTACAACGCGGAGCGGCGCGGGCGCAGGGTCGGTGCCATCGAGTGATTCGCTTCCTGTCGTCGGGCTCAGCGGGTGCGTGGTGAGCGCGGCATAGGCAGAAAGTACCCTTTCCTGAGGTATGGTCGCGCAGCCCGTCGGCGGCGAACATCCGCATGCGAAATGGCCGCGGCGGCGGCCGAATCCCAGAAGGGAGCGGCGAGTGTCATCACTTGGGTCGGCGCGCACAGAGGGCGACAGCTGGGACTTGGCGTCCAGTGTCGGGGCGACCGCGACGATGGTCGCCGCGTCCCGAGCGCTGGCCTCCCGCGAGCCCGATCCTCTGCTCGACGACCGGTTCGCCGAGCCTCTGGTACGCGCCGTGGGGCACCCCTTCTTCGTCCGCATGCTGGACGGCGAAATCCCGCTCGACAACGACGATGTGCCCTTCACCCTGCAGCAGCGTCGCGAGCAAATCGCCGTGCGCACCAGGTTTTTCGACGACTTCCTCACCTCCGCGACACGGGCCGGGATTCGTCAGGCCGTCATCCTGGCCGCCGGACTCGATGCCCGGGCCTACCGGTTGCCCTGGTCTGCGGGCACGGTGGTCTACGAGGTCGATCAGCCCGAGGTCATCGCCTTCAAGAGCGAAACCCTGGCCCGGATCGGCGCCGAACCGACCGCCGAACGTCGGACAGTGGGTATCGACCTGCGCGAAGATTGGCCAAAAGCACTGTGCGACAGCCGTTTTGATAAGTCAGCACCGACCGCCTGGATCGCCGAGGGGCTGTTGCCCTACCTGCCGCCGGATGCGCAGGACCGGTTGTTGGACAACATAACCGCGCTGAGCGCGCCCGGCAGCCGGCTGGCCACCGAAAACATCGCGGACATGGCCGTATTCACCGACGAGCGGGCCCGGGCGATGCGCGCCGCCTGGCGTAAGCACGGACTGGACTTCGACGTGGCCGACCTGGTGTGGCAGGGGGAGCGCCAGCCCGCCGGAGACCACCTGGCGGCCACCGGCTGGGTGGTCACCCCCTACCCCACCGAGGAGCTATACGCCGAGCACGGTTTCGCCATCCCGGACAACGAGATCATCAAACGGTTCCGGCACGCCATCACCTACATCAGCGCCGAGCTGGGCTGAATGCGCGGCTAGCGGTCGGGCTTGGAGTCGCGCCATTCCCGCTCGAACGGCAGCCGCCACGCGTTCGGCGCGATCAACTGATGAATGGCGTTGGGGCCCCACGTGCCCGGCTGGTACATCTTGGCCGGCGGTGGGTCGTCGAGCAGCTCCTGCGAACGCTCCCAGAGCGATTCGATGCCCTCGGCCGTGTTGAACAGTGTGTGGTCACCGCGCATCGCGTCCAGGATCAGCCGTTCGTACGCCTCCAGCACGTCGACGACGGTGTCGATCTCCTGGGAGGAGAACTGCATGGACAGCTTGTCCAGCTTCATGCCGGGGCCCGGCCGCTTGCCGTAGAACGACAACGACACCTTGGAGTTGTCGGCCAGGTCGAACGTGAGGTGGTCAGGACCTTGAGTCCCCACCCCCGAGCCCGGCGGAAACATCGTCCTCGGCGCCTCTTTGAATGCGATCGAGATGATGCGGATGCCCTCGGCCATCTTCTTGCCGGTGCGCAGATAGATGGGCACACCGGCCCAGCGCCAATTGTCGATGCCGACCTTGAGCGCGATGAACGTCTCGTTGTCGGAATCCTTGGCCACGCCTTTTTCGTCGCGGTATCCGCCGTATTGGCCGCGGACGACGTTGGAAGGCTTGACCGGCAGCATCGACCGGAACACCTTGTTCTTTTCTTCGCTGATGGCAAAGGGTTCGAGCGCCGTCGGTGGCTCCATGACCACGAACGCCATCACCTGGAACAGGTGGGTCACCACCATGTCCTTGTAGGCGCCGGTCTCCTCATAGAAGTTTGCCCGCTGATCCAGGCCGAGGGCTTCGGGGATGTCGATCTGAATATGGTCGATGAAGTTGCGGTTCCAGATCGGCTCGAACAGACCGTTGGCGAAGCGGAACGCCAGGATGTTCTGGGCCGCCTCCTTGCCCAGGAAGTGGTCGATCCGGAAGATCTGGGATTCCTCGAACGTTTCGTGCACGAAGTCGTTGAGCGCGACCGCGCTGGCCAAATCGGTTCCGAACGGTTTCTCCATCACGACGCGCGAGCGGTCGACGAGTTTCGCCTCACGCAACATGGAAATGACTTCTCGCGCGGCCTTCGGCGGCACCGACAGGTAGTGCAGCCGCCTGACCTTGGGACCCAGGTTGGCCTCGGCTTCGGCGACGGCCTCCGCCAGCGCCTCCGGCCCGCGGCCCTGCGGAATGTAGGTCAGGATCTTCGCGAAGTTGGCCCACTGTTCGTCCGAGAGCTTGTGGCTACCGAACGAATCGATCGCCTCTTTCGCGATCTCCCGGAATTCGTCGTCGCTGATGTCTTCCAACGACGTCGCAACGATCTGGATGTCCGGTGCAAGCTCGGACTGGTCCAGATAGGCCAGCCCGGGGAGCAACTTGCGTTTAGCCAGGTCCCCCGTCGCGCCGAACAGGACGATGACGTGCGGGTCGAGCGGTTCGGTTTCGTGACGGTGCGGACGCCCACCGGCCGCCGGGTACGAGATGGTCTGCGGTTTCTTATCGGCCACTCTTGCGATACTTCCATCGCCACGGCGTTATGTCGCGTCCGTCACCCCGTGGCTCTTTCAAACGCGGCGTTTGCGGCCCGCAACGCTAGGATCACACTCTCAGCCCGGTTACCGACCGGCCGACGGGGTATTGGGTACCGACGGTGCGGTACCCAGCAGACTCGATGGAAAGCGATATGACGAAACCGGACAAGGACCTGCGCGGTCACTCGGAGGAACTGGAAGACATCGTCGACCAGCTCGAGGAGAAGGTCGCCGACGATCGTGAGGCCGAAGGTGTCGCCGGCAAGCCCAGCGACCGGGAAAGCGCGCCCACCCTCGGCTCGACGGAGGAGCCGCCCGACTAGGGCATATGACGCGGGCGAGGCGCCGAACCGGGCCTCGAGTGCGTCCCGAAGCTTTGCATCGATCGAACTTCCCAGCCAGGCGACATGTCCGTCCGGCCGTATCAACACCTCAGCGGGGGCCGTGACGACGCCGACTGCCGGAAGCTCCCGGTTACCGGAACGCTTCGAAAGTTGGCTTCGGCCAGCGATTGTGCGGCATCACCCCGCTCCCGCAGTAAGCCCCCGTGGCAGGGCGATACTTCACGTCGCATCGCGCAGCGCGTCGATGGCGCGGTAGATCCGCTGCTCGCTCACCGGCCGTGGCGTACCCAGCTGCTGCGCCCACAGGCTCACCCGCAATTCCTCGATCTGTCGCGCAATGTCGCGGACGTCATCCGCCGCCCGCCGCACGGGTGAAAGAGCCCGCGCCAGTTCGTCGTAGGCGTGCTGCACGGCGTGCACCCGCTGCATCCGGTCGCGGTCCGCGTCGAGCCCGTACGGCAACCGGTCCAGCCGCCGGCGGATCGCGGTCAGGTAGCGGGTGAGGTCGGCCAGGTGGGCGCGCCCGGTGGCGGTCACGAACCCCCGCGGCAAGAGTCGATCCAGCTGAGCGCGGACGTCGGCGATCGCTTCGGCTTGCGCGGGCGGGGGCCGACCGGGCAGGAGCAGTCGCACTTCCTGCGCGGCGGCCAGCACCTGCTCCACTTGGGTCACGATGTCCGCGGTCGCCGGCACCAGAGCCCCGGCCACGCGATCGCGCAGCGCGATGAACTCGTCCCGGTTCCACACCGGTCCGGGCAGCAGCGTATCCGCCGCGGCGTCGGCGCAGTCCTCGAGCAGCGCGGCCAGGGAGCCGTCCGGGTTCGCGCCGAGTGAGAGCCGTGTGCGTGGACTCAGCTGCCGCTCAACGGCTTTGACCGGGGACGCCACGCTCAGCCGCACCAACCGGCGCATGCCCGGCCCCATCGCGCCGTCCCGCTGTACAGGGGTGGCGAACACCCGCAGGTCGACGGCGCCGCCCGTGTCGACGAAACCGGGAAAGCCGCGCACGGCGCGCCCGTCGACCGTTCGCTCGACGACGGTTGGCAGCGCGTCGAGATCCTCCGGCCACGCGCGGAGGCCGGTCCGTTCCAGCTCGCCGGCGACCGTCTGGGCGACGGCACGGCGGGCCGGCGCGGCCAGCCGTTGTTGCAACGCCGCAAGGTCCTTGCCGCGGGCGACCTCGGTGCCGTCGGCGGACTCGACGGCGAACGTCACCCGCAGATGCGCCGGCAGCTTGTCCAAGTCGAAGGCGTCGACGGGGACCGAAACTCCGGTACGGCGGCGTAATTCGCGCCGCAACGCCTCCAGCAACGGCTCGCCCGCCGGGTCGATGCCGGCCAACACGGCACGCGCGGTGTCGGGGGCGGGAACGAAGTTGCGCCGCAGCTCCTTTGGCAGTGAGCGGATGAGCGCCGTCACCAGCTCCTCGCGCAGCGCCGGCACCTGCCAGGCGAATTCGTCACCGCCCAGCCGCGCGAGCACGTCGATCGGCACGTGCACCGTGACGCCGTCGTCGGCGGCGCCGGGCTCGAACCGGTAGGTCACGGGCAGCGCGACATCACCGGAACGCCAGGTGCTCGGCCGCTCGGCGTCGGCCGTGTCACCGGTGCGCAACAGGTCGTCACGAGTGAAGGTCAGCAGCTCGGGCGTCTTGTGGCGCTGCTTGCGCCACCACGCGTCGAAGTGCCGCGCCGAGACGACATCCGGCGGCACGCGCGCGTCGTACAACGCGTAGATCTCGTCGTCACCGACGAGCTGCTCGCGGCGGCGGGCCCGCTCCTCGAGCTCCTCGAGCTCGGCGCGCAGCCGCGCGTTGTCGCGGAAGAAGTGATGGCGGGTCTGCCAGTCGCCGTCCACCAGCGCGTGCCGGATGAACAGTTCCCGCGCCACCGCCGGCTCCACCCGGGCGTATCCGACGCGGCGGCGCGCGACCAGCGGCAGCCCGTAAAGCGTCACCCGCTCGTAGGCCATCACCTCGCCGCGTTTGGCGTCCCAGTGCGGCTCACTGTAGGTGCGTTGCACCAGATCGCCCGCGACCCGCTCGACGACTTCGGGCTGGATGCGCGCTGCGGTGCGACCGTAGAGGCGGCTCGTTTCGACCAGCTCGGCCACGACCACCCAGCGCGGTGGCCGCTTGATCAGCGCCGAACCCGGCGCGAGGACGAAGCGCGAGTTGCGCGCACCCAGATACTCGCGCCCGTCCTCTCGACGCATGCCCACGTGCGACAGCAAGCCGGCCAGCAGCGCCGCGTGCACCCGTGGCGGGTCGGCCGGCTCCGCGGATTCGGCGTCCTCGACGATGCCCAGTTCTCGGGCGATGCTGCGCAGCTGGCCGACCAGGTCCTGCCACTCGCGGATGCGCAGGTAGTGCAGGAATTCGTCGCGGCACATCCGGCGAAAGCCGCTGCCCGTCAGTGCTTTTCGCCGCTCACGTAGGTAGCGCCAGAGGTTGAGGTACGACAGGAAGTCGGAGTCGTCGGCGGTGAAGCGGGCGTGCTTCTGGCGCGCGGCCTCCTCGCGGTCGGTGGGACGTTCCCGCGGATCGGGAATGGTCAGCGCCGCGGCCAGCACCAGCACCTCACGCACGCAGCCCTCGGTCTGGGCCTGCAGGATCATTCGGCCGAGCCGGGGGTCGACGGGCAGCCGCGCCAACCGGCGACCGAGTTCGGTGATGGCGCCGCGGGCGTCGAAGGCCCCCAACTCCTGCAGCAACTGCACCCCGTCGCGGACACTGCGCCGGTCCGGCGGGTCGAGGAACGGAAAGTTCTCCACCTCACCGAGCCGCAGCGCCGCCATCTGCAACAGCACCGCGGCGAGGTTGGTTCGCAGGATCTCGGGCTCGGTGTACGGCGGACGAGCCGCGAAATCCTCTTCCGAATACAGGCGGATGCACACGCCGGCCGCGACGCGGCCGCAGCGGCCGGCCCGTTGCGCGGCGGACGCCTGCGAGATGGGTTCGATCGGCAGTCGCTGCACCTTCAGGCGGCGGCTGTACCGCGAGATGCGGGCGTTCCCGGGGTCGACGACGTAGCGGATGCCGGGCACGGTCAGCGACGTCTCGGCCACATTGGTCGCCAGCACGACCCGTCGCCCGGTGTGGGGCGCGAAGACCTTCTGCTGCTCGGCCGTCGGCAGCCGGGCGTACAGGGGAAGCACCTCGGTGTTCTTCAGGCCACCCAAGGCCTCCGCCGTGTCGCGGATTTCGCGTTCACCCGAGAGGAACACCAGGACGTCCCCGGGGGGCTCGCCCTCCAGTTCCCCGACCGCGTCGACGATCGCCTCGACCTCGTCACGGGTTTCGGTGCGCACGATCTCGTGGTCGGGATCGTCCGGGTCATCGTCTTGGCCGCCCGACACGGGAACTTCCAACGGCCGGTAGCGGATCTCCACCGGGTACGTCCGCCCCGATACCTCGACGATCGGTGCGCCGCCGAAGTGATCCGCGAACCGCTGCGGCTCGATGGTCGCCGACGTGATGATCACCTTCAGGTCGGGGCGGCGTGGCAGCAGCTCGCGCAGGTAACCCAGCAGGAAGTCGATGTTCAGGCTGCGCTCGTGGGCCTCGTCGAGGATCAGCGTGTCGTAGCGCAGCAACCGGCGGTCGCGCTGAATCTCGGCGAGCAGGATGCCGTCGGTCATCAACTTGATCAGCGTGCGGTCGCTGACCTGGTCGGTGAATCGGACGGTGTAGCCGACGGTCTCGCCCAGGGGGCTGCCCAGTTCGTCGGCGATGCGCTGCGCGACGGTGCGCGCGGCCAGCCGCCGGGGCTGGGTGTGTCCGATGGTTCCCCGGATCCCCCGGCCGGCCTCCAGGCAGATTTTGGGCAGTTGGGTGGTTTTGCCCGAACCGGTCTCGCCGGCTACGACGACGACCTGGTTGGCGCGCAGCGCGTCGGTGATCTCCTGCCGCCGCTCGCTGACCGGCAGGTCGGGGTAGGCGATCGCCGGCACCGCGGCCCGGCGGGTGGCGACGAGCGCCTCGGCCCGCGCGATCTGCTCAGCGAGTTGGGTGTCGGGTTTCGCGCCGCGCAGGCTCTTCAAGCGCCTGCCCAGGCGCACGGCATCGCGGGTGGTCAGACCGTCGAGGCGGGCTCGCAGTTCCGCGACGGACAATTCGGACACTTTGGCCAGGGTAGGCGCGCGGCCCACCCGGCCGGCCGCCGAGCGTGGGGCGTATGGACGAAATCGAGCCACTTTCGGTACGTGAGGCCCACACTCGGCACCCTAGGGTTGGCGTATGAGCCTCGTCACCTATGAGCTGGCCGACCACATCGCCACCATCACCCTGAACCGGCCCGAGGCTCGCAACGCCATCAACGGCGCCCTTCGCCAGGACTTGAACGCGGCGTGGGAGCGGTTCCGCGACGACCTGGACGCGTGGGTGGCGATCCTGACCGCCAACGGCAGCGTCTATTGCGCGGGCGGCGACCTCAAGGACGGCGAAGGTTCGGTCGGTACTTTCGGCGGCACTTTCTGGGAGAAGCCGACGATCAACTCCTTCGAATCCGGAATGGAGCTGTTCAAGCCGACCATCGCGGCGGTGCACGGGCCCTGCATCGGCTACGGCGTGACCGGGGTCCTGTTCTGCGACTTCGTGATCGCCAGCACCGAGGCCAGCTTCTGCTTCCCCGAGGTGTCCATCGGCGTGCCGACCATCGTCGGGGCCATCCGGCTTCCCCAGCGGATCGGCTGGGCCAACGCCATGGAACTGCTGCTGACCGGCAAGCCGATGAGCGCGGCGCGGGCCAAGGAGGTCGGCCTGGTCTGGAAACTCGTTGACCCCGACGACCTGCAGGCCGAGGCCCGGGCGTGGGCGCGGACGCTCACCGAGGCCGCTCCCCTCGCCCAACGGGCCACCAAGGAGGTCGCGTGGCGAACGGCGGACATGGGGTGGATCGAGGCGGTCCGCTTCGGCGAGACCATGCGCAAAGTGGCCGGAGCGACAGAGGACGTCGCGGAGGGGCTTCGGGCGTGGGCGGAGAAGCGCAAGCCCCAGTGGCGCGGACGCTAGCCGTCAGAACGGGTAGCGCAGCCGGCATATCGATGCAATGGGCGCCCGTCGGCCGCGGTTCCGGATGTGGTGGCGGACACGGGCGCGTTGTTCTTCACTGGTGGGGTGGGTGAGCGATTGCGCGCCGAACTCGGAAGGGTCCTCGCTGGCGGTGGGCCGGGCGCCCGGCACGCCGAGATCGCTCTCGCGAACGGGCCGATCGGCCGACGGCTCGAATCGTCGATCCGCGCGTTGACCGAGCATCGGGGCCCGCAGAGCAGCATCTGCCCGTCGGATGCGGCCCGCGCCGTGGGCGGCGAGAACTGGCGCGACCTGATGGCCGACGCCCGGGATGCCGCGCGGAAGCTGGCCGAATCGGGCGACGTGCAGATCACGCAGCGCGGCAACGTCGTCGATCCCGCCGACGAGTGGACCGGTCCCATCCGCATTCGGCTGCCACCGGCTGACAACCCTTGCAGTGCAAGGTAATTCGGCGTTTCGATGGTCGCGTCGGCGCGGCGGCGCCAACCGCCGGGACCGCGGTGACCGTCGGTGTGACAGGATTTCGCCATGAGTGCACGCAGATTTGGCCGCATTGTCGGTGTCTCGGTGGCGACGACCTGGGCAGCGCTGAGCATCCCCGTCTGGGAACCATCCGCCCTCCCCGCCGCCGCTGCCGATGCCTGCTCCGACGTCTCGGTGGTCTTCGCCCGCGGCACCCATCAGGAGCCGGGTCTGGGCAACATCGGCCAGGCGTTCGTGGACTCGCTGACCTCGCAGCTCGGCGGGAAGTCCGTCGACGTCTACGCGGTCAACTACCCGGCCAACGACGACTACCACAACAGCGCGAACGCCGGATCCAACGACGCGAGCACGCACATCCAGGACACCGTCGCCAGCTGCCCGAACTCGAGGATCGTGCTGGGCGGTTACTCCCAGGGCTCAACGGTGATCGATCTGGCCACCAACGCGATGCCGCCCTCGGTCGCCGATCACGTCGCCGCCGTCGCGCTGTTCGGGGAGCCCACCAGCGGGTTCTCGTCCATGCTGTGGGGCGGCCAGCCCCTCCCGACGATCAATCCGGCGTATGGCTCCAAGACGATCAGCCTGTGTGCCCCCGACGACCCGATCTGTTCCGGCGGCGGCAACATCATGGCGCACGTTTCTTACATCGACGCCGGGATGACCAACCAGGCCGCGACCTTCGCCGCCAACAAGATCAATCAGGGTCCGCCGACGCGCGCCTGACGCGCGGCAGTCAGTCTGTCGCCCGCTCCTCCTGGCGCTGCTGCTTCTCGACGTCCGCCAGCTGGGCGACACGGTCCGCCTCGGCGCGCTTGGCGGCGGCGTCGCCCAGCTTGTCCTCGGCCTCGTCGATCTTCGCCGCCGCGGCCTTGGACACGGCCTTCTCGGTGGCCTGCGTCCGGGTCTCCACCTGGCGTTTGGCCGACTCGACCGTCCGCTTCTGCCGGTCGGCCGCCTCGTCGGCGCGCCGTTTCGCCGCCGCGCTCTGCTGCTGGGCCGACTGCGTTGCCGCGCGTTTGCGTTGTTCGGCGCTCTGCCGCGCCTCTTTGATCTCCTGCTGGGTGGCCGCCTGCGCCTGTTCACGGTCTTCGATCGCCTCGTCGCGGGCGCCCCGAAGCTTCGCGTCGGCCTGTTCCTTTCTGGCCGCGGCCTTCGCGTCCAGCTGCGCGGCCCGGCCCAGCGCGTCGCTGCGTTCGACGAGCGCCGTCCCGCGCTCGACCAGATTCGGGTCCGCGAGCGCATTGCCGACGGTGGCGTCGAGCATGCCCAACGAGCGCTCGAAGAGCAGCCGCGCTGGCGCTTCGGACGGGATCCGGGTGACGACCCGATCCTCGATGACCTGCAGCGGGAAACGGGCCAGTTGGTAGTGAAAGCGCAGAACTGCCAACGGAACTTCGGATATCTTCATCAACTTCTCCTGTGTCTGGCCCGCCGTCAGGGCAGGTCGGCTTCGTCGGTCACGTCCTGGGCTTGGCGCCGCAGGCGATCGGCCTCCGACTGTTCGTTGCGGGCCACCTGCACCGACGTCTGGTGCTCGGCGACGGCGTCGACGACCTCCTCGGACGCCTCACGGATCTCGGCGCGTTCTTCGGCTTTCGCTCGTTGCGCTTCCCGCTGCGCGTCCAGTTCCGCTTGGGTGATCTCGGTGGTGGCCCGCCGCCGCGCGGCCTCCTCGGCCGCACGCTTCTGAGCCGCCTCCTGGGCCTCGATCGACTCCTCGGCCGCGACGGCCTGGGCATTCGCGGCGACCCGTTGCTGGGCGCCCTCCGCCTTGGCCTCGGCCGCGGCGTCTTGTGCCTCCTTGGCCTGCGCCTCGGCGACGGCCTCCGTCGCGTTGGCTTCCTTGCGCTCGTGCGCCTGGGTCTGCTCGAGCTGCCCTTCGGCGGTCAGCGACTCGTTGCCGGTGACGGCCCCGAACACCTCTTTGGCTTTGCCTTTGACCGAATCGATCAGGCCCCTGCGCGCTTCGTCGGCTTTGTTGTGCTCGCTCATCGAAAGTCTCCTTGCGGCGTTAGCCAAGAATTGCGTTAGTTCGTGTCACGCCCAGTGGTTCCACCGATAGCCCGGATCAAACACGCCTGTGATCTGGGTCACCATGGGCGGACGTCCGGATGGGCGCCCTCGCGTCGACGAATTGGCCAGCGCCTCAACACAAGTCGCGCGCAAGACGGGCCTCGCGCTGCGCTGCGGGATTTCGATCGGCTACCGTCGGAGGCATGTCCGAAGTCTCCGGTAACGACCCCATCGACGACGTCTCCCCCGGCGACATCATCGCCGTCGACCGCGGCTCTGGTGACCAGCCCTACAAAGTGGTCTTCAAGGATGCCACCGAAGACGGGTATGTCGTCACGTTCGAGGCCGGCGACGGGGAGACCTTCCAGCTCGAGCTGGCCGCCGGCACCACGGTGACCAGGTCGCTCGAGTCGAAATGGGAATCCGCGCAGAGCCCCACCCCGCGCACCGAAGGCTAGACAGCGGCCCCGGGGCCTCAATACCGCTCATACGCAACGCGATGCGGCCGAGTGCGCCGTCCGTCGGCGGAGTAAACGCAGCAACTCGTTTGGGCCCGTCCTGGATGGGAATGCAACGCCCCAACGAAGGGAGCGGCGTGAGCTATCTGGATTTCGCGAAAGAACAGGTGTTGGGAGCGGTCAAGACGGTCGCCGGCGCGCGTCCCCGCCACGCCACCGGGCAGACGGTCACCATAGCCTGCCCCGTCGAGCGGATCGAACAGTTCTGGCGCGACCCCGAGCAGATGTCGGTGGTACTCGGTGACATCGCCGAGGTCGAGCGCCGCGGGCCGGAGCGCTACAGCTGGCGGTCGCTGACCGGGCCGAAAGTGCTGTGGGAATCGGAGTTGGTCCCGGAGCCCGAAGGGCTTCGATTCGTCGGCACCCGCGACAAGAACCAGATAACCGTCGGCTATCGGCCCGCCCCGGGCAAGTTGGGCACCGAGGTGACCCTGCGCGTCTCAGCACCGGCACCGGGCTTGCTGGCAGGCGCGGCAACGTTCAAGGCGCTGTACCGGCTGCGGGCGCTCATGCAAACCGGCGAGGTGCCGACCATCCGGAACAACCCCAGCGCGCGGAAGTCCGCGCGGTAAGCGAAAGGCGGCGAGCATGCGCGCGCTGTGCTGGAACGGCGTCAACGATCTTTCGGTGGAGACGGTCGACGACCCCAAGATCCTCAACCCCCACGACGCGATCGTCGAAGTCCGGCTGACCACCACGTGTGGATCGGATCTGCACTTCATCGACGGCTACCTGCCCGGAATGCGCGAGGGCGATGTCTTCGGCCACGAATTCATGGGCGTCGTGGTGGAGACGGGACCGGAGGTGCGCGACACCAAGGTGCGCGACCGGGTGGTGGTGCCGTCATTCATCGCCTGCAACCAGTGCTGGTATTGCGAGAACGAGTTGTATTCGTGCTGCGACACCACCAACCCCAACGCCGAGCTGCAACAGCCGCTGCTGGGTTATCCCTCCGGTGGAATCTATGGCTACACCCATCCGTTCGGCGGCTACGCGGGCTCGCACGCGCAGTACGTTCGCGTGCCGTTCGCCGACGCGAATTGCTTTGCCATCCCGGGCGATATCAGCGACGAACAGGCGCTCTTTCTCTCCGACGCGGTCCCCACCGGGTTCATGGGCGCCGACTTCTGCGACATCGCCGGAGGAGACACCATCGCGGTCTGGGGCGCCGGTGGCGTGGGCTTGATGGCCGCCCGCATCGCGCTGCTGCTCGGCGCCGAACGCGCGATTGTCGTCGACCGAATCCCGGAGCGACTCGCGTTGGCGCAGAACGAGTTCGGATTGGAAACGATCGACTACACGGCGGTCGACAGCGTGCACGAGACGCTGCGCGAGATGACGGGCGGGCGGGGGCCGGACGCCTGCATCGACGCGGTCGGCATGGAGGGCCACGGCACCGGCGTGCAGCAGCTCTACGACCGTGCCAAGCAATTCCTGCGGATGGAGACCGACCGCGCCAACGCGCTGCGACAGGCGATCCTGGCTTGCCGCAAGGGTGGAGTGGTCTCGGTCCTCGGGGTGTACGGGCTGACCGACAAATTTCCGACGGGTGTGTTGACCAACAAAGGGCTGACCCTCAAAACGGCCCAACAGCACGGTCAGCGCTACATGGCCCGGCTGTTCGACTACGTCGAACAGGGCGACCTGAATCCCGCCAAGCTGATCAGCCACGTCCTGCCGCTCGAGGACGGCGTGCGGGCCTACGACCTGTTCAAGAACAAGAAGGACGACTGCATCCGGGTGGCGATGCGGCCCGGTATGAAAGCCGGTGCGTCCCACAGTGAAAGCCCATGAAAGGACCGGTGTCAGCGATGACCGCGCAACCCCCCAACCCCGACCCGGTACAAACGCCCGGCCTCGAGCCGGGAGGGGGTGTCCCCGCGGGGACCACTCCCCCCGCCGCCCCGCAAACCGCGGGTGTGGGCGAGCATCAACCGCCCGCGACCCGGCGGTTCACCCCCAGCTCCGTACTCACGGTGATCGGCGTGTGCGTCTTTGCCGTGGTGTTCCTGGCGGTCGCGGTGCTGCTCGTGATGAAAATGGTTGGGGTGTCCTGACATGAGCGTCAGCGCTGAGGATGTCCGGCGGCTGCTGGATCGCCAGGATGAGGACGCCGTGCTGGTCGCGATCGAGGGCCGCATCGACATCGCGTCGGCGGCGGAGTTGGAATCACCGGATTACCGTGGCGCCCTGCAGATCGCGACGCGCCAGGAGGTGCTCGATCGCGCCGGCGGCGCACAGCTCTCGGAGCATGAACTGGCCGAGCAGGCCGAGGAGCTCGACACGGCATTCCGCAATCTGGGTGCCTGACTGACGCCGCCGCGACCGCCGCACGGAGGCGAATCTTTCGGGAAGCCTGTGGCCGACGCACACGGCGAAGTAATCTGCCCTCAAAGAAGGCTGGTAGCCGACGGGCGGAGGTCGGGTCATGCGGCTGGTCGTCGATCTCAACAAGTGCCAGGGCTACGCGCAGTGCGTCCCATTGGCGCCCGACGTATTGCGGCTCGTCGGTGAAGAAGCGCTCGCCTACGACCCCAATCCCGACGAAGCCGCGCGACAGCGGGTGCTGCGTGCGGCGGCTTCCTGTCCTGTGCAGGCGATCATCCTCGAAGTGGAGCCCCCGGCCGACCGGGACACCGTATGAGAACGGGTTCGCTGGTCAGCCAGCTGGTTGAGACCTTCAGGGCAGAGGGCCGGATAGTCATCGTCGGCGCCTCCCTGGCGGGCTTGCGAGCGGCGGAGGCCCTGCGGGAGAAAGGGTTTCGGGGCGAACTGACCATCATCGGTGACGAGCCCCACGAACCCTACGACCGACCGCCGTTGTCCAAGCAGGTTCTGAAGGGCTGGGTGCCCGCCGACCACACCAAGCTGCCCCGCCTGCGGCCCGTCGACGCGCACTGGCGGCTCGGTGTGGCGGCGGTGGGGCTGGACCGGTCCAACCGCCAGGTGTTGCTGGCCAACGGCGAGAAGGTCGACTATGACCGGCTGCTGATCGCCACCGGCACCAGGGCGCGCCCCTGGTTCAACCCCGAAGAGGCAGCGCTGCAGGGATTGTTCGCCGTGCGCACGTGCGACGACGCGGCGAAGCTGGCTGCCGCGTTGAAGGCTCGGCCGCGCCGGGTGCTCATCGTCGGCTCCGGTTTCGTGGGCTCGGAGATCGCCTCGGTGTGCCGCGAGCTCGACCTTCCGGTGACCGTCGCCGAGCGCGGCAAGGCGCCGCTGGCGGGTGCGCTGGGCGGTGTGATCGGCGACATCGCCGCGCAGATGCAGATCGAGGCGGGAGTCGACCTGCGCACCGGTGTCGCGGTCGATGGCCTCGACGGGGACGCCGACGGCCACGTCCGCGCGGCCCGCCTGTCCGACGGCACGGTGCTCGAGGTCGACGTCGTCGTGGCCTCGTTGGGCTCGATCCGCAACGTGGAATGGCTCGACGGGGCGCAGCTCGCGAGCGGTTTTTGGGGAGTGGCCTGCGACGCCGGCTGCCGCGCGTTCGACATCAACGGGGTGGTCACCGACAACATTTTCGTCGCCGGCGACGTGGCGCGCGCCCCGCACGTGCTCTACGAGTACCAATTCATGTCGCAAGAGCATTGGGACAACGCCGTTTTCGGTGCCGAGGTCGCGGCCAACAACATGATCAGTCTGGAGACGGGGCGGCGGCCGCACCTGCCACTGCCCTCGTTCTGGTCCGGGCAGTTCGGCGTCAACATCAAAAGCGTCGGCGTGTGCTCGTTCGGTGACGAGATCGTTTTCACGCAGGGCTCGGTCGAGCAACGCCGCTTCGCGGCCGCCTACGGCTACCGGGGCCGCGTCGTTGCCGCGGTGACGTTCAACCACGGCAAGTGGCTGCCGTATTACGCCTCCCTGATCGAGCGATCCGCGCCGTTTCCGCCCCCGCCGCCCGGCTACGACCGTCCCGCGATCTTCGAGCCGATGCCCGCCCGATTCCCGGATCCCCGCGAACGCACGGACATCCCCGACGTGGTGCTCACCGGGCACGATCCGACGTCGCGGGGCGCCGAATTCCGGCCCCGGATCCGCTGAGAGGAGACGACATTGGACGCCGCGACCGCCTGGGCCGAAGCGATGAAATCCGAGAACCGGCCGAACCCCTACCCGTATTTCGAGGAACTGCGCAAGACGCCGGTGGCCAAGGTCGCCGACAAAACCTACGTGGTCACCGGCTACCCCGAGTTGCTCACCCTGGCCCACGACCCGCGAATCAGCTCCGACATCCGGCGCAGCCCCGCCGATTTCGGTGTCGAGAAGCCCGACCCCGAGCCCGGCAGCGGACACCTGCAGGCCTACGGCCGCGAGCCGAGCATCATCGTCTCGGACCCGCCCGACCACGACCGGGCCCGGCGCCAGGTCATGCGCCATTTCGGGCCCCCGCACTCCCCCGACGTGATTCCCGGCATGGAACCGCTTGTTGTGCGGTTGGCCAATGACCTCCTCGACAAGGCCAGGTCGCGCGGCGCCACCCGCATGGACGTGGTGGAAGAATTCGCCTACCCGATCCCAGTCGCCGTCATCTGCAAGATCCTTGGCGTCCCCGTCGAAGACGAGTCAATGTTTCATGCCTGGATCTTCGATTTCATGATGGGCCTCGACCTTGGGCCGGAGGGCGCCACCGAGGAAGGGCGCGCCCTGGCGGACCGGGGCCGCGCGGGCACCGCCGCCTTACTGGCGTACCTGGGCGACCTGGTGCGCAAATATGCGTCGTCCTCAGGCGAGGGTTTGCTGTCCAAGCTGTTACACGACGACGGGCCCGATGGCCCGATGTCGTTGAAGGAGGCGACGTCCAACGCGATGCTGTTGCTGGTGGCCGGTCATGACTCCACGGTCAACACCATCAGCAACTGCGTCATGACGCTGCTGCGCAATCCCGGCTCGTGGGATCTGGTGCGGCAGCGCCCCGATTTGATCCCGCGCGTCATCGAAGAGGTGCAACGGCTGCAGTCGGCGGTGCAGTTCTTTCCCAGCCGCAGTGCCACCGCCGACATCGAGATCGGCGGGACCGTGATCCCCGCGGGCTCGGCGGTTTATCTGATTTACGCCGCCGCCAACCGGGACCCGCGTCGCTTCGACAATCCGGATCGCTTCGATCCATTGCGGGCCGACAACGAGCATTTCGGTTGGGGCAGCGGGATTCACACCTGCATGGGCGGTCCGCTGGCGCGGCTGGAGGTCAATTTGGCGCTGGAGATCTTCGTGCGTCGCATCGACTCTCCGAGGCTCGTGGTCGACCCGCCGCCGTACCGGCACAATCAGGTGTTTCGCGGGCCGCGCCAGCTCTGGGTGGATTTCGCGGCAGTCGCTGACTGAACGGCTTACCGGCCGGTCGTCACGCGGTCGCCGACGTGAATGACGCCCTCGGTCACCGCCGCGAGATATGCGCCAGCGCACGGCTGGGCGCCGTGACCGCCTGTATTCCAACGGTTTTCGGCGGCGGGAGTGCGCAGCGCCTGCGGTGCGCGTGGCAGAGGGCCATGCTCGAGCGTCGGCACGACGCAGCGTGACGTTGCCGTCAGGACGCGCAGCCGAACCTCGCCGACCGCGATCTCCCCGCCGACCCAGTCGTTCTCCACATAGGGCGGGCAGCCCGGCGGCGTCGTGAACACCAGGTTCGGGCGATACCGCAGGGCCTCGACGCCGATGTGTTCGAGCGTGGCCGTCGTGATCGCGTGCAGCGGGGCCTCGTCGGTGAACGAGTCACCCGGCGTCGCCTGCGCGATCTTCAGGATGCGGCCGCCGACTTCGGCGTCCAGCCCCAGCTCGAGCAGCTGCTCGGGATCCGGGCGCACCAACGTCGCGCCGTCGGGCCGCTGGGTGACCAGCCGGACGGATCGCCCCAACCACTGCGAAAGCCGATCATCGATTCCGGGGTCGTCGGCCGCCACACTCGTCCCGTCGGGAAGCCCGATGTTCACCCCGCCGGCGTGGCGGTTCGCGGTGCACTTCAACAGCCCGCGCCAGAGCCGGGCGTTCTTGGCGCTGGCCACGTGCCCGGTGGTGGTGTCGAGCAGTGCCAGCCTCCGGTCCCCTTCGGCGCCGTGCTCGTCGACGAACATGCTCGGCACGGTTTCGCCGAGCATCGATTTCACCGGGTAGCGGAGCAGGCTTTCAACCCGCATCTCCCCCGCGGCTGGGCCTGAAAAGGCCGTTCGCTCCTCCACTGGCTGTCCCCACTCAGCGACCCTGCCCGCACTGTCTGGACCAGACTATGCGGGCAGGACGTGAGCAGCGGTGGGAGGTCGGAAACCGATCAGCCCGGGCAGTAGGTGGACTCCGCCGCGCTGACCCAGCCGGTCATGTCCGCGAACGAGAAGCCCTTCGAGCTCATGCCGGAATGCAGGTCGGCGGCGATCGCATCCGGCGTCTTGCCGGCCATCCGGTCGGAGCACACCGCGTGCCCCAACGCGATCATGTCGGAATCGCTCGACGAGGGCCACGTGAATCCGAGGTTGTGCAATTTCGCCAAGTAGGCGTCGTCGGTGCTGTCGGCCGAGGCAATCGCGGTGCTCGCGGTCAGGGCAGCGCCAACCATCACGGGAATTGTGAGTTTCGCCAGCCAACGGGGTGTAAGCATTTCGCGTCCTTCTTTTCTTGTCGGTGTCGGGGTGGCGTCAGTATATGAGTGGGCGGCAGGCCCCGATATTAAAAGTAAGAAAACTGCTGCGCCCTCGCCCGACTGGCCGCGGGGCCGTTCTTTTGGCGATCTCGGTTCGAGTTCGACGGCGCTGTTCCGCAGGTGAGCCGGCTCAGCGAATGTCCAAAGCGAAAAGGCATTGGCGGCCGAAGTTGGAAACTTCGGCTCCGGTTATAGCCAAATGATGCCGTGCGGGTGACGCGAGCGTTAGCGACTCAATAATTCACGACTTCCGGTTGCCATCGAGCAGAAATGACGCACCAGCACACAAATATCATACGAAATAATTGCACGTGGCATCTATCGATATTGGACGTCGTTTGTCGCGGTGGAAAAGGCGCACGCGTCCAATGCGCGAGCGCGTCAGTGCGGCAGTAACCGCTGTTTCTGCTCGAGGAACTCGTCCTCCGTGATGATTCCCGCATCGCGCAGGGAGGCCAGCTCGCGCAGCTCGGCGGCGATGCTGGTGATCGGGCCACCGGCGGGAACCTGCGGTGCCGTTGCCCCACCCTGGGTCGCCTTCTGTGTCGAGGCCTTGAGCCGCTCCGCGCGACCCGCGCCGCCGCCCGTGCCGGCTATGGCGCGCCCGGCCATGCTCGCCGCCGCCATCTCGCCGAACAAGCTGCCGCTACCTGTGGACGTGGCTGGAGCGGCCGCGCCGACGGTGGTGGCGGGCAGGGCCAGCGCGGCCGGGCGCACGGCGGGGGCGGCCGCCGTCCACGCCGGCGGCACCGACAATGCGCCGACCGTGTTGGCGTCGCCCAGGGCCGCCGTCGCCGCCGACCCGCCGGCAGGGTTGGTGATGACCGGGAACGGCGTCGGGGGCACCGGCGCCGAGCCAGGCCACGACTGGACCCCGGCCCAGCCGCTGACGATGTCGTCGGTGTGGAAACCGGTCAGCGCCCCGGAGACGTCGTAGGGAAGCGCCACGATGGCCGCGGCGAGCCCCGCCGTCCCGACTTCGGGGTCGACGAACACCGCACTCAGGTCCGCCGCCAGGCCCAGCAGGTCCCGCCCGCCGAAGCCGAAATCGAGCGGGCTCGCCAGGCTGAGCAGCGCGTTGGGCGCCGCGGCGAAGGCCTGCGTCGAGGAGACGGCGTTTTGCACCTTCCCGGCCGACGTGCCGGCGGCCTGGGTGAGCGCGGCGGCTTGTCGCACCGATCCGCCGGAATCGGTGTTTTGTTCTGGCGGGGCGAACGGCGTCAGCCTCGTGGCCGACGCCGACGCCGCCGCGTAGGCGTACATGGCTCCGGCGTCTTGCGCCCACATCTCCGAGTACTGCGCCTCCGTGGTCGCGATCGCCGGCGTGTTCTGACCCAAGAGATTCGTCGCGATCAGGGACATCAGCAGGCTGCGGTTGGCCGCGATCACCGGCGGCGGCACCGTTTCGGCGAACGCCGCCTCGTAGGCCGCCGCGGCGGCCTTGGCCTGGTTGGCGGTCTGTTCGGCCTGTGCGGCGGCGGTGCGCGTCCAGGTCACGAACGGGGCGGCCGCGGCCGCCATCGCCGCCGCCGCCGGCCCGAGCCACGGCCCGCCGGTCAGCGCTGCGACCTCCGACTGGTAGGAGGTCGCAGCGGAATGCAGCGCGCCGGCCAGCGCGTCCCACGCCATCGCGGCGGTGAGCAGCGGCGCGGCCCCGGGGCCGGTGTACATCCGCGCGGAGTTGATCTCCGGAGGCAGTGCTGCGAAGTCCATGTCGTCGATCCCTCCGGACGGGCTAACGGGTAGCCACGGCGTTAACGGCTCGTTGCGGGCGGTAGGGGGATTGCCCAACGGGCAGCAAACAAATCTCGTTACTTTCTAGTAGTACAGGTTCGGCACCGGCGGATAATCGGGTGCCGCCCCTCACCCCGCCGCCCCCGCCTCGAGAACACCGATAAATTACCCTCGCAGCGCAACGGAGCCCGTCAACGCCACGGAGCGGTCTCGGGGCTGTGCCCGTGCGGGCTGCGCCAATCGCAGCGGACCCGGCCCGACGTCACTTGGTCTGCTTGGATCGATACCGGACACCGCGAGCGAGGTCGGAGCGAATGAAGTTTGTCTTGGTGGGTTACGGGGGGCGCGGCGATATCGAGCCCTGCGCCGCCGTCGGTCGGGAGCTGTCCCGTCGAGGCCACGACGTCCAACTGGCCGTTCCGCCGGACAAGGTGGGTTTCGTCGAGTCCGCGGGGCTGGTCGGGGTCGCCTACGGGCCCGACACACAGGGCTCGATGAACGCGGCGAGGGAACTCCTCGGCCGCTTCCACGGCATCGGCGCGGCGCCTCAAGTGGCTGACCGGGTCAACCGCATCTGGTCGGAGAAGAGCGCGACACTGACGCCGCTAGCGCAGGGCGCGGACTTGATTGTGGCGCACATGAACGACCAGGCGCTGGCCGCCAACGTCGCCGAATATCACGGGATCCCGCTCGCTGCGCTCCACGTCTTCCCGGCGCGGATCATGCCCTCGAGTGAGTTGTATTCGAAAATCACCAGGGACGCCGGGGACGCTCAACGTCGCGCGCTCGGATTGCCGCAGGCCGCCGCCCGGCCGGCGCGCTCGGAAGACGGATGGCTCGAACTGCAAACGTATGACGAACTCTGCTTGCCCGGCCCGGCAGCCGAATGGGTGGAGCCCGCCGGTCGGCGACCCTTCGTCGGATCATTGACGCTCGAGTTGCCGACGGATGCCGACGACGAGGTACTGGCGTGGATCGCCGAGGGGACGCCGCCGATCTACTTCGGTTTCGGCAGCACCCCGATCGAGTCTCCCGCCGAAACGGTCGCCGTCATCAGCGCGGCCTGCGCGCAACTGGGTGAGCGGGCGTTGATCTGCGCCGGCGCAAACGACTTCGGCCACGTCGCACGGTCGAGCCACGTCAAGATGGTGGATGCGCTGAATTACGCGGCGATCTTTCCCGCCTGTCGCGCGGTGGTCCACCACGGGGGCTCAGGCACTACGGCAGCGGGTCTGCGGGCCGGGGTTCCGACGCTGATCCTGTGGACGGTCTGGGACCAGCCGATGTGGGCACAGGCTGTCGAAGATCTGAAGGTCGGAGCCGGCCGGGGGTTTTTCGACAGCACTCTGGACTCACTGGTCGCCGACCTGCGCTCGATCCTGACTCCGGAATGTGCCGCCCGAGCCCGAGAGCTGGCCGCCCGGATGACCAAACCCGCCGACAGCGTCGCGAAGGCCGCCGATCTGCTCGAAGACGCCGCCCGATCAGGGTGAACGACGGCTGGATTCGATCGGTGGTGCAAAGCGGCCGGGTCGTGTAGAAGGTTCTGGTGCAGGGTCCGCCTTCTGAGCCTC
This sequence comes from Mycobacterium scrofulaceum, assembly GCF_001667885.1. GTDB lineage: Bacteria > Actinomycetota > Actinomycetes > Mycobacteriales > Mycobacteriaceae > Mycobacterium > Mycobacterium scrofulaceum_C. The sequence continues at coordinate 28,984 of NZ_LZJW01000132.1, read as the reverse complement.
TCGATCCGTCGCTCCTCTACGAAGCAATGATCAGGCGGTGGTACCGCCGGACGTCGGCCGAGGGGCACATCAGAGTGCCGGCCGTCCCCAGCCTGATCGACGAGTACGTGCAGTTGTGCGGCAACATCTGCGCCACCCTGGGCGTCTGGCACACCCCCGAACAGTCCGCCCAGCTGCGGATCTCCCTCGAGACCGAGCTCGCGAAGGGCTTCAAGGCCTCCCCTCGCTCGGACATCGTCATCTCGTTCAACGCCCCCTTCGGGACGAGCGTCAACATCCGTGTCAAGGCCGAGTGGCGCACGCTCGACGCCGACTACGACGAATGGGTGGCCGTGCGTCCGGCGCCGCTGTTCGGCAACGAGCCCGACGCGCGGGTGCTCGCTCTGGCCGCGGAAGCGGGCGACCCGACGACCTACCGCGTGCTGGACGTCGGCGCCGGTACCGGGCGCAACGCGCTGGCGCTGGCGCGTAAGGGCCACCCGGTGGATGCGGTCGAGATGGCCGAAAAACTTGCCGACGTCATGCGCGCGGAGGCGCAGAGCCAATCGCTGGCCGTGCGGGTGATCCAGAGCGACGTCTTCACCGCGATGGAGAGCGTCCACGACGAATACCAGCTGATGGTGCTCTCGGAAGTGGTACCCGACTTCCGCACGGCCCAGGAACTGCGTGGCGTGTTCGAACTGGCCGCCGAATGTCTGGCTCCCGCAGGGCGATTGGTTTTCAACACGTTTCTGCCGCGCGACGGGTATGTGCCCGACCAATCCGCGCTGCAATTCGGTCAGCAGTGCAACACCATGATCTACACGCGCGACCAGATGGCGAGTGCGGTGGCGGGGCTTTCCCTGGAACTCGTCGCCGACGACTCCGCCTACGAATACGAGAAAGCGCACTTGCCCGCGGACGCCTGGCCGCCCACCGCCTGGTTCGAGGGATGGGCCAATGGCCTCGACGTGTTCGACGTCGACCGCGAGCATTCGCCGATCGAGTTGCGCTGGCTCGTCTACCGCAAGACGGACTGAGCCCTGCGCGCAGAACGTGCACTGACCGAGGGAGTTCGGCGATTTATTCGCCCCCAGCGCACGCTGGGCGGTGGAGGCTAGGCGGACAGGTCGCGGGTGGCCGGCCCCTCGAGCAACGTGCCGTCCGGGGCGAAGCGTGACCCGTGCAACGGGCATTCCCACGCCTTGTCGGCGTCGTTCCAGTTCACGATCCCGCCGAGGTGCGGGCACACCGGCGAAACGCGATGCTCGATGCCGTCGACCCGGCAGCGCGCCTCCAGGTGCCACGGCGGTCCGCTGACCACGCCGCCCTCGTCCGCGCCGGGGCTTCGGCGACCGGTGCGCAGCAGCGGGGTGATCCAGCCCTTGGCCAGATCGAAGCCCACTTCCAGGTTGGCCTGCAGGGCGGTGGGCAGCCCAGTCAACTCGTGGGGGCTCCAGCTGGCGAACGCTTTGGCCCAATCCATTCGCCCGCCCAGGATGCGGCTCGACAGCGCGAGCGCCGCCGCGGCGCCATTGGTCATCCCCCACTTGTTGAATCCGGTTGCGACGAAGATGGTTTGGGTGTTCGGCAGGATGGGCCCGACGTAGGGCAGCTGATCGATGGGCGTGTAATCCTGCGCCGACCAAAAGTGCGTCTGCTCGGCACCCGGGTAGTGCATGCGGGCCCACGACGCCAATTCTTCGAGCGCCTTCGTCGGGCTCTTCTTGCGGCCCACCGTGTGGCCGGCGCCGCCCACGATCAGCCGCTCCCCGTCCGCGACCGGCGCGTAGCGCACCGAGCGGGTCGGCGAGTCGGTCGAGATCATCATCGGCCGGGTGATGTTGCCGGGCACCTTGAACGCGAAACAGTAGGACCGGCTCGGCTTCACGCGCGCGAAATATCCCCCGCGATCCAGAATCGGGATGCCGGTGGCGAGCACCAGCTGCCGGCTCTCGAGTTCCACGTCTCGCTGGGCGGCGTCGTTGACATGCACACGGACGCGGTCACCGCGGGTGGACACCCGCCGGACCCGGGTCTGCTCGACGAGGCGGCCGCCGCGGCCCAGCAGTTCCGTCGCCAGTGCGTCAAGGAACGGCATGGGATCGAACTGCGCCTGATCGGGCAGCCGCACGCCGCCGTGGTACGGGAACGGCACGTCGGCCTCGTCGTCCCACACCGCGGGCAAGCCAACCGTTTGGCAGGCCTTGAGCTCCAGTCGCGCGGACGGCACGCCCTTGGCCGACTGGGCGTACGTGTAGGCGTCCTCGCGCTGCACCGCGATGCCGTGCGACTCGCAGTAATCGACCACCCAGTCCTGGCCTTCGCGATTCCCGTCCACGTAGGCGCGGGCCAGGTCCCTGCCGTGCCTGGGCAGGATCTTCGACAGGTGGGAGCCCTGCAGCAGGCTGATCTTCGCGGTGGTGTTCCCGGTGGCGCACGCCCCGACGGTGCGGGCCTCGAGCACCAGCACGTCCTTGCCGGCCCGGGCCAACAGCACCGCGGTCATCAGCCCGGTGATGCCGGCGCCCACGACAATGACATCCGCGCGGCGAGGTCCTTGATCAAGCTGGCTTGCGGCCCAAGGCTGTTCGCCTCGGTTGGTCATCCATAAAGACGTCACGGGTGGGCTAATACCCCTGCCGACCCCAGGGAAACACCGACGCGGCCCGGTGGGGCGGCGTCACGCCCGCCTCAGCTGCGCTTTCGCCTCCCTGACCGATTCTTCCGCCTCGCGGCTGGCTCGCTTGGCGCGGTCATAGCCCGCCTCGGCGCGTTCGAGTTCGTGCTCGGTGGCCCGCCACGCCGCGAGCGCCTCATCGCGACGCCGGCGGGCCGCATCGCGCTCGGCGCGGCGCTCGGACAGCGCGGCGTCGGCGTCGGCCGCCTTGCGCTCGGCGGCGGTCACGGCCGCCGTGAGTTTGTCGAGACGCCGCTGCGTGGCGGCGTCGCGCGCGGACCGCTTGGCGGGCTGTGACCGCGGTTTCGCCGGCTGCTCCTTGGTCTTGCGAGAGGTTGTCGGTATCGCGGTCGCGGCGCCGAAGTCGCCGAAACCGGACCACTGCTCGGGGCGGGCCAACCGGCCGAGCCGCTGCCGGACCTCCGGCTCGGCGATGGCGGCTTGCAGCGTGCTGGTGACGTCGTCGCGCACGGTTGAGGACGGCTGTTCGATGTCCGCCGCTTGGAATGCGGCCCGCGTGAGGTCGTCGATGAGCCGGTGCTGTTGAGCCGACAAGTCCCGGATGCGGGCGCCGTCCATGGCGGCGTGCGCGGCACGCAAGTCATCGCCCAGCCGCGCCAAGCGCTGCCCGGTGTCCCGGTGCCGCAGCGCGAGCCGGTTGACGATCCACGCCGCCGTAGTTGGCTTGGTGCAAGCGGAAATTCGCTTGGCCGCCGCGTCGTCCCCGCGACGTTTGGCCGCCGCGGCCAACCTGGCGCGCTCCGCGGTGAATTCCTTGGGCGGCGCCCAATAAAGACTGTCGAGTTCATCGCCGGCCATGACGCCATGATCCACGCGCCCGGCGCCGTCGGTTTAAAAACCGCACCTCCGTGGCACCTGAAGGACAACATCGTCGCGCCGGGCAGCGAGCGACCTCGACCCGGCACCAACAGAACGCAAGGATCCGCCAGCTCAATGATGTCCAAGACCAGTGACCGGCCCGTTCACCGGATCCTCCGGGATCGCCGGTTACTGCTCGCGGTGTTGGCGGTCGTCGCCCTGGTTGGCGCCGTGGTGATCGCCGCGTCCATCGGTTGCTTCAGCGGCGGCTGCGGTCACCGCAGCGCCTCGTCCAAGTCGGGGCCCGCGCAGGTGACGATCACGCCGGGCCCGGACGCGCACGACGTGGACCCGGTTGCGCCCGTGACGGTCAAGGCCGACACCGGAACGCTGACCGACGTCAAAATGGTCAACGAAAGCGGCAAATCGGTGCAGGGCGTGACGACACCCGACAACACCGTATGGAAGCCGACCGTCCCCCTGGGGTATGGCCGAACCTATACCCTGACGGTCACCAGCCGGGGCCCCAATGGTGTTGTGTCAACTCAGGTTTCGTCGTTTTCGACGGTGAAGCCATCCAACCAGACCAAGGTGTCGTTCACCGCCACGTCGGAGGCCGCACTCAAAGATGGCGGCACCTACGGGGTCGGGACGGTGATCGTCGCGCACTTCGACGAACAGATCGCCGACCGCGCCGCCGCCGAGCGCCAGCTGGCGGTGACCACCAACCCCAAGGTGGAGGGTTCGTGGTACTGGGTCGACGACCAGAACGCCCATTGGCGCCCGGAGCACTACTACGCGCCGGGCACGACCGTCACGGCCGAGGCCAAAATTTACGGAATCTCTTTGGGCAACGGCCTATTCGGGCAGGACGATACCAAGGTGTCGTTCCGGATCGGCGACGCCCACGTCTCCATCGCCGACGACGCGACCCATCAGGTCACCGTCTTCAACAACGGGGCCTTGGTCCGCACGATGCCCACCTCGATGGGAATGGGCGGGACCGAAAACGTCGGCGGCAAGAGCATCTCGCTGTGGACTCCCCCCGGCACCTACACCGTGCTCGACAAGGGCAACCCCGTCGTGATGGACTCCTCCACGTTCGGCCTGCCGAAGAATTCCCGCCTGGGCTACCGCGAAACCATCAACTGGGCCACCAAGATCAGCACCGACGGCATCTACCTGCACGAGCTGGACGCCACGGTATGGGCGCAGGGCCATCAGGACACCTCGCACGGATGCCTGAACCTCAATGCCGACAACGCGAAATGGTTCTACGACTTCTCCGTACCCGGCGACGTGGTCGAGGTCCGCAACAGCGGCGGCCCACCGCTGACGCTGGCCCAGAACGGTGACTGGACACTCAGTTGGGACGACTGGCGCAAAGGCAGCGCCCTGAAGCCGCAGACGTGACGCAGCTCATTCGTCACCGCCGGTTGTGCGTCACTTCACAGTAAAGTCTTGACTCGTTCCAAATAAGTGCGTGATATTGGTGCGGTGTCATCGACGGCCGATTACGCGGAACGACTGCGCATGGCCGATCTCCGGGTGACCCGGCCCAGGATCGCGGTGCTGGAGGCCGTTGACGCCCACCCGCATTCCGACACCGAGACCATCTTCTCCGCCGTCCGCGTGGGCCTGCCCGACGTGTCCCGCCAGGCGGTGTACGACGTCCTCAACGCGCTGAGCACCGTCGGGTTGGTACGCAGGATCCAGCCCGCCGGGTCGGTCGCCCGCTACGAGTCGCGCGTCGGCGACAACCACCACCACGTGGTGTGCCGGGCCTGCGGCGTGATCTCCGACATCGATTGCGCCGTCGGTGAGGCGCCCTGTCTCACCCCGTCCGACGACAACAACGTTTTGGATGGCTTCGTCCTGGACGAGGCCGAAGTCATCTACTGGGGCGTCTGCCCCGACTGTTCGACTGCAGGTCCCTAGCTCGCAGCCCGATTCACCAAGGAAGGATTGCTGTGTCAGATATATCCGAAAGCCGGCCGCCGCACGACGACTCCAAGACGGCCAGCAGGAGCGAGAGCGAGAACCCCGCGATCTCCTCGCCCGAGCCGAAGGCACGCGGGCCGCTGACCAACCGTGACTGGTGGCCGGATCAGGTCGACCCGTCGGTGCTGCAGCCGCACAACCCGAAATCAACCCCGTACGGCGAGGACTGGAACTACGCCGAAGAGTTCGCCAAGCTCGACGTCGAGGCGCTCAAGGCGGACGTGATCTCGGTGATGACCACCTCGCAGGACTGGTGGCCCGCCGACTACGGCCACTACGGCGGCCTGTTCATCCGGATGAGCTGGCACGCGGCGGGCACCTACCGCATCTTCGACGGCCGCGGCGGCGGCGGGCAGGGCATGCAGCGCTTCGCCCCGCTCAACAGCTGGCCGGACAACGTCAGCCTGGACAAGGCCCGCCGGCTGCTCTGGCCGGTGAAGAAGAAGTACGGCAACAAGATCTCCTGGGCCGACCTGATCATCTTCGCGGGCAACTGCGCGCTGGAGTCGATGGGCTTCAAGACGTTCGGCTTCGCGTTCGGCCGCGAGGACGTCTATGAGCCCGAGGAGATCCTGTGGGGCGAGGAGGACACCTGGCTGGGCACCGACAAGCGGTACTCCGGGGAGCGTGACCTCGCCCAGCCGTACGGCGCCACCACGATGGGGCTGATCTACGTCAACCCCGAGGGTCCCGAGGGCAAGCCGGACCCGATCGCCGCCGCCATCGACATCCGCGAGACGTTCGGCCGGATGGCGATGAACGACGAGGAGACCGCCGCCCTGATCGTCGGCGGGCACAGCTTCGGCAAGACCCACGGCGCCGGCCCCGGCGACCTCGTCGGGCCCGAGCCGGAGGCGGCCCCGATCGAACAGCAGGGGCTGGGCTGGAAGAGCTCGTATGGCACCGGCGTGGGCAAGGACGCCATCACCAGCGGCCTCGAGGTGGTCTGGACGCCGACCCCGACCAAGTGGGACAACACCTTCCTGGAGACGCTGTACGGCTACGAGTGGGAGCTCACCAAGAGCCCCGGCGACGCCTGGCAGTTCGTCGCCAAGGACGGCGCCGGTGCGGGCACCATCCCCGACCCGTTCGGCGGACCGGGCCGCGCACCCACAATGCTGGTCACCGACATCTCGATGCGGGAGTCCCCGATCTACCGGGACATCACGCGCCGTTGGCTGGACCACCCCGAGGAGCTGACCGAGGCGTTCGCCAAGGCCTGGTACAAGCTGCTGCACCGCGACATGGGACCGATCAGCCGCTACCTCGGGCCCTGGATTCCCGAACCGCAGCTCTGGCAGGACCCGGTTCCGGCCGTCGACCACGAGCTGGTCGACGACGGTGACGTCGCGGCGCTGAAGAGCAAGGTCCTCGAGTCGGGCCTGTCGGTGCCCCAGCTGGTCAAGACCGCGTGGTCGGCGGCCGGCAGCTACCGCAACACCGACAAGCGCGGCGGCGCCAACGGCGCGCGCCTGCGCCTGGAGCCGCAGCGGAACTGGGAGTGCAACGAGCCCTCGGAGCTCGACAAGGTGTTGCCGGTGCTGGAGAAGATCCAGCAGGACTTCAACGGCTCCGCGTCGGGAGGCAAGAAGATCTCGTTGGCCGATCTGATCGTGCTGGCGGGGTCCGCGGCGGTCGAGAAGGCGGCCAAGGACGCCGGCTACGAGATCTCCGTGCACTTCGCGCCGGGACGCACCGACGCCTCGCAGGAGAACACCGATGTGGAGTCTTTCGCGGTGCTCGAACCGCGGGCCGACGGCTTCCGCAACTACATCCGGCCCGGGGAGAAGGCGCCGCTGGAACACCTGCTGATCGAGCGGGCGTACCTGTTGGGCGTGACCGCCCCGGAGATGACGGTGCTCATCGGCGGGCTGCGTGCCCTCGGCGCCAACCACGGCGGCAGCAAGCACGGGGTGTTCACCGACCGGACCGGCGCGTTGACCAACGACTTCTTCGTCAACCTGCTCGACATGGGCACGGAGTGGAAGCCGTCGGAGACCACCGAGAACGTCTACGAGGGCCGCGACCGGGCGTCGGGCGCGGTCAAGTGGACCGCTACCGCGAACGACCTTGTGTTTGGGTCGAATTCGGTGCTGCGCGGGTTGGCCGAGGTCTACGCCCAGGACGATAACCAGGGCAAGTTCGTCGAGGACTTCGTCGCGGCGTGGGTCAAGGTCATGAACAGCGATCGGTTCGATCTCAAGTAAGACCGGGATAGCAAGCGGCGCCCCGCGGGCCATCGGCTCGCGGGGCGCCGTGCGTCAGGTCAGCGCGAGAAAAACCTGGTCGGCTCGCGACACGTAAACGACGCACACGACACGCCGCGAACGCTCGCCGTGGTTTAAGTCTCGTAATCGGCGGCGCCGGCCGACCGGACCCATCAGTGGGCCTGGCGCGGTCGCCATTCGTTGCGGGCGACCAGCACCTCACGGAGCACGTCCGCCCGATCGGTGATGATGCCGTCAACGCCGATATCGAAGAGCGCGTGCATGGTGGCCGGGTCGTCGACCGTCCAGGCGTGCACCTGGCGTCCGGACTCGTGAAGGGCCCGGACCAACCCGCGCGTGATGATCGGTATCCGACCCAGCCGCGGCGGCAGCTGAAGGCAGTCACTGTCACGCAACAGCTGCCAGGCGTAGGACCGGCTTGCCGGCGTTTGTGCCGCCGGCAAGGCCAGGAACGCGCCGATGCCCGCCGAACTGGCGACCCGCTTGGACAGCAGACTCAGCGCACGGCGCCGCCGGCGTTCGGAAAACGATGTGATCAGCACCCGGTCGTGTGCCTTCATTCGCTCGATCACCTCGACCGTGGGAACGATGGCGGACGCGGATTTGATATCGATGTTGATCCGCATGTCCGGCAGCGTGCCCAGGAGTTCCTCCAGGGTCGGGATCGATTCTCCCGCACCTAGATGCAGGTGACGGACGTCGCGCCAGTGCCAGCGGTCGATGGCGCCACATTCCCCCGACTCCGACCTGAAGTTCCGGTCGTGCAGGATCACCGCGACGCCGTCGCGCGTCGCCCGAACGTCGGTCTCGACGTAACGAAACCCGAGCTTAGCCGCCTCGCAGAAGGCTCCCATGCTGTTCATGGGCCACTTGAACGACGTAAAACCCCTGTGCGCCATGGCGATTCGCCCGGCGTCACGCAGAAACTGCACGGCGGGTACGCCGCGATCAGCCATCAGCCGCCCGCACGGCTCACCGATCCAGGCTCCACTGGCCGTAGTCGGCGGCCAACACCTCGTCGATGTCCACGTTGATCCCGCCAAGCAGCGGGCTGGGGTTGGCCGGGCTGTTGACCACGGCCTGGTAGAGCACCGCCGCGGGTTCGCGCGCGCCGTGCGACCACGACTTGGTCTGCCACGCCCACCGGTGCCCCGGTGTGGTCGAGTTCCCGATGACGCCGTCCCGGATCGCCCAGCCGCACGCGTTGGCATGCCCGTAGATGCCGGTCCGGCCCACGCCCAGTGCGGAGTTGATCCCCCGAAACCATTGCACCGCAATGCTGTTCCAGGTGTTCTCGTCGATGTCGTCGTCGACGCTGAAGAATATCGGGGCCGACGGCGGGCCCCCGGCGGCGGCGTGCAACCGTTGCGCCGTCTGGGCATCGGCGACCCCGCCGTCATGACCGCGGGTGTAGTCCGACGGGTCGGGCCACCCGGGTTTGCCGTACTGGAAATTGCTGACGATCTGCAGGCCCGCGGCGCGCAGCGCGTCCGCGTACTCGCGGGTGATGGGCTTCGCCTCGAAATGCGCGCCCGGCCGCGACTCGGAAACGTAATTCACCACCCCGGCATAGCCCGCGGATTTGATCTCGTCCGGGGAAATCCTGCGCTCGGCGAAATCGATCAGCCGTAGGTCGGCGGCGGACGCCGTTGGCGCGGCGGAGCTGGCGGCCGACGTCACGAAGCTGAGGAAAGCCGGCGCCGCGGCAAGTTTCAGAACGTCGCGTCGCGACGCCGATCGCCGCCCGCGGCGTTCGCCTGATGCAGCCGAACCCTGCACCGCGCGATGGTAACAAACGGCTCAGAACCGGTGCTGTTGCCTCGATGAGCTCGCGGCGCGCCAACGCGGCCGGCTTTCGCCGCTCCTGAGCGGGCCCGAGTAGGTTGCGGCCCGGATCCCCGACGGCATCGCCGCCGCGCAGGTTGGGGCTGGTGGCGCCGCGCGCCGTGCGGCCGGCCGGACGCTGACGGCCGGGGATGCCGTGGGCCGCGCCGCGTCGATGCCGCCCGGGCGACATGGAGGCCGGCTCGCAGAAAAACCGACCTTTACGTCGGGGTTATCCGCCAGCCGTGCGTCGACCGCGACCCCGATCACCCGGGGCACGCCCGGTCGCACTCCCGGCCGGGCGGAACGGGTCAACCCGCTTTCGGGCCGGGTGGCATGATCCTTTGATGCCGGATTTTCGTGAGACCGTTCCCGCGGATGCCGGTGACGTTCGAGCTCGTTGCGCTCGATTAGGTGATCGAACTATAGTCTGGACACATGTCCAGTTTGCTGTCACGGAGTTCGGGAGTCCGTTGACCGCGATGGGTTCGGCGCTGTTCCGCGGTCATTCACCAGCAAAGAAGAGTTGAGTATGCGAATTGCCCTGCTGTCCTACCGTAGTAAAACCCATTGCGGCGGACAGGGCGTCTACGTGCGACATCTCAGCCACGGGCTGGTGGAACTGGGCCATGACGTCGAGGTGTTCTCCGGCCAGCCCTACCCCGACCTGCTCGACCCGCGGGTACGGCTGACCAAGGTGCCCAGCCTGGACCTTTATCGCGAGCCCGACCCGTTTCGCGTGCCGCGCCCCAGCGAGATCCGTGACTCGATCGACCTGCTGGAACTGCTCACCACGTGGACGGCGGGGTTCCCGGAGCCGCGGACGTTCACGATGCGCGCCGCCCGGTTGCTGGCCGGCCGGACGGCCGATTTCGACGTCGTCCACGACAACCAGAGCCTGGGCACCGGACTGCTCACGATCGCCGGCGCGGGTCTGCCGGTGGTGGCCACCGTCCACCACCCCATCACCCGCGACCGCGTGCTCGACCTGGCCGCCGCGCGATGGTGGCGAAAACCGTTGGTGCGGCGGTGGTACGGGTTCCTCGACATGCAGCAGTGGGTGGCGCGCCAGATTCCCGACCTGCTGACGGTGTCCTCGTCGTCGGCCGCGGACATCGTCAGCGACTTCGCTGTCTCCCCCGATCAGCTGCACGTCGTGCCGCTGGGCGTGAACACCGAGCTGTTCAAGCCGGGGCCGCAGCCCCGGCGGGCCGGACGGATCATCGCGATCGCCAGCGCCGATACCCCGCTCAAGGGCGTCCGCACGCTGCTGCACGCGGTGGCCCGGCTGCGCACCAGCAGGGATCTCGAGCTGTGCCTCGTCGCCAAGGTGGAGCCCAACGGTCCCACCCACAAACTCATCGCCGAGCTCGGCATCTCCGACATCGTCCACATCACCAGTGGGCTTTCCGACGCCGAGCTCGCCGCGCTGTTCGCTTCGGCCGAAGTAGCCTGCATTCCGTCGCTCTACGAAGGCTTTTCGCTCCCCGCGGTGGAGGCCATGGCCAGCGGGACGCCGATCGTGGCCAGCCGGGTGGGCGCACTCCCCGAAGTCCTGGGCACCGACGGCGCGTGCGCCGAGCTGGTGCCGCCCGCCGACGTCGACGCGCTCACCCACGCGCTCGGTGCCCTGCTGGACTCGCCGGAGAAGCGGCGGAACCTGGGCAAGGCGGGACGCACCCGCGCGGTCAACGTCTTCAGCTGGGAGGCCGTGGCCGCTCAAACGGTTCGGGTGTATGAGCGCGCGATCGCTCGCCGGGCCGCTTCGTCGGCGGCCCAGGGAGAAGCGCAATGCTGACAGTCGATTTCGACCGGCTGCGGATCGGACCGGCCACCAAGGTCATCGATGTCGGTTGCGGGGCGGGCCGGCACTCGTTCGAGGCGTATCGGCGCGGCGCCGACGTGATCGCGTTCGACCGCGATGAGGCCGAATTGCGTTCGGTGGACACCATTTTGCGCGCGATGGCCGAAACCGGTGAGGCGCCCGCCGGGGCATCGGCGAAGGTCGTGGTCGGGGACGCGCTCAAATTGCCCTACGCCGACGAGACGTTCGACTGCGTGATCGCGTCCGAAATCCTTGAGCACATACCGCGCGACGACGCCGCCATCGCCGAACTGATCAGGGTGCTCAAAGTCGGCGGCACATTGGCGGTCAGTGTGCCGCGGTGGCTGCCGGAACGGGTCTGTTGGTTGCTGTCCGACGAATACCACAGCAACGAGGGTGGCCACGTGCGCGTCTACCGGGCCAGTGAATTGCGCGCCAAGATCCTCGACGGCGGAATGCAAATGACGCACGCTCACCACGCGCACGCGTTGCACTCGCCCTTCTGGTGGTTGAAATGCGCCGTGGGAGTCTCGAACACCGAGCATCGAGCCGTGTCCGCCTACCACAAGCTCCTGGTGTGGGACCTGATGCGGCGCCCGAAGGTAACCCAGCTGGCCGAATCGCTGCTCAATCCGCTGGTCGGCAAGAGCGTGGCCATGTACTTCGTCAAGCACCCGGTGGCTAAAAACCAAGCAGCGGTGGGTTATTCAGTTGCGTCGGTCTAACCCACCCTCGGTCCCGGGCGTCCTCTCCCCCGAGCAATGTCGTCAAACCGCGCTGTCCATCGCAGCCATCCAGGAATCCTCGGGGGCCATCCCCTGGTCGGAGGGCGGCCACACCGACCCCTGGGATCACGTCGAGTGCGCGATGGCGCTCACCGCCGCCGGGCTGCTGGAGCCGGCGCGCGCCGCGTTCGACTGGAGTCGCCGGACCCAGCGGGCCGACGGCTCCTGGCCCATCCAGCTGCGCGCGGGGGTCGTCGAAGACGGCAACAGCGACAGCAACTTCTGCGCCTATATCGCCACCGGAGTGTGGCACCACGTGCTCGTCACCGGTGACCGGCGCTTCGCCGCCCGGATGTGGCCGGTGGTGCACAAGGCGATCGACTTCGTCATTGACCTGCAGGTCGGCTACGGCGAGATCTGTTGGGCCCGAAGCGAAGTCGGCCCCCTGGAGGAAGCGCTGCTGACCGGCTGCGCGAGCGTTTTTCACAGCATTCGGTGCGCCCTGGCGCTCGCCGCCCTGGTTGGCGAGCCGCAGCCCGAGTGGGAACTGGCGCTGGGCCGGCTCGGCCACGCGATAGCCGCCCACCCCGAGGCGTTCACCGAAAAGGATCGCTACTCGATGGACTGGTACTACCCCATCCTCGGCAGCGCGCTGCGCGGGCCCCGGGCGGCCGCGCGGATCCAAGAACGGTGGGACACCTTCGTCGTCGGCGGCCTGGGCATTCGCTGCGTGGCCGACCGGCCATGGGTAACCGGCGCGGAGACATGCGAATTGGTGATGGCGCTGGACGCCATCGGCCAGCGGTCGGCCGCCCACCGGCAGTTCGGTGCGATGCAGCATCTCCGTGAGGAGGACGGCTCGTACTGGACGGGTTTGGTGTTCGCCGACGGGAAGCGGTGGCCCGAGGAGCGCACCACGTGGACCGGTGCGGCGATGATTCTCGCCGCGGACGCGCTGTCGAACACCACCGCGGGCGCCGGGATCTTCCGCGGTGATGACCTGCCGATGGGCCTGCAGACGGACTTCGACTGCGAATGCGTCGCGACCGGGCCCGGTTGGTGACCTGAGTTCGGTCAGATCGGTGCGCCCGGTTCGCCGCTGACGCGTTCGAGCACCCGCAACGATCCGGTCGCCGAGACCTCCCGGAACGTGCCGGAATCGATCGCGCGGCAATAGATGTAGTACGGGGGCCGCCCGCCGTCCCGCGGGTCCGGGAACACGTCATGGATGGCCAGCGCCCCGCCGACGGCGACCCACTTCGCCCAGCCGTCGAAATCCTGGTTCGCCGCGGCCTCGCTGTGGCCGCCGTCGATGAACAGAAACCGCAGCGGCGTCCCCCATCCCGTGGCGACGACCGGCGACTTCCCGACGATGGCGACGACGTGGTCGTCCAACCCCGCGGCGTCGAGCGTGCGACGGAACGTCGGCAGGGTGTCGAACAAACCCGTGACCTCGTCGACCAGCGAGGCGTCGTGGTACTCCCAGCCGGCCTGGTGTTCCTCGGAGCCGTGGTGGTGGTCGACCGTGTAGAGCACGCTTGCGGTTTGTTGGGCGGCCGCACCGAGCAACAGCGTGGATTTGCCGCAATAGGTGCCGATCTCGACACCGACGCCGCCACCGAGATACCGCAGCCCGGCCTCGTAGAGCGCACGCCCCTCATCGGCGGGCAGGAAACCCCGTACCTGCTCGGCCAACGCAAACAGGCGCTCGGTGTTACCGACGTCGGTGTGAGTCATACCCCCGAACCTATCGGTGAGCGGCGTCACCGGATCGGGGTGGTCCATGGCGGCCGACACATTGACCAGCGGCGGAGTCGGGATCGCTCTACGATCATGCTGTGCTCGCCCGCAGACTCGGTGACATCGGCCTGGCGGCGGTTCTTACCGCGGCCGCGCTGGCGCTGCCCGTTGTGCTGCCGTCGCCCCCGATTCCCGGCGCCGCGGCCGCCAACTGTCCCCCGGTGCAGGTGGTGTTCGCCCGTGGCCGAATGGAATCGCCCGGAGCGGGAGCGCTGGGCAACGCGTTCATCAGTGCGCTGCGCTCCAAGGTCAACAAGAACATCAGTGTCTATGCCGTCAATTACCCCGCCGACACCGAGGTCGCTCAGGGCGCCAACGACATGAGCCGCCATGTTCAGGACATGATCACCAATTGCCCGAATACCCGGCTGGTGCTGGGCGGCTACTCGCTCGGCGCGGCAGTGACCGACGTGGTGCTCGCCGCGCCCATCAGCGCGTTCGGGTTCGACAGCCCCCTCCCGCCGGGCGCCGACCAGCACATCGCCGCCGTGGCGTTGTTCGGCAACGGCAGCCAGTGGGTGGGCCCTATCACGAACTTCAGCCCGGTCTACAACGACCGGACCATCGAGCTGTGCCACGGCGCTGACCCGATCTGCAACCCCGCCGACCCGAACACCTGGAAAGCCAACTGGCCCCAACACCTGGCCGGCGCGTACATCGATGCCGGGATGGCCAATCAGGCCGCCGACTTCGTCGCCGGCAAGCTCTGAGCGCGCCAGACCCCTAGGCGATGCCCCGGTGCGCCACAGCGCACGCGCAGTATGCCGCGCCGCAAAGCAATTGTTGCCCATCCCTTCTCGCGACCGGCCGCGCTTCCCGCCGCGAAGGCGACAGCGGTAATTGAAAAACTGCCGAAAGCCGGCTTCGAGCGGACCGACCGGGTCAGGGCGCCGGACGCGGGAAGTTATCGGATCGTTTTTGCGGGCGACTAACCCCGCCGGGCGACAAAGACTGAGTCGCCGCTTCGGCGCAATTTGCGCTCGGAATTCTCAGGCCGGGGTGTTCGTGCTCGAGTACAGCTTGAAGTCGCGGACAAGCGGGACGACCTCGCCGCCGGCCACCGCGGCGCGCTGACGGGCGCGGAAGGCGGGATGGCGGCGCATCGCCTCGTTGCGTTCGCGCTCGTGACGCTGGGCCGCGGTCCATATCGGGTGGGACTGAAGGAAAATAACCGTCGCTCCCGTTGTATTAGCCACGATCGTTAACTCCTCTCAGCGCAACCCGCAAAAGCTCTACGACTTGTGGTTATCGGCTTGTGATCCCAGAATGCCCGGCCGATCCTGAGACCAAACCACCCACGAAGTTGAGAATTAGCCATGAATTTTGACTAATCCTTCAGCCGCTTCGCACCGTCGTCCGCGCTGGCCCGCCGGCGATTCGAAATGTTAGTGGGGGCCACCGACAACAATTCCCGGTTCGGTCGCCGCGATGGCGACTGCTAGGGTCCCTTGCGTATGCCCAAGATGGATCGCCGCCGCATGATGTTGACGACCGGGATCGGCGTGCTGGCAGCCGCGCTGCCTGCGCCGGAAGCCCGGGCCCGCCCGTCGGGACGGGAATCGCCGGCGGATCGCCCGCCCGCTCCCGACGCGCCCAGCGGCCAAACCGGCAGCTACATTTTCCACGACGAATTCGACGGCCCCGCCGGCTCGGCGCCCGACGCGTCGAAGTGGACGGTGGCCAGGGCCCGCGAGACGATCAAAGACCCGACCTACTGGGAGCAGCCCGAGCACATCGGGCAGTACCGCGACGACCGGCGCAACGTCTTCCTCGACGGGAACTCGAATCTCGTGCTCCGGGCGGCGAAAGACGGCCCCACTTACTACAGCGGGAAGGTTCAAAGCCTCTGGCGCGGCGGCGTCGGCCACACCTGGGAAGCCCGCATCAAGCTCAACTGCCTGACGGCGGGCGCCTGGCCGGCCTATTGGCTTGGCAACGAGGACCAGGGCGAGATCGACGTCATGGAGTGGTACGGCAACGGCAGCTGGCCCTCGGCCACCACCGTCCACGCCAAGGCCAACGGTGGAGAGTGGAAGACCCACAACATCGCGATGGACAGCGGCTGGCACACCTGGCGAACCCAGTGGGACGAGGCGGGCATCCGGTTCTGGAAGGACTATGCCGACGGCGCGCAGCCCTACTTCGACGTGCCGGCCAGCTCCCTGCCGGATTGGCCGTTCAACGGGCCCGGCTACACGGTCTACCCGGTGTTCAACCTGGCGGTGGCGGGTTCCGGTGGCGGCGATCCCGGGCCGGGGACCTATCCTGCTGACATGCTCGTCGACTGGATCCGCGTCTGGTAGTCGCGCTCAGCGCGTGAGCAGGGCGGTGGCGCTCCACGCCCTGCCTCCCGGGTGCCGCGGGTCCGGCTGGGGCAGCCAGGCGAGCGGGCGCATCCACACCGGCAAGCGACGGAACCGGTGGGCGGCGAGATAGAGCGCCTGCACGTCGACGGTGCGCCAGCCGAGGTCCTCGAAGTAGGCCAACCCGTTCTCGGGTGCGAACTTGAACGGCGCGTTCTGCAGCATGCCGGCCATCTTCTTGTTCATCATCTTCTTGAGGCCGGGGCCCGCGAAGTCCAGCATCCACCACCTGACCTCGGGTCGCGTGATCGCCGCGGAGAGCGCGACGACGTCGCTGTCCTCCAGGTACATCAATAGGCCCTCGGTCAGCACCAGCGCCTGGGCCGCGCCGGCCAGGGCCTCGTCGAGGAAGTCCTGGCGGGCCGCGGCGTCGGCCAGGTCGACGGCCATGCGGGTCAGCCGGCACCGCGGCGTCTCGTCGGCCAGCAACTGCGTCTTCTCCCCGAGCAATTTCGGCAGGTCCGCCTCCACCCAGGTGAAATCGGCCGGGAGGTCGAGCCGGTAGGGCCGCGTGTCCAGGCCGGCGGCGAGGTTCAGCACCCGGTCACAGCCGGCGGCGATCGCTTCGGTGATGGCGTCGTCGATGATCTTGGTGCGCGCGACGAGCCACCAGCCGTTGCGGGTCGACCGCGGCACGTTGGCCACGATCTCGCGGCCGTGTTCGCCGGCGAGGCGCTCGGCAAGCGGGTCGCTGAAAAGGGCGTCGGGACGGGCGGTTTCGGTCGCCCGGTGCAACGCGGTCCAGCGGGCGGTGTCCGAAACGTGGGTGATCGTGTGTCTGGGGGCTGACATACGTGGGTTATAGCAGCACCCGCGCCGGCCTATTGACCGGCCTTGCCCCCCGCGAACCACGCTTCGGTCACCGTCCGGGTTTGGGGCGGGGGCAGGCTCGCCTCCCCCGCGCCGAGCTGACCGACCTTGACGGTCCACGCCGCGCCCGAGCGGTCGATGCAACTCCCGGCGCCCTGGCTGGGCAGCCACAGCACCGAGAGGTTCGCGTGCGGGTCGCCGCACCAGTAGGCGCCCTCGTAGCCGTCGGCGCGCCAACCCCAGGCCCCGCCGTTACGGAGCCGGCAACGGGTGCCGTCGTCGAGCGTCAGCGCAAACGGGTCCGGGGTCGCGGGCGCGGTCACGGGCGGAAGCGGACGGTCATACGTCACGCGATGCATGCTCCTGTCCCAGGGATCGTCCACGCACAGCAGCGATCCCGGCGTCGACGGCCAACAGGTGCCGGCCCCGACCGCGCTCGGCGAGCAGGAGTAGACGTTGTCGGCCACCGCCGACGGCGACGGCGTGCTGCAGTCGCTGGCCTGGCCGACGTCGCCCGGCCCGGACGCGACGTGGTAACCGTTGATCGCTTTGCCGTCGGGTCCGACGGCGACGACGGTGATCTGCTGGGTGGGCGGCGGCTCCGCGGCGGCCGAACCGGGCGGCGACAGGGCCGCGATCGACAGCGCGGTTACGGGGACTACGACGATTCGCGACATCACGTTCACCGCGGAAAACCTTTCGTTCGGCGGCCCCTTGTTGCAGGGTACGGTGCGCATATGAGCGATCGAAACCGTCGTTTCCTGCTTCGCGAACGCCCCACCGGCCGCATCGGCCCGGACACCTTCGAGCTGACCGAGGAGGCGATCCCCGAGATCGCCGACGGCGAGGCGCTGGTGCGCGTCGAGTGGATCTCGCTCGACCCGACCAACCGCATGTGGATCAACGACACCCCGACTTACCTCCCCCCGGTCGGGCTCGGTGAGGTCATGCGCGCCGCCGGGATCGGCGAGGTGGTCGCGTCCAAGAGCCCCAACTACGCGGTCGGACAGCGGGTGCAAGGGCTTCTGGGCTGGCAGGAGTACGCGGTCCTCACGGACACGGCGATGGTGAACCCGGTGGACGTGGCACCCGGCATCTCGCCGAGCGCCTACCTGGGCGCGCTCGGGATGACCGGCCTGACCGCGTGGATCGGGATCCGCGAGATCGGCAAGCCTCGGCCCGGTGAGACCGTGGTCGTCTCCGCGGCGGCCGGCGCGGTCGGCTCGGTCGCCGGGCAACTCGCCAAGGCGGCCGGGGCTCGTGTCGTCGGAATCGCGGGGGGTCCCGAGAAGTGCGCGCTGCTCACCGATCAGCTGGGCTTCGACGCGGCGGTCGATCACCGCGCCGACGATTGGGCCGCCCAGCTGGCGGCGGCGACACCGAACGGCATCGACGTCGATTTCGAGAACGTCGGTGGCGACCTGATGGACGCCATCTTCGCGCGCCTCAACATCGGCGCCCGCGTCGCACTCTGCGGCCTGATCTCGGGCTACAACGCCGAAGACCCCCCACCCGGCCCGCGCGCGTTCGGCAATCTGCTCATCCAGCGGGCCACCGTGCAGGGTTTCATCGTCCTCGACCACTTCGGGCGCGCCCCGGAAGCGATCGGCGAGATCGCCGGCCTGATCGAGGCGGGAAAGCTCAAGCCGCTCGAGACCGTCGTCGAGGGGTTCGAGCAGCTGCCGACCGCGATCAACATGCTGTTCGACGGCAAGAACGTCGGCAAGCTGGTGGTCAAGATCGGCTGATCAGCCGAAATCCAGGAGGGCGTAGACACCGCGGAACTGCTTCGTCGGCGGGAACCGCCACAGCGCCGGGTACAGCGTCCCGAAGAACACACCCCGCCCCGCGGGCATCGGTACATCGTGCACCGCGCGGATGCCGGGCGTCGTGCGCGCCAGCTTCGCCAGTTGACGCACCGAGAGGCTGAAGGGCATCGGCGGAACACGGTAGCGCTTGGAGGACCGCAGCCCCTTTCGTGCGACCTTCTTGACCACGGTCGGCGGGAGGTCGAAGAACATCTGTCCGCCGGGAAAGGCTCTGGCGCACTGAGCGATCAGCTCCAGCGCGTCGTCGGGCCGCAGGTACATCAACAGGCCTTCGGCTGTGATGAACACCCCGTTGCCGGCGTCCACCTTGTCGATCCAGGTGTAGTCGAGGGCGGACTGGGCGAGATGCGTCATCCGCGGCGAATGCGGCAGCAGCCGCCGCCGAAGGTCGACGACCGGGGGCAAATCCACCGAAACCCACGTGAATTGCGGGTCGGGCAGGGCGCGGTCCAAGCGCCAGAAGGACGTCTGGAAGCCTTCGGCAAGCGCGACGACGGTCGCCCGGGGGTGGGCGGTGAGATAGTCGATCGCGCATCGGTCGACGGCCAAAGATCGCAGCGCCATCTCCTGGCCGCGGCGGCCGAACTTTTCGAAGTCGAAGTCGATGGAGTCGATGAGCTTGACGGCCATCGGGTCGTCGATGATCGGGTCGGGGGCGGCCGCCTGGTGTGCCCTTCCGTAGAGAGTCAGCAGCGCCGTTTCGGAAACGCCGGTGAGCAGCCGCGCGTCCACCTTCTTGTTGTCATCACGCATCACGCGAAACCGTACCGTTGGGCATCGCGCGCGCAGCCCGCGATCGACAGCACGGGCATCACGTCCGCCGACCCCGGCTCGGCTAGCGCGGCGCCGACGCCGGATCGATGGGAATTGCGACCTCGTTACGCCGCCGCATCGGCAGCGTCCAGGGCGGGTCGTAGAACCAGGACTCCGCATCGCCGGCGGGCTCAATCCCCTTGTCCCGCAGTATGTTCAGCAGTTCCTCGGTGCGGGAGGCGACTGCCTTGGGGCTGCGGTCGCCGCTAAATCGCAGCACCGCTACGGTCGCGGGCGGCACGGTGACGAGCCGGACCTGATCGTCGTTCGGTGTGGGCAGGGTGTCCATCGTCCACTTCGCGGGCATGAAAAACCGGATGGCCCAGCCGGCCTCGACGGCGGCGGACTGGACGACGGGCGCTGTCATCGCGATCTGCTGCCCGCCGCGGCTCGACTGCTGACTGACCGGCGCGGTCATCGAGATCGATCGACTGTCCCGGTTGCCGCCGAATATGTATCCCGCGAGCCGCCGGAATCCGACGTCGCGCGCGCGGTTCTCGTCCGCGTCGACGAACGTCTCGGCGGCAATCCGCGGACCGTAGCGGCGGATTTCGACGGTGTCGGTGATCCGTTGGTGGGTGTACGCCGGCTCCTCGAGGCCGACCCGCACACCGCCCACCGCCAGAACCGATTCGGTCACCTGCGCGGCGATCTTGAGCGGGTTCATCATCGGGCTCGTCTCCTTCCACCACGTCGGCTGCCGCGCGCCGTGAGCGCAGCGACCCACCTTTGCAGGTGACCGCGAGGGCGTATCCGGCCCGCCCGTGGTGCCGTCTCTCACCGCGAGATTACGGAAGACGCCACGTGCCCGTCGCCGTGGTCGCCGGACAACGTTGGGATCGGTAGCTCGCGCCGCGGTTTGTACTTGGCGCAACGACGACGCCAATCCCGGCGGCGCCCCACGAAAGGAAGTCAGAAATGAAGATCGTCCCGGCCAGCATCGAAGACCAGATCAATCGGGTCGACCGGCAGCGCAGCCTCTACATCGGACTCAGCGCCGGTGCGGTCGCGCTGTGGAGCGCGTACCGGCTGATCTGGGCCCTCTACATCGGGATGACGTTCGGCTGGCTCTTCGGGTCGATGGTCTTCCAAATGGTGCTCTGGGGCGTGATCGGCACCGTCTCGGCGGTGGCCGCCTTCGGGTTCCTGACCCGCTACGCCAAGGGATCATGAACCTGGCCGTGCGCTGACGAAAAGCCCCGAATCCGATGCGGTTCGGGGCTTTCCCGTGTCCCGGGGAAATCAGAGCTGGGCCCAGACCGACTTCGTCTTCAGGTACATCTCGATGCCCTCACGGCCGAACTCGTGTCCCCAACCGGACTGCTTGTGACCGCCGAAGGGCACGTCGTGGTCGAACACCAACTGGCAGTTCACCTGGACGCTGCCCGCTTGCAGCCGCTTGACGATCCGGTGGGCGCGGCCGACGTTCTCGGTCCAGGCGGTGGCGGCCAGGCCGTAAGTGGTGTCGTTGGCCATGGCCACCGCTTCGTCGTCGTCGTCGAACGGCAGGATGCTGACCACCGGCCCGAAGATCTCCTGCCGGTAGAGCCGCATCGCGGGATCGACGTTGGTCAGAACGGTGGGGTGAACGAAGTAGCCCTTGCGGTCGAGGCGGTGGCCGCCGGCGACGACCTCGACGCCGTCGCGTTTGCCCTCGTCGATGAAGCCCATGACGCGGGTCAGCTGCTTCTGGCTGATCAGCGGGCCGCTGACGCAGCCCTCCTCACTGGGGGCGCCGAGCTTGAACGTATTCGCCATCATGGCAATGCCTTCCACGACCCGGTCGTAGACGCCGCGCTGCGCGAAGATCCTCGAGCCGCATACGCAGCCCTGGCCGGAGTGCACAAAGATGCCCAGCGACGCCATCAGGATGGCCTTGTCCAGGTCGGCGTCGTCGAAGATCAGCACCGGCGACTTCCCGCCGAGTTCCAGCGTGACCTTCTTCAAGTTGCCGGCGGACGCCCGCACGATCTCCTTGCCGACCTCGGTCGAGCCGGTGAAGGCGACCTTCTCGACGCCCGCATGCGCCGTGATCGCAGCGCCCGCGGTGTGGCCGTAACCGGTCAGCAGGTTCACCACGCCCTCGGGCACGCCGGCCTCATGGACCAGCCGGTCGAGCAAGAGCGCCGACAAGGGCGTTTCCTCGGCCGGCTTGACGAGCATGCTGCAGCCGGCGGCCAGCGCGGGCGCCAGCTTCGCGCTGGCGTTGAAGATCGGGCCGTTCCACGGGAAGATCAGCCCGACCACGCCGTACGGTTCCTTCAGCGTGTAGGCGTGCATGTCGACGAAGGCGTCCGTCGCGATGCCGTCGGTCTTCACGTCGTACGCGACGCCGTTGATCTTCGAACACCAGCCGGCGTAGTAGCGGAAGAATTCCGAGCAGGTGGACATCTGCAGCTGCGCCTGCAGCAACGGCATGCCGGTGTTCAGTGAATCGAGCCGGGCGAAGTCTTCGGCGTGTTCGTCGATCAAGTCCGCGATGCGCCACATGACCTTGGCGCGTTCACGGCCCGGCAATTGAGACCAGACGCCCGACTCGAAGGAATCTCTGGCCCGCCCGACGGCGTCGTCGACCGCCGCCTCGCCGCAGTCGGTGAATTCGGTGATCGTCTCTTCCGTGGCGGGGTCGATGACCGCGATGACCTCCCCCGTCCCCGGGCGCTTGCGAATGTCATCCAAAACCGTCTGCAGCGTCATCTGATCCCTTCCGTGTCGCGGGCCTTTAGGCCCACACCCCCAATGCTGAGCACTTGCTTAGCATTGGGGGTGTGGCGGGGTCAAGGCAGCGTTCACGGATGAGCCCGCTGCGCCCGGCCGCGAAAACGGGTTGAATCCGGACGCTAGGGCAGCTGTTGGATGCGGATCAGGTTGCCGGCGGGATCGCGGACCGCGCAGTCACGGAGCCCATACGGTTGGTCCGTCGGCTCCTGGACGATGTCGACCTCGTCGGCCTGCAACCGCTCGAAGGTGCGGTCGAGGTCTTTGGTGGCCAACAGCAACGTCGCATAGCTGCCCTTGGCCATCATCTCGGCGATGGTGCGCCGCTCGTCGTCGGTGATGCCGGGGTTGGCGGCCGGCGGGTTGAGGACGATCGAGGTGTCGGGCTGGTTCGGGGGGCCGACGGTGATCCAGCGCATCTTGCCCTTCCCGACGTCGAGGCGAACCTCGAAGCCGAGCGTGTCGCGATAGAACGCCAGCGAGGCTTCGGGGTCGTCGTGCGGCAGGAAACTCGAGTGAATCGTGATGTCCATGGGGTCAGGCTAGGTGCGGCCCGGTGGCCGGTGCTTCTCGATTCCTGATCGGTCTGGTCACCTGTCTGGCCACGCACGGCGGCATTCCGGCCAGGGCGTCCACCGCCTGGCGCCGGTAGGTGCTCGGCGGCATGCCGACCAATTCGGTGAAGCGTGTGCTGAAGGTGCCCAACGACGAGCAACCCACGGCGAAGCACACGTCGGTGACGCTCAAGTCGCCGCGCCGCAGCAGCGCCATCGCGCGCTCGATGCGCCGGGTCATCAGATAGGAATACGGCGACTCGCCGTAGGCGCGGCGGAACTCGCGACTGAGGTGGCCGGCGGACATGTGCACCTCGCGGGCGAGCGCCTCCACGTCGAGAGGCCGTGCGTATTCCCGGTCGATCCGGTCACGTACGCGTCTGAGCAGCGCGAGCGTGCGAAGCCGCGCCTGATCGGGGCCCGGGCGCATTCGTAATCCCTACGCTCCGACCAACTCCGGATGGAACTTGGCGGCCATGCGGCGCAGCCCGTCACGCCAGTCGACCGTCGTGCCGCCGATCAGCTCGTGCATCCGCTCGCTGGCGGTGGGATTGCCGCGCAACGCCTGCGCGCTCACCTCGAAGACCGGCTCCTTGCCGACCAGTGAGCCGAGGTACCCACACCACTCCTGGATGCTGACCGTCTGGTCGCCGCACCAGTTGACCGTCGTGGCCGGGACCGACGCCACCTCGAGCAGCTTGGGGATCGTCGCGATGATGTCGTCCTCGTGAATCGGGTTGTACCGGGCCGATTCCCCCGGCGGGACCGGGATCGGAATGCCCGCCAGCATCATCTCCATGTGGTAGAACGGCCACCCGCCGTTGTCCCCGTAGGGGACGTTGAGCCGGGCGATGGTGGTGGGCACCCCGAGAGCCCGCGCCATCGATCTGGCGACGACCTCCCCGGCGATCTTGGAGATCGAATAGGTGGGAAACAGGCACTTGTGGTTGTCGCCCAGGGCGGCGCTTTCGGCGCGGGGAAGGTCGTCCGGCGGGTCGTAGACGGCGGCGGAGGAACAGTGCAGGAAGGCTTTCGCGTTGCGGCAGTGCGCCATCAGCAGCCCGACCGATTCCGCGTTGGCCGCGAGATCCTTGTCCCAATTCCCGCTCTTGGCCACCGCCAGGTTAAGGACATACTCGAAATCGCTTGGCAGAGCGGTGAAGTCGCCCGCGGCCAAGTTGACGGCCTGGCAGTGAACGCCCGCCTTCTCCAGGCCCTCTCGCGCGGCGGGGTCGGTGAAGCGGGCGATGCCCCACACCTCATTGTCGGCCGCGAGCGCCCGCGCAATGGGGGTTGCGATTTGTCCGGTCGGGCCGGTGATCAGGATCTTCGAACCGCGCATGCGCTGATAGTAGGCGACGCCGGCGCAACGCCCGGGCTTTCAGGACTCATCGGCCGGTAGGCGCCTAAGGGCGGAGGAAAGTGTGGGTGGCACAGCACTGGCGCCCAACGGCCGGGCGAGAGCCCGGTCTAGCCGGCGGAACGGTCAGCGACTCACAACCCCGGCTGGTCTTCGATGATGCCGAGCCAGATCTGCGCGACGTCGATGGCCACCTTCTCGCTGATGAAGGCGTGCTGCGTGCCGGTGTAAATGTCGCGAAAGGCGCGCTCGAGCCGGCTGCCCTCCCGGATCGAACTGGTGCCCGCGACCAGGTGGGCCCACTCGGCGCAGCCGCGGGCGATGTCGGTCGCGTAGACCGCCGCGACCCGCATGTCCGCGCGCAGGGCGGGCGTCAGGTCCTCCCCCGCCGCGACGGTGGCCTCGGCGGTACCGAACGCGTCGAGCACCAGCAGACGCGCGGCGCGCCACGCCGCGCGATGGTGCGCCAGGCCCTTCTGGAAGGTCGGTCGGCTGGCCAGCGACGCCATGTCGCTCATCCGGAACTTCGTCGCCGCCAGCTCCTGAACGTCGTCCAGCATGCTCTTGGCGACGCCGAGGGCCCAGGACGCGTGGCCGGCGGCGGTAACCGGCATCAGCCCCATCCGGGTGGCCGGGGATGTCCCACGGTGCGGCTGACGCACGAAGAGCTCGAACGTGCGGCTCGCCGGCACGAATACCTCGTGAGCGCTGTAGTCGTAGGACCCGGTCCCCTTGAGCCCCTGCACAAACCAGCCGTCGTCGAAGCTGATCTGCTCCCGGGGAATCACCGCGACTCGCATTTCGGGGAAGCCCTCACTGACCCAGCGCATTTCGCCGTCGTCCATCGGCAGGAACCCGGCCGCGACGTACTGGGAGTGCCCGATGCCCGAGCCGAAATTCCACGAACCGCTCACCAGGTAGCCGCCGTCGACGGCGGCCCCCTGCCCGTTGGGAAAGAATTGGCCGCCCATCGTGACACGGTTGTCATGCGCGGTGAACACCTCGGCGAAACCCTCGTCGGGCAGATACGCCGCCGCCGCGAAGGAGGACGGCAGGTTGGCGATGCCCACCCAGCCGAAAGAGCCGTCCTGCCAAGCCATTTCGATCCACGTCTCGATCATCTCGGCGAACGACGGCTCGACCCCGCCGGCCTCGGCAGGGTTGAACGCGGACATCAGCCCGGTCGCCCACATCTCGTCGACGATCGCCGGGGTCAGCGTGCGCGCCCGTTCGGATTCGGCGGCCTCGGCGAGCACCAGCTCCCGCATGCCGCGGGCCAGCGATACGACCCGGTCATCGGTGTCGGCTATCGACGTCATTCACCTGTCCCATCGTTGCGACGGCATCAGCGGGCAACTGATAACGGTGACCGTACCAACCGCTCAGCGATGAAAAGGACCAAATCCGAGGGTGAGCGTGAGTGCGCGCGAATGGTCGCCCTACCGTAGGGAGCGTGCGGTGGATCGTGGACGGCATGAACGTGATCGGGAGCCGCCCGGACGGTTGGTGGAAGGACCGCGGGCGCGCCATGGCCGCTTTGGTCGGCAGCCTCGACCGATGGGCCGCCGCCCACGAGGACGACGTGACGGTCGTGTTCGAGCGGCCGCCCTCGACCGACATGCCCGCGTCCGCGGTCGAGATCGCCTATGCGCCCAGGGCGGCCGCCAATTCGGCCGACGACGAAATCGTGCGCCGCGTCCACGCCGATCCGCACCCGCACGACATCCGGGTGGTGACGTCGGACAAGGGGCTGACCGAACGCGTGCTGAGTTTGGGCGCCTCCGTGCACCCATCCGCCGCTTTTCGTGACCTCATCGACCCGGGCGGGTCATGAACACCTGCCCGGCGCCCAACCGGGTCTGCCGACTCGCGCGCATCGACATCCCGATCATCGGCGCGCCGATGACCTACATCGCCGGTGCCCGGCTGGCGGCGGCGGTGTCCAACGCGGGGGCGCTGGGCATCATCGAGACGACCTCCGAGCAGGGTCGGGCCGATCTGCGGCGCGTGCGTGACCTCACCGACCGCCCGGTGGGGGCGAACATCGCGCTGATCATGAACCGCGACCCGGCCACCGTGGACCTCCTGGTGGCCAACGACATTCGCTTCGTCACCACCTCGGCGGGCGATCCTGCCTTGTTCACCGGCCGGCTCCACGATGCCGGCATCACGGTGTTCCATGTGGTGGGCACCCTCGCGGCGGCCCGCAAAGCCGTCGATGCCGGAGTCGACGGGCTCGTGGTCGAGGGCGTCGAGGGCGGCGGGTTCAAGAACCGGTTCGGCGCGTCGACGATGGTGCTGCTGCCCCTGGTGGCGGCGCATGTCGACGTGCCGGTCGTGGCCGCCGGCGGGATCTGCGACGCGCGCTCGATGGCGGCCGCTTTCGTTCTCGGCGCCGAAGGCGTGCAGATGGGCACGCGGCTGCTGGCCTCGGCCGATTCCCCGGTGCACGGCAATCTCAAACGGGCGGTCGTCGCGGCCGACGAGACGGCCACCGTGCTGCTACCCCTCGACGGCAAACGCATGATGCGCGTCATCCGGACGGCCGCCGCCGAAAGGCTCGACGCCGCAACCTCTTCGGCCGAGGGCGCCGCCGCGCTGCAGCGGGTGCAGCGGCTCTACTTCGACGGCGACATGGACGCCAGCGTCGCCAATACCGGTCAGGTGGCCGGGCGGATTCAGGACATCCCGCCGGCGGCCGACATCATCGAGCGGATGTGGGCAGGGTGCCGCGACGTGCTCGCGGCCACCGCGGACCGGCTCGGGCCTAGCTCGGACGGCTCTTGACGTCGAAGACCACCTGCTCGCCCTCGACTTTGGTGATGCGCATGTGCGCGGTGTAGCGCTTGCCCTCCGGGCCGGTGAAGTGACAGTCGAACTCCTGGCCCACTTTGGCTTCGACGCCGGAGGGGCAGCTGACGTCCGCCGGGTGGAACCCGGTTTGGCTCGAGACGACGTCGACGACCGATTGCGCCGCGCCGTCGGGCTTGACCGTCGCCTTCGTGCCGCACCCGGCGAGCTGCAGGCAAAGCACGCCCACCAGCACGCCCGCGGCAACACCGAACCTAGGGCCATCCATCGCCGGTGCTCCTTTGCCGCCGACCGTTCCACCGGTCGTCCGGCGGAACGGTCAGGCTAACACGTCAGCTGTGCGACAGGACAGCTCAAGGCGGTCAGGGTCGCCACATCGCAAACAGGCGACAGGCGCGGAGGCCGGCAAAAGTCGGCGTAGCTGATGGTCAGCCCGCCGCGGCGAGCGCCGCGTCGTAGTTGGGCTCCTGGGCGATCTCCGGCACCAGCTCGGTGTAGGTGACCTTGCCGTCGGCGCCGACCACCACGATGGCCCGGGCCAGCAGGCCGGCCATCGGGCCGTCGTTGATGGTGACGCCGTAGTCCTCGCCGAAGCTGCTGCGGAACGCCGAACCCGTCTTGACGTTGTCGATGCCCTCCGCCCCGCAGAACCGGGCGAACGCGAACGGCAGGTCTTTGGACACGCACACCACCGTCGCGCCGCTGGCGGCGGCGCGCTCGTTGAACGTCCGGACGCTGGTCGCGCACACCGGTGTGTCCACGGACGGGAAGATGTTGAGCACCAAGGCCTTACCGCCGAGCTGGTCGCTACTCACCTCAGCCAGGTCGCCGCCCGTCAGGCTGAAGGCCGGCGCCGGAGAGCCGACGGAAGGCAGCTCGCCGACGGTGTTGATCGGGTTTCCACGCAACGTTATCTGTGCCATGCCGCACAGTCTGCCAAGCCCGCCGCGCGCCCTAAGGGCCAGGTCCCCGTGTCCTAATTGGTGGGGGGCATGGCGTAGACGACATGCCCGTGCGTGCCGAACACTGAGAGCCATGACTCGCAAGGTGGTCATCGCCGGTTTCCCCGGCGTGCAGGCGCTCGACGTGGTGGGACCGCACGAGGTCTTCACCGGCGCATCGTTGCTCACCGGCGGCGGATACGACGTCGCGCTGGCCTCCATCGACGGCCAGGCGATCAGCACCCCGACGGGGCTGGCCTTCGTCGCTGCGCCGCTGCCGGACCCGTGCGACCCCAGCGAACAGATCGACACCGTGGTGCTGCCCGGCGGCGGCGGGGTCGACGCCGCGCGGTCGGACGCCGAGCTGATCGGCTGGATCAAGGCCGTCGCCGGGACCGCCCGCCGCGTGGTCACGGTCTGCACGGGCGCGTTTCTTGCGGCCGAGGCGGGTCTGCTGGACGGGCAGCGGGTGACCACCCACTGGGCTTTCGCCGGGCGGCTGGCCCGCGAGTTCCCGGCGATCGACGTCGACCCGGACCCGATTTTCGTGCGCAGCTCGGACACCGTGTGGACCGCCGCAGGCGTCACCGCGGGCATCGACCTGGCGCTCTCGCTGGTCGAGGACGACCACGGCACCGAGGTCGCGCAGACCGTCGCGCGCTGGCTGGTGCTGTACCTGCGCCGCCCCGGCGGGCAGACACAGTTCGCGGCGCCGGTGTGGATGCCGCGGGCCAAACGCCACTCGATCCGCGCCGTGCAGGAGGCGATCGAGGCCGAGCCCGGCGGCGAGCACAGCATCGACGAGCTCGCCCGCCGAGCGGCGATGAGCCCGCGGCACTTCACCCGAGTGTTCACCGCCGAGGTCGGCGAGGCGCCCGGTCAATACGTCGAGCGGATCCGCACG
>NZ_LZJW01000131.1 GCF_001667885.1 Mycobacterium scrofulaceum | reverse complement strand
CGCCACCTCGTCGCGGACTTGTTTCTTCTGCGCCGCGGTCATCGAGCCGGTGAGCAGGGCCACCCGGGTGGCCACCCCACCTTCGCTGTCCGCACCCCCGAGCTGACCGGCCATCGCCAAGGGGCCGAGCACGTCATTGATGGACCGGAGATGTTGGGCGGCAAGGACTTCCGTGGGTGGCCACCCGGGTGGCCCTGCTCACCGGCTCGATGACCGCGGCGCAGAAGAAACAAGTCCGCGACGAGGTGGCGAGCGGCCAGGCCGGCATCGTCGTGGGCACCCATGCGCTGTTGCAGGACGCGGTCGAATTCCAGAACCTGGGCATGGTGGTGGTCGACGAGCAACACCGTTTCGGGGTCGAACAGCGAGACCAGTTGCGGGCCAAGGCTCGTCCCGGTGTCACCCCGCACCTGCTGGTGATGACCGCGACGCCGATACCCCGCACGGTCGCGCTGACCGTCTACGGTGACCTGGAAACCTCCACCCTGCGCGAACTTCCGCGCGGGCGCCAGCCGATCACCAGCAATGTCATCTTCGTCCGGGACAAGCCCGCGTGGCTCGAGCGCGCCTGGCGGCGCATCACCGAAGAGGTCGCCGCCGGGCGTCAGGCCTATGTGGTGGCGCCCCGGATCGACGAGACCGACGAGCCGGAGAAGCAGGAGCAGGACGCCAGGCCGTCGGAAACCGCTGAGGGACTCTACGCCCGGCTGCGTGCGGGCGAGCTGGCGAACGTGCGCCTGGGTCTGATGCACGGGCGGTTGTCCGCCGAGGAGAAGGACGCCGCGATGGCGGCGTTTCGCGCCGGTGAGACCGATGTGCTGGTGTGCACCACGGTGATCGAGGTGGGCGTGGACGTCCCCAACGCCACGGTGATGCTCGTGATGGATGCCGACCGCTTCGGTATCAGCCAGCTGCATCAGCTGCGTGGCCGCATCGGCCGCGGCCAGCACCCGAGTTTGTGCCTGCTGGCCACCTGGGTCGCACCGGGGTCACCGGCGGGGCGGCGGCTCTCGGCCGTTGCCGCGACCCTGGACGGCTTCGCGCTCGCCGACCTGGACCTCAAGGAGCGCCGGGAGGGAGACGTGTTGGGCCGCAACCAGTCCGGCCGCGCGATCAACTTGCGGCTGCTGTCGCTAGCCGACCATCGCGACGTCATCGAGGCCGCGCGTGACTTCTGCGTCCGCAGTTATGCGGACAACCCCGCCAACCCCGAATTGGCTTTGCTGGCAGCGCCTTTCGTCACCACCGACCGGATCGAATACCTGGACAAGTCGTGACCGCCGGCGACGATGCAGTGGGGGCACCGCCCGCTTGCGGGGGACGAAGCGATGAGGAGCGGCGCTTGTGAACCGCAAGGTGTTGCTGTGGTTGTCCGCGGCCGCGGCGCTCGCCCTGCTGGTGGCCTACCAGACGGTCGGATCCTCGACGGCCCGGCACGCGAACGAATACGCCGCGCGCGCCGACGTCCCGACGGTGCAGCCGGGCACCGACGTGCTCGCGGGCGTCGCGGTGCTGCCGCTGCGCGCGCACCGCTACGACTACCGGCGCGCGGCGTTCGGCGACGCGTGGGACGACGACAACGACGCCCCGCTGGGGCACAACGGCTGCGACACCCGCGACGACATCCTGAACCGCGACCTCGTCGACAAGACCTACGTGTCGACCAAACGGTGCCCGGACGCGGTGGCCACCGGCACCCTGCACGATCCGTACACCAACCAGACGATCGCCTTCCAGCGGGGAGCCAAGGTCGGCGAGGCGGTACAGATCGACCACATCGTCCCGCTGGCCTACGCCTGGGACATGGGCGCCTACACCTGGCCGGCCGGGGAGCGGCTGCGGTTCGCCAACGATCCGGCCAACCTGCTGGCCGTCGACGGGCAGGCCAATCAGGACAAGGGCGACGCGCCGCCGGCGCAGTGGATGCCGCCGAACGCCGCGTTCGCCTGCCAGTACGCCATGCAGTTCATCGCGGTGCTGCGCGGCTACGCGCTGCCGGTGGATCAGGCGTCGACCGGGGTGCTCCGCCAGGCGGCGGCCACCTGTCCGGCGGGTTAGCTCAGACGCCCTCGAAGGTGTTGGGGTCCGGGCGCAGCCGGGTCCCGTCGTTGAGCCCGTTGATCGCGTCCATGTGCTCGGCGGCCAGCTCGAAATCGAACACGTCGAGGTTCCCGGCGATGTGCTCGGGGTTGGCGGACCGGAAGACCACCGCGTTGCCCAACTGCAGGTTCCACCGGAGCAGCACCTGAGCGGGCGTCTTGCCGTATTCGCCGGCGACCGAGGTCACCGTCGGGTTGTCCGTCAGCTTGCCCAGCGCCAGCGGCGTGTAGGCCTGGGTGACGACGTTGTGCTCCGCGTTGGTTTTGCGCGCGTCGGCCTGGTTGAGCAGCGGGTGCAGCTCGATCTGGTTGACCGCCGGGGTGACGAAGGTCAGGTCGATGACGTCGGTGACGTGCTGCTCGGTGAAGTTCGAAACGCCGATCGAGCGCGCGAGCCCGTTCCCGCGGCACTGGATCAGCCCGCCGAACGAGTTCACGTACTCACCGCGCGACGGCACCGGCCAGTGGATCAGGTACAGGTCGAGGTAATCCAGGCCGAGCCGCTCCAGGCTTTCCTTGCAGGCCTCCTCGGACCGCAGGAAACCGTGGTCGGCGGCGGACAGCTTGGTGGTGACGAACAGTTCGGCGCGCGGGATCCCGGAGGCCGCGATGGCACGGCCGACGGCGGCCTCGTTGCCGTAGGCCGAGGCGGTGTCGATCAGCCGGCAGCCCATCTCCAGCGCCGCGGACACGGCGCGTTCCGTCTCGTCATCGGACAAGTCCGCGACGCCCAAGCCCAGCACCGGCATCGTGTTTTCGTCATTAAGAGCTATCGAGGGCACGGCCGCGCCCGACTCGCCAGCCAATGTCATTCACCTGCCTGAAATTGAAGGTTCGTGGGCCCAACCGGGTGCTGTCATCGAGCGAGGCGATCGACGCCATTGAATCGGCGCTGAATGAAAGGCGCTGAGTTCGAAATCGAACACGTCGAAGCTGCTCGCAATCCGTGAGGCGGTTACCGGCTTGGGGATCACGATATTACCGAGCTGGAAAATACCACCTCAGCAACACCGGGCCGGGGCCCGGTGATACGGAACCCGGTCTTCTTTTTGGGATATTCGTCACCACGTAGAGTTGGTCTGATGACCAAGAGCGTGCCCGCGCCGGACCTCCATCTTGGCGTCAAACATCCACCCATGCGCCTGACCAGCCGCATGCAGGGCGCTGTGTCCACCTTCGGGGTCAAGGTCATTCCGTGGATCCCGACCCCCGCCAAGCGCGCGCTGTTCGGTGGCCGCTCCGTGACCATCGACGGCAACACGCTGGACGCCACGCTGCAGCTGATGCTCTCCGGCCTGCGCGCCGTCGGCATCGACGGCCTGGTGGTCGACGACGACGCGAGCGCGTCGCGCGCTCAGTTGCGTCAGATGCTGCTGGAGCTTCCCGGGCCGCAGATTCACGTCGACGTCCGTGACCTGACGCTGCCCGGACCGGCGGGTGACATTCCCGCGCGGCACTATCGACCCGCCAACGGCGCGTCCGCGCCCCTGCTGGTCTTCTACCACGGCGGTGGGTGGTCGATCGGCGACCTGGACTCCTACGACGCCCTGTGCCGGTTGACGTGCCGCGACGCCGGCATTCACGTGTTGTCCGTCGACTACCGGCTTGCCCCCGAGCATCCGGCGCCGGCCGCGGTCGAGGACGCGTACGCCGCCTTCCGGTGGGCCTACGAGCACGCCGGGGAACTCGGCGCCGCGCCCGGACGGGTCGCGGTCGGCGGGGACAGCGCGGGCGGCAACCTGGCGGCCGTCGTCTGCCAACAGGCGCGCGACGAGGGTGCGCCCGCCCCGGTGCTGCAGTGGCTGATCTACCCGCGGACCGATTTCAGCTCGCCGACCCGCTCGCTGGGCCTGTTCGCCCGCGGCTTCCTGCTGACCAAACGCGACATCGATTGGTTCGAGTCCCAGTACCTGCGCGGCTCGGGCATTGACCGGGCGGATCCGCGGGTGTCGCCGCTGCTGGCCGAGTCGCTGGCCGGGCTGGCGCCGGCCCTGATCGCGGTCGCCGGGTTCGACCCGCTGCGCGACGAAGGGGAGAGCTACGCGGCGGCGCTGCGGGCGGCCGGGACCGCGGTCGACCTGCGGTGCATGGGTTCGCTGACGCACGGCTTCATCAACTTGTTCCAGCTAGGCGGCGGCAGCGCCGCCGCGACCACGGAGTTGATCTCGGCCCTGCGGGCCCACCTGAGCCGGGTCTGATCTGTTGCGCGGTCGGCGCCGGTAATCTAGAGGCGCCCGACGACACCGATGACCGAAGGATCGCGCAACTGTGGCCGACAAATCCAAACCCCGCTTTGACATGAAGGCGGCCGACGGTAAATCGGGCCGGCTCGTGCAGATCGGCGGGACCGCCGTCGTCGTCATCTTCCTGGTGGCGCTGGTCTCCTACATCGTGGTCACCCACCACAAGAAGACGGCCGCCATCGGCGCGGGCGACACCGTTCGGGTGACGTCGAGCAAGCTGGTGACCCAGCCCGGGACCAACAACCCCAAGGCCGTGGTCACGTTCTACGAGGACTTCCTGTGCCCGGCCTGCGGCAACTTCGAGCGCACCTTCGGCCCGACGGTGTCCCGGCTCATCGACGTCGGCGCCATCGCGGCGGACTACTCGATGGTGTCGATCCTCGACAACGCCAGGAACCAGAACTACTCGTCGCGGGCGGGGGCCGCGGCCCTGTGCGTGGCCGACGAGTCGCTCGACGCGTTCCGCCGATTCCACACCGCGCTGTTCACCACGGACCTGCAGCCCAGCGAGCGCGGCAGCAGCTTCCCGGACAACGCCCGGTTGATCGAGATCGCCCGGGAGGCCGGCGCAGCGGGCAAGGTGCCCGACTGCATCAACAGCGGCAAGTACATCGCCAAGGTCACCGCTGAGGCGTCGGCCGCCAAGATCAACGCCACGCCGACCATCAAGATCAACGGCGACGACTACGACCCGTCGACGCCCGACGCGCTGGTGGCCAAGATCAAGAGCATCGTGGGCGACGTGCCCGGCATCGACGGCGCCACCGCCCCTCCGGCCACCTAACCGCCCGGTGTCAACCGAAGCCGCCGAGGAGACGGCGGAATCGCGTCAGGAAGAGCGCGTGCCGGCGGCCAGCGCGTGGTGGGTGCTGATCGCCGGCGTGATCGGCCTGGCCGCCTCCGCGACGCTGACCGTGGAGAAGATCGACCTCCTGCTCAACCCTGCGTACGTGCCGTCGTGCAACTTCAACCCGATCCTGTCGTGCGGGTCGGTAATGGTCACCCCGCAGGCGTCCGTGCTGGGCTTCCCCAACCCGCTGCTCGGCCTGGTGGCCTTCACCGTCGTGGTGATCACCGGACTGTTGGCGGTCACGAAAGTGCCCTTGCCGCAATGGTATTGGATCGGATTGACGATCGGGCTGCTGGCCGGCGCGGCGTTTGTGCACTGGTTGATCTACGAGAGCCTCTACACGATCGGCGCCTTGTGCCCGTACTGCATGGTCGTCTGGGCGGCCACCGTCACGCTGCTGGTGGTCGCCGCGTCGATCGCGTGGCGCCCGGCGCTGCAACGCCGGGGACACGGTGTGGCGTGGGTGCTGTACCAATGGCGGTGGTCGATCGTCGCGCTGTGGTTCACCGCGGTGTTCCTGCTGATCATGGCGCGGTTCTGGGACTATTGGTCGACCCTGCTGTAAGCGTGGGCAGGTGACCCGCATCATCGGCGGCGCCGCCGGCGGCAGGCGCATCGCCGTCCCGCCCCGCGGCACCCGGCCGACCACCGACCGGGTACGCGAGTCGCTGTTCAACATCCTGACTTCGCGAGCGGACCTGACGGGCGCCGCGGTGCTGGATCTCTACGCCGGTTCGGGCGCACTGGGATTGGAGGCGCTGTCGCGCGGCGCCGCCTCGGCGCTGTTCGTGGAGTCCGACCCGCGCAGCGCGTCGGTCATCACACGCAACATCGACGCCCTGGGCCTGGCCGGCGCGACGGTGCGCCGCGGCGCGGTCGCCACCGTGCTGGCCGCCGGGACCACGGACCCGGTCGACCTCGTGCTGGCCGACCCGCCCTACGAGGTCGCGGCCGCCGAGGTCCAGGCCATGATGGCGGCGCTGGTCACCCACGGCTGGGCGAGCTCCGGAACCGTCGCGGTGGTGGAGCGCGCGGCGGCCGGTGCGCCGCTGACCTGGCCGGCCGGCTGGTCCGCGTGGCCGCCCCGCGTGTACGGCGACACCCGGTTGGAGATGGCCGAGCGACTGTGAGGCCGGCGTGTAGCGTCTTCCGTCATGAGCGGCGCGGTATGCCCGGGATCGTTTGACCCAGTGACGTTGGGCCACATCGACGTCTTCGAACGGGCGTCGGCCCAGTTCGACGAGGTGGTGGTGGCGATCCTGACCAACCCCGCGAAAAAGGGGATGTTCGACCTCGACGAGCGCATCGCCATGATCAACGAGTCGACGACCCATCTGCCCAATCTGCGTGTCGAGGCCGGACAGGGTCTGGTGGTCGACTTCGTCCGGTCGCGGGGAATGACCGCCATCGTGAAGGGCCTGCGCACCGGCACCGACTTCGAATACGAGCTGCAGATGGCCCAGATGAACAAGCACATCGCCGGTGTCGACACCTTTTTCGTCGCGACGACGCCGCGGTACTCGTTCGTCTCGTCGTCGTTGGCCAAGGAGGTCGCGACGTTCGGCGGTGACGTGTCGCAGCTACTGCCCGAACCGGTCAACCGCCGCCTGCGCGAAAAGCTCGCCGGCCGCTCCTGACGAGTTCGGACGCGAGCGACGAAATCCGTTGTGCTGTCGCATGCTTGGCCGCCGCGGCCGCGCCGGCCCACGGGTATCGGGCCCGGCCCGACCGAACGGTTTTCCCGGACGCGACACCCGCAGGCTGGCGGACGAGATACGGTCGCTGAACCGCTCTGGGAGCGGGTGAGGAGATCCGGCGATGAGCCCAACCGAGCGCGACGTCGACATCGTCGTGTACGGCGCCACGGGATTTTCCGGTGAGTTGACGGCCCGCTACCTGGCCGGCGCGGCCGGTGCGGCGCGCGTCGCGCTGGCCGGTCGCTGCCACGACCGGCTGGCCGCCACCCGGGACGCGCTCGGTCCGGCCGCACGGGATTGGCCGTTGATCGTGGCCGACGTGTCGGACCGGTCGGCGCTGGACGCGATGGCGGCCCGCGCCCGGGTGGTTCTCACCACGGTCGGTCCCTACACCAATTACGGGCTGCCGGTGGTGGCGGCCTGCGCCAAGGCCGGGACGGACTACGCCGACCTGACCGGGGAGGTGATGTTCGTCCGCGACAGCATCGACCGATACCACCGGCGGGCCGTCGACACCGGCGCGCGGATCGTGGTCTCTTGCGGATTCGCCTCCCTGCCTTCGGATCTCAACGTCTATCAGCTGTACCGGCGGGCGGTCCGCGACGGCGCGGGGGAACTCTGCGACACCACCTTCGTGTTCCGCTCCTTCTTCCAGGGCGGCGGGTCGGGGGGCACGGTCGCCTCCGAATTCGAATCGATGCGCACGGCGTCCGGCGACCCCGAGGCCCGCCGGCTGATGAACGACCCGTATACCCTCACCACCGACCGACGGGCCGAGCCCGATCTCGGCCGGCAACGGGACTTCCCGTGGCGCCCGGGTGGCCGGATCGCGCCCGAGCTCGCCGGCTTCTGGCTGGCCCCGCTGGTGTGGGGCCCGCACAACACTCGAATAGTGCGACGCAGCAACGCATTACAACACTGGGCCTACGGCAGGCGGTTCCGTTATTCGGAAACCATGAGCCTCGGCCGGTCGTTCGCGGCGCCCGTCGCGTCCGCGGCGGTCGCGGGCGCGCTGGCGACCGGCTGGGCCGTCGGCATCAGGCACTTGAGGCGGGTCCCGCGGCAATGGCTGGCGCCGCTGGCGAAACCGGGCACCGGCCCCAATGAGGCGATGCGGGAGCGCGGCCACTACACGGTGGAGACGTACACGACGACGACCTCCGGCGCCCGCTACCTGGGCATCTTCGCCCAGCAGCGCGACGCGTACGACGCGACCGGAGTGCTGCTCGGCGAGAGCGGCCTCGCGCTGGCGCTCGACCGTGATCGACTCAGCGACCTGACGGGAGTGCTCACCCCGGCGGCGGCGATGGGCGATGCGCTGCTGGCCCGGCTGCCGGCCGCCGGGGTGTCGATGCACACCATCCGGCTGAGCTGAGTCAGGATGCCGCGCTGCGGGCGGCCAGCCGATCGGCGAGCGATCCGGCGAAGATCCGGGTCTGCTCCAACTGGTAGGGCTGGACGTTGGTCGCCGGAATGCGCACGCCGAAATACCGGTTTCGGTATCGGCCCGACCGCAGGTAGCTCATCAGCGAGAGCCCGGAGGTGACCTGGCCGCCCAGGTATTCGAAATGAACACCGCCCAGGTACCGGCCGCCCTGCTTCTCGCCGAGCTTGCGGATCGCCGCGAAATTGCCGCGCCAATAGCGACGGCAGACGGCGAACGCCGCAAAGGGCTTGCCGGCGAGCAGCTTTCGAGCCTCGTCGGACTTCAGGAAGGTCCGCATCGGCATGTTCATCGTGAACCACCATGTCGAGGACCCGATGCAGATCAGGTCGTAGCTGGCGTTTCGCACCTCGTCGGGGGTTTCGATCTCTCCCGTCGCGCGCCGCAGCTGGGCGGGCAGGACGCTGAGGAGGTCGAGCGCCGCGTGCCGCAGCGGGAAGAAGGTGAACCGGTGGGCATACCGCCGATCGGTGAAGGTGATCGCGGCGCGGTGCACCTCCCACCCGCGCTCGCCGAACACCTCACCCGCCGCCTCGAGCACGGCGAGTACCTGGCCGGTGAACGTGTAGTAGAGGAGCAGGACGCGGGGCCGGGGGCCTTCGGTCGACAGGTCGGTCATCTTCCAGCCACTCCTTCTCGACCGTTGCCGATCGCTTCGGAGCATCATCGCCCTGGATGCCGTTGCAGGCAATCGGGCTAGGGATGTTGCTGGCCGTGTTCGTGGTGGCACTCGTGCTCGGCGTCGGGGGAGCCACCCATCATCCGCAGCATCGGCATGCCGCCGGAGGTGACGAACCGGATGACCAGCACCGCCGCGACGGCCAGGAAGGCGATGTTGAGCCACGTCGTGTAGTTCCAGGAGATGGCCGCCTCCATGACGGTCGCGTTGCGCTGGGTGGGAATGAGTTTGGTTGCGCCGAAAAGCAATTCGACGAGGTAGCCGGCGGCCACCATCGAGGCGTAGAACGTGCCCAGCAGGGTCAGCATCATCTTGGTGCCGTAGTACTTACGGTAAATGTTCAGGATCGGCAGGATGAGCAGGTCCGCGTAGATGAACGCGATGACACCGCCGAAGCTGATGCCGCCGTTCCACAGCACCGCGGCCAGCGGCACATTGCCGATCGAGCAGACGAAGGAGACGATCGCCACGACCGGTCCCACGATCGGTCCCCATAGTGCCGACAGCCCCGGGTCGTCGGCCAAGAAGAAGCCACGCCAGAACGCCTCGGGCACCCACGCCGCGATCGCGCCCGCGATCAATAGGCCCAGAACAAGATCCCGCAGGATCGCCAGCCACTCCATCACGAACACGTGCGAGACCGAGGTGAAGCCCTCACCGGAGAACAGCCGTCGCCAGAACGAGCCCTCCTTTTGGATCGACATGTCCATGGCCGCGTGGCCCTCCATCGATCCGGCGATGCCCCGCTCGGCCTGTGCGCGCGCGGCGTCGATCAGGCGTGACCGCACGAACAACCGGAACAACACCGCCAGCACCACGATCATCAGCGGGCCGCCGACGAACTCCGCGGCGGTGAACTGCCAGCCCATCAGCAGCGCCAGGATGATGCCCAACTCGATGACCAGGTTGGTCGAGCCGATCTCGAAGGCCATCGCGGCGGTAAAGCTGGCGCCTTTGCGGAAGAGCGACCGGGCCAGGGCGACCGCGGCGTAGGAGCACGAGGACGACGCCGCACCGAGCCCGGCGGCCACGGCCAGGGTGCGCGGCCGGTCGTCGCCCAGCAGGGAGACGATCGTCGAGCGTCGCACCACGGCCTGCACCACCGCCGACAGGGCGAAGCCCAGGATCAGCGCCCACAGAATTTCCCACGTCATCGACCCGGCAACCGCCAACGCGTGCCCGACCGCCTCCAGCGCCGTGTGTGTCACTTGGTCCCCGCTTCGTGGCTCGGATCCTCCCACGCACGGTATACCCCAAGGGGGTATTTGGCAACCGGTGGGCCGGCCCGGGGCTTCGCCGAAACAGCAGGTCACCGGCGCGCGGCGGGGCGTTGTCGGCCGAAATCCCCTATTCGACCCACCGCGATTGCTTCGAGCGTCTAAGCTTGGCGCTTCGTTGGGTTCCGCGTCGAAACCCGCTCGGGTTGGGGGGCGCGAGCGACGCTGCGCTGCGCCCTCTCAATTGCACTGAGCCGGTGATCCTCGCAGCATTGCCGGTCGGCCCGAGACGAGGTTGAACGGCGATGGAACCACGCGTCACCCCCATTGCGGTCATCGGGATGGGATGCCGGCTTCCGGGCGGGATCGACTCACCCGAGGCGTTCTGGCAAGCGTTGCTGCGCGGCGACGATCTGGTGACCGAGATCCCCCCCGACCGGTGGGACGTCGAGGACCACTACGACCCCGAGCGCGGCGTGCACGGCCGGTCCGTGTCGCGGTGGGGCGGCTTCATCGATGACGCCGGCGGTTTCGACGCGTCCTTCTTCGGCTTCGGCGAACGCGAAGCGACCGCGATCGATCCGCAGCACCGCGTGCTGCTGGAGACGTCGTGGGAGGCGATCGAGCACGCGGGCATCGCGCCGCCGTCGCTGAGCGGCTCGCGCACCGGTGTGTTCGTGGGGATGTGCCAGCAGGACTACACGCTGATGAGCGGCGACGCGGGCGTGATGGAGGACGCCTACGGCTACACGTGCACCCCGTTCAGCATGGCCTCCGGCCGGATCGCCTACGGGTTGGGTTTGGTGGGCCCGGCCATCACGCTCGACACCTCATGCTCGTCCGGCCTGCTCGCCGTCCACCTGGCGTGCGCGAGCCTGAACACCGGCGAGAGCGATCTCGCACTGGCCGGTGGCGCCATGCTGGTGCTGGATCCGCGGGTGT
>NZ_LZJW01000130.1 GCF_001667885.1 Mycobacterium scrofulaceum | reverse complement strand
AGCGGGCGCTGGTGTGCTCGGGCAAAACCGATTTCAGCGGTGCCCCGCATTTCGACCACGTCAAGGTGGTGGGCGCGGTCAACTACGCGGCTGTTTTTCCCGCTTGCCGGGCCGTGGTGCACCACAGCGGTGCCGGGACCACGGCCGCGGGCCTGCGCGCAGGAGTGCCCACATTGAGCCTGTGGAGCATGAGCGATCAGAAAATCTGGGCAGGCCAGGTGGATCGGTTGAAAGTCGGCGTGGCCCGCCCCTTTTCGAAAACGACGCGCGAGTCGCTGGTCGCCGACCTGCGCCAGGTCCTCTCCCCCGACTACGCCTCCCGCGCCCGCGAACTTGCCGCGCGGATGACGAAGCCCACGGACAGCATCACCAAGACGGCCGACCTTCTCGAAGATTTCGCGCGGGTGCTGCGGGCTGGGTGACGACCGGCACCCGGGACGCCGCCGACGCACGGCAACTGCAAGGCTAGGAGCCGTGACGAAATTCGCCCTCGCTGGCTATGGAACGCGTGGCGACATCGAGCCATTGGCAGCTGTCGGCCGCGAGCTGCTGCGCCGGGGGCACGACGTGGCCATGGCCGTCCCGCCGGAACTGGTCGGCTTCGCCGAGTCCGCGGGTCTCGCGACTGTCCCGTACGGCCCCGAACTGCACGACTTCTTGGACGAGGAGTTCCTCCGCAACATGTGGGCGGAATTCTTCCGAGGCATCTGGACGATCCGCAGCCCGCTCAGATTGATGCGCAAGGTCTGGGAGCCCCTCATCCGGCACTGGGGCGAGGTGAGCGCAACGCTGACATCACTCGCGGGCGGCGCCGACCTGCTGTGCACCGGACTTAATTTCGAGCAGGCCGCCGCCAACGTCGCGGAGCATTACGGCATTCCGCTGGCGACGCTGCATCACTTCCCGATGCGGGCCAACGGCCAGCTCGTTCCGAGCGTGCCGGCGCCGTTGTTCCGCTCCGGCATGATGGCGGTCGAGTGGCTTTTTTGGCGCGCGACCAAGCAGGTTGAGAACGAACAGCGGCGAGAACTCCGTCTGCCCGCGGCGACGAAACCGTCGCCGCGAAGGATCGCCGAGCGCGGCTCGCTGGAGATTCAGGCCTACGACGAGGTGTGTTTCCCCGGCTTGGCTGCCGAGTGGGCGAAGTGGGGCGGCCAACGGCCGTTCGTGGGCTCGCTGACCATGGAGTTGACCACCGACGCCGACGACGAGGT
>NZ_LZJW01000129.1 GCF_001667885.1 Mycobacterium scrofulaceum | reverse complement strand
CAGATCGCCCGGCTCAGCCAGCTGTGGTTCGACGCCCTGACCGGCATCTGCACCCACGTGCGGCGCGGCGGCGGCGGACTGACCCCCTCCGACATCGCCCCCGCCCGGCTCACCCAACACCAAATCGACCAACTGCAAGAGCAATACGACATCGCCGACATCTTGCCGCTCACCCCGATGCAGCAAGGGTTGCTCTTCCACGCCACCACGCGCGACACCGACGACGATGTATACGCGCTCCAGCTGCAGATTTCCGTGACCGGCCCGCTGGACCCGCACCGGTTGCGCGTCGCGCTCGACACGGTCGTCAGCCGCCATCCACACCTCGCGGCAAGATTCTGTCGACAATTCGAACAGCCGATCCAAGTCATCCCCACCAAGCCCGAAGTTCCCTGGCAGTACATCGAATTCGAGACGGATGCGGAAGATCAGATAGCGAGCCTGTGCGCCGCCGAACGCGCAGCGGTCTGCGACCTCGCAGACGAGCCTGTCTTCCGGGTGGCCCTACTCCACACCGGCGACAACGAGCACCGCATCGTGCTGACCAACCACCACATCCTGCTTGATGGCTGGTCGCTCCCGATCCTCCTGCAAGAGATCTTCGCCTGCTACCAAGGTCGGCAGCTGCCCGCGGCGACACCCTACCGCCGGTTCATCACCTGGCTCGCCGAACGCGACGTGGATGCCGCGCGCACCGCCTGGGGCCAGGCACTCGCCGGCCTCGATGCCCCCACCCTCGTCACCCCGCCAGGACGGTTGACATTGGGACCGCGTGCCGTTGCATCGGACCGACTGCCCGCTCACATCACCCAAGCCGTCAGCGAGCTGGCGCGCTCGAACCACACCACCGTCAACACCGTGCTGCAGGCGGCGTGGGCCCAACTGCTGATGGGACTGACCGGCCAGCGCGACGTGGTCTTCGGCACCGCCGTCTCGGGAAGGCCCGTCGAGATACCGGGCGCGGAGGCGATGGTCGGTCTGCTGATCAACACCGTGCCGGTGCGCGCACAGATCTCCACAACCACCACCACCGCCGACCTGCTCGACCAACTGCACGACGCCCACAACCACACCCTCGACCACCAACACCTGGCGCTCAACGAGATTCACCGCGCCGCCGGTCACGACCAACTGTTCGACACCCTGTTCGTCTACGAGAACTACCCCGTCGACACCACCGCGCTGGCGGGTGCCGACGGGCTGGCCATCACCGGGTTCATCAGCCGCGAATCCAACCACTACCCCCTGACCGCGCAGGCCACACCTGGAGCCGAGCTCGGTCTGCGCGTCGAGTACGACACCGACGTATTCGACACTGGAATCATTCGAGCACTGATCAAGCGGTTCCAGCGGGTGTTGGTGGCGATGGCTGGTGATCGGGGGGCGCGGTTGTCCTCGATTGAGGTGCTCGACGCGGGTGAGCTGGCCCGGTTGGGGGAGTTGGGTCATCGGGCGGTGTTGACCGAGCCGGTCGCGGCGGTGTCGATTCCGGCGTTGTTCGCCTCGCAGGTGTTGCGTGTGCCGGGGGCGGTGGCGGTGCGGTGTGGGGGGCGGTCGTGGACGTATCGCGAGGTGGATGAGGCCTCGAACCGGTTGGCGCATTGGTTGATCGGTGCTGGGGCGGGCCGGGGTGAGTGTGTGGGATTGGTCGTGCCGCGCTCGGCGCAGGCGATCATCGCGATCCTGGCCGTGCTCAAGACCGGCGCGGCGTACCTGCCGATCGACCCGGGCTGGCCCGATGAGCGGATCGGGTTGGTGCTGGCCGACGCCGCGCCGGTGGCGGTGGTCAGCACCGCGGGGCTGGCCGGGCGGCTGCACGGGCACACCTTCACCGTCGTCGACGTCGACGACCCCCGCATCGACGCCCAGCCC
Organism: Mycobacterium scrofulaceum; assembly: GCF_001667885.1. Classification (GTDB taxonomy): domain Bacteria; phylum Actinomycetota; class Actinomycetes; order Mycobacteriales; family Mycobacteriaceae; genus Mycobacterium; species Mycobacterium scrofulaceum_C. The sequence continues at coordinate 59,219 of NZ_LZJW01000129.1, read as the reverse complement.
GCCACCGAGCTTCCCGCCCCGCCAGCCGATGTGGTGGCGCACCTGATTTACACCTCGGGCACTACCGGGGTGCCCAAAGGGGTGGCGGTCACCCATCACAACATCACCCGCTTGTTCGACGCACTGGATGTCGGTGTCGAGGTGGGGCCCGCCCAGGTGTGGGCGCAATGCCACTCCTATGCCTTCGACTTCTCGGTGTGGGAGATCTGGGGGGCCCTACTCCACGGCGGCCGGCTGGTGGTGGTGCCCGAGGAGGTGACCCGCTCCCCCGAGGAGCTGCGCGCCTTGCTGATCGCCGAACACGTCACCGTGCTGAGTCAGACCCCCTCCGCGCTGGCCGCACTGTCCCCCCACGGGCTAGATGGGGTGGCGGTGATGGCCGCCGGGGAAGCCTGCCCGGCCGAGATCGTGCAGCGCTGGGCGCCGGGGCGGGTGATGGTCAACGGCTACGGGCCCACCGAAACCACCGTGTACGCCACCATCAGCACCCCCCTGACCCCAGAGTCGGCCAGCGTCCCGATCGGGGCGCCGGTGCCCGGGGCGGCGCTGTTCGTCCTCGACCCGTGGCTACGTCCCGTCCCGCCCGGGGTGGTCGGCGAACTCTATGTCGCCGGGCGCGGGGTCGGGCTGGGCTACCTACGCCGGGCCGGGTTGAGCGCCGCCCGGTTCGTGGCCTGCCCGTTCGGGCCACCCGGGACCCGGATGTATCGCAGCGGGGACCTGGTGCGCTGGCGCCCCGACGGGCAACTGGACTACCTCGGACGCGCCGACCAACAGGTCAAAATCCGCGGCTACCGCATCGAACTCGGCGAAATCCAGTCCGCCCTCGCTCAACTCGACGGCGTGCAACACGCCGCGGTCATCGTGCGCGAAGACCGCCCCGGCGACAAACGCCTCGTCGGCTACATCACCGGCACCGCCGACCCCGCCGCCCTGCGCACCGCCCTGACCGACCGGCTGCCCGGCTTCATGATCCCCGCCGCCATCATCGCCCTCGACACCCTGCCCATCACCGTCAACGGCAAACTCGACACCCACGCCCTACCTGCACCCGACTACCTCAACCTCGACCACTACCGCGCCCCCACCACCCCCATCGAAGAAATCCTGGCCACCATCTACGCCCAAACCCTCGGCCTCGAGCGCGTCGGCGTCGACGACTCCTTCTTCGACCTCGGCGGCGATTCGCTGTCGGCCATGCGCCTGATCGCGGCTATCAACGCCGATTTGGACACCGACGTCTCGGTGCGCACCCTGTTCGACGCGCCCACGGTCGCGGAGCTGGCACCCCGCCTCGCCGGGGGAAGCCAGCGAAAGCCGTTGGTGCGCAGAGAGCGTCCCGCGAGGATCCCCCTGTCGTTCGCGCAGAACCGGCTGTGGTTCGTCAACCAGTTCGAGGGCGGGGTGGCGACGTACAACATGCCGACCGCGTTCCGGATCACCGGGGAGCTGAACGTCGAGGCGCTGACGACGGCGCTCGACGACCTGGTCGCCCGCCACGAATCACTGCGCACCGTGTTCCCCGACATCGACGGCGTCCCGCAGCAACAGGTTCTAGCGGCCCGGCCGGGCATGTGGCGGCGCGGCGACACAATGGTGGTGTCGCTGACCGATCAGCGGGACGTCGCCGGTGAGTTGATCGCGCTCGCCAGTCACCGATTCGACTTGGCGACGGAGATCCCGATTCGCGCGCAGATCTATTCGACCGGACCGGCCGAGCACGTGCTCGCGATCGTGCTGCACCACATCGCCTTTGACGGTTGGTCACTGGCCCCCATGTTTAGGGACATCGGCGTCGCCTACGCGAGCCGGTCCGCGGGGCTCGCACCGAGTTGGGCCGAACTGCCGGTCCAATACGTGGACTACACGCTATGGCATCAGGACTTGCTGGGAGACGAATCCGATCCCGACAGTGTGGCCGCTCGCCAATTGCGCTACTGGCAAAGCGAATTGGCCGGGCTGCCGGAGATCGTGTCACTGCCACCGGACCACGTCCGGCCACCGGAGCCCAGCTATCGCGGCGACGAAGTGGAGATGCTGATCGAGCCGACGTCGTGGGCAGGGGTCAAACAGCTCGCGGCGGCGCACAACGCGACGGCCTCGATGGTGTTGCAGGCGGTCATGGCGGTGTTGTTGCAGCGGGTCGGAGTGGGCGACGACGTGGTGCTGGGCACACCGATCGCGGGACGCTCGGACCGGGCGCTCAGCGATCTGGTCGGCTTCTTCGTCAATACCTGGGTGCTGCGGGTCCAAGTGGATCCGACGTGCCGGTTCACCGATGTCCTTGCGCGGGTGCGTGATAAGGCCTTGGACGCGTACAGCAATCAGGACGTTCCGTTCGAGCGGTTGGTCGAGCAGCTCAACCCCGCACGCTCCGCCGCGCACCATCCGTTGTTCCAGGTGCTGATGGTGCTGCAGAACAACGCGCGGCCGGACGCTTTCGCGATCGACGGCCTCGCCGTCGAACAGTGGGCGGTGCCTACCCGCGCGGCGCGCTTCGACCTCGACTTCGAACTGGTGGAGGTGCCCACAGACGACCCGGCCGCGCCACGGGCCGCCGGATCGGTGACATACGCGACCGATCTGTTCGATCGCGCCACCATCGAGCGCCTGGTCGATCGGTTCGGAAGGGTGCTGGACGCGGCGGTCACGGATCCGTCGGTGGTCGTGGGTGAAATCTCGCTGATGGATTGCGGCGAAGCCGAACTGGTGCAATCGGCGTGGGCCGGTACCGGGGTCGACGCCCGGGTGGGAGTGGCGCCGCAGTTGCTCGCCGCGGCGGTGGCGGCCGGCCCGGACGCGATGGCGGTGGTCGACGGCACCCGCTCGATGTCGTACCGCGAGCTTGACGTCGCGTCGACACGCTTGGCGCGCGTCCTGATAGAGGCCGGCGTCGGCGCGGAGGGCGCGGTGGCCGTCGCGATGGACCGGTGCTTGGAACTGGTGGTCACCTGGTGGGCCGTCGTCAAGGCCGGCGGAACCTACGTTCCCGTCGACCCGACGCACCCCGTCGAGCGCATCACCACCGTGCTGGACACCGTCAACGCGATATGCGTGGTGACCCGCGACGCCGACACCGTTGCCGGGGCCGGCGACCGCCGCGTGCTGCGCGTCGACCGGGTGGACCTCACCGCGCGCAGCGCCGACCCGATCACCGACGCCGACCGCCTAGCTCCGCTGACGGCGAACAGCACCGCCCATGTGGTCTTCACATCCGGATCCACCGGCACCCCAAAGGGAGTCGCGGTCAGCCACGGCGGCCTGCTGGAAATTGCCGCCCTGGGCGAGCGATTCGGGCTGGACGCGGGCACGCGGCTGTTGATGCTGGCCGCGGCGACCTTCGACGTATCGATCGGCGAATTGTTGCTGGCGGTTGGGTCGAGGGCGGCGCTGGTGGTCGTGCCGCCGGAAGCCGTTGCGGGCGAGGCGTTGACGGCGTTGCTGCACCACCATCGCGTCAACGCTGCGGTCTTGACCCCATCGGTGCTGTCCTCACTCGACCCCGCACGGCTCGACGCGGTCGAAACACTCATCACCACCGGCGAAGCCTGCCCCAGCGAGTTGGCGGCCGGCTGGGCGCCGGGCAGGCGAATGTTCAACGCGTACGGCCCCACCGAGGCGACCATCTGGGCCACCTGCGGCGCGCCCCTGTCGCCGGGGCAACCGGTCGGAATCGGCAACCCCGTCCCGGGCGTGTGCGCCCTCGTGCTGGACACCAGGCTCAACCCCGCGCCCATCGGCGTCGTCGGCGAACTGTACCTGGGCGGACGTGCCGTCGCGCACGGCTATGTCGGCCGAGCGGCGCTCACCGCAGAACGGTTCATCGCCAACCCATTTGGGGATCCGGGGTCACGCCTGTACCGCACGGGTGACCTGGTCCGCTGGACCGCAGCCGGAACACTGGACTACCTGGGCCGCGCCGACAGCCAGATCAAACTGCGCGGACAGCGAATCGAGCTGGGCGAAATCGAGAACAGTTTGCTGGCCTGCCCGCACGTCACCATGGCCGCCGCCGCGGTGCACAACAACGGCAACGGCGCCAACCTCGTCGCCTACGTGACCCTCGAGCACGCCACCACCGCCGACAACGACGACGACGAGATCGTCGCGCAGTGGCAGCACGTCTACGACGACCTGTACGCCGCCGAGGCCGGCACCTCCGGGCTCGGCACCGACTTCCGGGGATGGAACAGCAGCTTCACGGGCGAGCCGATCCCGCTCGCGGAGATGGAGGAGTGGCGTTCGGCCACGGTGGACCGGATCATGGCCTTACAGCCACGGCGGGTGCTGGAGATCGGCGTGGGTCTGGGCCTGGTCCTCGCACACGTCGCCCCGCAGTGCGAACGGTACGTCGCCACCGACATGTCCGCGGCGGCAACCGATTACCTCGCCCGCTCGATGGAACGGCTGGAGCTCCCGTGGCGTGATCGTGTCCAGCTGCTGACCCGGCCCGCCCACGTGACCGAGGGCTTGCCGCTGGGATTTTTCGACACGGTCATCCTCAACTCGGTCGTTCAGTACTTCCCCAACGCGGGATACCTGGCCGACCTCATCGACAGCGTCATGGAGCTGCTTTGCCCGGGCGGATCGCTGTTCATCGGCGATGTCCGCAACCACAGCTTGCAGGGCGCGTTCCAGACCGCGGTCACGCTCGCGCGCAGCGACACCGCCGACACCGCCGAACTTCGTCACCGTATCCAGCGCGCCGTGGTCGGTGAAGCCGAACTTCTGCTCTCCCCGGAGTTTTTCACCGCGTGGGCGGCCGACCGTCCGTCGGTGTCGGGACTCGACATCCAAGTCAAGCGCGGAACGGCCGACAACGAACTCACCCGGTATCGCTACGACGTCGTCGTGCACAAGGCGCCTACATCGGTGCGCTCACTGGGCGCCGCCCCCGCCTGGACATGGACGGATTGCGCGGGCTTGGACGGGCTGCACGATCGATTGGCCTCGCAACGTCCCGCCGACATCCGGATATCGGACATCCCGCGACCGGGATTGGTCACCGACGTCCAAATCGAACAGGCCCTGGCCGCGGGGCTCTCCGCGGCGGACGCGCTCGCCCGGGCTTCCGGCGCGGAGTCGACCGGCGGCGCGACACCCGAGGAATTGCACCGCCTCGGCGAGGCCATCGGTTATCGCGTCGCGGTCACGTGGGGCGCTCAACCGGGCACGCTCGATGCCATCTTCACGAATGCCAGTGACGCGGACGGTATTTCGCTGGTCGGCGACGTGTACCTGGCGGAACCGGACGGCCGACACGACACGGCGAACGACCCCCGCAACAACACCCGGATCAGCGCGGTACGTCGCCGGCTGAGCGCCCGGTTGCCCGACTACATGTTGCCGACGCAGATCATGGTGCTCGACGAGTTCCCGATGACCTCGTCCGGCAAAATCGACCGAAAGGCGCTGCCGGCGCCGGTCTTTGCCGACACGCCCTTCCGCGCCCCGCAGACCCCGACCGAAGAAACCCTGGCCGGGATCTACGCCCAAGTACTCGGGCTGGACCGGGTTGGAGTCGACGAGTCGTTCTTCGACCTGGGCGGGGACAGCATCTTGTCGATGCAGGTGGTGTCGCGAGCCCGCGCGGCCGGCCTCAGCTGCCGGCCCCGCGACATTTTCGTCGAGCAGACGGTGGCCGGGCTGGCCCGGGTCGTCGGGGTGGCCGCAATAGGACCCGTCGACGAGGGCATCGGTGACGTGGCGGTGACCCCGATCATCCGCTGGCTGAGCAACGTCGACGGCCCCGTCGACCAGTTCAACCAGACCATGGTGCTGCAGGCCCCCGAGGGGGTGGACCTGGCCGACGTCACGGTCGTGCTTCAGGCGCTGCTGGACCGGCACGCCATGCTGCGGCTGCGCGTCGAGGACGGCCCCGACGGCTGGAAACTGACTGTGCCCGAACCGGAATCGACGCGTGCCGCGGCACTACTGCACACCGTCGACGCCCTCACCGACGAGACGATCGTCGCCGCCCGGTCGCGGCTCGATCCGGCCGCCGGGGTCATGCTCAGCGCCGTCTGGGCGAGCACCGGCGGACAGCTCGCATTGATCATCCACCATCTGGCCGTCGACGCGGTGTCATGGCGGATCCTGCTCGAAGACCTCAACATCGCTTGGGCCCAGCACCACAGCGGGCACCCCATATCTCTGCCCCCGGGCGGGACGTCATTCCAACGGTGGGCCGCACTCCTCGCCCAACATGCCGGCGACCCAGCGGTATCGGCGCAGAGCGAGGCCTGGCAACAGATATTGGCGACGCCGCCGGCACTACCGGAGACGCCAGACACCTATGCCACCGCCGAGCACCTGACCGCCTCGCTCGACGGTGAGACCGCCCGGTTGCTGATGAACGACGCGCCCGCGGCGTTCCACGCGGGAGTCCAGGACATCCTGCTGATCGCGTTCGCGTTGGCCTGCGCCGAATTCCTGGGCGCCGGGGACGCGACTATCGCTCTCGACGTCGAAGGCCACGGCCGCGACGAAGAACTGGCCGCCGACGTCGACCTGTCCCGCACCGTGGGATGGTTCACCACCAAATACCCCGTGGCGCTGAGCACAGGTGCGCTGGCGTGGCCGCTCGTGACGGGCGGTGATGCCGGCCTCGGCCCAATCATCAAGCGCGCCAAGGAACAAGTTCGCGCGCTTCCCGATCCGCTGACCTACGGACTGCTGCGCTACCTCAACACCACGCTCACGGGGCCCGAACCCACGATCGGATTCAATTACCTCGGACGCCTTGGCGGCGCGCACGGCGCCGACCCCGAAGCGTCCAACGATCTTTGGCTGGTCAGTGCGGACGGCTCGGCGTTCACCGCGGCCGCGTCCGCGGTGAGCATGCCGTTGATGCACACCGTGGAGCTCAGCGCCGTCGCCGTCGAAACCGACTCCGGCCCTCAGCTGAACGCCACCTGGACCTGGGCGCCCTCGGCGCTGGACCACGCCGGCGTCAGCCGACTCAACCGGTTGTGGTTCGAGGCCCTGGCCGGCATCGGCGCCCACGTTGCGCGGGGCGGCGGCGGGCTGACCCCCTCCGACATCGCACCCGCGCGGCTCACTCAACAGCAGATCGACACCCTGCAACGGCAATATTCGATCGCCGACATTCTGCCGCTCACCCCGCTGCAGCAGGGCCTGCTGTTCCATGCCAGCACCACGCAGGGTTTCGACGACCTGGCCGAACTCTATTCCGTTCAACTGGATTTCAGCGTGGACGGGCCGCTGGACCCAGACCGGATGCGTGCAGCGGTGCAAACGGTGGTCGACCGCCACCCCAACCTCGCGGCCCGATTCTGCGCCCAAGACGAACCGGTCCAGCTCATCCCCGTCGATCCCGCCCCGGCATGGCAGTACGTCGAACTGGGCGACACCGAGGACGCCGACGCACGGATCCGGCAACTCTGCGCGGCCGAACGCGTCGCCGTCTGCGACCTCGCGAATCCGCCGGCTTTCCGGGTGGCCCTCGTCCGCACGGCACCGGACCGGCACCGGATCGTGGTCACCAACCACCACATCGTCCTCGACGGCTGGTCGACGTCGATCCTGCTGCAGGAAATGTTCGCCGCGTACTACGGCCAGCGGCTCCCGGCGTCCACCTCGTACCGCCGATTCGTCACCTGGCTGGCCGATCGCGACCTGGAGGCCGCCCACACCGCGTGGCGCGAGGTGCTCGCCGGGTTCGACACCCCCACCCTTGTCGGTTCCGCGAACCGGGCGGGTCCCGGGCGCCGAGGCGAGGCCTCGTATCGGTTCTCCGAGCGGACGACTCGCGCGCTGACCGAACTGGCGCGCTCGCATCACACCACCATCAACACGGTTTTGCAGGCCGGCTGGGCGCAACTGCTGATGTGGCTGACCGGCCAGCACGACGTCGTCTTCGGGGCCGCGGTCTCCGGACGTCCCACCGACCTGCCCGGCGCGGAATCGCTTGTGGGACTGCTGATCAACACGGTGCCGGTGCGCGCCACCATCGGAGCGGCCACCAACACCACCGAGCTGCTGAACCAACTCCAACAGGCCCACAACCGAACGCTGGACCACCAGCACCTGGCGCTCACGGCAATCCACCACATCACCGGTCACGACCAGTTGTTCGACACCCTTTTCGTCTACGAGAACTATCCCGTCGACACGACTGCGATGGCGGGTGCCCATGAGTTCGCGGTCACCGACATGACCACTCACGAATCCACCCACTATCCGCTGACACTGGAAGCCCGCACGGGCGAACAACTCGGCGTGCGCGTCGAATACGACACCGGCATCTTCGACACCGGCGCCATCGACACACTCATCACGCAGTTGGAGCGCGTGCTGAAGGCCATGACCGCCGACCCCACCGCCCGGTTGTCCGCCCTCGATCTACTCGGCGAGCCCGAACGTGCCCGCCTCGCGGCCTGGGGCAACCTGGCATCGTTGGACCGGCCGGCCACACCCGTCTCGATTCCGGCGTCCTTCGCCGCTCAGGTCGCGCGGACCCCCGACGCCGTGGCGGTCACCTGTGCCGGTCGCTCGATGACCTACCGCGAAATCGACGCGTCCGCGAACCGCTTGGCGCACCTGTTGAGCGAACAGGGCGCGGGGCCCGGACGGTGCGTGGCGCTGCTGTCCGCCCGCACAGCTGACGCGATCATCGGCATCCTCGCGGTACTGAAGGCCGGTGCAGCCTATCTGCCGATCGACCCGGCGCTGCCGCGGGACCGCATCGAGTTCATGATCGCCGATGCCGCGCCGATCGCCGCGATAGCGACCGGGGGGCTGGCCGACCGGTTGGACGGGTCCGCACTGCCCGTCATCGACGTCGACGACCCCCGCGTCAAGACCTACCCGGCAACGGCGTTGCCGCCGCCGGACCCCGATGACCTGGCCTACATCATCTACACCTCAGGAACCACCGGCGTCCCCAAGGGCGTGTCGATCACCCACCACAACGTGACCCAACTCGTCCGGTCCCTCGATCCCAACCTGGCGTCGCCGCAACAGGTATGGACGCAGTGGCACTCCTACAGTTTCGACATCTCGGGCTGGGAAATCTTCGGCGCCCTGCTCAACGGCGCGCGACTGGTCGTGGTGCCGGAGCCGGTGGCCGCGTCCCCGGCCGACTTCCACGACCTGATCATCGCCGAAGAGGTCACGGTGCTGTGCCAAACGCCGACCGCGGTCAACATGCTTGCGCCCGAAGGACTGGAGTCGGTGGCGGTGCTGGTCGGCGGCGAGCCCTGCCCGCCCGACGTGGTGGACCGCTGGGCGCCCGGCCGGGTGATGATCAACGAATACGGCCCGACCGAGACGACGATGTGGGTGACGTTGAGCGCGCCGCTCACAACGGGTTCCGATGGCGTGCCGATCGGTACGCCGGTAGCCGGTGCCGCCCTCGTCGTGCTCGACGGCTGGTTGCGGCCGGTGTCGGTAGGTGTCGTCGGCGAACTCTACGTCGCTGGACACGGTGTCGGAGTCGGCTATTGGCGCCGCCCCGGGCTGTCCGCTTCGCGGTTTGTGGCGTGCCCGTTCGGGCCGCCCGGAACGCGGATGTATCGCACCGGGGATCGGGTGCGCTGGCGCGCCGACGGGCAACTCGAGTATCTCGGGCGCACCGATGATCAGGTCAAGATCCGCGGCTACCGGGTCGAGCTGGGCGAAATCCAGAGCGCCCTAACCGAACTCGAGGGCGTCGAACATGCTGCGGTGATCGCCCGCGAGGACCGCCCCGGCGACAAGCGCCTGGTCGGTTACATCACCGGCACCGCCGACCCGGTCGCCGTACGCGCGGCGCTGGCCGAACGGCTACCCGCCCACATGGTGCCGTCCTCGGTGGTGGCGCTCCAGGCGATGCCCCTGACCGTCAACGGCAAGCTGAACGTCCGCGCGCTGCCGGCCCCCCGGTACGCCGACGGTGACCGGTACCGCGCACCGGCGAATTCGGTTGAGAAGACCCTGGCCGACATCTACGCGCAGGTGCTGGGTGTGGAGCGCGTCGGGGTCGACGATTCGTTCTTCGACCTCGGCGGGGACAGCATTTCGGCGATGCGGGCGACCGCCGCGATCAACGCGGCCCTGGATGCGGGCCTTGCTGTGCGCACCTTGTTCCACGCGCCATCCGTCCGGCGCCTGAGTCATCAGCTGGGCACGCCCGCCAGCGCCGAGGAGTTGGTGCCGGTCGAGACCCTCAAGGAAGGCAACGGCGTCCCGCTGTGGTGTATCCACGACGGATTCGGACTCAGCTGGCCCTATCGAGCGCTCGGCGAATACCTGGATGGCCCGATCATCGGTATCAACCGGGTGCCACAAAACGGCGAAGGCGAAGCCGAATCAATCCGGGCCATGGCGGCCAGATACGCGGACACCCTGCAAACGCTGTATCCCGACGGGCCCTACAAGCTGCTGGGCTGGTCGTTCGGCGGCGTCGTCGCCCACGAACTCGCCATCGAGTTGCGGCGACGCGGGTGCGTGGTCCAAAGCCTGGTCTTGCTGGACGCCCCGTACTCAGCGGCCAAGGGCGTAACCAGGTTTGGTACCAACAGGATTCGCGCATCGGCCGAGGGTCAGATTTTGGAGCGCATTCTGCGGGCCAACGGCATCGACCCCGGGACGGGTCCGCTTACCTATCAGCAGGCCGAAGAGTTGATTCGCCGGAAGCTGGGCAGCTCCATCCTGCCGCCGAAAGAGCTGTTGGAGTTCATGGTCAAAAGCGCCAACGCCAGCCACTCGTTCCTGGCCGAGCACGTGCCCGAGAAGTTCGACGGTGACATGGTCGTGTTCTCCGCTGCCCGCAACGGGCACCGAAACGGCAGCGACCCAACGCTATTGGCGCAAATGCATAAGTTGGGAACCCAACTGGCGGCCCGGTCCCGGCTGAAGAAATGGAAATCCCATACAGCCGGCGCCTTCACGGCATACTCGATCGATTGCTCGCACTACGACATGTTGACCACCCCGTCGCTCAACATCTACGGCGAGCACCTCAAATTTGCTCTGGAGAACGTGAGGCGGTCCCGGTGAAGAAACGGCAAGCGGTCGATTCGGTTGACATTGCGAGCATGCCCCGCGGCGGGCCGGAGGCTTCCTGGCTGGACCGGAGGTTGCAGACCGACCGGCTCGAATACCTCGACCGCGACGACGTCGACGATCTCAAGCGCAGGGTGATTTCCGCGCTCGACCGTGCCGAGCGGCGGCGGTCCCGCGCGCACGAGGGCTTAGCCCGGGTGGCGCTGGCGGAGGTGGCGGACGTGCCCGCCCCGACGATCCTCGAACTCGGGGCCGGGTTCGGCGGTCTGTCGCGCAGGCTGCTGGCCAATCACCCCACGACGCATGTCACGGTCACCGACGTCGATCCCGCATTCGTCGCCGAGATGGCCGCCAGTGACCTGGGGGACCAGCCGCGCGCCACGGTGCGGCAGATGGACGCCACCGCGATCGATGCCCCGGACGGCCATTACGACCTGGCGCTGTTCGCGTTGTCGCTGCACCACCTGCCCCCCGAGCAGGCCGCCCGGGTGTTCGCTGAGGGGACCCGCGCAGCGAAGAAGCTGGTGATCATCGACCTCCGCAGGCCCCCGGCGCCGCTTCACGTGGTGGTGTTGGCGGCGGTGCTCCCGTTCACCAAGCTGATCCCGTTGGCACACGACGGCGTCATCAGCTCGTTACGGGCCTATAGCCCGTCGGCCTTGACGGCGCTCGCCAAGCATGCGGATCCGGCGATCAACGTCGAGTTCCGCACCCGGGCGCTGGGCCCGACGGTGGTGGTCGCCAGTCGCGGCTAGCTCTCCAGTTCCCGCTTGAGGTTGGCCAGAACTTCGCCCTGAATTCTTTTCAATCCCAGTGGTGCAAAAGTCTTTTCGAAGAATCCCTTGACGCCGCCCGCGCCGGTCCAGGTGGTCTTCACGGTGACGCTCGAGCCGGGTCCCGCGGGGGCAACCGTCCAGTTGATGATCATCGACGAGTTCGCGTCCTTCTCGATGACCGAGTGGCCGGCGACGTCGACGTTGACCTGGACGTCGCGGACGCGTGACTTGGTGGCCTGCAACTTCCATTTGGCGACCGTGCCCGCCCCCTGACCGCCCTGCAACACCTGGTACTCGCTGTACTGCGGGGAAAGAATTTTCGGACGCACCGTCTCGTAATCCGCGACGGCCGCCAAGGTGGCGGCCGGCTCCACATTGACCAAAATCGTGCTGGCAGCACTCACCTGTCCCAAAACAACTCCTGAAGCTATGCCCGCCCGCGCTCGGGTGCACGGGCAGTGGTCGAAGACTAGGGTATATGTGGTGCCTGCCCCTGGATCTGCACTCTCGGCGCACAAGTCGGGCGTCGACCGGTTGATGGCGAGTTATCGATCCATCCCGGCGACGTCCGTCGTCCGGCTCGCCAAGCCAACGTCAAATCTGTTCCGCGCCCGGACTAAACGCGACGCCCCCGGCTTGGACACCTCGGGGCTGACCGGTGTGCTGAGTGTCGATCCCGAATCCCGCACCGCCGACGTCGCCGGCATGTGCACCTATGAGGATCTGGTCGCCGCGACTTTGCCTTTTGGTCTTTCGCCACTGGTCGTCCCGCAGCTGAAGACCATCACGCTGGGCGGGGCGGTCAGCGGCTTGGGCATCGAGTCCGCATCGTTTCGCAATGGCCTGCCGCACGAGTCGGTGCTCGAGATGGACATTCTCACCGGCGCCGGCGAATTGCTGACCGCATCTCGCAACCAGCACGCCGACCTGTTCCGCGCCTTCCCGAATTCCTATGGGACGCTTGGGTATTCGACCCGGTTACGGATCGAGCTGGAGCCGGTCGCACCGTTTGTGGCGTTGCGGCATATCCGCTTCCGCTCGTTGCCCGCGCTGGTCGCGGCCATGGAACGCATCATCGACACCGGCGGCCAGGGGGGAACACCCGTCGACTACCTCGACGGCGTGGTGTTCAGCGCGGACGAGAGCTACCTGTGTGTCGGACGGCGATCCACCACCCCCGGACCGGTCAGCGATTACACCGGGAAAAACATCTACTACCAGTCGATCCGGCACGAGTCCCCCGGGGTAGAGGCCACCAAGGACGACCGGCTGACGATGCACGATTATTTCTGGCGCTGGGACACCGACTGGTTCTGGTGTTCGCGGGCGTTCGGAGTGCAGAACCCCCGGTTGCGGCGCTGGTGGCCGCGCCGTTACCGGCGCAGCAGCGTCTACTCGAAACTGATCGCGATCGACCAGCGTTTCGGTATCGCCGACCGGATCGAGAAACGCAAGGGCCGCCCCCCGCGGGAGCGGGTGGTCCAAGACGTGGAGGTGCCGGTCGAGCGGACCTGCGAATTCTTGGAGTGGTTCCTGGGCAACGTGCCCATCACCCCGATCTGGCTGTGCCCGCTGCGGTTGCGGGACCACGAGGGCTGGCCGCTGTATCCGATGCGGCCCGACCACACATACGTCAATGTCGGCTTTTGGTCGTCGGTGCCGGCGGGCACCACGGAAGGTGGAACCAACCGGACGATCGAGGCGAAGGTGAGCGAACTCGACGGGCACAAGTCGCTATATTCCGATTCGTACTACGCCCGCGAGGAATTCGACGAGTTGTACGGCGGCGAGGCCTACAACACGGTGAAGAAAACCTACGATCCCGATTCCCGTCTCCTCGACCTCTACGCAAAGGCGGTACAACGGCGATGACGACGATCAAAGAACCCCACCGCACCACCGGAAAGCTCAGCATGGCGGAGATCCTGGAGATCTTCGCCGCCACCGGGCGCCATCCCCTGAAGTTCACCGCCTACGACGGCAGCACCGCTGGCAGCGCGGACGCCGAACTGGGCCTGGACCTGCGGACCCCGCGCGGCGCCACCTATCTGGCCACCGCTCCCGGCGAACTCGGCCTGGCCCGCGCCTATGTCGCGGGCGACCTGGACCTGTACGGCGTGCACGCCGGTGATCCCTATCAGCTGCTCAAGACGCTGACCGACCGCGTGCAATTCAAGCGGCCGCCGGCGCGCGTGCTCGCCAACGTGGTGCGCTCGATGGGGCTGGAGCGGCTGGTGCCGGTCGCCCCGCCGCCGCAGGAGACGCCACCCCGGTGGCGGCGGATCGCCGACGGGCTGATGCACACCAAGACCCGCGACGCCGAGGCCATCCACCACCACTACGACGTCTCCAACACCTTCTACGAGTGGGTGCTCGGCCCGTCGATGACGTACACGTGCGCGGTCTACCCCGACGCCGACGCGACGCTGGAAGAGGCCCAGGACAACAAATACCGGCTGGTCTTCGAGAAACTGCGGCTGCAGCCGGGCGACCGGCTGCTCGACGTCGGTTGCGGGTGGGGCGGCATGGTCCGCTTCGCCGCGCGTCGCGGCGTCCGGGTGATCGGCGCGACCCTGTCCGGTGAGCAGGCGAAATGGGCGCAGCGGGCGATCGAGGAGGAGGGACTCGCAGACCTCGCCGAAGTCCGCCATTCCGATTACCGCGACATCGCCGAGGGCGGATTCGACGCCGTGTCCTCGATCGGGCTGACCGAGCACATCGGCGTCAAGAACTACCCGGCCTACTTCGGGTTCCTGAAGTCGAAGCTGCGCACCGGCGGCCTGCTGCTCAACCACTGCATCACCCGCCACGACAACAAGTCGACGTCCTTCGCGGGCGGCTTCACCGACCGGTACGTCTTCCCGGACGGCGAGCTCACCGGGTCGGGCCGGATCATCACCGACGTCCAGGACGTCGGCTTCGAGGTGCTGCACGAGGAGAACTTCCGGCACCACTACGCGATGACCCTGCGGGACTGGTGCCGCAACCTGGTCGCGCACTGGGACGAGGCCGTCGACGAGGTCGGCATGGCCACCGCGAAGGTGTGGGGCCTGTACATGGCAGCCTCGCGGGTGGCCTTCGAACAGAACAATCTGCAGCTGCACCACGTGCTGGCGGCCAACGTCGACACGCGCGGAGACGACGACCTGCCGCTGCGGCCCTGGTGGACGCCCTAGGGCACACGCTCAGGCGTTATCGATCCGGCGGGCGCCGAGCTCGTTCTGCAGCAGCTCGAGCGCGACCTCCTCGGGGTCGCGGCGCGGCTCCGACGGCTCGGCGCGGCCGGCCTCGGCGAGCATGTGTTCCTCTTCGTCCCGCTCGGCCACGTCAGGAGCGGGCTCGGCGGCCCTCGGCGCCGCCGGGGCCGACTCGACCGGCGCCGCGGTGCCCACCTCGCAGCGCACCCGCCAGTTGACGCCGAGCGCGTCCTTAAGCGCTTCGGCGATGACGTCGGCGTTGCGCTGTTCGCACAGCCGTTTGGCCAGCGGGGCCGAGGAATGGGTCAGCACCAAGGTGTTTTCCTCGATTGCCCGGACGGTGGCGCCCGCCAGCATCACCTCGGTGGTGCGGCTGCGCTGGCGCACCTTGTCGCGCACCGTCGGCCACATGGTTCGCACCGCGGCGGCGTTGAGTTCACCGGGCGCGCCCACCGGTTCGGGTGCCGGCGCCGGGACCGGCTCGGGCTTGGCGACGGGTGGGGCTGCCTCGCTGGGCGGCGCGGCCTCCTCGGCGGGAGCGGCCTCCTTGACCGGAGCGGCCTCCCTGACGGAAGCGGACGGCCGGACGAAAGCAGACGGCCGGGCCGGGGTGGCCTCCGGTGGCGGGGTGGACTCCCGGGGCGGGGTGGCCTCCCTGCGGGGCCGCACGGGCGCGGCGACAACCGGCGGCGGCGGGTGCGCGGCCGCGGCCTCGGAGGCGGGAATGGACATGTCCAGCCGGGTCTCGATCCGCTCGACGCGCTGCAACAGCGCCGACTCGGTGTCGCTGGCCGAGGGCAGCAGCAGCCGCGCGCAGACGACCTCGAGCAGCAGCCGTGGGGCCGTCGCACCCCGCATCTCGCCCAACCCGGCCTGCACGACCTCGGCGTAGCGGGTCAGGGTGGCCGCCCCGAGGCGGGTCGCCTGGTCCCGCATCCGGTCGAGCACGTCCTCGGGGGCGTCCACCACCCCGCGGCTGACGGCGTCCGGAACGGCCTGCAGCACGAGGAGGTCGCGGAACCGCTCCAGCAGGTCGGTAGCGAAGCGCCGCGGGTCGTGGCCCGCATCGATCACCGATTCCACCGCACCGAACAGCGCCTCGGCGTCCGACGCGGCCAGGGCGTCCACCGCGTCGTCGATCAGCGCGACGTCGGTGGCCCCCAGCAACCCGAGCGCCCGTTGGTAGGTGACGTGGGCACCCTCGGCGCCCGCGACCAGCTGATCGAGCACCGAGAGCGTGTCGCGCGGCGAGCCACCCCCGGCGCGGATCACCAGCGGGTACACCGCGTCGTCGACGACGACGCCTTCCTGCTCGCAGATCCGCCCGATCAACGCCCGCATGGTCTTGGGCGGCAGCAGCCGGAACGGGTAGTGGTGGGTGCGCGACCGGATCGTCGGCAACACCTTCTCCGGCTCGGTGGTGGCGAAGATGAAGATCAGGTGTTCGGGCGGTTCCTCCACGATCTTGAGCAAGGCGTTGAAACCCGCGGTGGTCACCATGTGCGCCTCGTCGATGATGAACACCCGATAGCGCGACTGCGCCGGCGCGTAGAACGCCCGGTCCCGCAGCTCGCGGGTGTCGTCCACGCCGCCATGGCTGGCGGCGTCCAGCTCCACCACGTCGATGCTGCCGGGCGCGTTCGGGGCCAGCGCCGTGCAGGACTCGCAGACCCCGCACGGGTTGGCCGTCGGGCCCTGCGCGCAGTTCAGCGACCGGGCCAGGATGCGCGCTGACGACGTCTTCCCGCAGCCCCGGGGGCCGGAGAACAGGTAGGCGTGGTTGATCCGGCCGGCCTCCAGGGCGATCGACAGCGGCTCGGTGACATGCTCCTGCCCCACCACCTCGGCGAAGGTTGCCGGTCGGTACTTGCGGTAGAGGGCCACGGTCAGCAGGCTACCGGCGCAGGCTGACTGGAGCGCGGCGGGCTTTGGGTGTGCGGCAGTGGCTTCGAGCGTGAACCTACGGCGGACAAGCGCGGCGTGTCGTCGCCCTCAGCTCACACTCGATGCGGCGGAGACGAGCAACGACTCCGAGGCCGCCAGCAGCGCGCAGGTGGCCAGCCCGTCGACCGCGTTTCGTAGATCGGGCAGTGACGGGAAGGTGGGCGCGATCCGGATGTTCTTGTCCTCCGGATCTTTTCGGTACGGGAACGACGCCCCCGCCTCGGTCACCGCGATCCCCGCATCCTTCGCCAGGGCCACGGTCCGGCGCGCCGTCCCGGGCAAGACGTCGAGGCTGATGAAGTAGCCGCCCTGGGGTTCGGTCCATGTGGCGATCTTGGAGTCACCCAGCCGCTTGTCCAGGATGTCCAGCGCCAGCTCGAATTTCGGCGCCAATATCTGCTGGTGGCGCAGCATGTGCAGGCGCACGCCGTCGGCGTCGCGGAAGAAGCGCAGGTGCCGCAGCTGATTGACCTTGTCCGGGCCGATCGACTTCTTCCCCGCGTACTGCAGGTACCACGCGATGTTGCCCAGCGACCCGCCCAGGAAGCTCACGCCGGCGCCGGCGAAGGTGATCTTGGAGGTGGACGCGAACACGTAGGGGCGGTTGGGGTTGCCGGCCTTGGCCGCCAGCCCGAGCACGTCGACCTGCCGGATGAATTCGTGCGTCAGGGTGTGCACCGCGTAGGCGTTGTCCCAGAACAGCCGGAAGTCGGGGGCCGCCGTCCGCATCTGGACCAGCCGCCGCACCGTTTCCCATGAATAGGTGACCCCGGTGGGGTTGCCGAACACCGGCACCGTCCACATGCCCTTGATGGCGGGATCGGCGGCGACCAGCTCCTCGATCAGGTCGACGTCGGGACCGTCGGCCAGCATCGGGACGGGGATCATCTCGATGCCCATCGTCTCGGTGATGGCGAAGTGCCGGTCATAGCCCGGGACGGGGCACAGGAACTTGACGCTCGGTTCGTCCTTCCACGGCCGCTGCGAGTCGACTCCGCCGTACAGCATCGAGAAGGCGACCAGGTCGTGCATCAGCTCCAGGCTGGAGTTGTTGCCGGCGATCAGGTTTTGCACCGGAATGCCGAGCAGCTCGCCGAAGATGGCCCGCAGCTCCGGCAGCCCGTGGAGGCCACCATAGTTGCGCGTGTCGGTGCCCTCGCCGTCGCGGTAGTCGTCGCCGGGCAGGCTCAGCAGCTGGTTGGACAGGTCGAGTTGCTCCGGCGCCGGTTTGCCGCGAGTCAGGTCGAGGGCCAACTTCTTGGCTTGCAGATCCGCATAATCCTGCTGGTTGCGCGCGTGGGCGGCGGCAAGCTCTTCAGGGCTGAGGGAATCCAGCGACACGGTGGGACCCTTTCGCTGTCGACGGCGGTGGCTTCGGGGTGATGTGTTGCCCCTGTCCTAGGCGATCGCAAGCGCGGCGGAGCCGGGCGAAGCGGGTCGCCGTTTATCAACCTAGCGGCGATCGCAAGCGCGGCGGAGCCGGGCGAAGCGGGTCGCCACTCAGTGGATATAGGGGACCCCGCGCACCCGACAGAGCCCATTGACCCTTGCTGCCTTCCGGCCCTGGGGGAGTTCACAGGATAGACGCCGCGCGGGGTCCACCGCGAGTGTAATACCTGGCGCGGAGCGAGTGGTGGCCGCTATGGCGGCCTCGGTTACCATGGCCACGGAGGATTCGCCTAGTGGCCTATGGCGCTCGCCTGGAACGCGGGTTGGGTTAACAGCCCTCGCGGGTTCAAATCCCGCATCCTCCGCAATTGGTCCGCCATGCGGACGGGCACGATGGTTTGGAATCGGGTTGGTCGCCTTTAGGCTGGCTTGAGCCAACCAGCATGAGGAGGCTTATGGGGCGCAAGGTCGCCATCCCGTGGCACGCGTCTTTCTCGATCGCTGCCGGCGTCCTCTATTTCTTTTTCGTGTTGCCCCGTTGGCCGGAGCTGATGGGTGACACCACGCATTCGTTGGGGACGGCGCTGCGTATCACGACGGGTGCGCTGTTCGCCCTGGCTGCACTGCCGGTGGTGTTCAACCTGTTGCGCGTGCGCAAACCGGAGCTGGGGACGCCGCGGCTTGCCCTGACGCTGCGGGTCGCCTCGATCGTGTGCCATGTGCTGGCGGGCGTGTTGATCATCGGCGCGGCGATCAGCGAGATCTGGCTGAGCCTGGACACCGCCGGCCAGTACCTGTTCGCCATTTATGGGGCGGCCGCGGCGATCGCGCTGCTCGGGTTCTTCGCGTTCTACCTGTCGTTTGTCGCCGAGTTGCCGCCGCCACCGCCGAAGCCGATCAAGGCGAAGGAACCCAAGAAACGCCGGCTGCGCCGCAAGAAGGGCGACGAGGCCGAAACGGCCGAAACGGACGACGAGACCGAGGCCGCGGACGAAGAGACCGAGACAGCCGAGGACGAGGCCGAGCCTGAAGAGGCCGAAGAGACCGAGGCCGTCGAGCCGGAAGAGGCCGAGACGGTCACGGCCCAGACCTCCGAGGCCACCACGCCCGCAGCTGCCGCGGAGCCCGAAGCTGCAACGGAAGAACCCGCCGAGGAGGCCGGGGAAGGCGAGGCCAGGTTGCGCAACCGTCGTCCGACGGGGAAGGGGTCGCATCGCATGCGGCGCCGTCGTACCAGGGGCGGGGTCGCCCTCGACGAGGAGTAGCCGGCCCGATCAGTCGCGCCGCCGCAGGCGCTCGACGTAGGCCGCGATGCGTTGTTGGGTTTCGTCCGCGCCCCACATCTGCCGGACCTCGTCGTCGATGGAGGCCCCCTCGCGAATCCGCGCCATCGTCGGGGCCCGCAGCTGGGTCTTGGTCTGGCGATAGGCAGTGGCGGGGATGCCGCCCAAATCCGAGGCCTCCGCCACGGCCTCCTCGAGGAGATTTTCGGCAACCACGCGATGGGCGAGTCCGCGAGCGACGGCCTCGGGCCCCCGATAATTTCGGCCAACCAGCAGCACTTCCTCGGCGTGGTCCCCGCACGCGTAGCGCATCACCTCCAGCGCCGCGACCGGAAACGGCACCCCGACGCGCACCTCGGCCGCCCCGATTGGTGCCTCAGGCGCGATGAGGCGGCGGTCGCAGGCGCACGCGAGCACGCACCCGCCCGCGATGGCGGCGCCGTTGATCGCCGCGACGGTCGGTCCCGGATAGGAGAACATCGCCTCGAACGCCGCCGACAGCGCCGGCACCAGCCGATCGGTGTAGGCGGCACCCCCGTCCACCACGCGGTTGAGGTCGACCCCGGCGCTGAACGCCCGGCCGGCGCCCGTGACGACCAGCGCGCCGGCGCCCGAACGCCCCAGGTCGACAACCGCCGAGGCCAGCCCCTCGAGCAGCTCGACGTCCTGGGCGTTGACCGGACCCGACGAAAGCGTCAGCACCTGCACGTCTTCCACCGTCTTGATGTCGATCATGGTCACCTCCTCGGTCAGCGGCTCACGGCCGCGATGACGACCGGAATGTCGGTGTTCTCGTCGGTGTGGTAGCTCGCGCACACGCGGTGATAGCCGTCGGCGATCTGCAACGGGGCTCCGGTCGGGAAGTCGCCGCGCACCAACAGGATGGGCGACAGCGGTTGCCCCTTCTCGATTTTGGTCAGGTCCGCCGCGACATGCGGATTGTCGACGGGCAGTAGACCCAGCCGCGCCGCACGCAGGATGTCCTTGGCCTTCCGGTGCGTAACGGTGCCGGCCTTCAACTTCTTGATCACCTTTTTCACCGTCGCCGGGTCCGCGAGCATGGTGAGGTAGTCCGCCGCCGCTGGAAAGTCATGGGCCTCAGGCTTTTCCAGCCACTTCACGCTCAGCATCGCGTGCCTCCCTTCGTCAGCGCCGACCTCGACGCAGCCTACCGGCTCGTCGCGGCGAAATTTGGGATCGGTAGCGAAACCAGGGAGCTGTACTTGCGCCATGACGACGCCATCGGGGCGGCGCATGGAGGAAGGAATCACAAAGTGAAGCGACTTCTCGCGGCTGCGATCGGGACGCTGGGCGCCGCATCGGTGCTCGTGGGGTGTTCCAGTGGCGGCCACACGGCCAGCCCGGCATCGAGCACGGCGCCCAGCGTCGCCCACGGCGGCGGGGCGCAGGTCAAGGTGGGCGGCGCCGACCTGGCGGGCCTGGACCCCGCGTCGGTGACCTGCGTCAAGACCGGCGGCAAAATCAACATCGGCAGTGGCTCCAGCGGCGGACGGCAGGCGCTCGCCGTCGTGATGAGCGACGAGGCCACCCCGAAGGTCGAGTCGCTGGCAATGGTTGTCGACGGCAACGCGCTGTCGGTCAGCAACAACATGGGTGCGAAGGTCGGGTCGGCCGACGTGGCGGTGGACGGCAAGACCTACACCATCACGGGCCAGGCGCAGGGCGCCGACCTGAAGAATCCGATGGCCGGAATGATCACCAAGGACTTCAACATCAAGGTGACCTGCGGCTGATCGGTCGCGACCGGGCGGCGGACGTGCTCACTCACACGTCCGCCGCTCGCCGCTTTCCCCGCCCCGACCACACCCGCGGACTTATGATGCAGCCGTGTCGATCCCCGATGACTTGGACAGCGCGCGCCGCCTGGCGTTCGCGGCCGACGAAGCCGGGGCTCGTGATCTGTTGCTGTCCTTGATACCGCGCATCGAGCGGGAAGACCGGGACGATCTGATGCTGGAAGTCCTCGCCCAGCTCGGCGAGATCTACCTCGACCGAGGCGCGAATGACGGCGTGCGCGAATCCATCCGGCGCATTGAAGACTGCGTATCGATTTACGCGAGCATGCCCGCCGATGCCGACACAACGCGCATGATCCGTCGGTACTCACGGCGGGCTCACTTTTTGCGGGCCGGCTTGGCCGCGGCGATCGGCGATCACGAGGGGGCGGCCGCGGCGCTGGCCATGCTGGACGACGACGGCTCGGATGCGGATCTTCCCAGCCTGGCCGACGAACACGCGCGCCTGCGACTCCAAGCACGGGTCCTGTGCGCGACCGCGTTGTGCGACGACGACCTGCACGTCCGGTCGGTTCCGTTGTGGGAGAACGTCGTTGGCGCTATGGAAGACTACGCCGAAAGGGGCGCGGCCGCGGACCACGTCCGGGTCGTCGCCGGCACCGGTTACGGCAGGTTCTGCGTTGAAACCGGCCGGCTGTCGGAGGCCGATCCCTGGCTGCGCCGGGCGGAAGCCCGGGCCCGGGCCAACGGCTGGGAACTCGCCACGGCGCAAGCGCAATTGGAGCGGGCGGCGGCGTGCTGGGCGGCCAACAACCACGCCGGCACCGAACAACTGGTTTCCGAGGCCTACCCCGTCATCGCCCGCCACGACAGGGCGCACGACGTCGCCCGCTGCTGGCTGTACATGGGACTCACTCGGTTGGGGTCCGGCGCGCTGGAAGCCGCCGACGAATGCTGGGGACACGCCGAGCGGCACTGGCGGGAGTTGGGAAAGCCGCTGTATCTGCACCGTATCCTGTTGCAGCGCAGCTGGATAGCGATCTTCTGGAGCCGCTTCGCCGAAGCTGTCGAGCTGATCGCCCAAGCCCGCGAACTGCTCGACTCGTCGCCGCGCAGCAGCTGGCTGCAGTACGCGCTGCTCGACAATCATCTCGGCACGGTGTGGCGTGCGGACGCGTTGGCGGACCTCGGCTTCGACAGCTCGGGCGATCCCGACGAGACACTGCAGGAGACCGAGGCGCGGCAGGCCGAAGGGCTCGGCATCCTGCACGGGGAGGTCGGCACCGAAAAATACCGACGCGGCATGACCAAGCTTCAACAAGCCGCCGAGCTCAAGGTGCCGGCGGCGCTGGCCGTCGACTCGGTGCGGTATTCGATCGCCGACGCCGACGCGAGGTCCCGCTGGGCCACCAGCGTTTCTGGCCCTGTCCTGGCCGGCGCCTTCGCTGTCGCCTGGGAGTGGGAGAACACCCAGCTGATCAGTGAACTGGTCGAATATCACAGCGCGCGAGGGACTTTCGACGCAGGTGACCAACGGCCCCGCACCGGCGAATGGGCTTCGACGGCCACCCCCGCGGTCCCCGTCGACCCCGAGCTGGAGCCGGCGCCCGCCCTGGCAGCGGCCGGCTCGCCCGCTCGCGGTGGGGCATCGCTGACCCGGCTCGGGCCGTTGCCGCCGCTGCGGATGCAGCCGGACGCGGAGCCGATCCTGAGCCACTATCGCGAGTTGGCTCTCCAGCGCTACGGCCGTGCCGTCACCGCGGCCGAGGCCGCCTGGTCCACGTGGCCATGACCGAAACCGACCGAACCACCCTGATCCTGAGGTACGCCGACGTCGGGATCGCCACCTACGCCAGCTTGCGGGTCGTCGGCGAGCCGTCGCGAACCGTCAACTGGGTCATCGAAGAGCCGCTGCTGCTGGCCGCGTTGGAAGAGCTGGTGGGCGCCCTGCCGGAGCCGCACGGCTCCGAGGGCCGGCGCGACGCTATCGAGCGGGCGCTGACCACCGGGCCCTTCGCGACGCCGGACAGCGAGCTGACGCTCGCCTACATTCTCGGGGTGTTGCTGATCGGCTCCCCCGGCTGGCAGCTGTTGACCGAGTGCGTCGCCCAGCCGCGGGCGGTGTTGTTCGTCTCCCCCAGCGCGCGGCTGGCACGGGTCCCCTGGGGACTGCTGGCGCTGCCGAAATCGGGGCCCAGCAAGGAAGAACTGGTGCGTGCGCGTCAGGAGGCCATCACCGCCAGCGGCCGGGCCGCGGCCCGAATCCCCTGGCAGCATGCCGACATCGGAAAACACACCGACGGTCACCGGCTGATGGAACTGGTCGACGTGTTGCTGGCGGTTCCGCCGAACATCGTGCACTCATCGCGACTGATGACCGGGTGGGCCGCCAGGAAGGACGGTCCGCCGCTGCTGGTTCTCGACCCCAGGGTCCCGGGTCAGCGCCCGGACTCGGCGCTGGGCTCGGTGCTCGGCAGGCCTTCGCCCGCAACGCCGTTGGCACGGTACTTCACCGACGTGCTGGAACGTCGGCCGGTGTTGCCGTCCGTCGACGCCGCGGTCGAATTGTTCCGCCGCCAAGACGCCGACCGCACCTGGCTGGCCAAGCTGCTGACCCTTGCCCCGAGCAGGCTGCTGTATGTGGGGCACGCCAGTTCGGCCGACGGCCGAGCCGATCGCGCCGCGCTGCACCTGGCCGACACCGCCGAGATTCCCGGCGACGCCGAGGCGATCGGTGATCACCGCCCGCTGACCGCCTCGGACCTGATGGCCCTGCAACTGCCGATGCCGCCGCGGGTGGCCCTGCTCGCCTGCGGCTCGGGTGGGGACTACCAGTTCGACGAGGCGACCGGGCTGGTGGCGGCGACGATCCTGGGCGGCGCGCAGTTGGTGACGGCCACCCTGTGGTCGCTGCCCACCACCGCGGCGTATCGCCAGTTCACCTCGGCCACCGCCGATCCGATGGCCGAGGTCGTGGTCGCCGTGGATCGCGCCCACGGCGCTGACGGTGACGCGGGGTGCGCGGTGAACCGGTGGCAGCGAGAACAGATGCGGCGCTGGCGCGACGGTGATACCACGGCCAGCCCGCTGTATTGGGGCGCCGTCGTCAGCTTCGCGGTCGACGGCGCCCGGTAACGCTCACAGCGAAGCCACCCACGCCGCGTGCACGGCGAGCACGTCGTCGGGCAGCGAAAGGCTCTCCCGCGCAGCGGGATCGAACGCCACCAGAACCACCAGGCCGGGCCGCAGCATCGAGATGTCGAGATCGTCGCCGCACCGGGCCAACTTGCCGATGAACGTCTCCCCGGAGACGGCGACCACCTCGATGAAAACCTGGCGCTCGACCGCGCGCACGGTGCCGACCCCGACGGCGCGGTCCCCTCCGCCGCGGCGCCGGGCGGACCGGACCCGGTCAATCAGCACTGACAGCTTGTTCATGCCACCAGCGTGCGGTCGTAGGCCGGCTACCGAACCCAAGTTTTCGGCTGCCGCGTTTGGCGCGATGCCCCTATTCTGTGCAGATGAGCGCGGATTCACAGCTGGCCGTCGCGGTCGGCCACCCCCGCCGGTCGGTGATCGACGCGGCGTGGCGGGCGATCGGCCCCGGTGTGGAGGTGCTCAGCAGCGACGACGGCGGCCCGCTGAGCCGCACCGTCAAACGCATCATCGACCCGTTGGTGCTCCGGTTGCGGTCCAACCCGCAGTATTCGGCACCCGTGGTCACCCCGGAGACGGCCGCCGTGATGCGTGAGCTGATCGTCGGGAGCGCGCCCGAATTGCGTGCGGCCGCAGCGTGGTTCGAGGTGCTCAAGATGGAGCGGCGCCGGCAGCGCATCCGCACTGGAAACGCGCAGGAACTGTACTTCCCGGTCTGCTTCGAGCTCGCGGTCACGAAAGGCCAACCGTCAGCGGAGGATCAACAGACGGCGGCCGCGGTGCTGGAAGACGTCCACCAGGGCCGGGACCGCACCGCGATCGAGGTGCTGCATCAGTACGTGGCCGATCCCGACGCGCTGGCCAAGCTGGCCGATCAACTCGACCGCAGCTGGCGCGACGTGCGCGCGCCGCAAACAGGGCCGGCGACCGGAACCGGCCCGTTCATGGCCGAACTCGCCACCGTCCTGGGCCCGGCCAACAGCCACCGCACCGCGACGGCCCGGCAGCGCGTCTGGTCGGCGATGATCGCCGACGCCACGCCGTACAACCTGGGCGCCCTGGCCCGCGTCGAGGCGGCACAACTGCCGTGGTCGATCGTCGAGTTGGGGCTGAGTTCGGTTGCGCCGCAACGACCCCCGCGCGTGGCCGGCGATGCCGATAGCGACCGGCCGCTGGACCGCAGCGTGGTGGACCGGGTGCGCGCCACCCTGCGCCGCGCCCTGGACCGCGACGCGCTGCCCGACATCCCCCTGCTGTGCGAGGAGGAAGTGGACCGGGCCTGCGCGCCCTGGGGACTGCTCTCAGAGGACAAACAGGCCACGATCGTCGCGGGCATCGAGATCGCGGTGGAGTTGGCCCCGCTGGACCCGTCGGTCGCCAGCCGTTACGCCCTGGCGGCGCAGATCCAGGCGCGGCTGCGCAAGGAAGCCTATGTGCTGCACGCCCGCCGCTATCTCGCCGAGGGCGGACCCATCCATCCGCGCCAGCAGCAGGTGGTCGACGACCTCGCCGCCTACGCGCAGCCCTACCTGAGCCGGCTGTGGGCGCGGTTGCATGGTCGCGACGTGTGGCAGGAGCCGTGCGACGACGTCGATGACGTGCGGTCATTGCTCGAAGGGGTCGCGCGGTCGGTGAGCCTGGATCACCGGCAGCGGATCAAGGCGATGCTGGAATTGCAGGTGGCCGGATGAGATTGATCGCCGACTCCGGGCTGTGGAGCACCGGTCCCACCAGCGAGGCGACTCCGCTGGCCGCGGTGCTCGAGGTCAGCGGCGCGGTGCTGTCGTGGACCCTGGACGACCCGAACGAAGCCGCGGCCCACATCACCTTCACCGATTTGGGCCGCGCCGATTGGCTTTGGCGGGTCCTCGGTGAATCCGGGCATGTCGCACTGGCTTCCGCGGTGGGTTCGGCGGACGAGCCACGCAGCATCGACCTTGCCGGCGTGGACATCCTGCCCGGGTCGGTCGGGCCGCTGCGCCGGTTGGCCGTGGGCCACTGGCTGCGGCGCTGGTGGCCCGCGAGCCGACAGGACGGCATCGCCGGCCTCGATCGCGCGCTGCTGGACCTCGAGGTCGCGGTGTTGACCGCCGGCGCGCAGGGCTTCTTCGCCGACGACACCCTGGATTCCGACGTCGCCGGCTTGCTGGCGCCGCACGCCGCCGCCCTGGCCGCGCACGTCGCCGACGGTGACCCGCGCGCCCTGGATCTGGTGCGAACGGGCGCCGAACTGGCGGACGAATTGGGTGTGGATGGCCAAGGTTGGCCCGAACTGTTTGCCGCCGTTGAGGATTCGGCTGCGGTTTTGGCCTTCCCGAGTGGTCGCCGCGACGACTACGCGCTGGCGGCCGGCGCGGACGCGGGCCCGCGCTCAGCTACGCCGATCGCCCGCGGTGTCGCGTCCGTCCACTGGGGTGCGGTGCCGCCCGGGATCTTCGATGCGGGCGAGAACACCGTCGACTGGACGATCGAAGCGACCGGGACCGCGGTTGTTGCGCTCGTCCGGGTGGCCGTCATCGGGCCCGAGGCGCCCACCGGGATCGGGGTGCGACTGCGCTCCGGAACCATTTCCGGCACCGGCGCCCTGGACGCCGACGGCCGCGCGACCCTCGCCCTGACCGACGCCGGGCAACGGCCACTTTCGGAATCTGCGGCCTGGGATCACGATTGGTTGGCGGCGTCAGTCGTCATCGGCGTCGAGACCACGGAGTCGGCCGACACCCGCGAGCGGGTGCGCCGGTGGGCGCGGGCGCGGCTGGACCGCCCGGCGGACGACGCCTTTCTCGCCGAGATATTGGCGGCCGAATCCGCCTACTAAGGCGGCCCGCGATTCCCTATGCTGAGCGAGTGCCAAACACCTATCGCGTGGTTCAGTGGAACACCGGCAATGTCGGCAAGAGCTCGCTGAAGTCGATAGTCACCAATCCCCTCCTGGAGCTGGTGGGCTGCTACGCCTGGTCGGCCGAGAAGGTCGGCCGCGATGCCGGTGACCTCGTCGGCATCCCTCCGGTGGGCGTCGCCGCCACCAATGACGTCGAAGAGCTGCTCGCGCTCAAACCAGACTGCGTCGTCTACAACCCGATGTGGATCGATGTCGACGAGCTGGTTCGCATCCTGTCGGCCGGCGTCAACGTGGTGACGACGGCGTCGTTCATCACCGGGCACAACCTCGGCAATGGCCGCGAGAAGATCTCGGCGGCCTGCGAGAAGGGCGGCTCGACCATCTTCGGGTCCGGAGTCAGCCCCGGTTTCGCCGAGCTGTTGGCCATCGTGTCGGCCATGGTGTGCAACCGGATCGACAAGGTCACGGTCAACGAGGCCGCCGACACCACCTTCTACGACTCACCGGAGACCGAGAAGCCGGTGGGCTTCGGCCAGCCGATCGACCATCCGGAGCTGCAGGCGATGGCGGCGAAGGGGACGGCCATCTTCGGCGAGGCCGTCCGGTTGGTGGGCGACGCGCTCGGCGTCGAACTCGACGAGGTGAAATGCGTGGCCGAGTTCGCCCAGACCACCGCGGACCTCGAGATGGCATCGTGGACGATCCCCGCGGGATGCGTTGCGGGCGTCTACATCAGCTGGCAGGGCATCGTCGGCGACACCACGTTGATCGACCTCAACGTGCGGTGGCGCAAGGGGCAGACGCTCGAACCCGACTGGAAGATCGAACAGGACGGCTGGGTCATCCAGATCGACGGACAGCCGACGGTGACCACCAAGGTGGGCTTCCTGCCGCCGCCCTACTTTGCGGCCACGACGCTCGAGGAATTCATGGACCTCGGCCACATCATGACCGCGATGCCCGCGATCAACGCGATCCCGGCCGTCGTTGCCGCGGCGCCCGGCATCGTCACCTACGCCGACCTTCCGCTGACACTGCCGCGCGGCAACGCCTATGTCAGCATGGAGCGGTGATCGCGAGGCGCGTCGTCGTTGGCGTTGTGGCGCTGGTGAGTTCGGCGGCCTTGGGGGAGCCGAACCTGCCGCCCGCCGAGGCCGATCCGTGCCCGGCCGTGGAGGTGGTGTTCGCCCGCGGCACCGGTCAGTCCGCCGGTGTCGGCCAGGTGGGCCAGGCGTTCATCGACTCCCTGGGTGCGCAGCTCGCCGGGCGCTCGATGGGCGTCTACGCGGTGAACTACCCGGCGACAACGGCTTTCGCGACGAGCGCCCAAGCCGGTGCCGACGACACCGTCGCGCACGTGCAGGACATGATCACCCGGTGCCCCAACACGCGGTTGGTGCTCGGCGGGTTTTCTCAGGGCGCGGGTGTCATGGACCTGGCCACCAAGGCCCTGCCGCCGCAGGCGGCCGACCACGTTGCCGCGATCGCCGTGTTCGGCAATCCGACCTCCCCGCTGGCCGGGACCCTCGCCGGCACCGTCTTCCCGCCGATCGGACCGCCGTACAGCGCCAAGACCATCGACGAGTGCGCCGACGGTGACCCGGCGTGTTCGGGCGGTGGCAACGTGCTGGCGCACGGCTCGTATGTCCAGTCGGGCATGACGGCGCAAGCCGCGAACTTCGTCGCCGCCCGGCTATAGGGCCGCCTTGCGCCGGGCCGGCTTGGCGTAGGTGGCACCCAGCTGCGGCACCGGCAGCGGACCCTGGTCGCGGGCGGCCAGGATGGCATTGCGTAACGGGCGGGCAAGTCCCGCAAAGGATCCCATGTCGAACAGCAGCGGCGTGAGCAATCGGTTGTGGACGAAGCCGAACGAGCTGCCCGCCTCCGGGTCGGCCCAGCCGAGCGTTCCCCCGAGCCCGACATGGCCGAAGCCCCGCAGCAGCCCCGGCACCGGCGTTTCGTGGTAGCCGAGGTGAAATGGCATGGGCACCACCATGTTCGCGTCGGGCCACTTCCGCCGGGCCTGCCCCGCCAGGCCGCGCGCCAGCTCCTCGGACAGATATTTCTTGCCGTCGATGCGGCCGTCGTTCGCCAGCACGGCATACATCTTCGCCAGCCCACGGCCGGTCACCACGCCGTTGGCGCCGGGCACCTCACCGTCGAGGAAGGGGGTGTCGCCTTTGATGAGGGACACGACGCCCGGGAAGTACATCGCGCCCAGGGCGCCGGAGAAGGGGAGGCCGGCCATTTTGGGGGCGATGAAGTTGAACACCGGGGCGCGCAGCCTGCCCTGCGGGATCAAGATCTCGGCGGCCTTGGTCGGCGAGCCTTCCGGGGGCCGGCCGAGGTGCAAGCCGTCGGTGTTGAGGGGGCGCGCGACCTCCTGGCGGATCAGCTCCCGCATGCCCTTGCCGGTCACCGACCTGGCGAGGCCGGACAGCAGCCAGCCGTACGTCAAGGCGTGATAGGCCTGCACGCCTCGCAGGTGGTCGACGGGCGCGGCGGCGAGGCGCTCCTCCATCAGGGCGTGGTCCATCAACTGGGCCTTGGTGACCCCGCGCAGATGCGACAACCCGGAACGGTGCCGCAACACGTCCCGCACCGTGATCTCGGCCTTGCCGTTGGCGGCGAACTCGGGCCAATATCGCGCGACGGGCTCGTCGTAGGACAGCAGGCCGCGGTCGGCCAGCCGGTGGATCACCGTCGACGCGACACCCTTGGTCGCCGAGAACACCATCGCGCCGGTGTCGGCGGTCCAGCGCTGCGTGCCGGCCCGGTCCGACCACCCGGTCCAGACGTCCACGACGGGCACACCGTCGATGTAGACGCTCAGCGCACCGCCACCGAACCGGCGGCCGGGGAACAGCTGGGCGAACAATCTCACGACATTGGCGAAATGGGGATCGGCCGCGCCGGACACACCGCGCGGCAGGCCGTCGTCGGTGACCAGAAGCACTGACGGTTTCACGGTGCCGCGCCGCCCCGCTACCACGAGGACGAAGCTATCAGTCACCCGAGGGCGACGGTCGACCTTTGCGCTAGCTAATCCCGTCCGGCGGCTCGGGGCCGCGTGGGGGCGGCCCCGGCGAATCCCGCAAATACCGCCGCAACCGGAGCAGCTGGTTGACCACCATGCCGATGCCGAGGAGCATCAACCCCACGACTACTGCCACCACGATTGCGGCGCTCACCACTCCATGATGGCAGGGCGGGGTTTCAACGTGTGCCAATGCGGGGTAGCCACAGCGGCATGAGTAACGAGGACAAGTTGAAGAACAAGATCGAGGACCTGGGCGGCCGCGCCAAGGAGGCCATCGGCAAGGCGACCGGCGACCATGAAACCCGGGATGAGGGCAGGGCGGACCAGGCGAAGTCCAGCTTGAAGGACGCCGGTGAAAAGGTGAAAGACGCGTTCAAGAAGTGAGCAGGCGCTCCGGGCTGCGCCGGCTGTCGGTGCTCGTCGGACTGGCGACATTGGCGGCCGGCGCCCTGGTTTCCAGCGCGCCCACTCCGCTGGCGTCCGCGGACCCGTCGTGTCCCGACGTGGAGGTGGTCTTCGCCCGCGGGTCGGGTGAGCCGCCCGGCGTCGGCGGCATCGGTGGCTCGTTCGTGGACGCGCTGCGGTCGCAGATCGGCTCCCGATCGCTGGGCGTATACGCGGTCAACTACCCCGCCAGCACCGACTTTTCGAATCCGAACTTCCCGCAGACGGTCGTCGACGGCATCCGTGACGCCAGCTCGCACGTCGAGGCCACGGCCAAGAACTGCCCCAACACACGCGAGGTCCTCGGTGGATACTCGCAAGGCGCCGCCCTGGCCGGTTACGTCACGTCGGCGGCCATCCCGGCGGGCGTGCCCGCGTCCGCGGTGCCGCCGCCCATGCCGGCAGACGTCGCCAACCACGTCGCGGCGGTCACCCTGTTCGGGACGCCGTCCGGCGACTTCCTGCAGAAGTACCACGCCCCGCCGCTCGCCATCGGCCCGCTTTATCAGCCGAAGACGCTCGAGCTCTGCGCCCAGGGCGACCCGATCTGCGGCAGCGCCGGCGGCGACGGCTTCGCAGCGCACACCTCCTACGGGATGAACGGCATGACGAGTCAAGCCGCCAACTTCGCCTCCAGTCATCTGTAGGCCACCCGGCCCTGCAAAGATTCCAGCATGCGCGTTCTGATCACAGGTGGTACGGGATTCGTCGGCGGCTGGACGGCCAAGGCGATCGCCGACGCGGGCCACGACATCCGGTTCCTGGTGCGCAACCCCGCCAAGCTCGAGACGTCGGTGGCGAAGCTGGGCGTCGACGTGTCGGATTTTGCCGTCGCCGACATCACGGATCGCATGGCGGTGCGCAAGGCGCTGGACGGCTGCGAAGCCGTCGTGCACAGCGCGGCCCTGGTCGCCACCGACCCCCGCCAGACGGCGCAGATGCTCGCCACCAATATGCAGGGCGCCCAAAACGTGCTCGGCCAGTCGGTCGAGCTGGGCCTGGACCCCATCGTCCACGTGTCGAGCTTCACTGCGTTGTTCCATCCGAGCCTGGAGACGTTGACCGCGGACCTGCCCGTGGTCGGCGGAGCCGACGGATACGGGACGTCCAAGGCGCAGGTCGAGATTTATGCCCGCGGTCTGCAGGACGCCGGTGCGCCGGTGAACATCACCTACCCCGGCATGGTGCTCGGCCCCCCGGTCGGCGATCAGTTCGGTGAGGCGGGCGAGGGCGTGAGAGCGGCCGTGCAGATGCACGCGATCCCGGGGCGAAGCGCCGCGTGGCTGATCGTCGACGTCCGCGATCTGGCCGCGTTGCACGCGGCGCTGATGGAGCCCGGGCGCGGGCCGCGCCGCTACACCGCCGGTGGCCACCGGGTGCCGGCTGCCGAGCTGGCGACCCTGCTCGGCGAGGTGGCCGGCACACCCATGGTCTCCGTGCCGATCCCCGACAGCGCGCTGCGCGTGGCCGGGGCGGTGCTCGATCGGGCCAATCGATTTCTGCCGTTCGAAACGCCGTTCACGTGGGCCGGCATGCAGTACTACACGCAGATGCCGGCGTCCGACGATTCGCCCAGCGAACGCGAGCTCGGCATCAAATATCGCGATCCGCAGGAGACGGTGGCGGACACGCTGGAGGCGTACCGCGCCGCCGGTGGCTGAGCTCAGAGCCGAGGGACCAACGACTGCCGTAACGACGTCGACAACGCTGCGTCGCGCGATGCTTGCGGCGGGCCGGCGACCGTGTAGGAGGATCGACAGATGAAGAGCGTGTCGTGCACCAACGCGAACCTCGAAGTCATCGACACCCCGACGCCGACCCCCGCCAAGGGGCAGTTATTGCTCGAGGTGCTCAGGTGTGGCATCTGCGGATCCGATCTGCACGCCCGCCGCCACTGCGACGAGCTCGCCGACGTGATGGCCGAATCCGGGTACGACGCGTTCATGCGCTCGGATCAGCAAGTCGTGTTCGGCCATGAATTCTGCGGCGAGGTCCTCGATTACGGCCCCGGCACCCGCAAGGCACCACGACCGGGCACCCGGGTCGTCGCCCTGCCGCTGCTGCGGCGCGGCAAGGAGGTGCACGGGATCGGACTCTCGACGATGGCGCCCGGCGCCTACGCCGAACAGTTGCTCGTCGAGCAGTCGTTGACGTTCGCCGTCCCCAATGGGTTGTCCCCCGACGTCGCCGCGCTCACCGAGCCGATGGCCGTCGGGTGGCACGCCGTTCGGCGCGGTGAGGTGGGCAAGGGCGACGTCGCGATCGTCATCGGTTGCGGGCCAATCGGTCTCGCGGTGATATGCATGCTGAAGGCACACGGGGTGCGCACCGTGATCGCGAGCGACTTCTCCCCCGGCCGACGGGCCCTGGCCACGGCCTGCGGGGCAGATATCGTCGTCGACCCCGCGCAGGACTCGCCCTATGAGACCGACGCGGGACGCAAACACCTGCACGGAATCCTGGAGGCGTTCGACCTCGCGGTCGGGACGATCGAAAAGCTTCACCGGTTGCGGCTGCCGTGGTGGCATTTCTGGCGCGCCGCCGAGGCCGCCGGCGCCACGACGCCCAAGCATCCCGTCATCTTCGAATGCGTCGGCGTGCCCGGCATCATCGATAGCATCATCGCCGGCGCGCCGCTGTTCTCCCGCGTCGTCGTTGTCGGCGTCTGCATGGGTGCCGACCACATCCGTCCGGCGATGGCGATCAACAAAGAGATCGACCTGCGGTTCGTGCTCGGCTACACGCCGCTCGAATTCCGCGACACCCTGCATATGCTCGCCGACGGCAAGGTCGACGTCGCACCGCTGATCACCGGCTCGGTCGGGCTGGCCGGCGTCGAAGCCGCATTCGATGCCCTCGGCGATCCCGAGGCGCACGCGAAGATCCTGATCAATCCGAAGAGCGACGCTACGCGGCCGGTCTGATTTCCAGGCCGACATGCACCTTGTCGATGCCGCCCCGCACGATCGAATGGGCATAGAACCACCAGGCGTGATACCAATACCGCCTCAGCACGGCGTTGTAGACGCGCCGCGTCTCGGACTTCGGCAGCACCCGGGCGATTCCCTCGACCTCTTCACTCTTGGGTTTGCCCAGTGCGGCGCTCTTGGCGATGGTCACCCGGGGCGTGTTGTTGATCCGCTTGGTTTTCCACGACCCGTCGTCCGTGATCACCAACAATTTGTCACCGTCTGGGACACCCCAGATCGGTGTGGGCTTGGGGCGGCCGTCCTTGGTGAACGTCGTCAGCAGCAGGTACTTCGATTGGATGACGTCGGCGAAAGTGGGAGGCACGGCCTTCCTTCCGTTTCATGAATGTTGGCAACCAAGTTCCCCGACCACGCCACTTCCTAATCCTGCGTGACCGTCAGGCTAGACTTTTGGGCGATCGCCCAAGCGCCTGCCCCCTCCGGTCCGTCGACAGGAACACCACACCATGACCGCTTCCGAACGACCGAAGGCGCGGGATTCCACGACACGCGACATGCTGATCGACGCCACCATCCGGATCATGGTCGACGAGGGCTACGCCGCGGCCACCTCGCGCCGGGTGGCGGCCGAAGCCGGCGTCAAACCGGCCCTGGTGCACTACTACTTCCCCACCATGGACGAGCTCTACCTGAATGTCTTCCGGCGCGGCGCGGCCGCCTACCTGGAGCGCCAACAGCGGGCGCTCGCCTCCGACCGCCCCCTGCACGCCTTCTGGGACACGCTCATCGAGCCGAAGGACACCCGCCTGCTGCTGGAGTTCATGGGACTGGCCAACCACCGCAAGGAGATCCGGGCCGAGATCGCGGCCTGGTCGGACCGCTGGCGCGAAATGCAGACCACGGCGCTGAATTTCATCGTCTGCGAACACGAGCTGGACACCCGCGATTTCCCGCCCGCTGGCATCGCGGTCATCATCGCGGCGGTCGGTCGCATGCTGATCCTGGAGCAGGCACTGGGCGCCACGACCGGCCATTCCGAAGCCGTCGCACTGGTGAACCGGATCATCGACAGATTCGAGATGCCAGGTTAACTCGTTTCAGGGCAACACGACTCGTAACCGCTCCCAGCCACGCACGGTCGACGTCGATGCCAATTGCGCGGTGTCGTAGTCGATGCCCCATTCGGGCCAGCGGTTGAGGATCTCGTCGAGCGCCACGCGGCCCTCGAGGCGGGCCAGGTTGGCGCCAAGGCAGTAGTGCACGCCCTTCCCGAACGTGATGTGCGAGATGTTGTCCCGGCGGATGTCGTAGGTGTCGGGATCGGTGTAGCGACGGTGATCGCGATTGGCCGCGCCGAACAGCAGCAGCATGGCGCTACCGGCCGGAACCGTCGTGCCGTAACACTCGAAATCCCTGGCCATCCACCGCGCGACGTGCGGGCCCGTCGGTTCGAATCGCAGCGTCTCGTCGACGGTGCGAGTCAACAGCGACCTGTCCTCGTAGACCGCGCGCCGCTGGTCGGGATGCTCGGCGAGCACCTTGGCCAGCCAGCCGATCAGCCGACCGGTGGTCTCGTTGCCCGCACCGGCGACCACCTGGGTGTAATGCAGCACCTCCTTGCGCGTCAGCTTGCGGTGCACGCCGTGCTCGTCGTCGAACTCGACGTTGAGTAGCGTCGTCATCAGGTCATCCGAGGGATGCTTGGAGCGCCATTCGACATAGTCGGCGTAGATCCGGCCGTCGGCGATGGAGTCGGCGTCGGCGACCTTCAACGGGGCGCCCGGCTTGGTTCGCAGGTTGGCGTCGTTCGCGTCGCGCACCGAGACCTGTTCGGACTCCGGGATTCCCAGCAGCATCCCGATCACCCGCATCGGCATCATCGAGGCCAGCTCCGCGATGATGTCGAAGCTCCCCGACCCGACCAGCGGGTCCAGACACCGCACGCAGTATTGCCGGATCTGGTCTTCGAGCTCGGCCATCCGGCGGGGCGTGAACACCCGCGACATCAGGCCGCGCAGCCGCGTGTGTTCGGGCGGATCCTGAAACATCATGACGCCGCCGGGCATCTCGAATTTCGACTGGATGAGCTCGAGGATGTCGCTGCGCCTGTTGGAGAATGTCTCCCAGTTGGCAAGCGCCCGCTCGACGTCGGAATGCCTTGAGAGCGCCCAGAAGTCGTAGCGCTCGTTGTGATAGATGGGCGCCTCTTCACGCAGCCGCGCATAGGTCGGATACGGGTTGGCATTGATGTTGACGTCGTAGGGGTCGTAGTAGACGTCGGTGTCGCTGGTGACGGTCATTCGTTCCTCTATTTCAGGCGGCTGCCGGCGTCCACGGCCTTTTGGGCGATCGCCCAAATTGTGGCGTACGCCTTGTCTAACAGCCTGAAGACTCCGCAGTCAAGACTTCAGCGCGGCGTCGATGAGCGTGGCGGCGGCCGCGCGCGCATGCACGACGGGCGCGGTGTCGTTCAGGGAGGTGGCCATCGCGGTGGCGCCCTCGAACAGCACGGCCAGTTGTCGGCCGAGCAGCTCCGGATCGGTGGCGCCGGCCTCGCGGGCGACGGCCACGAGACGCCCAGTGAAATCCAGCTTGTGGGCCCGCACGATCTCGTCCGTGCTGGCGAGCGATCCCGCCGACTCCACGGCGGCATTGTGGAACGGGCAGCCCCGCACGACGTCGCGGCGTGTCATCTCGAAGATGGCCAACAGCCTCTCGCGTGCGGGCAGCGCCTCATCCTGTAGGCGCCGCTCGTTGGGCGAGCCGCCGCGGGCGTCCACACCCCGCAGGTAGTTGTCCACCAGCTCGTTCTTGCTCGAGAAGTGTTGGTAGAGCGTGCGCTTGGACACATTAGCCTCTTGGGCGATCAGCTCGACACCGGTCGCGTGAATTCCGTTGCGGTAGAAGAGCTTCGCTGCGGCGCGCTCGATACGATCGCGCGCCCCGCGACCGCCCGGGGTGCGCGTCGCAGAGTCGACCATGTCGACCAATATACACCGATCGGTTTACAAAAGGCCGAAGTCGCGATACGTTGGCTGCACAAGTAAACCGATCAGTTTCTGAGGAACGATGACGACTTCCGAACAAGCCCATCCCGCGCCCACCGCACGTTGGGGCGAGGAGCAGTCGCGGGTGGTCACGTGGCGGGACCCCATCACCACGCAGACCAACGTCGCGTCGATGTCGGGGTTGGCGTACTGGCGTGCGGTGGCCGACGGGAGCTTGCCGCCGCCACCCATCGGGGAGCTGATTCCGATGCGCGTCGTCCAGGTCGACAAGGGCGCCATCACGTTCGTTTGCAGCCCGGACACGTCGACGTACAACCCGCTCGGAATCGTTCACGGAGGGGCCGTGTGCACACTGCTCGACACAGTGACCGGTTGCGCGTTGCATACGACCTTGCCCCAGGGCGTCGGGTACACGTCGGTCGAGATCAAGGTGAACTATCTCAAAGCGGTAACCGTCGCCAGCGGGCCGCTGCTGGCCGTCGGCACCGTCGTCAAGGCCGGCTCGCGGATCGGCTTCGCTGAAGGCAAGGTCACCGACTCGTCGGGAAACCTCGTCGCCACGGCGAGCAGCACCCTGCTGATCTTCGAGTCGCGGCGATGACACCGCCGATGGTGATGGTGGTCGTCTGTGACGACCTACCCCTAACAAAGGAGCGCACACCATGTTGTCCGTCTTGATCACAGGGGCAAGCCGCGGCATCGGCCGCGCCATCGCCAACGAGTTCGCGGGCCGCGGTCATCGCGTAGTCGCCACGGCCCGCGACCCGCAGACGCTCGCCGGTCTCGACGTCGACCGACGGCTGGCCCTTGACGTTACCGACGACTCGAGCGTCACCGCGGCTGTCGCCGCCGCCGGTGATCTCGACGTCGTCATCTCCAACGCCGGGGTGATCTTCTATGCGGCGGTCGAAGCGATTCCGCTGCCGGAACTGCGGCGGGTTCTCGACGTCAACACGGTCGGCGCGCTCCGGGTGGCTCAGGCGGTGCTCCCACAGATGCGCGAACGGGGCGACGGGAAGCTTATGTTCATGTCCAGCGTCGTCGGGCGCATCGTATTGCCACCCGGCGCAGCCTATGCCGCGACCAAGTGGGCGCTCGAAGCCCTCGTCGAGGCGCTAGCCATTGAGGTCGCGCCGCTGGGCGTCCAAGCCTGCCTGCTGGAGCCCGGCGCGGTGAGCTCCGGCGCGCTTGACGATGTGACCACTTATGCCCTGCCCGAGGACCCCTACGCCGCAATTCTCGCGGGCGGTGGGCCGCGGGCCGGGATGATCACCCCCGAACAGGTCGCCGACGAAGTTGCCGACGCCGCCGAGAAGCCGCAACTGCCGCTTCGTGTTCCGATCGGCGACGCCGCGCGGACGCTGCTGGCCGCCCGGCGTGCCGCATCCGACGACATCCCCTTCGTCCCGTCGCTGGGCCGGAGATGATGAGCGCGCGACCGCGATACTGTCCGCGAACGAGGTGATCGCCGCGATCGCGGCCTGTGTTCCAAATCTGTGAAGATTTGCCGCGCGGGTGTGAAGGCTTCGTTAAGAACGCGGCACGCGCCCGGCCGGACCGGCACCGTGGAGGCATGACGCTCTTCGAGCTGCTTCCGTCGCTGAGGCACGGGCTGAACCCGCACCTCGATCGGGCGATTTGGCCGCTGAGCGCCTACGTCGACGACCTGGGCCGGCTGTGCGTGGGCGACGTGGCGGCCGTCGACCTCGCCGCCGAGTTCGGCACGCCCACGTACGTGGTCGACGAGGAGGATTTTCGGGCCCGCATCCGCTGTTATCGCGCGACGCTGCCCGACGCCGAGCTGATCTACGCCGGCAAGGCGCTGTTGAGCGTCGACGTGGCCCGCTGGGCTGCCGACGAAGGGGCCGGCATCAATGTCGCCTCGGCCGGCGAGCTGGCGACCGCGCTGGCCGCCGACGTCCCGCCGTCACAGATCATTTTGGACGGGGTGATCACAGCGGCCGAACTCTGCGACGCGGTCGCGGCCGGCGTCGGACGGATCGTCGTCGATACGCCGAGCGAGGTCTCCCTCCTGGCGTGTCGCGTGCGACAGCGTCAGCGCGTGCTGGTGGGAGTCATCCCCGACGTAGGGGCGGTCGACCAGAAATTCGGCTTCGCGCTGGCAGGCGGGCAGGCGGCCGGCGCGCTGAGGCGTGTCCTGGACCAGCCGTGGCTGGATCTCGTCGGGTTGCACTGCCGACTCGGGTCACAGCTCACCGACGCCTCGGTCTACGGTGAGGCGATCCGCCAGATGATCGGCGTGATGGCCGAGGTCCGCGACCGCCACCAGGTCGTGGTCACCGAGCTCAATCTCGGCGGTGGGCATGCAGTCCCGTACCTTTCCGGCGATCCCGAACTCAACGTACGTGCGCTGGGAACCAGCATCGACGGCGCGCTGCAATCGGCTTGTGCCGAGCACGAATTCCCTCGCCCCCGAATCGTGATCGAGCCGGGCCGCGCCATCGCAGCGCGGGCCGGAATGATGCTTTGCCGGGTGATCGCCGTGAAACGCCAACCAGGAGGGCGCACCTTCGTCGCCGTGGACGGCGGCTCGAGTGACGTACCCGGCGCTGAGCGCCCCGACGTGAACTACACCGTGGCGCTGGCCAACCGGCACCGTCCGACCGCGACCGCGCCTGTCACCGTCGTCGGTCGGCACGGCGACGGTCGCGAACTCGCCCGCGACGTCGAGCTGCCCGTGGACATCCGCCCCGGGGACCTGCTGGCCGTCGCCTGCACCGGCGCCTATCAGCACTCGATGGTGCCGAGGCACAGCATGGTGGGCCGCCCGCCGCTGGTCGCGGTCTCCGGCGGCAAGCCTCGTGAACTGGTGCGCAGAGAAACCGTCGCCGACCTGCTCGCCCGCGACCGGGGTTGGAACGGTCAATGACGTTGTCCCGCACCGAGCTTCGCGCGCGCCCCGACCGCCTGCGCGTCACGGCGGCCTACGCCGTGTTGCTGCTCGCCGTCTCGGTCACCCTGTCGGCGCTGGGTGGGCACACCCGCGCCGCGGTGGTCAGGGAGATGAGCACCAACCTGCACAACCTGGCGCACGGCAACCTGGGCAGCTTGGTCGGTAGCGCGTTCGTCAGCGACGGCGGCGATGTCTATCTCTGGCTGCCCGGGCTGGTGTGCCTGCTGGCGCTCGGCGAACTCATTTGGCGTGGCCGGGGTTTACTGATCACCTTCGCCGTCGGCCACATCGGCGCCACGGTGATCGTCGCCGTCGGGCTGGTGGCCGC
Source organism: Mycobacterium scrofulaceum (assembly GCF_001667885.1). Taxonomy (GTDB): domain Bacteria; phylum Actinomycetota; class Actinomycetes; order Mycobacteriales; family Mycobacteriaceae; genus Mycobacterium; species Mycobacterium scrofulaceum_C. Next base: position 19,204 of record NZ_LZJW01000129.1, on the reverse strand, counting down.
GGTGGAGACGGGATGGCAGCCCTTCTCGGTGGCGCGCGCCACCGACGTCGGGATCAGCTACGGCGCGGTGTGCGTGCTGGGCGCACTGACCGCATCGATACCGGCGCGCTGGCGACCGGCCTGGATCGGCTGGTGGCTCGGCATCGCGTTGGTGGCGACGCTCGACGCGGACTTCACCGCGTTCGGTCACGTTCTGGCGCTGCTCCTCGGCATGGGTTTGGCGTTCTGGTTGCCGTCGATCGAGCACTGGACGCCCGTGCACGCTGCCCTGCTGGTCGTCGGCGCCGCCTTCGGCTACTTCGTGTTGTCGGGGTGGTCGACGTCGGTGGCTCCCGTGGCCGGGTTGACGGGCGTGGCGGTCGCCTCGCTCCTGGCCGGTCGCGTGATGCGATCTACTGCCTGAGGGTCAACCGGTCACTGTTTCGAGCTGGTAGCGGCTCGCCGTCCAGGGTGGGGAGTCGGGCGCGGGCGTGAGGGTGATCGTGAGTTGCGCCTTACCGGCGGTCAGCGGTGGCGGCAAGAGATAGGTGTCGTCGAGCCAGCGATGAATGGCGTTGTTCCGCGGCTGCAACCAGGTTCCGCCGGGAACGCCGTCGACCGCGACACCAACACTCTGGAATCCGTTGGCTTGATCCGACGTGCGGCGCAACAGGATGCCGCGGTTATTCGGGTCGGTTTCGACGTGGAATGTGATCGCGCCGGTGGCGGCGCGCACCGACCCGATGACCGGGCGGGTGTCTTCGCTGCCTTCGTATTCGCTGACCAGTAGTTGATCGGTGGCATCGGCGTCGGTGTAGTCGTGGAGCAGGCGGCTGACCGGATCGCTGGGCTGGACATCGTCACCGGCGGTAAGCATGTCGTTGGGTTGGGTGTAGAGGAATGCGGTTGAGCTGTAGTCGGGTTGGACCATGTTCCGCTTGCCGTGTTCGATGCCGAAGCGGATCGCGGAGTGGTAGTCGACGGCGTCGGCGAGCATGAGCCGGTAGACGGCGACGCAGTAGTCCGCGCAACCACCGGCCGCCGTGCGTTGGTCGGGCTGACCCGTGAGCGGGTCGCTGAAGCGGGTGCCGTCTTTGAAATACCAGCCGCCCTCGTAGAGGTCCTCGGTGCCGGTGCCATACCACTGAGGTGAAGAGGCGCCGTCCGTGTACACGCGCTCCGCCCCTTCGAGGAAGTACGGGGCGGCGTCACTGAACGCGGTTTTAATGCGGGAACCGCGGATCGTGTGGCTGACGCCCACGAACTTGCCATGGCCCGGTTCGTCAGCGAACACCCAGTCCTGGCCGACGGTGGCCGGTGCGGCATGCGACCGGGCAGTGAAATAGCCGGCGCGTCCGTCCGCCAGCGCCGACTCCCATTGAGGGTCCGGGGCGGTCGCCACGTCGGTGCCGATGCCGGTCAGGGGCGCACCGGTGGTGTTCAGGAGCGTGAGGCGAGCCGAGCGGGCGAACGGCATCGGCCACCATGCGGACAGCGACAGCGAACCCCCGGGTTGCGGGATGGCGGCGAACATCAGCGACCGCACCGTCGTGACGCCCAATCCAGCACCGAAGAACTCCCCGAGCGGGGAGTCGACCATGGTCCGCCCGTCGAACTCCATCTGCAGCCGCAAGCCGCTCAAGAGTTGATCTGTCGGGTCGGGCAGTTGCAGTGTCAACGCCGCGATACTGCCCGGGCCCTTCGATTCCGCGATCGTCGCCGCGCCGCCGGCGGGAAGGTCGACGATCCGGTCGTCGTGGACCGCCGTGGCTGCCGACGGTTTGGGGTCGGCGGTGCCCGCTGCGCGCAGCGTGGCGAGCACGTCGAGAGCGCGGTCGGAGGGTGAGAAGGTGGTGACGCCTTCGCCGGTCGAGAACTGTCGATAGTCGACGTGGTAGTACTCGAGATGCGATGTGACGCTGATGCGCATCGACTCGCGGTAGGGCATCGGCACCTTGATATACACGCCGCCCGGCGACTGCGCCGCGTTGGCCACCAGCGGCCATTCGAACGGCGCCCCCAGCGCACCATCGACCACCGATTGCAAGGGAGCGTCCAACACTGTTCGGCCATCGAGTTCCACGCGGATGTTTCCGATCCGGGTCACCTTGCCGCCGTCGCGGGTGAACCAAATCGAATCCACCTCGCCGGCGCCGCGATCCTCCGCGACGACGCACCCGGCGCCGCCCGACGTCAAACATCCGCCGGTACCGTTGCGGTTTCCGGTGGAGAGGTCGAAATCACCACCGCTGCGGTCGAAGCTGGACAGCTGCAAAGCCTGCGTGTCGGTGCGCAGATAGGGCAACCGGTCCAGCCGGCGGTAGGTGTCCCATCCGACCAGGCGGTCGCCGGCTCCGCCGACCGGCTCGGCGCGCGCACCGGTTGCGACGGTGACGCCGGTCAGGGCAACCAACGCGAAGACCAACGCCACGCACCGCGAACGAGTCATCAGGAGAGCGGGCAAGCTTACTTTTCCCGGCCGGGTTGACCGGATTTGGAATCTTAGACCCGGGCGGCGCGAACGTGCCTTCGCGCGAAATGCATTCAAACTCTTCACAGTTCGAGAGCGAGGACCGGAATGGGCACGAGCGGATCCGCCGGCGCGGTCAATGATGGTCGTGGGCCCAGCTTACCGAGCACACCGGCATAACCGCAATGGGCATGCTGATATCGGGAGACTCGAACCAAGGCCGGAATCTACCGGCCAAACCCGTATGTCGGTTCCCCCGAACGCGTTCCACATCGCCCTGCATTGTTGAAAATGTAGGTCGGATCGTGCGCCGCTCCATATTATCGCCTCGCCCGGGCTTCCGGAGCGTTTCAAGAAATGAATGCAAAACGGACACCAACGATGCACCCATCCCCGCGAGATGCGAATCCGGGGCGGCCCACCACCTGGCTCAATCAGTTGACGTAGATTGTCGGAAATTTACTGAATGCCATGGCATTCCGCATTCCACTCACGTAATATAACGCTCCTCGGGCGTAACATTTCTCCTCAGGGGATGGAGTAGGTTCATGTCTCGTTTGAAGTACAAGGTTGCTCTCGGCCTCATCCTGGCGTTTACCGCTGCTGCAGCCTCTGGTTGCACGGTACCGGTGACCATCGATTGCGGTCCTGGTCTGACCTGCACGCCGTAGGAAGCTGACCGGCGGCCGTCGGGGATTGCGCTACTGGCACGTCTTACTCGGTACGGCCGACCATTCGGCCTATTGAGGGCACAGTTTGATGGCATGGGCGTGCCAGTCAGCGCCCCGACTGGATGCAACATGCGTGGTGTCAAATCGCTTGCAAGCGCTCCTTTGACCGCATGGCGGGACGGAAGTCCTTTTCCACCTTGAAACTTCGGCGTTTCGACGTTTAGACCTGCGAAAGCGATAGCCCCAACGGGTTCCGCTGTCTTCCCCAGCGGACCGTCGCGGTGTCGGCGCGACGGGAACGTTTAGATCTGCGGGACAACAGCATTGGACTGCAGCCGTTTCGCGGTCGCTTCGTCACGGTTTGCCATCCAAGCATCGATTTATGGCTTATATGCCGCAAAACCGCTGAATCCCATAGCATTCCGTATTGGGCTCACGTACTATAACGATCCTCGGGCGAAACATTTCTCCTCAACGAACGGAGTGGTCATGTCTCGTTTGAAGTACAAGGTTGTTCTGGGCCTGGTCCTGGCCGCCACCGCATTAACGAGTTCCGGATGCACGATCCCGACGTTCTCGTGCACCGGTGGTATCACCGGGGTCACCTGCACACCGTAGGGCGGTCGTCGCGCTGACTGGCACACTGCGCTGGGCGTGCCAGTCAGCGCGTACCGAAAGCGGCTGATAGCAGGGCGGTTTGGGAGGAAGCGCCTCAAGTGTCGGTCCCGATCTGCCTCGGCGTTTGATATTCGGCACCTCCCGTCACTGTGACAATTGGGCGATACCTGCTTGTAGCACAACTCCTTAACCCCGGCGCCCTCCGGGGAAGGTCGGCTCACTTCGAGTTGTTGTCCTTCTTCAAGTCCGTATCCCGGCTGGGCTGAACACGTTTGGGCTCCCCGGGCATCTTGGGATAGTTCGGCGGGTACGGCATGTCGCCGAGGCCGCGCTCTTCGTCGGCGTCGGCCATCTCCAACAAGGGCGCGATCGATTGCGCCACGTCATCCATTGCGCCCCAAGGGTCCTGGCGGCCCTTCACGAAGTTGGGCACAGTAGCCATGGTGTAGTCGTCGGGTTCCGCAGTGGCCAGCTCGTCCCACGTCAGCGGCGTCGACACCGTGGCGATCGGGGTGCGCCGCACCGAATACGCCGACGCCATGGTTCGGTCCCGGGCGTTCTGGTTGAAATCGATGAAGATGCGCTCGCCGCGCTCCTCCTTCCACCACGATGTGGTGACAGCATCGGGCGCGCGGCGCTCCACCTCGCGGGCGAGCGCGATGCCCGCGCGGCGCACCTCGACGAAATCCCAGTCCGTGGCGATCCGCAGAAAGACGTGAATGCCGCGCCCGCCGGACGTCTTCGGGTACCCGACCAGACCGAGTTCATCGAGCAACGGTCGCAACACATCGACCGCGACCGCCCGCGCCTGCTCGAAAGCGACGCCTGGTTGAGGATCCAGATCGATGCGCAACTCGTCGGGATGGTCGGTGTCCGGGCAGCGCACCTGCCACGGATGCAACGTGATGGTGCCCATCTGCGCCGCCCATACGATCGCCGAGGGGTGCGTCACCTTAAGCGCATCGGCGGTGCGCCCCGAGGGGAACGTCACCCGGCACGTCTCCAGATAGTCGGGATGGTGCTGCGGAATCCGCTTCTGGTAAATCTCCTCGCCGTCGATGCCGTCCGGAAACCGCTGCAGATGGGTGGGCCGGTCGCGCAGCGCGTCGAGCATCGGACCGCCCGCCACGGCGCGGTAGTACTCCACGAGCCGCCGTTTGGTGCCTTTGGCGCCCAACTTGGGGAAATAGACCTTGTCCGGATTGGTCAGGCGCACCGCAACACCGTCGACGTCGAGCTCTTCTGCAGCAGCCATACCAACGATTCCAGCACAATCGGCCTATGGACTTACCTGTCATGCCCCCGGTGTCGCCAATGCTGGCCAAGTCGGTGCGATCGATCCCGCCCGAAGCGTCATACGAACCCAAGTGGGACGGATTCAGGTCCATCTGTTTTCGCGACCGCGACGACGTGGAGCTGGGCAGTCGCAACGAGCGCCCGATGACACGGTATTTTCCCGAGCTGGTTGCCGCGGCGCGGGCCGAACTGCCCCAGCGCTGCGTGATCGACGGGGAGATCGTCATCGCCACCGACCACGGCCTGGATTTCGAGGCGCTACAACAACGGATCCACCCCGCTGATTCGCGGGTGCGGATGCTCGCCGAGGCGACACCCGCATCGTTCATCGCGTTCGACTTACTCGCACTCGGGGACGTCGATTACACGCGCCGACCGTTCACCGAGCGGCGCGCCGCCCTCGTCGACGCGTTGGCAGGTTCCGGCCCGTCGATCCATGTCACGCCGGCCACCACCGACATCGACCTCGCGCAGCGTTGGTTCGACGAATTCGAGGGGGCCGGCCTCGACGGTGTCGTGGCCAAGCCACTGACCGTGACCTATCAGCCCGACAAGCGCGTCATGTTCAAGATCAAGCACGAGCGCACCGCCGACTGCGTTGTGGCCGGCTATCGCGTGCACAAGTCCGGCGGCCCAGACGTTCAAGCGATCGGCTCGCTGCTGCTCGGGCTCTACCAGGACGATGGTCAGCTCGCCTCCGTCGGCGTGATCGGCGCCTTCCCCATGGCCGAGCGGCGGCGCCTATTCACCGAGTTGCAGCCGCTGGTCACCGATTTCGACGACCACCCGTGGAACTGGGCCGCCCATGAGGCCGGCGAGCGAACGCCGCGCAAGAACGAGTTCTCCCGCTGGAACGCTGGCAAAGACCTTTCGTTCGTCCCACTGCGGCCGGAGCGCGTGGTCGAGGTCCGCTACGACCACATGGAAGGCCGGCGCTTCCGGCACACCGCGCAATTCAACCGGTGGCGCCCGGATCGCGAACCCCGCTCGTGCACCTACGAACAACTCGAACAGCCGCTCACCTTCAGCCTCGGCGACATCGTGCCAGGCCTGGGCTCGGGCTAGCGGTGGTGTTCGCGAATCACGGTGCCAGTCCCGGTCCCAGGGAAATCGGCGAGCTGGAGGTTCAGCCGTCGATATGAGTCGGCGGGTCGGCGAAGGCCATATCGCCCGGGTGCTGGTCAGGGCCCATCAGGTCGCAGCGCTTATCCGGCACCAGGTAGGAGCTGGCGCCGTTCCAGATCAAGTGGGTGAATCCCACGCAACGTTGCCAGGTGCCGTCGGGCTGGACGGGGCCATCGCATTTGCTGAGAAAGGATCCGCCGTACTGGCAGCCTGCGGTGGCCGGTGGCGCCAAGGCGATCAACCCTCCGGCGGCCAGCACGGCGGCCAGTCCCGAGACGATGCAGTGCTTCATGGTTGTCTCCCGTTCACATCGCCGCTGGTCTGTCGCCGCGACCGGCACAGCCAGCACCAACGACGCTACCGCTTGTCCGCCGGCACGGCGGCCCAATCAAAGCGGGACGTTTAATGATCACCGCGGGCGGGCACGCGGACCGACATGTCAGTGACAGCGTTTCAGGATCTGCCGTTGGCCGACCGCGACCGCAAGTGGGATGGCGACGCGGCCGACAAGCGCGTGCGGAAGTGGGCCGGGGCCGAAGACGCGCCGAACCAGAAGTATCGCGACGCCCACGTTTGGTACGACAACGGCAAGAAGGACAACTTCACGGCATACAAATTGCTGATCGCCGATGTCGTGGGTGGCGATCTGAAGGCGGTGCCACGGGGGGTGATGGCGGCCGGCGCCATCATGGACGGAGCGCGCGGCGGCATCGACCTGCCGAAGGCGGATGTCGACCGGGTGAAGAGCCACCTGGCCAAGTACTACAAGAAGATGGGCGAGAGCCCGCCGTGGGAGCGCGGGTGAAACCGGCTCCTCGCCCAGCCGGCATTGCACCGGAGGCAGCGCCGGGCTCGGCAAATCCGATGTCTGCCGGGCGTTTCAGCTCGACAGCAAAGTAACGGCTTGCGGGTAGTTGGCCGGCCCGTCACAGGAAGGGGAGCAGCCGATCGACCGAATTCGGCTTCGTCACATTGGCCAGCTCGGCCTTGAATCCATCGAAGCCGCCACCCTTTTTCCTCGCTTCAGCGATCCGCCGCTGGGCATCGTCGGGGAGACGTTCCATTCGGTCGGGCTTGTCCCACAGTTCGATGGTTTGCACCACCCAGTACACGGCGAACTCCAGGATCAGCAGCGACTCCATGACCAATACCCATAACTCCCATCCTTGGTGCACGAGATGCGCTGTGACAATTGCGATTAACGTCACCAGCATCACGATGGCCATCGCCCTGTAGAACCGGCGATAAGCACGGTGATGAGATAGTTTCGACCCATCCTCTCGCTTGACGAGGTATCCGGTGCAGAACACCGTGGCAATGAATGCCGAGATGAGCAGGAACCCGGCTGCGCCGTGCGCCTGCTCCAGGAAGAACCTGTGGTCGAAGACGAAGGTAAACAGGCCGACCGCCATGATCAGCCAGAACAAACCTAACGCCAGTATGCCGCCCGGGCTTCTCGACTGCTCGGTACGATTGCGCGGGGCTTGCCACAAAACAAATCCCCAACCCAGAAGCAGACTGATGACCACCGCCCAGACGTTGGGCCGAGTGACGGCATCGACATCGTATTCGGGCGGCAGGTCAGCCCGCCCGCACAGTGACGAAGGCCGACCTTGCGGCACCATCGCGGCGATCAACGCGGATACCCCGGCCAAAGTCAACAACGCGTCCTCGGTGTCACTGCTCCCCTTGTACATGATGAACAGGGCGCCGAGCGCCAGCAATGCGGCGATGACGATGCTGTGCGCGGAGGTGTAATAGTAAGCGCTGATTGCCAATTGCCAACAAGTTGCTGTCAGCCTTTCGATGAGCACGGCAGCGGCGAGCATCACCATGATGACCACCATCCCGACGCGCAGGTCGCGGTAGACGGCGAGCGTAATCGGAACGAGACGCGGGCCGGCTGGTTGTGACGGCATCTTTCCGCCCTCGTTTCCTGCGTCGGGAGTACGCGGGTTCTTTTCGCTGTCCTTGGTCATGTCCGTCCTGCTTGTGGACTACCTCGTGCTATGGCTGACTACGCGGGATTTTAAGACTGTCCGTGCGTCGGCGTGCCCTAATTGCGTTGAAACTCCCGCTGCGGCGTTGCTTTAACGACGGCCCCCGGCGGCGGTCAGACCTCAACCATGAGCCGCGATAACCCCCGCAGCGTGACGTTGGCCTTGTACTCCGACTCGCCGTCCAGCCTGGCGTCGGGGAAGCGCGCCGCGATGGCCGACAGGGCGGCGGCCGCCTCCAGCCGCGCGAGGGGTGCGCCCAGGCAGTAGTGGGCTCCCCGTCCAAAACCTAAGTGCCGCAACGGTGTCCGCCGGGGATCGAAGGTGTCGGGCCGATCGAACTCCGCGGGGTCGCGGTGGGCCGCGGCGAGGAGCAACATCATGACGTCGCCGGCGGGCACCTCGGTCTCGCCAATCGTCATGTCGGCGAGAGCGATTCGGCCCACCAGTTGTACCGGCGGGTCGTAACGCAGGGTCTCTTCCACGATCGCCGATGCTCGACCCGCGTCGGCGCCCAGAGCGGTCCACTCCCCGGGATGCCGCAGCAACGCCAACACGGCGTTTCCGATCAGGTTCACCGTGGTCTCATGTCCGGCGATCAAGAGCAGATTGCAGGTCGCGACAATCTCGTCCTCGGTCAGCTGATCTCCGGACTCCTCCACTGCGATAAGCCCCGACAGCAGGTCGTCGCCGGGTTGCGAACGGCGGCGCTCGATCAGGCCGTGGAAGTATGCGCGCAGCCACGCAGCGGCCTGCTGTCGCTCGTTGGCCAGGGCCGGCGGCACACCGGTGATCGTCGAAAACGGGTCCAGCGCCTGAGCCAGCAACGCAGACGCGCGGCTGAATTGCGGCTCGTCGTCGAGCGGCACGCCGAGCAGCCGGCAGATCACCGCCACCGGCAGCGGGTAAGCGAAATCCGCGACGACGTCGAAGCGACCCTGTTCGGCGACCCGACCGAGCAAACCGTCGACCAGGGACCGGATATCGGGCTCCAGCGCACTCACGACCTTCGGCGCGAACGCCTTGCTGACCAGCCTGCGCAGCCGCGTGTGGTCGGGCGGATCGAGAAACAAGAAGCCCGGCGGACCCTGCCGCTGTGGCGCGGTGCCGGCCTCGGCCTGCCGCTTGGCGACCGTCGAATTGACGTTGTCGCTGCTCGACGAAGGGTGCCGCAACACTTCGTCGCAGTCGCGATAGCTCGAGAAGACGGCCAGGTTGGCATCCGGCAGCCGCAGCGCCCCGCCGTCGCGAAACTTCGCACAGAGCCGATACGGGTCGGGCCGGTTGGCCGGGTCCAGCAGCTGCAGCAGCAGCGCCTGGGATTCGGCTCGCTCGGTCGGCGCGGTCGTCATGCGGCCATTCTGCCCGTCGGCCCGACCCGACCGACGTCTACGCACGTCACGCGCCTTCGTGTGATCCCGCCAGGCCCGGGTCCGCCATCAGCCGGTCCAGAAAAGCGACCTGCCCCTTCAGCAGTTTGACGCGCGCCTGCGCCACCGAAAACCAGTCCACCCGATCGACTTCCGGGAATTCCCGCAGCCTGCCCGATCCCTTGGGCCACTCCAATTCGAAGGTGTTACTGCGCGCGCCGGTCACGTCCAGGTCGCTGTGGACGGCGAACGCCGTGACCACCTTCCCGCCGGACTGTTTCAGCTGGCCCAGCTCCAGCCGGGCCCCAAGCGGCACGGAAAGCCCCAGTTCCTCGGCGAACTCGCGTTGCGCGGCGACCCAGGGATCCTCGCCAGCGGTGTACTCCCCTTTGGGAATCGACCAGGCCCCATTGTCCTTTCGCGCCCAGAACGGGCCGCCCGGATGCGCGATCAGGACCTCGACGACGCCGCCGCGGGTCCGGTACAACAGCACACCCGCACTGAGCTTCGGCATTGGCTGATCAGGCCCCGACGGCGCATTCCAGGTCTTTGAGCGAGGACTCCAAATGCGCAAGCAGGCGCTGCAGGTGGGGCACGCTGCGCCGGCATCCCACCAGGCCGAAGTCCAGGTTGCCGGCGTTGTTGGACAGGGTGATGTTCAGCGCCTGGCCGTCCAGCGCGATGGACAGGGGGTAGTTGCCGTCGAGCCGGGCGCCCCCGTAGTAGATCGGCTGGGTAGGCCCGGGCACGTTGGAAATGATGATGTTGAACGGCGGTGACGTCGACGACACCCAGCCGGGGACGGCCGCCAGGGCCAGCGCTGACGTGTTGACCGCGGACAGCGCGAGCGCCTGAAAGCGCGGCAATTGTGAAAACACCTTCTTGTTGCTGCGCATCGACTCGCTGATGGTCTGCAGCCGCTGCGCGGGATCGTCGCTGTCGGTGGCGAGATTGCACAGAATGGCGCCGACGAGGTTGCCCCCGGCGTCCGCCTCGTCTTCGGTGCGAAGGCTGACCGGGACCATCGCGATCAGCGGGGTGTCGGGCAACGCGTTCTGCTCCAGTAGGTAGTAACGCAGGGCGCCTGAACACATCGCGAGGACGACATCGTTGACGGTCACGCCGGCGGCCTTCTTGACGCTTTTGATGCGGTCCAACGACCATGACTGCGCGGCGCAGCGGCGCGCGCCTCCGATCTTGACGTTCAGCATCGTGCGGGGGGCGCCGAAGGGCAATGTCAGTTGCTGCTCGAACAGGGCCGCGCGCGCCAATGACAGCGTCGACGGGGCAAGTGCCGCAACCGATCCGGCGGCATGTAGCACCGAGGCCAACGGGTTCCCCGGGCCGCTCTTGCGCTTGGATTTGGGCAGGCTCCAGGGCGCGCGGATCTCGCGGTCATTGGGGTCCAGCGACAACGCGCGCTGCATGAGTTTTTGTGCGGAGACGCCGTCGATGAGCGCGTGGTGGATTTTGGTGTAGACCGCGAACCGGCCGTCCTTGAGGCCCTCGACGATGTGCGTCTCCCACAGTGGGCGGTGGCGATCCAGCAGGCTGCTGTGCCAACGCGAAGTCAGCTCGAGCAGTTCACGGATCCGCCCCGGTGACGGGACCGCGGAGCGCCGGACGTGGTAATCGACGTCGACGTCTTTGTCATAGGACCAGCCCAGGTTGGCGATGCCGCCGACGAACGGGTGCTTGCGGAACGTGGGCTGAAAATCCTGCTGGGCGACCAAACGGTCGTAGAGCCCGCGGACGAAACCGCGGCCGGCGTCGCTGGGCAGCTCGTACAACTGCAAGCCGCCGACGTGCATGGGATGTTCCCGCGACTCTCCCAGCAGAAAAATCGCGTCGGTGGGCATCATCAGTTCCATCCACCAATTAGACGCGACGGGGGTGAAACCCGCTAGGACCTGCTCAATCGAAACTCAACGACCACGTCGAGGTCGCTATCAGGTCGCCGCGCTCCAGCGCCTCGATGCGATGCTCGTGGGCCTTCGCATACTCCGGGTCGCTCACCATGTCGATGAACGCCTGCGGCGACGGATACTCGACGATGAGAATCGCGTCCCACCAAGGCCGTTCGCCATCGCCGATCACGACGGTCGGTGCCGTCCCGGCATAGCGGACGACCGCGCCCGCGTGTTCCAGGTGGGGAATCACCGCCACGCCGTAGCGCTGGTAGGCCTCCACCCCGCCGGGGGTCTTGAACTTCAGCAGGTTGACCATCACCACCGGCTCATTCGCCGGGCGCGCGGCCAGGGCGGCGAACTGCTCGGCGGTCGGCTCCAGGGGATTGCGCATGGCCACGATTAGAGCAGATCCGTGATGGTTTTGAGGCCGGCGTCGTACAGCACACCGGGCAGCATCCCGCCGTCGTGCTCGATGGTGGTGCCGTTGACGAAGTCGGCGTCCCCACCGGCCAGAAACACGCACACCCTACCCACCTCCGCGGGCTCACCCGCACGGCGCAGCGGGACAGCAGCGAAATACTTTGCACCCGTTGGGTCGTCCTTGGGCAGAACGAAGGAACGGAAGTTCTCGGTCATGGTCGGTCCCAGCGCGATGCAGTTGACCCGCACCTTGGGGCCCCACTCCTCGGCCAGGGAGCGGGTGAGGTGGTTGAGCCCGCTCTTGGCGGCGCCGTAGGAAACCAACGTCGGGGATCCCGCCGGATGCCCGGCACCGCTGGAGATGTTGATGATGCAGCCGACGCCGTCCTGGGTGCGCATCTGCCGGTAGGCGCGGATCGCGAACCACAGCGGGCTGATCAGGTTCATCTGGACCGCGAAGGCGTGAAATAACGCCGTGCGCTCGTATTCGTCGTCGCTGCCGGGTGCGCCCTGAATGCGTTGCACCAGTTCGGGAATGCTCTCGACGTGCGGCGCCGGCACCGTGCCGCCGGCGTTGTTCACCAGGATGTCGATCCGGCCATGCTCCGCGACGACATCGGACACGAACGAGTCGATCGCGCGGTGGTCCCCTTGGTCGCAGACCTTTTGGGAGGCCCTGGCCGCCCAGTCGGGCTCGACACCGGGAATGGCGTCAAGGGGCGAGCGCGAACATCCGATGACGGTGGCACCTGCGCGAAGCAATTCGTGGGCGATCCCGACGCCCACTCCGCGGCTGGTTCCGGTGACGACCGCAACCTTGCCGTCCAGGACGCTCATGACAGGCCTTCCTACCCGAAGCCGTTGTTGACAGTCACTGTCAGCGGGTCATACTGTGCCATTTCGGTCGTTGGCGTGTAAAGCATCGGAGGTCAGGAGATGAGCAGTCCGTCCAAGCTTCGCGTCATCCAGTGGGCGACCGGAGGCGTCGGCAAGGCGGCCATCGGTTGCGTCCTGAACCATCCCCAGCTGGAGTTGGCCGGCTGCTGGGTACACAGCGCCGAGAAGAACGGTGTCGACGTCGGCCGGATCCTGGGCACTGACGACCTCGGCGTCACCGCCACGTCCAGCGTCGAGGAGATCCTTGCGCTCGATGCCGACTGTGTCGTGTACAGCCCGCTGGTGCCGAACGACGACGAAGTCATCGCGATCCTGCGGTCCGGCAAGAACGTGGTCACCCCCGTCGGCTGGGTATACCCGGACCCGAACAACTCGCGGCACCAGGCCGTCGCGGAAGCGGCGGCCGCTGCCGGAGTGACCCTGCACGGCTCGGGGATCCACCCCGGGGGCATCACCGAACGATTCCCGCTGATGCTCTCTTCGCTTTCCTCGGCCGTCACCCACATCCGGGCGGAGGAATTCTCCGACATCCGCACCTACAACGCCCCGGACGTCGTGCGCCACATCATGGGGTTTGGCGGCACCCCCGAGGAGGCCATGCAGGGCCCCATGGCCAGCCTGCTCGAGGCGGGCTTCAAGCAGTCGGTGCGAATGATCGCCGATCACATGGGATTCCGCATTGATCCGAACATCCGGACTATCCAGGACGTCGCCGTGGCGACCGCCGACATCGATTACGCGCCGTTCCCGATCACCACCGGAATGGTGGCCGCGCGCCGCTTCCGCTGGCAGGCGCTCGTGGACGGTGAACCGGTTATCACGGCGGCGGTCAACTGGTTGATGGGTGAGGAAAACCTGGATCCCGGCTGGGATTTCGGCGGGCGCGGCGAGCGCTTCGAGGTCGAGATCACCGGTGACCCGACCGTGAGCCTCACCTTCAAGGGCCTTCAGCCCGAAACGATTGCCGAGGGCCTGGTGAAGAATCCGGGCGTGGTGGCTACGGCCAACCATTGCGTCAATGCCATCCCCGACGTCTGCGCCGCCGAGCCCGGGATCAAGACCTATCTCGATCTGCCCCTGTTCGCCGGGCGCCCGGCTCCCGGTCTCGCCGCGTCATGACCGGCGTCCTCGGTGAGGTCTCGTTCTGTCATTTCGTGGTCGGTGTGACGGACATGGATCGCGCCTTGGGCTTCTACCGTGACCTGCTCGGGATGGAGGTCGTGTTCGAAACCCTCATCTCCGGTGAGCCTTTCGATGCGGCGCTGCACGCCACCCGGAAGCAGGAGGGTCGGGTGGTGGGCGGACTGCTGGGTGGGGTGATGGTCGAGTTGCTGTCGCTGGGTGCCGGTGCGCCGGATCATGAGCCGGCCCGTCGCAGCACCACCGGTATCCACAACGTGTCCTTGTCGGTGACCGATCTCGATGAGGCCCACCGGCGGGTCACCGCGGCCGGGTACACACCCGACCAGGTGCCCTTCGAAATCGGCGGGGTGCGAATGTTTTTCGTCAAAGATCCCGACGGGACCGCGGTCGAGTTCATCGAACTGCCCGACGGTGCCCGCAGCACCTACGAGATGCACCGCGGGGTGCCGCTACGGCTGGGACCGGTCGAATGACCTACTCGCACCCCTCGTCGATGCAGGGCCACGTCGCGGTGGTGACCGGCGCCGCGCAGGGCGTCGGTAGGGGTGTCGCCGCCGCGCTGCTGGAACGCGGCGCCTCGGTGCTGCTGGTCGACATTCAGGACGAGTTGCTGGGCAAGACGACCGCAGAGCTGTCGTCGTTGGGACGCGTCGAGAAGGTGACGGCCGACCTGCGCGACCCGGACAGCGCCCAACGCATCGTGGCGGCAGCGGTCGACGCCTTCGGCGCCGTTCATGGCCTGGTCAACAACGCGATCGCCACCAACGAACCGAAGGCGTTCGTCGACATCACCATGGAGGATTTCGCGCTTGGTCACGACGTCGGGCCGCGGGCGACCTTCCTGCTCATGCAGGCCGTGCATCCGGTGATGGTCGCGGCGGGGGGCGGGTCGATCGTCAACCTGGGCTCGGGGACGGGTACCGGCGGTGAACCCAAATGGGGTGGCTACGCCGCCGCCAAGGAGGCCATTCGGGGCCTGTCGAAGGTCGCCGCGCTGGAGTGGGGCCGTGACAACATCCGGGTCAACGTCATCTGCCCCTTCGCCGAATCGGACGGCGTCAAGTTCTGGAAGTCGTTCGCGCCCAAGGAGTACGAAAAGGCGGTAGGACGCGTGCCGATGAAGCGCATCGGCGATGTCCGCACCGACGTCGGCGCGCTGGTGGCTTTCTTACTCGGCACCGACGCGACGTTCATCACCGGGCAGACCATCCACGTCGACGGTGGAATCGGCTGCTTCCGGTGAGCGGGCAGTCGCTGCGCGATCGGCAGCGGGCACAGATCCGGGCCGACATCAGGCGCGCGGCGTTCCGGTTGTTCGTCGAACGCGGGTACGACGCCGTGACCACGGAGGAAATCGCCGCCGCCGCCGGCGTTTCCCAGCGAACCTTCTTCCGGCACGTACCGACGAAGGAAGAGCTGTTGCTCGCCCCGGTCCGCCATGGTGGCGCCGCGATCGTGAACCTCCTCGAACAACGGCCCGCCAACGAGTCCCCGGACATCGCGTTGATCAACGCCATCGTCACGCGCACCCGGTCCTTCGAGCAGGCCGACACCGACGAATGGCGAGAGGCGCTGCTGGTGGCCCCCGACCTGCTTCGCAAGGTCACGGTGCACACGCCCGCCGACAAGGAGCGGGCGGCAAAGCTGATCGCCGAGCGCATGGGCGTAAACCCCGACATCGACATCCGCCCCGGCCTGCTGGTCCATTTAGCCTTTGCCGCAGCAGATTTCGGCTTTCAGCGGTGGGTGCGACAGTCCGGGCGCCCCTGGTCGCTGGACCGTTATGTCACCGAGGCTCTCGAAGCGGTCAAGAGTCCGCACTGGAGGCGCAAGCGCGGCTGATCAACCGGGGTTGGCGATCCGAACCGGGGTCCCATCCAGCCAGGCGACCACCGCCTCCACGGTGTCGGCGTAAAAGGCGCTGAGCATTTCGCGGGTGACGTACCCCAGGTGCGGCGACAGGGTGACGTTCGGGAGCCGCCGCAGCGGATGCTCGGGCGGCAGCGGTTCGACGTCGTAGACGTCGAGCCCGGCACCGGCGAGGTGTCCCGCATTCAACGCCGCGATCAGCGCGGCCTCGTCGACGATCGGTCCCCGCGACGTGTTGATCAGGTAGGCGTGCGGTTTCATCAGGGCAAGTTCGGACTGGCCTACCAGCCCTCGCGTGCGTTCCGACAGCACGACGTGAATGGAGACCACGTCGGACTCCTCGAACAGCGCCGCCTTCTCGACCCGGCGCGCCCCAGCGGCCGCGGCGGCGTCCGCGGTGAGATTTTGGCTCCACGCAACGACTTCCATGCCGAACACCCGCCCGTATTCGGCCATCCGCTTGCCCACCCGCCCCAGGCCCAGTAGCCCGAGTGTCTTGCCCGACAGCGTGAGGCCGGTCGTGGTCTGCCAGCCGCCGTCTCGCATGCGGCGGTGTTCCTCAGCCAGGTTGCGCACCGTGGCGATCAACAATCCCCAGGCGAATTCGGGGGTGGCGTCGTGCACGGAGCGAAAGCGTGGATGGGCGAAGTCGGAGTGGGCGACGAGGATCCCCCGCTCGGTGGCCGCGGCCAGGTCCAGGTTGGGCAGGCTCCTACCGACGATGGTGATCAGCTTCAGGTTCGGCAGCCGTTCGAGCAGCGTCCGCGGCAGCGCCATCCGCTCACGCATGGTGCAGATCACGTCGAACGGCCGCAGCGCCTTGACGGCTTCGTCCTCGTCGAGGTGCCGGTCGAAAACGGTCACGCGGGAACGGGTTTGCACCGGCGACCAGTCGGCGAGCCGCAGCGCCGCGCCCGCGTAGTCGTCCAGAATCGCCACTTGGGGCCTGGGGTCACCCATCCCACCATTGAAGCACCGACCGCATGCCCCGCTGGTGTTGCGTCGGCTCGCTCTCGTAGTGCTCGCGACGCTATGGTCGATCGGTGGCGCGGCTCGCGGCTAGATCGCGTACTCACGCGGCCGGTGCTGCACGGACGCCCAGCGCTCGGTGGTGAACTCGTCGATGGCCCATTGACCGCCGAACCGGCCCACTCCCGAGGCCTTTTCACCACCGAAGGCCGTGTTGGCGTCGTCGTTGACCGGCGTGTCGTTGACGTCCCCGCTCCAGGGGTCGGTGTCGGCCCGGCTCTCGCCCGCCGGGCCGGCGCGCCATCGGGTGCCGATCGGCATGGTGTTGAACGGCGCCTAGCGGCCGGTCACGGCGCCACGGCGATCTTGACGTGCGGCCCCGACTGTTGCTCGCGCCAAGCCTGTGCGGCTTCCTCCAGCGAGTAGCGGCGGCTGTCTACGTGAATCCGACCTTCGGCAGCATATTTGGTGATCTCCGCATAGCCGGCCCGCAGCACGTCGGGCGCCATGGCGTCGTTGAGATGGCCGACGTGGGTGCGGCCGGTCAACGAGCGGAACGGCACCTCGGCCGTCGGTCCGGCTCCCTCGCCGACGGTGATCAGCGTCGCACCGTTGGCGGTGGCGTCCAACGCGGCGAGAAAGGGCTTGCCGTAGACGAGGTCGATCACGACGTCGTAGCCGTCACCGGACTCTTTTCGCAACGCTGCGGCGTCGTCGTCGCCACCCAATTGCACCGTGGCATCGGCACCCAAGTCGCGAGTCTGCTCCAGCGCCTCGGGGTTGCGGCCCGCACCGATTACTCGGCCCGCGCCCAGGAGTTTGGCCACCTGCACGGCGATGCGTCCCACCACTCCGGTGGCACCAAGGACCAGCACCGTCTCGCCGTGCGACACGTCGGCATGCCGCGTCAGTGGCAACCACGCGGCCAATCCGGCTATGCCGCATGCCACGGCGACGTCGTCGTCGAGTTCGTCGGGAACGGGAAATGTCTTGGCGGGATTGACGGGACAGCGCTGCGCCCACGACCCGAACGGATCCGGCGGGGCGTTGAAGTAGATCCGCTTGCCGTCGAGCGTGCCGATGCCCTCTCGGCCGACTACCGACGGCGTCGTCGGTTGACCCATTTTTCCCGAAGCCAGCAGGATGTCCACGGGATTGCAGCCGGCCAGCACCACTTCCGCGATTTCGCTGTGGGGATAGCCCTGGGGCTCATCGAAATCGCGAACCTTCGGAATATCCCCCGCCGCTTCTAGGACTGCCGCACGCATGTATCGCCTCCCGTTTCGTTCAAAGCGCTCGATGTGCGCTCAGGCAGGATTGCCGCCGAAGGCCGCTCGAAACGGCGGATCGCAGACCGATCGCCCGATGTGACATCGGACGAAAAACGGGCACCTTGTACCCATGGGTGTTGTGGTGATCGGCCAGATCGCGCGCGACTTGGTGCTGTGCACCGACGGGCCGCCGACCGCCGGAAAATCCACCGAGATACTGCAGCGCAGGGAGTTGCTGGGTGGCAAGGGTGCCAATCAGGCGGTCGGTCTCGCGCAGCTCGGCGTGCCGGTCGCGCTCATTGGCGTGGTGGGTGACGACCACGCAGGGGCGGTGGTCGCGCAGCAGGCCCAACGGGACGGCATCGACATCGGCGGCGTCGTGCGCCGCGGCGTGACAGCGCTTTTGATCGATGTCGTGGGGCGACCGCCCGAGCGGATGCTGCTGGAGGACGTACCGCAGAGCTCGCTCGTCCGGGTGTCCGATCTGGACTATGCGGCCGCGTGGGACACCGCCGACACCGTGTCCATCCAACTGCAGCAACCGCCGGCGACGGCTCTGGAGGCGGCGCAGCGTGCGCGGGATCGCGGACTGCGGGTGGTGGCGGATGGCGTGCCGGCCCCCCGGATTCGGGCCGACCTGCTCGCGTCGGTGGACGTACTACGCGCCGATGCCACCGAGGCCGCGCTGATCGCGGGCGAGGAGATCGCCACCGTCGAAAAGGCTTTCGCGTTGGCCGACAACCTGCTCGGCGCCGGTCCCGAATTGGTTGCCCTCGCGGTGCCTGACGTCGGTGACCTGCTGGCGTGGAAGGGCGGGAGCGAGCTGTTCGAATTCGGCGATGTGGATGTGGTGGATCCGACCGGCGCCGGCGACGCCTTCGTGGCGGGGCTGATCGCCGCGCTGCGCGACGGCGCCGAACCCCGGCAGGCGGGCAGGCGCGCATCGGCGGCCGCAAGCGCCACGGTCCAGCGCCTCGGTGGGCGGCCGGACCTCAGCGGGCTCAGGGCGTGACCGCGGGGCGCCCAGCGTCTCCTCCACCGTCTACGTCTAACAGTTGGTGCCCGATATGCAACCGCTGTCGGGGGCGCGCTGGGTGCTGGTCGGCGGCGGAGGCGCCGCAGCCGACCAACCCGGTCAGTGCGGCGCGGGACTGCCCGCGAGCGGTGCGCCCGCCGCGCCTAGCCTCCCCACGTCAACC
>NZ_LZJW01000128.1 GCF_001667885.1 Mycobacterium scrofulaceum | reverse complement strand
GCCTCCGCCGCCCGGACAACCCTGGGGGCCGGGGCAGGGTGGGCCCGGTGGGCCACCGCCGCCACCCGGGCCGCCGGGCGGACCGCCGCCTGCGGGGGCTCCGGGTGGGCCCTTCCGCCCGCCACCGCCGGGGTTCTAGTGCCGGCTGCGCGTTAGCCGTACCGAGCGGTGGCCGCCTCGACCCGGGGCGGTCACCGCTCGCCGCTATGGTCGGCCGCCGCGACGACCGGCAGGGTGAGGCGGAACTGGGCACCGCCCTCGTGCGGCACGCACACCAGCTCTCCGCCGTGGGCTCGGGCCAGCGCCCGGGCGATCGGTAGGCCCAGCCCGGCGCCGCCGTGATCCCGGTCGCGCCCGGCGTCCAGGCGCACCAGGCGCTCGAAGATCCGCTCGCGCTCGTCGTCGGGGATCCCTGGGCCGCTGTCGGTGACGGTCACCGCGGCGGCGCCGTCGTCGCGCCGGACGTCGATCGTGATCGCGCCTCCGGTCGGGGTGTAGCGGCGCGCGTTGTCGAGCAGGTTCGACAAAATCTGCGCGAGCCGGGTGGGGTCCGCGTTGACGGCCAGGCTGGTCGCCCCGGTGCGACTGATGGTGAGCTGCGGCGCGAGCATGGCGGCCCGGTCGGCTTCGGCGTCCGCGATCGCGGCCAGGTCAACGTCATGGGCGTCCAACGGCAGCCCCGCGTCGATGCGACTCAGGTCGAGCATGTCCGAGACGAGCCGCCCGGCGCGGCGGGCGTCGGACAGCAGCAGGCTGGCCCGGCGATACTGCCCCTGCGCCAGGTCATCACCCTGGTCCGCGGAGGCGTTGTTGGCGAGTTGTTCGGCGGCGACCTGGATTCCGGCGATCGGGGTGCGCAGCTCGTGGGCGGCGTCGACGAGGAAGCGCCGGGTGGCGCTCTCGGCGCGCTGGGCGGCGTCCGCGGCCCGCTGGGCGCGCTTTTCGGAGGCCTCCAACGCGTCCAGCATCCCGTCGAAAGCGGTTGCGGCGCGGCCCAATTCGGTGTCGGCCCGGTCCGGGCGCAGCCGTCGCCCGCGATCGCCGGTCCTGATGTCGTTCGCCAGCGCCGTCAACCGGTCCAGGGGGCGCAGCGCCACCCGGCTGACCGCGATCAACAACAGGGCCGCGGTCAGCAGCGTCATCGCACCGGCCCCGATCATCAGCAGGCGCAGCTGGTGCGTCACCTGGGTGGTTTGCGTCGTGTCGGCGACCAGGATCACCCGGGAGCCATCCGGCAGCGGGCGCACCACGGCCGTCGCGGTGGCGTCCGGTGGCGGCGGAGGT
>NZ_LZJW01000127.1 GCF_001667885.1 Mycobacterium scrofulaceum | reverse complement strand
CCCGCAGGTCTCCGGGGTACTCGGTCTGCGACCAGGCCAGCTCGCGATCCGTCAGCGCCTCGTCGTCGATCACCAGGACATCACCGGCCCCGAGATCGACGACGTCGCCGGTGGCGTTGGCGGACGCCAGCAGGCTCATCGACGTTCGGGTGCGCAGGCTCAGCTCTTCGCCGCGGGCGGCCAGCTGCAGCGCCCCGCAGGCCGCCGCGAGGGCGGGCTGCGACGGCGTCAGGACCGGTGTGCGCCCATGGATCGAAAGCCGCTCGGCGACAAGCGGAATCTGGGCGCCCCCGCCGACGGCTACCACCGCCGCGAGGTCGCCCCAGTTCTTGCGGTAGCGCACCAGCATGTCGTCGAGGGCGTAGATGAAACCGGTCAGCCGATCCGCCATCAGGTCTTCGAGATCGTCGCGCTTGAGCGTGAAGCTGCAGCTGCGTTCGCCGAGCACGGCGGCGATCTCGGTCACCACGTCGGTGGACAGCCGCTCCTTGGCCAACCGGCACTGTTCGCGCAGGTCACCGAGCTGCCCGACCGCGGCCGTGCTGGCCGGGTCGATGCCGCTGCCGCGGCCCAGCTCCTCGAAGACCCGAAGCAGCAGCTCCTGGTCGATCTCGTCACCGGACAGGGCCGCGTAACGCATTGTGGCGCTGACCAATTCGAAATCGCCGGCGACGTTCACCAGTGTGGCCGAGGTCCCCCCGCCGCCGAAGTCGAGCAGCCCCACCACGCCGTCGTCGGGCAGGCCGAGCTCGGCCTTCACCGCGGTCAACGACGCGATGGCGTCCGAAACCAGCCGGGGCGCCATGCCGCTGCGGACGAACCCCAGATGGGTCCGCAACCCGTCGCGCAGTGCTTGCACCGTAACGGGTTTCCAGTAGGCGGGCACGGCGATCGAGATCTCCGCGCAGGACGCGTCCGCGCCGACGGCGCGCACCATGGCGTCCAGCGCCTCCACCGTGAGCAGTTCGGGGTCGTGCGCGGACCCGTCGGCCGACACCAGCGCCACCGAGTCACCGATGCGCTGAACGAAGCCCTTCATCATCACGCCGGGCTCGAACGGATATGAATTCTCTTCGGGCACACCAACTTTCGGTGCGCAGTGCGGATAAAGGGTCAGCACCGAGCGCCGGGTAACCGGTGGGCTTTCATTACGCGCAGCGACCAGGTTCGTGGTCCCGATCGACAACCCAAGTGGGTCGTACATAGAGCGAAAACCTTCGTCTATAGGGGTCGGTGGCCAGCGTTAACCATAGCCGCAGACACGCCCAAAGCCGATGGCTTGCAACGTCATCGGTACCCGGTCGATGCGACCTCGTCACCGAAGCGGTACCGGCTACCCCTTGACAAATCGACGCGGGTGCTTACACCACGGTCAGCGGCAGCGATCGCCTCGGCTCGAATTGGAATGTCGCTCCGCCGCTCACCTTCGTTACCGACACCTCCGGCAGTTCGGCCGCCGCCGTGTCGGTTTCGACCAGTTCGGCGGTCCAGTCGGTGCTGGTGCCGCTGACGCGAACCTCGATGTGCGGGTCGATGGCGGTGGCGATCGCCTGCAGTGGTTGCACGGATTCCGGGGAGCAGAGCGCGATCCAGGCGGCATCGTCGTGCGCCGGGGAGCGGTGCACGACGAGCCGGTCGGCCGTCTCCGCGCGGACATAGTCCGCGGGGTTCAGCAGGGGGTGCAGTTCGAGCACCTGCAGCACCCCGTCGATGCCACCGGGGAGTCCCAGCGCGCGGTGGATGCGCTCGGCGGCGACGCCCGCGATGCCGGTCAGGCCCTGCGTGCACACCGACACGGCCTGCGCGTCGTCGGCGGCGCGCGCGCTGACCGCGATGGCGAACGACAGGTAGAGCAGATGCATCTGCAGACAGACCTCGTCGGCCATCCGGACCAGCGCCGAATGCGAGAAGCCGGCGAAGTCGAAGTCGGACAGCAGCGGGCCGGAATAGTCCGCCTTGCCCTCCTCGGAGCGGTCGATCGGATCGAGTTCCCATGTGGCGGCGCGGGTTTGGCGGACGATGTCCAGCGCGGGAATGCTCTGGGCCTCGGGGTAGGACTCGTCGATGATCACGGTCCACGCGCAGTGCGGATGCCGATCGGCCGGAGTCCGCGGCGGCCGGTGAATGGGGCGCACCTGAGCGCGCGGGTTGGTCGCCACCGCGGTGGCGTCGAACGTCGGGTCCTCGATGGTGTGGCACATCCCGAAGACGTACTTCTCCCCCATCGGCTCCACGTCGAGCAGCGCGCCGCAGTGGTCGAGGTGGAATTCGCCGTGCCAGCGGTCGTGCACGGTGTAGCGGAAGTCCATGAACTGCGGCGGGGCGCCGATGTCGAGCTGCAGCCCCTTGAAGATGGTCGGCACGTCGTTGCCCTCGAAGCCGAGCGCCCGCTGCATGCGTCGGGTGTAGATCGGGCTGGCGCCCGCCCACTCCTCGATCGCGATCTGCACCATCTCGTCGCGGCCGAACGCGCTGATGCACCAGGCCATGCCCGAGCGGTCGATCAGCTGCCCGATCAAGAGCAGTTCGGGAACCAGGACAGCCAGCTGCTCGCGCGTCAACCGCGCGTATCGGGATCGGCTCACGCGCCAAAAATAGACGCGGCTATGTTATAAAGTCAACAATGTCCATTGCCGCAGGTCAGATGCCCGGGAGCTCGGTCGGCCCCACCCGGCGCACCAGCGCGCCGCGCAAGCGCGGCGACGACACCCGCGCGCGCATCATCGACGAGACGGTCCGCTGCATTGTCGAGGAGGGCTTCCCGGCCGCCACCGCCAAGCACGTGGCCGAACGAGCGGGCGTGACCTGGGGGGTCATCCAGTACCACTTCGGCGATCGCAACGGCCTGTTGATGGCGGTGGTGGACGACGGGGTGGACCGGCTGATCGAAAGCCTGTCGTCGGCCGACGTCAGCGAGCTGCCGCTGCGCGAGCGCATCGAGGTGGTCGTCGACACGGCGTGGAGCTGTTACAGCAGCCCGACCTCGATGGCGGCGTTCGAGATCCTGCGGGCGACGCGTGGGGGGCTCGGTGAGTCCCCGCGGCGACACCTGTTGGAGATGAACGACGCGATCGGTCAGCTGGGCCGGCTGATCACCACCGATGCGGCGAATGCCGGTGTGGCCGAGGTGATCTGGGCGACGTTGCGGGGCGTGGTGCTGGCGCAGATGGTCACCGGATCGGCGATCGACTGGAGCCTGGAACGGCGGGCTCTGATCGACATGGTGACCCGTTACCTCTCCGAGGGGCACGGCCACCGCGACACTTAAACCACGCACAAGACACGCCGCACAGCGTGACCGTGGTTTAAGTCTCGGCGACGGCTCTTCGATGCGAGCGCGGGCCGATTATCACCCGTGTGCTGCAATGACCTGATGACCCCTCAAGATCTCGCCGACATCGAAGCCATCAAGCAGGTGAAGTACCGGTACCTGCGCGCGCTGGACACCAAGCACTGGGACGACTTCGCCGACACGCTCGCCGAGGACATCAAGGCCGACTACGGGCCGTCGATCGGCAACGAGTTGCACTTCACCAACCGCGACGACCTGGTCGAGTACATGCGCACCTCGCTGCCCGCCAACGTCGTCACCGAGCACCGGGTGACCCATCCGGACATCGTCGTCGACGGCGATACCGCAACGGGCAGTTGGTATCTGCAGGACCGGGTGATCGTCGCCGACCTCAACTTCATGCTGATCGGCGCGGCCTTCTATCGCGACACCTACCGGCGCACCGACGCCGGCTGGAAGATCAGCGGCACCGGCTACGACCGAACCTACGACGCCACAATGTCGTTGGAGGGCATGAACTTCACGCTCAAGCCCGGTCGCGCGCTGGCCACCGACGCCTGAGGCGCGCTATTTGGTGATGGCGATGACGGCGCCGGGCCGCAGCCATTTCATGATCGACACCAGCTGAGCGTCGTCGACCGCCACGCAGCCCTCGGTGGGTTTCCCGTCGGTGGTGTGGAAGAAGAACGCCGCGCCGCCGCCCGGGGTCTTGTTCTTGTTGACGCCCATCACGACCGCGTGCTTGTACTGCGGGATCTGCAGGTTCTCGCTGTCGGCGGTGTTGAACGGGCACTGCGCCTTCTGGCAGACCTGCATCGAGTTGAAGGTGGGGCTGTGGTCGTCGCCGCTCCACCAGTGGTTGGGACCCACCTGCGTGTAGGGCAGTCCGGTGCCGGGATTGGGCGCGGTGCCGAACGCGGAGTCCAGCGTGTAGACGCCCATCGGAGTGGCCGGCACCCCGCTCTTGGCCTGCGGCGCCATGCCCGCGGATCCGACGTGGGTGGGAATCCCGGTCCGCAGCGCCTGCCAGCCGGCGGCCGTGCGCTGATAGATGTCCATCGTCGCGTTCGATCCGCCGGTGCTGACCACCGAAACCACCTGCGTGGCATCGCCGACGGCGTTCGCGAACCACGGGGCGCCCGCCGCACCGCTGATCGGCGCCAGGGCCAGGGCCACGAAAAACGCGCACGCCGAAGCGAACAGTGAAGCGAGCAGTCGGCGCATGACCTCAATCGTCAAACCCTCGCCGCGCAAGGTCAAGTAAAGCTTCAGACCCGGTTAGGTCACCGCGCCGTGACCAAATCGCCCGCGTCAAAAGGTTTTCGGGAGAGCGCCGCGCGTGGCGGCCGAATCACCGTGAAGCACAACAGGAAATAGAGATAGCCGAGCGACCAGCCGGCCACCACATCGGACGGGTAGTGCACGTTCAGCGCCACCCGCGAGACGCCCACCGCGAGCACGCACAGCGCGACCACCCCGACCGCGACGCGGCGGCTCACCCGGTTCACCGTCGGCGACATCAACGACAACGCCGCGAGCAGCGCGGCCGTCACCTCCAGCGCATGCCCGGACGGAAACGACGTCTCGGCCGCGGCCACCAGCATGGTCGGCGGCCGAGGCCGGTCCACCAGCGACTTCGCCGCCACCGTCACCAGGCCGCTGAGCGGCGCGCAGGCCAGCAACAACAGGGCCTCCCGCACCCGCCGCGCCGCCAGGGCGCCGACCGCCGCCACCGTGCCGAGCACCCGCAACGGAACCGGGCCCAGCGCAAAGGAGACGTCCGACCAGAACCGCACCCAGAACGGGTGTTTGACCGCGCTGTCACGCGCCGCGTTCAGCAGCGACCAATCCAGGCGCTGCTGCCAGTGCCAGCCCTGCGAGTAACCCACCCACATCAGCGCGTAGCCGGCCGCCGCGGCCAGGGCGACGCACAGGGCCGGTACGGTCCGCGCTCGGGTCATACCCCACGGATACCAGCTGGGCTGCGGGCAGCGTCCGGCGGCCTGACCACGCCGCCGCCCGGGCCGCGCCATACTGGCGTCATGGCCGTATTTGTCCGTAGGTTGCTCGGCATCGGCAAGCTGCCCGACGACGTGTACGCGCAGCTCGAGGTGGAGGGCCTGCGTTACCTCGCCGACTACGTGGCGGTGACCCGGCGATTCAAGGGCGCCATCCCGGGCGTGCGGTTGCCGCACAGTGTCGCCAGCTATACGGGTTCGCTGGCGTTCACCTCGGAGCGGGTGCTGGCCACGCTGTCCATGCTGCCCCGGCTGGCCGGCCCGACCGTCGACGTTCGCTGGGACGCGCCGCAGACCGGATCGGCGCGGGTGGAGATCTCGTCGACCGGTCTGCAGGTCGACGTCGCCGTCGCGCAGGTCGACCCGAAGTTCAGCGGCCAGTTGTCGCTGCACTACAAGGCGGCCATCCCGGACGATGTGCTCAGCGGCCTGCCGCGGCGATCGCTGGCCTTCGACATGCCGCCCGAGTACGTGTTCCGCGCGGTCGGCGTTACCTATAGTCCGTGATCGTCAGCCGCGGCCAGGGCGGCTGGCGCAGCACCGCCAGGCTGCCGATCACCGCCGCCAGCAGGCCGGTGATCACCCCGATCAGCGCGATGCGGTTGCCGTCGACGGCGGGTTTCCAGGAGGCCTCGCCGTTGCGGACGACGAAGACGCCGAGCGGTTTGACCACCGGAATCACGGTGGTGCCGTCCGGTGTCTGATAGGGCTCCCCGTACACGCGGCCCGCGGCCCCGTTCGTCGGCGGCCGCTCGAGTAGTTCGAAGGGCTTCACGGAACACTCCTTTCCTGGGTGTTCACCCGGTCCGTGTCGCGGACACCGTTCACGCTAACCCGGATTTCCTACGATGACTCCCGTGAGCGAGCAGGCCTTCAGCCCGCAGGAGCGCCGGGCCGTCTATCGGGTGATTTCCGAGCGGCGCGACATGCGGCGGTTCTCACCCGGGGCGGTGGACGAGGCCGTGCTGGCGCGCCTGCTGCAGGCGGCCCACGCGGCGCCCAGCGTCGGTCTGATGCAGCCCTGGCGTTTCATCCGGATCACCGACGACTCGCTGCGGCGGCGCATCCACGCGCTCGTCGACGAGGAGCGTCCGCGCACCGCCGCGGCCCTGGGCGAGCGCGGCGGGGAGTTTCTCGCGCTGAAAGTCGAAGGCATCCTCGAGTGCGCCGAGCTGCTGGTGGTGGCGCTGTGCGACGACCGGGACAAGCACGTGTTCGGCCGCCGGACGCTGCCGCAGATGGACCTCGCGTCGGTGTCGTGCGCGATCCAGAACCTGTGGCTGGCCGCGCGCTCCGAAGGCCTTGGCATGGGTTGGGTTTCGCTGTTCGATCCGCACCGGTTGGCGGCGTTGCTCGAGATGCCGGCGGGAGCCGAGCCGGTGGCCATCCTGTGCCTGGGCCCGGTGCCCGAATTCCCCGATCGGCCGGTCTTGGAACTCGACGGCTGGGCCGTCGGGCGGCCCCTGTCGGAGTTCGTCTGCGAGAACCGGTGGAGTCGGCGCCCCCAGCCTCTGCCCGACTAGCTGCGGTATCGTCGCCGGTCGCGGGCAAGTTGGAGAGGTGACGCAATTGGCGCCGGGCGAAGAAGCCGACCGGAACGACAACGTGTTGATCGTGCACTGGCACGATCTGGGGCGCTACCTCGGCGTGTACGGCCACCCGGATGTCGACAGCCCCCGGCTGGACCGCCTTGCCGCCGAGGGCATCCTGTTCACCAGGGCGCACGCCACCGCGCCGCTGTGCTCGCCGTCGCGCGGATCGCTGTTCACCGGTCGCTACCCGCAGAGCAACGGCCTGATCGGGCTGGCGCATCACGGCTGGGAGTACCGCAGCGGCGTGCGCACGCTGCCGCAGATCTTGACCGATGCGGGTTGGTACTCCGCGCTTTTCGGCATGCAGCATGAGACCTCCTACCCGCAGCGGCTGGGCTTCGACGAGTTCGACGTGTCGAATTCCTACTGCGAGTACGTGGTGGACCGGGCCTCCGAGTGGCTGCGAGACGGCACCGAAGACCTCGCGGGCCAACCGTTCCTGTTGACCGCGGGATTCTTCGAGACCCACCGGCCGTATCCCCGGGACCGCTACCAGCCGGCCGACAGCGCCGAGGTGGACCCGCCCGATTACCTCCCCGACACCCCCGAGGTGCGCGACGACCTGGCCAGCTTCTACGGGTCGATCGCGACGGCCGATGCCGCCGTCGGCCGCCTGCTGGACACACTGGCCGAAACGGGCCTGGACGCCAGCACCTGGGTGGTGTTCTTCACCGACCACGGCCCGGCGTTTCCCCGCGCCAAGTCCACGCTCTATGACGCGGGGACCGGCATCGGCATGATCATCCGGCCGCCGACCGGCCGGGCGCTGCCCCCGCGGGTCTACGACGAGCTGTTCAGCGGCGTGGACCTGCTGCCGACGCTGCTGGGCCTGCTGGGGCTGGACGTTCCGCCCGATGTCGAGGGCGTGTCCCACGCGCGCGCCCTGGTCGAACCCGACCCGCACACCGTGCCGGTCAGGGACCACGTGTACACGACGAAGACCTACCACGACTCGTTCGACCCCATCCGCGCGATTCGCACCAAGGACTACAGCTACATCGAGAATTACGCGTCCCGGCCGCTGCTGGACCTGCCGCTGGATATCGAGGAAAGCCCGTCCGGGGCCGCCGTGGCGCCGTTCATCACCGGTCCCCGCCCGCAGCGCGAACTCTACGACCTGCGCGCCGACCCCACCGAAACCACCAACCTGCTGGCCGGTGGCGACGCCGACGCCGACGAGATCGCGGCCGATTTGGCTGTGCGCCTTCATGATTGGCGTCAGCGCACGGGCGATGTCATTCCCTCGGAGTTCGCCGGCACCCGCATCTCGGCCCGGTACACCGAGACATACCTGCACATACATCGGGTGAAGCCGACGGCCCGGTCGGCGCTCGCCGTCGACCGCGGCATCGAGGAGCAGGCGAGCGGTTAGCCGCCGGACCGCCGGGATCCGCCGACCTCGGCGACGATGAACACCCGCCGGAACGGGAAGATCGTCGTTCCATCGGCCCGGGGCGGGTAGGCGTCGTCCAGCAGTGGGATGAGTTCCTCGCGGAACCGTTCCCAGTCTTCGGGGTTGAGCCGCTCGCGCACCGGAACCAGCGCCGTCCCGGTGATCCATTCCAGCACCGGGTTGTCACCGGTCAGCTGGTGCAGGTAGGTGGTCTCCCAGACGTCGACCTTGCACCCCGCGTCCAGCAGCAGGTTGGCGTACTGGATCGGTGGCTGCACGACGGCACCGACGCGAAATGGTATGTCCCGCATCACCTTTGCGTACGGCTCCCGGCGGGCCAGGGTCCGCACCGTGGCGTGCGACGGCGTCTCGAAATTGCCGGGAACCTGAACCGCGATCCACGACCCGGACGGCAGCTCGTCCGCCCACCGGACCAGCAGATCGGCGTGCTCGGGCACCCAGTGCAGCGCGGCGTTGCTGACCACCACGTCGGTATCGGGCTTGGGCTTCCAATCCCGCAGATCGCCGACGACGGCGTCGATGCCGCGCTCCTTCGCGGCGGCGACCATCTCCGGCGAGGTGTCGATCGCCTCGATCACCGCGTCCGGCCACCGCCGGGACAGGTACTTGGTCAGGTGGCCCGGCCCACACCCGAGATCGACCACCCGCCGGGCCCGCTCGGCCCCCACCCGAGACAGCAGGTCGTAGAAGGGCCGGCTGCGATGGTCCGCAAAGGCCAGGTAGACATCGGGATCCCACATGTCAGTCCTCCTGATCAACGCGCCGCCGGCTGCCGGGGAGATAGACAAACCGTATTACCGCACACGGCACCGCCGCCCAACTGGCCCCGGCCGGGGCCCCCGGGGAGTTAGCATCGGCGTTCGTGGCGCCCGACACCTCGATTGAACCGCCCATTCCCGCTGCCTTCGAAGGCGCGGACGTTCCCGCCGACGACGGCGGATTGCCCCCGAACTCCGCGCTGTCCCCCCGCCAGCGCATGGTAGTCGAGGGCTCGGCCGTCGGCGACCTCGCGCTTCGCACGTGGGTGTCCTCTCTGCTCACCGTGACCGTTGCGCCGGCCGTCGTCGCCGCCTCCCTGCGGCACGCCGATGCCCGCGACGAGCGCGCCAACCTGAGCTTCTACGCGGAGCTGGGCGCGCGGCGCGACCCGGTGGAGTCGTTTCCCGCGCCGACCGCGTCGCCGCGGGTCTCGTCGCGGCGGGCCAGCCCGCTGACCGAGTGGGTCGCGGGCGGAACGGTGGAAAACATCGCGTTCCCAAGCAGCTTCACGGCGATCAACCCCGCGATGCGCCGGCAGTGGTCCGCCTTCAGAGCCAACAACACCGTGCGCGCCCAGCACTGGCGCCACGATGACGGGCCGCGTCCCACGCTCTGCGTCATCCATGGCTTCATGGGGTCGTCGTACCTAGCCAACGGGCGATTCTTCGCGCTGCCATGGTATTACCGCGCCGGCTACGACGTCCTGTTGTACACCTTGCCATTTCACGGCAAGCGAGCCGAACGACTCTCGCCGTTCAGCGGTTTCGGTTATTTCGCGGGCGGCCTGAGCGGTTTCGCCGAGGCGATGGCCCAGGCCGTGCACGACTTTCGCTCCGTCCTCGACTACCTGCGCGACACCGGAGTCGACCGCATCGCGCTGACCGGCATATCGCTGGGTGGCTACACCTCGGCGCTGGTGGCCTCCGTCGACGACCGGCTCGAGGCCGTCATCCCGAACTGCCCCGTGGTCACCCCGGCGACCCTCTTCGACGAATGGTTCCCGGCCAACCAGCTCGTGCGGCTGGGGCTGCGCCTGTCTGGTATCAGCCCCGCGGAGTTATCCGACGGGCTTGCCTACCATTGCCCGCTGACCTACCGGCCGCTGCTGGACAAGGACCGGCGGATGATCATCACCGGGCTCGGCGATCGGATGGCGCCACCGGATCATGCGGTCCGGTTGTGGGAGCACTGGGATCGCTGTGCGCTGCACTGGTTTCCGGGCAGTCACGTGCTGCACGTGAGCCAACTGGACTACCTGCGCCGGATGACCGCGTTCCTGCAGACCGTTATGTTCTAGCGGCCTCGGTGGCCGAAGGCGCGCGCACCGGGGTCGGCCAGTCGAGCTGCGCGAGCAAGCCCGTCGGCACCTCGGCGTGGCCGTCGAGGCGCCGGGTGGACAACAGGTCCAGTGCCTGCAGCGCCGGCCGGTGATTGCCGCGCTGCGGGATCAACCCGGCCGGCGGGGTGATCCGCGCCGGCGGCGTATCGGTCAAAAAGGCGCAGGCGGCCGCGACGGTGTAATGCGTCGCGTCACCGGCGAGTTCCAGCGCGGTGCACGTCTCGCGCGCTGGGTGCTCCTTGATGGCCTCGAGGGTCTCCGTCAGCTCCGCACCAACCGGGATCTGGTATGCCGCAAGGTAATCCGAGGCTCCGCGCTGCACGCCGGACCAGCTCTCGCGAGAGTTGGAGGTGAGCAGCCGCGGAACGTCGTCGGGCGCGACGCTGGTGACGTCCCAGCCGAGCTCCCGCAGGTGGTCGGCCAGCCGGCGCGCCGACACCTGCGCGGTCTCGTGCAGCGGGATGCGTTCCGAGCGCGCCCGCAGCGCGCCCAGATTCTCGGTGGCCGAAATCGTGAGTCCGATCCATGTCTCGCGCCTGGATGGGTCGGATGCGTTGTCCCGGTTGGTGATCCGGATCTTGTGCGCCCGAACGCCGTAGCGGTCCAGGTAGCGGGCGATCAACGACAACGGCAGCACATCGGCGTCGCCGCCCGACCCGCCGACCCGCAGCAGCGCGGTGGTCGCGGTGGCCGAGTCGGATTCGGGCGCGGGGGTCCCGCCGCGTCCCATGATCGCCAGCCGGCGGCGCACCAGGGTGGTGAAGTACAAGCCGCGCCAGCAGCCGAACAGCACGATGACCACGGCCGCGGCGATGCCGAGCAACCAGTAATCCCGGGGTGAACGCCAGGGGTAGGCCATCACCGCGGGCACGACGGCCAGCAGCGCCAGCGTGATTCGGCCGGGTCCGGGGGTTGGCATCCAGCGCTGCAGGGTCACGGGATGGGGTCCTTTCGTCGGCGGGCGGCGGTGGCGGCGATCGCACCCGCGACTGCAACGAGCACAGCCAGCGCGGCGGTTCCAGCCAGCGCGACGGTCCGCGGGGTGGTGTCCTTGGGCGCGGGCGCCGGCGGAACGGCGACAGGTTTGACCTGAGCGGCGGGCGGTTGATTGCCGGCGGGCAGTTGCCAGGTCAGGGCCGCCACCGGGTCCACGCTGCCGGTGCCGATGACGTTGGAGGGCGCGCGTGCACCGCCCAGCGCGGTCGCGGTGATGCGATGGATGACCTGCGTGGCGTTGAGGTCGGGGTACTTGCTGCGGACCAACGCCGCGACGCCGGCGACGTAACCGGCCGCATAGCTGGTGCCGCTCAACGCGACCTGCTGTTGATGTTCGTCGGGCAGCCCGTTGGCCAGCCCGCCGCCGTCGGCATTGCTGACCGACACGATGCGTTCCCCGGGCGCCGCGATGCCCACCCACGGCCCGGCCATGGTGAATTTCGACGGCTGACCGTCCGGTGTCAGGGAAGCCACCGACAGCACGTAGGGCTGCCACACCGACGGGATGGAGACCGAGGTGACACCCGCCCAGTTGCGGGGGTCATCCGGGCGGCCCAGGTCGGTGAGCGGGTTGGACTCGCAGGAGGTTCCGCCGGCGACCGATCCGGTCGGTCCGGTGTTGCCCGCGGCGGCCACGATCACCGCGTCCTTGTCCACCGCGGCGTAGCGGATCGCCGCGCCGAGCGCGGCCTGGTCGACCGGCCGGTCGGCGGGCAGGCAAGTGAGCGTGGAGATGTCGATCACGCGGGCTCCGAGGTCGGCGGCGTGCACGATCGCGCGACCCAGCGTCGCGACGTCCAGTGACGCCCGCGCCATCAGCGGGTCCCCGCCGGGCGTCCGTGGCGAGAACTTGGCCGACGTCGTCCTGATCGAGACCACCCGCGCCGCGGGCGCGACGCCGGAGAAGCCGTCCTCACCGCGGCCGGCGGGCAGGCCGGCGATGAGCCCGGCGACCAGGGTGCCGTGGCCGTCGCAGTCGGTCAGCCCGTCGGTGGCCTCGACGAAGTCGCCGCCCGGGTCGACGTTGGGCAGCCGCGGCCCCGGCCGCACCCCCGTGTCGAGCACCGCCACCAGCTGACCCTCGCCACGCGAAAACTGCCATGCCCCAGGCAGATTCAGCGTCGCCTGGCTGGGCGTGACGGCCGCGGGATCGCTGCCGGGGATGATCCCGGAGGTGGTGCAGGGACCGCGCTGCTCCATCGGCTGCACGGCGCCCGGGGCCCCGCTGGGCGGCGGGACGCCGGGGTCGACCTTCGGCGCCTCGATGGCCAGCGCCGACGGGCACGTCCACAGCATGGCCGCCAAACCCGCTGCGAGACAAGCCGATCCGGATCGGATCATCGATTGAGAATCCAGGTGAAGATGCCGACCAGGAAGGCCATCACGGGGATGAGCGAGGCGTCGAGCCCGGCCGCGACGAAGCCCACCAGCCGGCGCACGGGCAGCGAATAGCTCTCCGGCTCGGCGATCTGCGGGTTCAGCGCCACCACCACCCACACCAGGGCCAGCGTTGTAAGCACCAGCGCCGCGCCGAGGGCGGCGGCGTAGCGACCGGTCGCGGTGTAGAGCACCAGCAGCACCCCGCCGGTCAGGTAGGGCTGCGCCAGCAGCCACGCCTTGCACGCGGCCGAATCCCACACCCGGGCGCGCAGCACGGACGTGGCCGCGGTGGCGCCCACCACGTACCAGCCCACACCGCTCAACGCCTCGGGCCGCAGCGCGATCGCCACCGAGCCCAGGACGCTGAGAATCACTGCGGCGGCGATGAATCCGTTCTGGTGGGCATCGCCGGTCCGCACCCGCCGCGGCAGGTCCTCGAGCACCCGCAGCGACGGCGCCGACGGGGTGGGGTCACCCGGCGCCGGGATGACCGGCAACGGGAATCGCGCCCAGAGCGCGGAGAGTTGCGCCGCCTCGATGGTGACCAGCAGCGCCGCGACGATCAGGCCGCAGCCGATGGCCAGCGGCCGCAGGCGCCAGAGCACCTCGGCGCCGGCGGCCAGCAACACCCCGGTCCCCACCACCGCGGTCGCGGTGAAGAACCCGACGACGCGCTCACGCTCGGCGCTGGGCACCATGAGCGCGATGAGCGACCAGGCGGTGACCCCCGCCGCGGCGAGCATGATCTGCGCCGCCCCGAACCGTCCGGGCACGGCCAACGCCAGCGCGGCGCCGATGGGCACCAGCGCGGCGATCGAGCACACCAACCCGGTGCGCGGCGAGCGGGCCGCGACCAGCAAGCCGACGATCGCGGTCAGGGCCGCGACCGCGCTGACGGCGACCAGCCCGGCCAGCGCGCCGGTGGCGACGCGGTAGGTGACCGAGAGCCCGGTGACCAGGAACGCGACCGCGATCACCGCGGCCAGCGCCCCGCGCCGGATATGCGTTGCGCCCCAGGGCTTCAGCCGCGAGGTCGAGAAGATCATGGCCGCGTCGGCGATGTCCTCGACGATGCCGGGGGCCGCGTGGCCGACCGGCACCGGCTGCAGCGCCAGCAGGTCGCCGTCCACGACCCCGACCGTGTCCAGGCTCGCGTCCAGGCTGAACGGCGCGCCGCCGATGGGCGCGAGGCTCAGTTGGATGGCGGCGCCGAGGTCGGCGGCGCCGCGGGCGGTGTCGTCGGATTCGCCGTTCGACGCCGAAGGAACCACCAACCGCTGGACCGCGGGCAGGATCTCACGCAGCGGCAGCTCGGCGGGCAACGCCATTTCCGTCAGCCTGCTGTCCGCGAGGATTGCCACGCGGACGATCGGCATGACGGCGCCGGACGTCACCGGACCCTCGAGGGACGCGGGGGCCATACCTGAAACATCGTTGCTCTCTTTTCCGTTGGGGGTTACGCGTGTTGCGCGGTGAAATCTCGGGCCAAGCGGTGGCCGGGGAACCATTCGGACTCCGGCAGCAAGGCGGTCAGCTGTTCGATCGCGAGGGCGATCGCGAACGGTGTGCCCGGGGCGAAGGTCGACACCCACTCGCCGTCGAAGGCGCGGGACGGGCTCACCAGCACGCGGCCCGCGGCGGCGTCGACGATGCTCATCCCCACCTCGGTGGTGGCGTGCCTGCCGTCGCGACGGCACCCCGCGACGACCTCGACGTAGCTGCGCGGGCCGTTGAACACCGACTCCACCACCGACCGGGCCGACTGCGGGATGCCCAGGTAATCAATGACTTCGGCCAGCGAGGCCCCCGAACGCAGCCGCTCGTCGGCCCGCGCGCCGACCCGGGTCGGCATGCTGAATTCGTCGAATCGGGCCGGCGGTTGCTGCGCCAGCCCGACGCTCAGCACGGGAACCAGCGCGCGCGGGTCGTCGATGTCCATGGCGGTGAACGTGATCAGCTGCGCGCTGCGCAGGGCGACGACGGTCTTGGTGCTGGTGGCGGGGCGCTGCGCCACGATGCCGCGCAGCAACTCGCCGGTGCCGGTGTCCTTGGCCGGCCCCACGTAGCGCAGGTCGAGCCACCGCTCCGGGAAGCACACCACCCTGATCCAGTCGGCCACCGCCGGGTTGACGGCGCCGGCCTCCGATACCAGACCCATCCGGGTCAGCTCGGCTCGCTGACGGTCGAGGAACGGCTGGCGTTGCGCGGCATCGGTGTAGGGCGAGGTGATCGCCAATACCCACGGGAAGCTACCCGCCCCAATGGTTTCCGCTATGAACCAGGCGTGATCGACCGTCAGCTCGACGGCGTTGGGCTCAGCGCTCATTTGACAAGGACTAGCCGCCCCACTTGGCGGCTTCGGCCTGGTCCCGGGCGAGCATGGACGTGGTGTTGGCCTCGTGGGTGCTGGCCATCGACTGGTAGGCGCGCACGAGGCTTTCCATCGCCTGGTTCCACTGGGCCTGCCAAGCCTGGTAGGTCATACCGGTGTCACCCTGCCAGGCGTTGGACAGCGTGGCCTGCTCGCTGGCGATGTCCGAACCGAGCCCCTGCAGCGTGCCGGCGTAGCCGGCCATGTCGGCGGCGTGGCTCAACATCGCCGGGTAGTTGTACATGATCTGGGACATGAGAAGTCCTTTCGCGGTCGTTGGCTGCTGTTGATCTAGAAGGCGTTGTAGCCGGACGCGGCGGCGGCGTCGGCGGCCACGTAGGTTCCCGCGGCGTCACCGAGGTTGGCCTGGGCGATGTCGAGCAGGGTGTTGACCCGCGCGGCGGCCTCGACGAAGCGCGCGTGCGCGGCCTGGAAAGCGGCCGAGGACTCGCCCTGGTGGAACGCCTGTGCCGACATCGCTTCCTGCTCGGCCTGGCTGATGGTGCTGCGCATCAACGCCGCCTTGGCGCTGAAGGCGGACTGCGCGGCCACCAACTGCGGGATGTGAGCGTCCAACATGCTCATGGTGTTTCCTTTCTCTGCGGTCTCATGGGGTTTCGGTGACTGACGAGCATCGGGCTGACTGCCTTATCCCCCTTCCCTTGGCTCGGTCGGGCCGGCCGGGGTGTCCCAGGTGCCGGGCATCATGGGCATCCTTGGGCCGGTGCCGAATTCGCCGTCGGTGAGCTTGGTCAGACCGGTCGCCCTGAAGGTGTTCTCCTTCCGGGCGGTGCCGGCGAAGCCCAGGGTTCCGGCCCCCGCACCGGAAGCGACCGCCGTGGCCAGCTGTTCGTCGTCGTCGTAATCCGGGGGCACGCCGATGTCGGAGTCCATGTCCGCGAACTCGTCGGCGTGGTCACGCAGCGTGGCCCGCCGGCGTCGCCGCGCCCGCGCCTCGGCCCGGCTGGCCGTGGCCGCCGCGGCCGCCGAGA
>NZ_LZJW01000126.1 GCF_001667885.1 Mycobacterium scrofulaceum | reverse complement strand
TGGTCCCCCGCGGTCCATAGAATCAGCGTCGGTATTCCGGCGCGCAGACCCGCGGCCGTGGTACCTGAGCCGCCGTGGTGAACCACCGCCCGACAGGCGGGGAAGATCTTCGTGTAATTCACCACGCCGACCACCTTGACGTGGTCGGACTGCGGCACGCCACTGAAATCGCTCCAGCCGGAGCAGACCAGCGCCCGCTGCCCCAGCTCCTCGCACGCCGCGCTGATAAGGGCGACCGTGTCCGCCGGCGACTCGGCGACCGGCATGCTCCCGAATCCGAAGCAGATCGGCGGCGTGCCCTTAGCGATCCAGGACAACACCTCGTCGTCGGCGTCCGTGGTCAACTCCATGGTCAGCGTCCCAACGAAGGGCCGCTGGTCGTGCCACTTCGCCCATTCGTCGGCCAGCCCGGGGAAGCATGCTTCGTCGTAGGCCTGGATCTCCAGCGCGCCGCGGGCGCCCATCCGTTGCGGGGCGGGGCCTTTTGCCTTCGGCAGACCGAATGCCCGGCGCTGCGCGTCTTCGGCCTTCTTGGTCACCCGCCACTGGACCCAGTCCAGCGCGCTCATTGCGGAACGGACCAGCGGTGCAGGAAGGCTCGGTGCGAGCTGGCCGTTGGGCCGCATCGGAAAGTAGTGCATCGTCGCCAACGGAAGGTCAAGGTATTCGGCTACATCCGCTGCGATCCCGGGGAAGCCCGGGCCGGTGAACACCAGATCTGCGCCCTTGGACAGCGACGTCAGCGTCGCGCTCATCTCCGCCCAGGATCGGATAAGCATGCCCTGGGCTTCCCGCCACCGCTTTCTGACCTCAGAGAATTTCCAGAACTTGGCGAGGAAGTCGGTGTCCCAGAAGCCTTCTTGTTGATCCGGCCCGTATGGCACTGCCGTCAAGCCGGCCGATTCCACCAGGGGCATTAGGTTGGGCGGGACGGCCATGCTGACTTCGTGCCCACGCCGACGGAGTTCGCGGGCGACCGCCGTGCAGGGCTCAACGTCGCCGCGAGTTCCGTAGCTTGCCAGAGCGAATCTCAAGGCGGGTCCTTCGGTGGTTATGGGATGACGACGGACAACGTCATTATGTGGCGACCTCACGTGATTCATGATCGTTTGAGGCGGGCGCATTGCCTAGGCCATCGCGCTTTATGAGCTCGCCGCCTCGACCGCGGCGCGACGACCGCGATTTCCGATCGCCTCACTCCAACCTCTGCTACTTCTAAACCGCAATCGGTATCATTCTGAGCTCGGCTGTTATTGAATGAGACGCATGCCGCTCTCCGACACCGTGCGACGTGCCGGTCGTCTCATGCGCCGCGTCTACTTCGCCGGCCCGGGGCAATGCAATATTTGCGGCAGCCGTATCCGCTTCCTAAGCGTTACTCGCAGGCTCGGTGACGAGCTTGCCATGTACGGGTTTCCCTACTCCCTCGATGAGATGGAGACGATCAATCACCGGAGGTACGTCTGCCCGGTGTGCGGCTCGGTCGACCGGGACCGCCTTTACAAGCTCTATGTCGAGAGGTTTCTGCCCCCCGATGGTGTGCGGAGGGTGCTTGAATTTGCGCCGTCGGCACCCCTTTCGGGATACCTGAAAAGCCGCAGCGATTTCCGTTACCGCAGTGCGGATTTGATGATGAGTGGTGTCGATGATGTCGTTGACATCACCGACATGCCGATCTATCCGGACGCTTCGGTCGATTTCTTTATCTGTTCCCACGTCCTTGAGCATGTGTCGGACGACGCCCTCGCGTTGGACGAGCTGTACCGAATACTGGCGCCGGGTGGTCGCGGAATCATCATGACCCCTGTGGCTCCCGAAGGCAGCTTCGATGAAGACCCCGCGGTCGTCGACGAGAGCGAGCGATGGCGTCGGTTCGCCCAGGGCGACCACGTGCGGCTTTACGATCGCTCCACCTTGTGTTCGCGGATCCGCAAGAGCGGGTTTGAAGTCTCGGCTCTCGACTCACAGACATTCGGTGACAAGACTTTCAATCGGCATGCCATCGACCTCGGCTCGGTGCTGTATGTCGTGCGCAAACTCACCGGTGGTTCACCCGAACAGGAGTAAACGATTTTGTAATAGCCATGCGGGCGAACACGTTTGATAGGTAGTGGTTCTGTATGCTCAACGAGCTCGCGCCGATGGCGCGCGCTTGCGCCATAAAGATCTGAGGCGTCGTGTTGGCGATCGCCAACGATGCTGAAGTGCGAGCATTGCGGAACGCGGGTGGTGCGCGATGGTCTCGAGCAGAGCCGCCCGGCCTTCCGGACCGGGAACTCGCGCGATCTCGCGCAGGATCCAGTCGAGCCGGCCAGCGATGAGTTCCTCCCGTACCGCGTCATCCGGGAAGACGTCGAGCATTGCCTCGAACATGGCGACGTGCCCGCCCCCATGAGACACCCAAAACTTTTTTCGGTCCGCATCCGCGTTGTACCAAACCCCTTGCGGATGTCGGCGATAGACCGACATCGTTTCGGGCAGCATCCCGATACCGCCGCGCGCCGCATGCCGCACGTGCAGGTACCAGTCCATGGGCATGACGTCGACGGGGATGTCATCGTAGCGCGGAAGTCGCCGGTATAGGACGGAGTTAGTCTGGATGAAGTTCCGCTTGATAAGCGCGTTCACGCTCAAGTCGCGCCGCCAGCCGGGCGGCGGAAACTCCGAGCCCGGGCGGCCGTCTTCCCAGATCACGCGAACGGGGTGAAAGCACACCGCCTTCTCCGGGTGGCGGTCGAGAAATGCGACTTGCTTGCTGAGCTTCATCGGGTCGGTCCAGTAGTCATCGCCGTCGCACAACGCGAGGTACTCGCCGCGAGAGGCCGACAGGGTGTCGGTCAGGTTCGCGTAGGGCCCGATGTTTTTCGACCGCAGGATAGGTCGGAAGAGATGCGGGTGCCGTTCGGCGTACTCGCTGATGATCGCTGGCGTGTTGTCCGTTGAGGCGTCGTCACCCACAATCACTTCCACCGGAAAGTCGGTCTTCTGGGCAACAAAGCCGTCGAGGGTCTCGCGGATGAAGGCTTCATGGTTGAAGGTGATCGTGACGACGCTCACCTTCGGGTGACTCCGAGCAGCAGTTTCGGTCACTGTGTGCTCCCTTTTTGAACAGCGGCCACGACACGTGCGACATCTTCAGGCGCCATGTCGTCGTGAACTGGCAGCGACACGATGCGCGAGCAGATGTCTTCGGTGGAGCGTAGTTCGGTGGACCTCAGCTCAGGGTTCGCGAGGAAATAGTGTTGCAGGTGCAGCGGTGGGTTGTAGTAGTCGCGGGCTTGGATTGCGTATTCAGTCAGGCTGGCGAGGACCGCAGCCTTATGATCTGCCGAGGTGCAGCACGCGCTGGCGAAGCACAGCGAGGAGGCCTCTGCATTGGGCTGAAATTGCAATCCGAAGCCAGCTAGTTCGGCGCGGTAGCAGTCGAAGACTTTGCGGCGGGTCTCCAGACGGCGATCGAGCCCGAGAAGCTGGCGCAGTCCGATAGCGGCGCTGATCTCCTGCAGCTTGCCGTTAATCCCGAGCTGGGTGCACTCTCGGGATGCTTCAAAACCGAAGTTCTGGAACCGCTGGGTCTGCTCGACGAGATGCGGGTTGCGGGAGACGAGCGCACCGCCTTCGCCAACTGCGAATGGCTTGGTCGCGTGGAAGGAGAAGATCTCACAGGAGCCGCGCCCGCCGACCTTGTTCCCGTCCACGTATGCCGAACCGAAGCCCGCCGCGGAGTCGACCACTATCGGCAGCTGCCATTGCGCCGCGAGCTGCTCCCAGGCATCGATGTCGGGGTTGCCGACGCCGAACACGTTGGGAAGAAGGATTCCGGCGACCTCCTCGCGGGAGCTCTCCAGGACGGCGACGGCAGAGGAGACGCTCGGCTGCCATGTGTCCGGGTCGACGTCGATGAACCATGGTCGGTATCCAGTCCACTCGGCGGCTTGGGCGACGGCGACGAAGGTGAATGACGGCATCAATAGATATCGGTCGCGCCCGCCGGGGCCTAGTGTGACGTGGAGTGCGGCGATAAGCGCAAGGGTGCCGTTTGCAAGGGTGGCCACGTGCAGTTCCGAACCGAGGTACTCACTCAGAGCGAGCGCGAACTGTCGCTCTTTCGGTCCGAAGTTCGTGTACCAATTGGTTTGCACGATGACTTCGAAGTCCTCGGCGAGCTCGGCAGGCACGGGAAAACTTGGCCGTATAAAAGGTATCTCGGCGGGCATTAGGTGACCGGCCTGGTGCATTGACCGCTTGCGGCTCCGTGCCGTTTCGAGCCAAGCGCATGCTCGAGCGTCCCTTCCATCCCGAAAATCCACCTGCTTTCGTGAATTCGTGCTGACCGACACAGTAGGTTGCGCGTCGGGCAAGGTTCGTATTTTCGCAACATGTCCTGGACACGCGTGGACGTTTGTGCGATGTGTGGGCCGGGCCGACGCTCGGCACGATGCCCCAATCCATGCTTTTACGTCGTCGTCGGCCGCAGGTCCTTGGAAGCGACGATCGATGCACAGTGTGACAGGTACGATGCCGCTCATGTCGGTATGGGGGATGTCTAGTTGGCAGCTTTGGGCGACCCAGTGAGAAATATCCTGGTCACCGGCGTTGGCGGTGGCGTCGGACAGAGCGTGCTCAAGGCGTTGGCGCAAACTTCATACGGCTCAGTCGCCACCGACTCCGAGCCGCTGGCGGCAGGTCTTCATGCCGCCTCGAAGGCGTATAAGGGCCGGTACGCATCGGACCCGCTATTCATCGACCGTCTGCTCGAGATATGCCTAAACGAGCAGTGCGGGTTGATCTTCGCTGGCCACGACGTTGAACTGCTTCCCATTTCGGAGAATATCGACAGGTTCAAAGCACATGGCATCATCCCGGTCGTCAGCGCACCGGAAGTCATCCGTTTGTGCGACGACAAGCTTGCGACCACCGAGTTCGTCAACTCGTTGGGACTGCCCACGCCGGATACCAAACAACTATCTGACGTCGCGGCTTTTGAACGACCCGTTGTCTTGAAGCCACAGCGTGGAGGCGCGCGTTCCCGTGCTACCTATGTCGCCAGGACAGCGGACGAGTTCAGCCTCTACCGACAACTCGTTGACCCAGAAAATTGCGTCGTGCAGGAATACATCGAGGGCGACGAATATACTTGTGGCAGCGTAACTTTGGATGGCAAATGCCACGGCACGATCGTGATGCGCCGGATCCTGCGTGACGGCGACACGTATAAGGCATTTGTCGAGCCGAATCCGGCGCTCGAACTTGTGGTACGGACGATGGTGGAGGCGCTCAAGCCATTCGGTGCGTGCAATATCCAACTTCGCGTCAAGGATGGCCAAGCCTACGTCTTTGAGATCAACGCACGATGCTCGGGGACGACGGCCGCCCGCGCGCTCGCGGGGTTCAACGAACCTCAAATCATCGCGGACTATTTGCTGAAGGGTGTCGAGCCAACGTACTCGGTCAACGAGGTGACCATACTTCGGTATTGGCAAGAACTTGTGGTGCCCAACAGTCACGTCGAACAACTGCGTCGGACCGGCTTCCTACGCGGTGACGGGACGCAGCTGTGACGAGGATTAATGCGGAGACTGCAGGGCTCGTGCTATTAACCGGTGCCGCCGGCTTCACCGGTGGGCACGTGCTCCGAGTCCTTGCCCGTGCTGGTTACCGTTTAGCCGTCTTGCAGCATCGCACGCCGTTGCCCGCGGACCTGGTACGGCTTTGCGAACGAGTGACAGTCGGGGATATCCGAGAACCGCACGTTCGTAACGCGGCGCTGGACCGGGTCGACGTTGTTTGTCACTTATCCGCATACATCCCCAAGCGCATGGACGACCTTCACGAGGCAAATTTGTGCAACCAAATCAACGCCCTAGCGTTGATGGACTTCGCCGAGGAGGCTGCGGAGCGAGGGGTTCGACGGTTTGTTCAAGTTTCTGGTGCCAATATGTACGCACCATCCGATATCCCGTGCACCGAGTCCGCCCCGGTATTTCCAGCGCAGTTAGGGACCGCATATCTTGTCAGCAAGTTCGCCGGTGAAGTCTATCTCTCAAATGTCGCTAAACGCACTGGCATGGAGGCCGTGGTTTTACGAGTCGCAACACCCTACGGCCCCGGCGAGCCGACCAAAAAAGTCATACCTATGTTCTTGCGGATGGCTGCCGAGGGCAAGCCGTTACGCTTAGTCAACGGCGGCGTCCTGCGCTTCAGTTATGTGTACGTCGCGGATGTGGCCGCTAGTGTGCTGAACGCGGTGGCCGGCGGTCCCTGCGGGATTTACAACATCGCGTCCGGCGAGCACACCAGTTTGTTGGAGCTGGCGCAGCTCGTTATAGCCCTCCAGGGCGGTCGAGATGCGTCGCTGAACATCGAACCCGTTGTGCCCGGAGCGTTTAC
Organism: Mycobacterium scrofulaceum; assembly: GCF_001667885.1. Lineage (GTDB taxonomy): Bacteria > Actinomycetota > Actinomycetes > Mycobacteriales > Mycobacteriaceae > Mycobacterium > Mycobacterium scrofulaceum_C. The sequence continues at coordinate 34,714 of NZ_LZJW01000126.1, read as the reverse complement.
AGGGTTTCCGCCCGTGTCGATCGAAAAGGCACGCCAGACCTGGCGATTCGAACCGCGTCCGCTCTCGGTCGGATTACGACAATACCGAGATTACTTAGTTGGACGGGGCGCGAGCGCATGAGGGTTGCGGTCTTCAGCGACGTGCACGGCAATCTCGTTGCGCTGCAGCAGTTTGTCAAGGCGACAGCTGGACGCGCCGATGCCTACCTATGTCTTGGCGACGTGGTGAACTACGGTCCATGGAATGACGAGTGCATCGATCTGATTTTGGCCCTGCCCGGCATCCAGGTACTCGAAGGCAATCACGAGCGCCTGTTCCGCGGCGACGAGGCCGTCAATCAAGAGATCCCCCTAGTTCAGGACTTCTTTCACCATTCGCGTCCACACTTTTCGCGCGACCGCTTTCTGACCGAGCTCCTGGAGTACGTCGACCTCGGCATTTACCACTGCGTGCACACCATTGATGACAAACGAATCTATCCCGATACGGCAATCGAGATCGGCCGGCACTACATGATTGGCCACACCCATCATCAATACCGGATCGAGCGCAATGGATTTACGATTGTCAACCCGGGCAGCGTCGGCCAGAACCGAAAATGGGTTGATGCGGCTGATTTCCTGATTTTGGACACTATCACCAGTGAGATTCAGTTCGAGTCAGTGCCTTACGATGTGGACTATTTCGTCGCTGAGTTAGCCAGACGCGGTTACCCGGAGCAATGTATTCGGTACTATGCCAATAAGGGCCGCAGGTTCCAATGACCCGGAGAGCCTGCGACTCGCTGATCCGCCTATCACGTCGCCGACTCACATGATTCGTCAAATGCTGGACGGCGACCGGCGAATCCATTGCGATATCCGCCGTACGGTACGACGACGGGCACGGCAGAAGTACCCGTAGCTCTGCCGCGCTTAACCATGGCGTGTTAGCCACTGATAAGCGAGCGGCTGACCAGCGCGTCGACAGCCGGTGCCAACACCCGAGCGTACTCGGGCGTTATATGGAATTCGTCTTCGTACACGAGGGTGTTGCCCACGATTGGCGGGCAGTTTTCGGCCGTGCAAAACAACTCGGTGACGTCGGCGTAACGACCACCGCCGGCATTCGTAGCGGCGGTCTCACCCGCAACACCTGATTTGTTCACTGCCGTCGATGTCGCCGAAGAACAGGCTGCGGCGTCTTCTAGGTGCAGCGACAGGCAGTCCGGCACCATTGAGTGCAGGTCCGGCGTCGGCCCGAGCACCAAAACCGCTGCACCGGTGCCCCTTAGTTCCTGCACCATGCGTGTCACGCTGTCGATCCACCCGGGGCCGTATGGCGGCGAACCTGACCCGCTGTCATGGCGCAACATGCTCACGACCACTAGCCGCGGACGCTCGTCCCGTAGTCGGGCGACGATCTGACTACGCCATTGCTCGCACTCTGTGTACTTCCGCTGAACGAAAATTTTGAGGGGCAGGTCCAGCATCGGACAGGCGCCCTTGGTCAGGACCTCCAGCCGCCAGTGCCGCTGCTCGGCGGCCTGTTGGAACGCTGGGCCCCAGCTGAAGGCATTCGAGTCGCCGACCAAGGCCACCGTGGTGCCCGAGGCCTTGTCGCCCGTCGCGCATTCCGGTTGGTGGACTTCGAGAAGGTTTCGGAGGCACCCTCCCAGGCCTGCTGGCGTCTTCTCGTTTGCCACCTCGACGAGCGGTGGGTCGAGGTTTGACGGGACGGCCTTCATGTCGACAGACGCCGCGACCGCAGCTTGGACCTGAGCAAAAACACGCTGAACCGCCGCATCATAGAGCTCAACGTTTGAGCCCGTCGGCGGATCCGCGGTAACCCGCAACGCCTGGGCCGCGGGGCCGTGACCGACCGGGGTGGGCACCACCACAAGCAGCGCTACGCCCGCACAGACCGCTAGCGCGGTGGCGGCACCGCCGAGAGCAAGACTGCGGCCCGCCGACCGACGAAATGAGGCGGAGTATCGGAACGGGTTTTCAACGAGGTGCAGTGTGAGCACTGCCAGGCCCAAAGAGACGGCAACGGCTGCCAGTCCGTCTATCGGCCCCATTGGGCGGCCCAGCAACGGGGTTGCGAGCAGCAGCACCGGCCAGTGCCAGAGATACCACGAGTACGACACTCGGCCGACGGCTCGCATCGGCCGCGATGCCAGGACGCGGCCGCATCCCAAAGAGGTTGAGCCGCAGCCTGCGCCGATCACAAGCGCGGTGCCGAGCACCGGCAGCAGCGCGGCGGTACCCGGATACGGTGTGGTTGCGTCCACGTGGTTGCAGGCGAGCAGGACCAGTACCAGACCGGCCCATCCGGTCATTGCTGCTGCGAATACCGGTAGGCGCCGCCAATACGTTGTCGTGAGCGCCACAATGCCACCCACGGCCAATTCCCACGCTCGTGTGTGGAGGGAAAAGAACGCGACGGGAGGTGACTCGGACGTGGCTACCAGCGAGAAGGCAAACGACACGGCTCCGACAAGCGCGAGGACGAATAGGTAGGCGCTCGCCGAGGGCGTGGCGCGCGCGGCGCTGTCGCGTCGCCGTGCCCGCCGGACTAGCCACGCCGTTGCGATGATCAACGCCGGCCACACCAGGTAGAACTGCTCTTCGACGCCCAGAGACCAGTAATGCTGGAAGGGCGAAATCGTGTTCTTGCTTATGTGGAAGTAGTCGACTCCTTGCCGAGCAAATTGATAATTGCCGACATAGAGCGCGCTGGCGATGCCGTCAATGAGTACGGGCTTGACTTCCAACGGAGATAACAATATGGCTGAAGCGATGGCGGTGACGACTCCTACCAAAGCCGACGCCGGCAGGAGTCGGCGGGCCCTAGCGCCGTAGAAGCGGCTCAGCCGGACGGTCCCGGCGGTGGCCGCCTCACGCCAGAGCAGTCCGGTAATCAGAAAGCCCGAGATGACGAAAAAGACGTCCACGCCGACGAACCCGCCGCCGACTCCGGGGGCACTGCAGTGGAATAGGACAACGGCCAACACCGCGACACCCCGCAACCCCTCAATGTCGGGGCGAAATCCCGTGTGCTCTGGACTCGTCCTGGAACCGGAAGATTTCGTTTCACTGTCGGGCACGGTCAAAGGAGCGCTTCGAGATCGAAGGCTTTCTCGAATCCGCCGCTCACCGCTTGTTGTCAACGGTTCCGGCAATCTGGTTGTCCCTCTCCGTGACCCCATCGTCGATCGTGCTTCATGTCAAAATTTGAGGTGCTCGGCTCACCCGCTTGAGAGTGGCCAATAGACCATAGCGCCCAAGGAACGGGAAGTGTCTACAACCGCAAAATTGGTGACTGGCGATCTGCGCGCTAGAAGACTCTATATGGCCAAGCGCGATTGCCTCGAGCAGTATGTTGTCCATTGCACCGACCAGTCTCGCAAGAGAGGGTGGTCCGTGGAGGCATCCTCGACCTCCCGCACCGACGTTAGTGCGATGCGAATTCGAGTTCGGCGCGGAACCGCCTCGCACGACGGAACTCATTAACGGGTGCAGCCATCAACGTTTTCAAACGAGGTGATCGCTGGGGCCCAATCACGGTGACCTTGAACAGCAGCCCAACCCATGCCAACGACCACCACAGCGATGCGGTTGCGCGGATGAGAGGTGTAGACGCGGGATCCACAATCATCCATGTAAGAATGCGCAGCTGATCGAGCCAATGTCGCTGAGCCTTGGTGATATTCGCTGACTCCGTGCTGGCGGTGTGATGCCGTACCGAAAGTTCCCTCGGCACAAAGGAAACCGCTGACCGGAGCATGAGGCGCAACCAGAAGTCTAAATCGACCGTCTGATAGACGTCCTCGCGTAAGCCCCCTGCGTCCAGTGCCAGCTGTCGCCGAAACATCACACAGCTTGGTTCACCGATCAAGTTGGCGCTCGCGCCCCATAGGGCGACTATCTGTAGAACCAACGATGATCCGCGATTACGTTCGCGAAGTTTCGCAAAGTAGACGTGGAGCTTGCTCGGTGCGCGTCGCCGCTCGCCCCAGGGAAGGTCGTCGGTTTGCACCCGTCGGGGCGCGAAAGCGAGTCCGACCTCAGGATCGTCGAAGCACCCGGCAAGGGTCTGCAGGGCCCCCGGAAGCAACCAGTCGTCTCCGTGTAGAAACTGGATATAGTCGCCGCGGGCAACTTCCAAACACTTATTGTGATTCCCATTCAGGCCGAGGCGAGAGTCGTTGCTTACCAAGCGGTCTCCCGATCTGAGCAAAGATGCGGCGATAGCCTGCCCTTCGTCGGTTGATTGGTCATCGACGATGACAATCTCGAACTCGGCCCCGTCCTGATCCAGGACGCTCCGCAGGCAACGCTCGATGGTGGCACCGTTGTTATACATCGGGACGCACACAGAAATCAGCGGCTTCGCTTGCGTGTTATTAATCTGGTCCGGTCGGGGACGCTCGGCTGCGGTCACGCGTTCGCCTCGGCAGCCAGCCGGTAGCCGCGCATGGCGAAGGGAATGAAAACAGCGAGCAACACGACCGCCCAGGCTGAAGTCGCCACAAGTGGCCCGACAATCGGGCCCCCGTGGGCCAGCCCGCGCATCGTCTCGATGGGGGGCGACATGGGTTGGAGGCGGATCAGTGGTTGAGCCCAATCCGGGAACAGCTTGATCGGCGTAGCGCCGGGATTGACAAACGCGAGCGAAAAGGTCGCGGCGAGCAGCCACGTCATTGCAGTACGGCCGTTGTTGCGGATAGCCATCGCCATCACCAGGGCGGTGAAGCCAGTGACAACGACCGATGGAATCACCAGGAAAAGAATTGCGGCGGGCCAACCCTGCTGGAACCGCAGACCCATCGCCACTCCGATAGCAGTGATAATGACGGTGCCGATAAAGGCACGCACGACTTCGGCGATCACCCATCCAACGACCGTGCTTGCTCGATGAATCGGCAGCACCCACATCCGGCTGAGCAAGCGTGACTCGCGGTCGGTGGTGATGCCGACCGAGTTTCCCAGCGACCCGAATAGCGCGGACAGTACCGCGCACATCGGGACCACACCGTAAACGCTGTCGACTCCGGTGACCCGACGTACCTGCTCGCCCAGCACTATTTGGTAGACCAGCAGCAGGCAGGCTGGCAGCATCAGCGACCCTATCAGCACGGCTTGGTCGCGCCGCCAACGAAGCAGGAGTCGGCCGGCTTGCGTCTGACTTTGGGTGAGTAGGGAGCCGTCCGGCACGGAGCGATCGGTCACTAGCCGCGCCTTTGCATCCGCAACGTAATCGCGCCGAACACCAGCACCATGCCGAGACACCAGGCGAGGGTCGCCGCCAAATTGCTGAGCACAACGTGGCCGGACGCAAGGCCGCGGAGGGTTTCGGCGAACTGTGACACCGGCTGGTTGCGGACGTATGGGCGCAGCCAGCCGGGGAAGGTCTTTTCGGGGGCGATGCCGGTGGACAGCATGAATAGCAGCAGCTGGGGGACGAACAACAAGTGGGCGGCCCCCTGGACACTCTTCGCGCTCGAACCCAGCGCGTCGGCGCCCAGCGCCACCGCCAGGCACAGCAGCAAAGAGATGAGCACGAATGCCGTTGCGTAGCCCACCCCACCGTCGATGCGGAAACCGAAGGCGTAGCCGGCGATCAGCGCCACCAAGAGAGTTAGCACGGCGCGCATCAGGGTGGCGACTGTGCGAGCGGTCACGGTGGCCACCGCGGCGACGGGTAGCGTACGCATCCGTTCGCCGAACCCGGATAAGTGGTCGCGGGCAGCACGGTCCGCGGTGAGCAGACCGACGAAGATCATTGATTGGGCTACTACCGCGGGCAGGAAGTACTGCGTATAGCTGATGGGCCCAGTGTCGACAAGGCCGTGCAGCGCAACGCTGAACCCGGCCAAATACGCTGCGGGCGAGAGGATTTCAAAGATCATTTCACCGTCGCGTGCCGCCGACATCAGCGAGCGCTCGGTGAGGGCGGAAAGGGCGCTCATGACGGGGCGGCGGTCCGTTCGGTGAGGTGCAGGAAAGCTTCGTCGAGTGAAGGTTTGCGCAGCGAGATGTCGGCGAGTTCAAGTCCGAGTGCATCGACCCGGCGGAACACCTCGACAAGCGTGGCCACGCCGTCGGGTGCGAACACTGACACCGAGCCCGTCTCGCCGTGGATGTCGACCCCTTCGAGTCCCTTCAGCGCGGCCGCGACCTGCGGGAGGTCGGCGGGATTTGCCGGAGTCACCTGGCAGTAGCTGGTCCCCACGGCGCGCTTCAGCTCCTCGGAGGTGCCGCTCGCGATCACCTGCCCGTGGTCGATGACGACGATCGAGTCGCTCAGTACGTCGGCCTCTTCCAGATACTGCGTAGTCAGCAACACGGTGATGCCCTGCACCGTAAGCGAACTCACCAGTGCCCATACGTCGCGGCGGCTGCGCGGGTCGAGTCCGGTCGTCGGCTCGTCGAGGAAGAGCACCTGCGGCGGTACAACCAGCGCGCTGGCCACGTCGACGCGCCGGAACATCCCCCCCGAGTAGGTCGAGAGCCTGCGGTCAGCGACAGCAGAGAGGTCGAACTGTTCGAGCAGTTCGTCCGCGCGAGCCTTCGCGCGGCGGCGACTCAACCCGCGCAGCCTACCGAATAAGATCAAATTTTCCCGAGCCGTGAGCAGGGGGTCCATCCCGGCGAACTGCCCGGCCATCCCGATGCTGGCGCGTACTTCGGCGGGCTGCCGGGCGATGTCGTGCCCGGCGACGCTGGCATGGCCTGAACTAGGGCGAATGAGCGTCGACAAAATGTTGATTGTCGTTGTCTTACCGGCACCATTGTGGCCAAGTAGCCCGCACACCGTCCCGGCCGGCACCGAAAAGTCCACGCCATTGAGCGCGACCGTATCTCGCCCGAATGTCTTTGTGAGGCCGACAACCTCGATCGCCAAGGGGCTCACGCTACGAGTATTTCATGGGGTGAATCGGCATGTTGACGGTATAAGAAGATATCGATATGGAGAATGGCCCAGTCCTTTCTTCCAAGGTTGCTGCCACGCGGAATTCCGGGCGCCCGGAACGACATCGTGGGGGCCAATCTTCTCTCCACGTTCTCATGTGGGTGCCGGGCGCCCCGCCGTCCGGACAGTAACCAATGACCGAGTACCAACCTAGACAGAGTGCTTGGGGATCTCCGCCGTTGGCGTGTCTTCACTGAACTCCCGATGCAGTAACAAAGACCGCACCAGCGGACGCGGACCCTCGGCACGCAGCATGAAGCTGGCCGGCCTCGGACGAACCACCTGCGGCCACCAGAACCAACGCCCGAGCAATGCGGCGATGGTGGGCGTCATGAACGAACGCACGATCAGGGTGTCGAACAGCAGGCCGAGGCCGATCGTCGTACCGACCTGCCCGATGATCCGCAAATCGCTGGCCACCATCGAGGCCATGGTGAACGCGAACACCAGACCCGCGTTCGTGACGACCTTGCCGGTTCCGCCCATCGCACGGATGATGCCCGTTTTGATCCCACCGGCTATCTCTTCCTTCATCCGGGACACCAACAACAGGTTGTAGTCCGAACCCACCGCCAACAGCACGATGACGGACATCGGAAGGACCATCCAGTGCAGTTTGAAGCCCATGATGTATTGCCAGATCAACACCGAAAGACCGAACGAGGCGCCCAACGAGAGAACCACCGTGCCCACAATTACGAGTGACGCGATGAAGCTTCTCGTGATGATAAGCATGATGATGAAAATCAGGCAGAGCGCGCCGACTCCCGCGATGAAAAGGTCATATGTCGAGCCGTCGTGGAAGTCCTTGAAGGTCGATGCGGTGCCGGCAATATAAATCTTGGCATTCTCCAGCGGAGTCGACTTCAGTGCCTCTTCGGCCGCGGTGCGAATCTTATCGATGCGAGCGATGCCTTCCGGTGTCGCGGGGTCGCCTCTGTGAGAAATGATGAACCGCGCGGCTTTCCCGTCCGGAGACAGGAACTGGCTCATCGCCTTCTTGAAGTCGGCGTTGTTGAAGATGTCCGGGGGCAGATAGAAAGAGTCGTCGTTCTTGGAGGCATCGAACGCCTGACCCATGGTGGTGGCATCCTCGTTGTTACTGCTCATCTGGCCGATGATTCCGCCCATGGTGCTGTGCATCGTTACCATCATCGTCCGCATGTACTCGGTGCTGGCGATCATCGGCGGGAACAGGGCATTGAGCTGCGGTAACAATGTGTCCAGATGGTCGAGATCAACCAACAATTCTTTGAATTTGTCGCTGAGGGTGTCGACGCCGTCGAGCGTCTCGAAAATCATCCGCAGCGACCAACATATCGGGATGTCGTAGCAGTGGCGTTCCCAGTAAAAGTAACTCCGGATTGGCCTGAAAAAGTCCTCGAAGTCCGACATGTGGTCTCTGAGTTCATTCAAGACCAGCGACATTTCCTTCGATTTGGTGATCGAGTCGTGCGTGATGGCGGCAAGCTCCGTTTGCAACTGGTACATGCGCTTCATCGTCGCGATCTGTTTGTCCATCAACGCGATCTGCTGCACCATGTCGTTGGTGCGGTCTTGCATGTACTTGACGTCCTGCATCTGACTCGCGTACATCATGCTCAGCAGGAACGGAATCGACGTGTGCTGAATCGGTGTGCCCTCTGGCCGGGTGATGCCCTGCACGCGCGAAATGCCGGGAACCCGGAAGATGCCCTTTGCCAGGCGATGCAGGACCAGGAAGTCCGCCGAATTCCGCATGTCGTGATCCGATTCGATCATGAGGATTTCCGGCATCATTCTCGACTGGGTGAAGTGGCGATCGGCCGCCGCATATCCGACATTGGCGGGAATATCGGCCGGTATGTAGAGCCGGTCGTTGTAACTCGTCTTGTATCCCGGGAGGGTCACCAGGCCGACCAGCGCCACCGCTATGGTCGCGCCGAGGATGGGGGCGGGCCAGCGGACAATCGCCGTGCCGACGCGGCGCCACCGCCCGTATCCGATCGCCCGCGTCGGGTCGAACAGTCCGAGTCCGCTTCCGACGGTCAGAACCGCGGGAACCAGTGTCAGCGCGATCATCACGGACGCGAACATGCCGACGGCACAGGGGGCCCCGATGGTCTGGAAGATCGGCATTCGGGTGAAGCTAAGGCACAGCATCGCGCCCGCGATGGTCAAGCCGGAACCCAGAACGACGGGAGCGACCCCGGCGAAGGTGGTGTAGAAGGCCGTCTCCCGGTCCTGGCCGACCTGCCGGGCCTCCTGGTATCGACCGAAGAAGAAGATCCCGTAGTCGGTCCCGGCCGCCATCGCCAGGGCCACCAACAGGTTGATGGCGAACGTCGACAGCGCAACCACGCCATGGTCGCCGAGAAACGCGATGATTCCGCGGGCGGCAAAGACTTCGATACCGACGGTGAGCAGCAACGAAATAACGGTGAACACCGAGCGATATACGAAGAGCAGCACCGCGAAGATGATTACCGCGCCGATCGCGGTCATCTTCAGGATTGAGTGGTCACCGGCGTGCTGCATATCCGAGATCAGCGCGGACGGGCCGGTCACATACGCCTGGAGGCCCGGGGGCGGAGGTGTGCGCGCGATGATCGCACGGACCGCGGCGATGGAGTCCTGACCCAGGGTGGTGCCCTGGTTGCCGGCCAGGTTCATCTGCACGTATACGGCCTTGTTGTCGGGGCTTTGCGCGCCCGCCGCCGTGAGCCGGTCCGACCACAGGTCCTGCACGTGCTCGACGTGCTTCGGGTCCGCCCGCAACTCTCGCACCAGCTTGTCGTAGTACGCGTGGGCCTCGTCGCCGAGCGGCTGCTGGCTTTCCAGCACCAGCATCGCGAAGCTGTCCGAGTCGGATTCCTTGAAGTCGCGGCCCATGCGTTGCATGGCCTGTACCGCGGGGGCGTCCTGCGGCGCCATCGGCACCGAGTGCTCCCGGCCGACCGTCTCTAGCCAGGGAACCGCGAACGACACCAGGAGCGTGAACGCCACCCACCCCAGGATGATGAGCACCGCGAGCCGGCGGATCATCCGCGCCGCGAAGGGCGCCTGACGGCGCTCGGTCGTCATGCGGCCCCCAACAAACAGGCGGGCGACGCCATGCCGTGCGGGATGCCCGCGACATTGCTGCCCCCGTTATCGCCGTGTGCCACAGTGTTCCCCACGCTCGCTCTGCCCATCCCGAAGTGGAAGTCCGCCAGTCACTTTGGCGGGGTCAGCATCAGGGAACGCACCAACGGACGAGGGCCTGTCGGCCGCAGCATCGTGCTGGCGGGGCGCGGGCGCACCGCCTGTGGCCACCAGAACCAGCGTCCCAGGAGCGCGGCAACCGATGGCGTCATGAATGCGCGCACGATCAACGTGTCGAACAGCAAGCCGATGCCGATCGTGGTACCAACCTGGCCGATGCTGCGCAGATCGCTGACGACCATGGAGGCCATCGTGAATGCGAACACCAGGCCCGCGTTGGTCACGACCTTTCCGGTACCGGCCATCGCGCGGATGATGCCGGTGTTGATACCCGCGGCCAATTCCTCTTTCATCCGGGATACCAGCAGCAGGTTGTAGTCGGATCCCACCGCCAGCAGAACGATCACGGACGTCGAAAGCACCGTCCAGTGCAGCTGCATCCCAAGCAGGTATTGCCAGATGAGCACCGAGAGTCCGAATGACGCACCCAAGGACAACAACACCGTACCGACGATCACCATGGCCGCGATGAAGCTCCGCGTCATGACCAGCATGATGATGAAGATCAAGCAGAGGGCGGACACGCCCGCGATCAACAGGTCGAATTTCGATCCGTCCACCAAGTCCTTGGTGATCGCCGCGGTGCCGGTCAGGTAGATCTTCGAGTTCTCCAGCGGAGTGCCCTTGAGCGCTTCTTCGGCCGCCGTCTTGATCGCTTCGACTCGCGAAAGGCCCTCGGGCGTAGCCGGATCGCCGCGCTGCGAAATGAGCAGACGAACGTCCTTGCCGTCCGGCGACATGAACACCTTCATAACGCGCTTGAAGGACTCCGAGCCGTTGATGATCCCCGGTGGCAGGTAGAACGAGTCGTCATTTCGAGACGCGTCGAACGCCTGGCCCATCGCGCTCGGATCCTTGCTGTTCGAATCCATCTGGCCCATAACACCGGACATGGTGCTGTGCATGGTCAGCATCATGGTGCGCATGCTTGTCATGGTCTCGATCATTTGCGGGATCTGCATCAGCATCTGCGGCAGCAGCACATCCATCTTGTCGAGGTCCGCGACCAGGTCGGCCAGCCTGTCATTGATCTCGTCGACACCGTCGATCGCATCGAAGATGGACCTCAACGAAAAGCAGATCGGAATGTCGTAACAGTGCCGTTCCCAGTAGAAGTAGGAGCGCAGCGGCCGGAAGAAGTCTTCGAAATCCGAGACGTGATCACGCAACTCCGCGGTGATCTCCTGCATCTGATGCGTCTCACCTGTCAGGTGGTGGGTAGTGGCGACCAGCTGCGACATCAGGTCATACATACGGTGCATGATGTTGATGGTCTTCTGCAGCTCTTCGGCCTGCTTGAGCATGTCGTCCATGCGGTCTTTTTGGAACGCCATGTTCTGCATCTGGCTTGCCTGGCTCATGCTGACGATCCACGGAATCGTGGTGTGCTGCAACGGAGTTCCCTCGGGCCGCGTGACAGTCTGCACCGTCGCGATACCCGGAACGGCGAGCACGCCCTTGGCCAGTCTGTTCAAAACGATCATGTCCGCCGGATTGCGCAGATCGTGGTCGCTTTCCACCAGCAGGATCTCGGGCATCAACATCCGCGAGCCGGGGAAGTGCCGCTCGGCCGCTGCGTATCCCACGTTTGCGGGAATGCTTTGTGGAATGAACTTCTGGTCGTCGTAGCTGGGCCGGTAATTCGGCAGGGTCAAGAGCCCGATCAGCGCGACCGCCAGCGTCGCGATGAGGATGGGGGCGGGCCACCGAACGATCGCCGTGCCAATGCGGCGCCACCGATGAACCGTGATCGCCCGTTTCGGGTCGAACAGGCTGAAGCGCGCGCCAGCCGCCAGGAGCGCCGGACCCAGCGTGATCGCCACCAGCACCGCGATGGAAATGCCAACGGCACAGGGAATACCGAGCGGCTGGAAGTACGGCAGTCGGGTGAAGCTGAGGCAGAGAACCGCGCCTGCAATCGTCAAACCGGACGCCAGCACCACCTTGGCGACGCTGTTGAAGGTGGTGTAGAAAGCCTGCTCTTTCGATTCGCCGTTATAGCGTGCCTCCTGATATCGCCCGACGAAGAAGATGCCGTAGTCGGTCCCCGTGGCAATGACCGCGGCTACCAGCAGGTTGACGGCGAAGGTTGTCAGGCCGACTACTCCGAGATGGCCGAGCAGCGCGACCATTCCCCGCGCGATCTGCAACTCCAAGCCCACGATCAGAAGCAAGAGGACGACCGTGACGATGGAGCGGTACACGAGCAGCAGGGTGATGAAGATGACGGCGAGGCTGACCGCCGTCACCAACAGCACCGTCTTCTGGCCAGCCGTGTTCATGTCCGCGACGATCGGCGCTGGCCCGGTCACGTAGACCTTCAACCCGGCGGGGGGGTTAGCGGCCTGCACGATCTTTCGGACCGCGGCCACAGATTCGTCACCCGAGGCGCCGCCCGGGCTTCCGTTCAGGTTGATCTGGACGTAAGCGGCCTTACCGTCCTGGCTTTGCGCGGCGCCGCGAGTAAGGGGATCGCCCCAGAAGTTCTGGACGTGCTGCACGTGTCTGTGATCGTTTTCCAGATCACTGACCAGACGGTCGTAGTACTTGTGCGCATCGTCGCCCAGCGGCTGCTGGCTTTCCAGCAAAATCATTGCCAGAGCGCCGGTGTTGGTTTCCTTGAAATCCGTTCCCAGGCGCTCCATCGCCCTAAATGACGGCGCGCCAACGGGATTCAGCGGGACCGCGTGCTCGGCCTCGACCTGCTCGAGGGAGGGGACCCCAATGCTGATGAGCACGGCGATCGCCAGCCAACCCAGGATGATCGGCACGGAAAGCCGATGGATCATCCGCGCGAAGAATGGCTGCCTCGCGCGCTCCTCAACTGCGGGTTCGACGCTCATGTGGCTGTGAGGACGCAGTAGGTGAACGCGTTCAACTCGTGTGAGATCCTCTCGGCTTTGACCACGCCGTCGACCAGGATACGACAGCCAAGGCTGTCGCTATTTCCCTGTGCCACAACGTTTGCCACGATCGACGGCAACGTCGTCGCGATGTCGAATGACCACGGGAGAGGGATGCCGTTGATGTGTTGCGGCTCCCCGTTGACGTCGAAATAGCTGATGTCGGCCATCGACCCCGGTGGTCCGAATATCTCGTATTTCACGTGCTTGGGGTTGAAAGGCTTCGTGTCTTGTTGTCTGGTGTCGGCATAGGAGGGGCGCTTTTCTGAGCCGAATATCCCGTGCAAGCGCGAGACGGTCAACCCGCCGGCGGCGACGACCGCAATGATCACCAGCGGGATCCAGGCGTGCCGCAAAAACCTGGTAAGTCCGGGCCGTTGGCTGCGCCGATTTTCCCGAGTATTGCGTCGCGTCGGCGGTTCGGTCGAGGACCGGCGACCAAAGCCCAACAGGCCACGTCGCCGACCAGGCGGCTGGTTAATGTCGCGGCCTTCCGTAGCGATATCGGGACGGGCCCGCACATCGGGTTCGGTCACCGCACCCCCTTCTACCCGTTTTCACGTCATCTTGTTTATCCGCCGGCCCGAACAAGCTGTTACATGGTGTCGCGATACGCCAGTGAGGGCACTCCGAATGCGGTGTACGTCGCAGACTAGTCGTGCTTCGGCACCTCATACGAGCCCCGCCCCCGGGGAGCGCGACCAGGTCTTCATGAGTAAACCACGCCAATGGTCTCCGTATCGGTCCTTTGACATTGAGATACGGGATCGTAATGCATACCGCATGCGTAACGGCATTTTTTAGATCGCCCGCCCCGGATGGTCACCCGGCCGGCGCCGGGTCGCCCACTCGGTTCCGAACGGCGTACGCCCACCCGCGTCCGTCCGGCGGCCGAGGCCTGCTGGTCAGCAGCCCTAGCCAGCTAACGACGAACACCGCCCGGAGTCAATGGGTTCGCAAGCGGCAGTTCCGGCGGGGCTGGTCGACCCGTCATGGCGTTGGAGTGGCGGTCGTCACACGCGGGTCCGGGGCTCCGTCAACGGCCGCCGCGCGGCCGCCGCGTGGTGATTTTCCCGGGGGCTCCAGGGCCGGTATCGTGGGCGACGACAAGCACCCAAAATTCCATCGTCCTTGAAGGCCGACCTCGCCCAATCGCGAGCCGCATTGGTGAGCCATTGTTGCAGGTCACAGCAGCCAACGGCGGCCGCTGCGCAGCCCTGTACCAGCCCAATCTTTAGGGCGCGTTAAGAGCCTGACGGGTCACCCCGGGAACTTTGTCCAAACCTCGGACGCACGCTAGTGGCTCACGTATGGTTTGGACCGTTCCACTCATGTCAACTAGACGTCCTGGAGAATTGTGAGCATCAATCCGTTCGACGACGACAACGGCAGCTTTTTCGTCTTGGTGAACGACGAGGAGCAACACAGCTTGTGGCCGGCGTTCGCCGACGTTCCAGCCGGCTGGCGAGTGGTGTACGGCGAGAGCGACCGCGCTGCGTGTTTGGAGTACATCGAGCAGAACTGGCCCGACATCCGGCCAAAGAGTCTGCGCGACAAGCTCGCAACGGGCCGGGGTTTTGACCAGTAACGAGTCGGGGTATGGGGCGGATGGAGTTTTGGGGGAGTCGATGGGAGCTGGTGATCGCACACTTCCGCTGACGCGCGGACAGCTTGACATCTGGCTTTCGCAGGAAACGGGCTACGTCGGCACAGAGTGGCAGCTTGGCCTCTTGGTGAAGATTGAGGGTCAAGTAGACCGTGATGTCTTCGAACGCGCGATCAGCCAGGCCGTCGCGGAGGCCGAGGCCGGCCGGGTGTCGTTCTTCGAGGTCGACGGTCAGGTTGTCCAGAAGCCGATCGACTACCCCAACGTCGAGCTCGCCTTCCATGACCTGACTTCGTTGCCCGACCCCGTCGGAGAAGCCCGGGCGATGGCGTCGTCGATCCAGCGCACCCCGATGGCGTTGAACGGTCAGCTGTTCAAATTCGTGTTATTCCAAACGGCGGCTGACGAGTTTTATTTGTTCGGTTGCTGCCACCACATCGCGATTGACGGATTGGGTATGGCGCTGGTATGCCGCCGAGTTTCGACGATTTATTCGGCGATGGTGGCCGGAAAGCCCATTCCTGACGCGTATTTCGGTTCGGCGCAGGATTTGGTGGACATCGAATCCGAATATGAAGCGTCTGCCGACTATTTGGAAGACCAGGCGTATTGGAGCAACAACCTTCCGCCCGAGAGCGGATGGGTGGACCGCCCGTCCAACAACTCAAATGGTCGCGACCACTACTCGCCGTCCGCGTCCGTCCAGTTGGACCCCTCCGTCACCACCCGGATCAAGGAGCTGTCCAAGAAGCTGGGCATCCGCCGATTTTCCGTCACCACCGCGGCCTGCGCGCTTCTGGTCCGGGCGTGGTCGGGCAGTGGTTCGCAGGTGGCGCTCGACTTCCCGGTGAGCCGGCGGGTGAGCCAGCAGTCGAAGACGCTTCCCGGCATGTTCGCCGGGGTGGTGCCGCTGGTGTTGGACACGTCGCCCACCGCCACCGTCGCCGACTTCTGCAAGCACGTTGACACGCGCATCCGGGAACTGTTGCACCATCAGCGATTCCCGGTGCACACCCTGGAAACCGACGGCCTGCGGCAGGCGGCGAACCGCGTCGGCATCAACTTCCTCCCGATGAGGCTGACGCTGGACCTCGCCGGTTCGCCGGCGACGGCGAGTTACACCAACCACGGGCCCGTCGGGCACTTCAGCCTGTTCTTCCTCGGCGCCGGTGACCAGCTCTTCCTCAGCACCGCGGGGCCGGGCCAACCGTTCGCGGACTTCGGCGTGGCCGACCTGGCGGCGCGGATGCAGCAGGTGCTGGAGGAGATGACCGCTGACCCGGAGCGGTGGCTGTCCTCGATCGACCTGCTGGCCGCCGACGAGCCGGCCCAGCTCGACGAGTGGAGCAATCGGGCGGCCCTGACCCAACCGGCGCCCGAGCCCGTGTCGATCCCGGTGGCGTTTGCCGAACACGTGCAGCGCACGCCGGAGGCCCTGGCGGTGACCTGCGCCGCCAAGTCGTTGACGTACGCCGAGCTCGACGAGGCCTCCAACCGGCTGGCGCACCTGCTGGCCGACCGCGGGGTGGGCCCGGGCGACTGCGTGGCGGTGATGTTCCCGCGCTGCGCCGACGCGATCGTGGCGATGCTCGCCGTCCTCAAGACGGGCGCGGCGTACGTGCCGATCGACCCGGCGCACTCCGCGGCCCGCATGGAGTTCGTGCTCTCCGACGCCGCGCCGAGCGCGGTGATCACCACGGCGGACCTGCGTTCGCGGCTGGACGGGCACGACCTGTTGGTCGTGGACGTCCACGACCCGGCCGTCGAGACCCAGCCCAGCACGGCGCTGCCCGCCCCGGCCGCGGAGAACGTCGCCTACATCATCTACACCTCCGGGACCACCGGAACCCCCAAAGGCGTTGCCATTCCTCATCTCAACGTCACGTGGCTGATCGAGTCGCTCGACGAGGGATTGCCCAAGGGGCAGGTGTGGACCCAAAGCCATTCCGCGGCCTTCGACTTCTCCGTGTGGGAGATCTTTGGTGCGCTGCTGCGCGGCCGCCGGCTGCTGGTGGTGCCCGAGTCCGTCGCGAGCTCCCCGGACGAGCTTCACGACCTGCTGGTCGCGGAGAAGGTCAGCGTGCTCACCCAGACCCCGTCCTCGGTGGCGATGCTGCCGGAGGCGGGTCTCGAGTCCACCGCATTGGTGGTGGCCGGCGAAGCCTGCCCGGCCGACGTGGTGGATCGCTGGGCGGCGCCCGGACGGGTGATGCTCGACGCCTACGGGCCCACCGAAACCACGGTGTGCGCCTCGATCAGCAAGCCGCTGACCGCCGGAACCGGTGTGGTGCCGATCGGTTCGCCGATTTCCGGCGCGGCGATGTTCGTCCTCGACAAGTGGTTGCAGCCGGTGCCGGCCGGTGTGGTCGGTGAGCTGTACCTGGCGGGCCGCGGCGTCGGAATCGGATACGTGCGGCGCTCGGGTCTGACGGCTTCCCGGTTCGTGGCCAATCCCTTCGGCGGTCCCGGAGCACGGATGTACCGCACCGGCGACCTGGTCTGCTGGGGCGCGGACGGGCAGCTGCAGTACTTCGGCCGCTCCGACGAGCAGGTCAAGATCCGCGGCTACCGCATCGAGCTCGGCGAGATCCAGTCGGTGCTCAAGGGCCTCGACGGGGTCGACCAGGCGGCGGTGATCGCCCGCGAGGACCGCCCGGGAGACAAGCGCCTGGTGGGTTACATCACCGGGACCGCCGATCCGGCCGCGATCCGCGCGGCGCTGGCCGATCGCCTCCCGCCGTACATGGTCCCGGCCGCGGTGGTGGTGCTCGAGGCGCTGCCGCTGACCGGCAACGGCAAGCTCGACAAGCGAGCGCTGCCCGCACCCGAATACGCCACCGCCGAATACCGCGCCCCGGGCGATCCGGTCGAGGAGATCCTGGCCGACATCTACGCCCAGGTCTTGGGTCTGGAACGCGTCGGCGTCGACGCCTCGTTCTTCGACCTGGGCGGCGACAGCATTCTGTCGATGCAGGTCGTCGCGCGCGCCCGGGCGGCCGGCATCCTGTTCCGGCCGCGGGACGTGTTCGTCGAGCAGTCGGTGTCCCGGCTCGCGCGGGTGGCCGAGGTCGCGGCCGACGGTGCGGCCGGGGCGGGCGACGACGGTGTCGGGCCCGTGGTGGCCACCCCGATCATGCGGTGGCTGCAAAGCATCGACGGGCCGATCGAGCAGTTCAACCAGACCGTGGTGGTGCAGGCCCCGGCCGGGGCCGACGAGGACGACGTGGTGGCAGTGCTGCAGGCGCTGCTTGACCGCCATGCCGCGCTGCGGCTGCGCGCCGACGACGACGGCGCGGGCGGCTGGTCGCTGCAGGTGCCCGAGGTCGGCGCCGTTGACGCGCGCGGCTGCGTGCACGCCGTCGAGTCGCTGTCCGAAGAGGCGTTGGCGGAGGCCCGGTCGCGGCTGAACCCGGCCGCCGGGGTCATGGTCAGTGCGGCGTGGGCGCAGTCCACGGGTCAGCTGGCGCTGATCATCCACCACCTGGCCGTCGACGGCGTGTCATGGCGAATCCTGTTGGAAGACTTCAACATCGCGTGGGCGCAACATCACAACGGGCAGCCCATCGCCCTGATGGCGCCCGGGACGTCATTCGCCCGGTGGTCGTCGCTGCTTCAGGAGTACGCGCACCGGCCCGACGTGGTGGCCCGCGCCGACGAGTGGCGGCAGGTCGCCGCCACCCCGGCCGCGTTGCCGGCGGTGCAACCCGACGCAGACACCTACGTGAACGCCGGTCAGCTGTCGGTCTCGCTGGACGTCGACACGACGCGGCTCCTGCTCGGTGAGGTGCCGGCGGCCTTCCACGCCGGCGTGGGTGACATCTTGCTGATCGCCTTCGGGCTGGCCTTCGCGGAGTTCCTTGGCACCGGCGCGGCGCCCATCGGCATCGACGTGGAGGGCCACGGGCGCCAGGAAGAACTGTTCCCCCGGGTGGACTTGTCCCGCACCGTCGGCTGGTTCACCACCAAATACCCGGTGGCGTTGAAGGGCGGCCGACTCAACTGGTCGCAGGTGGCCGGCGGCGATTCCGCGCTGGGCCCGGTGATCAAGGCCGCAAAGGAACAGCTGCGCGCGCTGCCCGACGGCCTGACCTACGGCCTGCTGCGCTACCTGAACGACGACGTGGACCTCGACGGGGCGGACCCGGTGATCGGGTTCAACTATCTGGGACGGCTCGGCGCGGGTGCCGATCTCTCCGATGAGTTGTGGCGGGTCAGCCACGACAGCCTGGCGGTGGCGGCGGTGGCCACGGCGGTGCCCATGCCGCTGGCGCACACGGTCGAGCTCAACGCCGGCACCATGGATACCGAGGCGGGCCCGCACCTGCAGGCCAACTGGACGTGGGCCCCGTCGGCGCTGGACGAGGAGCGGGTAAACCGGTTGAGCCAGTTGTGGTTTGAGGCTCTGGCCGGGATCTGCGCGCACGTTCAGGCCGGCGGTGGCGGGCTGACCCCCTCGGACATCGCCCCCGCTCAGCTCAGCCAGCAGCAAATCGACGCGCTGTGCCGGCAGGGCGGCGTCGCCGACGTGCTCCCGCTGACCCCGGTGCAGCAGGGACTGCTGTTCCACACCGCCTTCGCGCAGGACATGGACGACCTGTACGCGGTGCAGCTCGGAATTACCGTCAGCGGTGCGCTCGACGCGGCGCGCCTGCGCGAGGCGGTCCACACCGCCGTCAAGCGACACCCCAACCTGGTCGCCCGGTTCTCCGAAGACTTCGGCGAGCCCGTCCAGGTCATCCCGGCCGACCCGCAGATGGCGTGGCGGTATCTCGAGCTGGACGGCGACAACATCGACGAGCAGGTCGAGCAGCTGGCCGCCGACGAGCGCGCCGCGGTGTGCGACCTCGCCGACAAGCCGTCGTTCCGGGCCGCGTTGATCCGCACGGCGGCCGACCGGCATCGATTCGTGCTGACCATCCACCACATCGTCGTCGACGGCTGGTCGCTACCCGTCCTGCTGCAGGAAGTGTTCGCCAGCTACTACGGGGAGCGGTTGCCCGCCCCGCCGTCGTACCGCAGCTTCGTCACCTGGCTGACCAACCAGGACCGCGCCGCCGCGCAGGCGGCGTGGGCGCAGGCGCTGGCCGGGTTCGAGACCCCGACCCTGGTCGGCCCGCTCGGGCAGATCGGGAAGCGCGGCGTCGCCGCCTTCCATGTGCCCGCCGAAACCACGCACGCGCTGGGCGAGCTGGCGCGCACCTGCCGCACCACGATCAGCACCGTGCTGCAGGGCGCGTGGACGCAGCTGCTCACCTGGCTGACCGGCCAGCACGACATCGCGTTCGGCACCGCCGTCTCGGGACGGCCCACCGAACTGCCCGGCGCGGACGCGATGGTCGGCCTGCTGATCAACACGGTGCCCGTGCGGGCGACCATCACCGCGACCACCACCGTCGCCGACCTGCTCGACCAGCTGCAGCGTCTCCACAACGACACCGTCGACTACGAGCACCTGGCGCTGCCCGAGATCCATCGCGTCACCGGTCACGATCAGCTGTTCGACACCTTGTTCCTCTACGAGAACTACCCGATCGACGCGGGTGCCCTGTTGGGCGTCCACGAGCTGGCCATCACCGACTTCAGCAGCCGCGAATACAACCACTACCCGCTGTCCGTGGTGGCCTCGCCGGGTCACGAGCTGAGCCTGCGCGTCGAGTTCGACACCGAGGTGTTCACCGCCGCGGCCATCGCCACGCTCATCGATCGGCTGCAGCAGGTGATGGTCGCCATGACGGCCGATCCCACCCGGCGGCTGTCCTCGATCGACCTGCTCGACGCCGCCGAGCACAGCCGGCTCGACGACTGGGGCAACCGGCCGGTGCTGGCCGAGCCGGCGCCCGAGCTGGCGTCGATCCCGGAGCTGTTCGCCGCGCAGGCGGCCCGCGCGCCCGAGGCGATGGCCATCACCGACGGCGACCGGTCCTGGACGTACGGCGAGGTCGAGGAGTCCGCGAACCGCTTGGCCCACCTGCTGGTGAGCCGGGGCGCCGGCCCGGGGGAGCGCGTCGCGGTCCTGTTCCCGCGCACGGCCGAGGCCGTCGTCGCGATTCTGGCGGTGCTCAAGACCGGCGCGGCCTACGTGCCGGTCGACCCGACGGTGCCGGACACGCGCATGCAGTTCGTGCTCGGCGACTCCGCGCCCATCGCCGCGGTCACCACCGCGGAGGTGCGCTCGCGGCTCGACGGCTCGAGCCTGGACATCATCGACTTCGACGACCCCGCCGTCGCCGAACAATCCAGCGACGGGCTGCCCCCGCCGTCGCCGGACAACGTCGCCTACATTATCTACACGTCCGGAACCACCGGTACGCCCAAGGGCGTGGCCGTGCCGCACCGCAACGTCACCCAGCTGCTCGAGTCCCTGGACGCGCAACTGGCGCTGGGGCAGGTGTGGACGCAGGCCCACTCGCTGGCCTTCGACTTCTCGGTGTGGGAGATCTACGGGTCGCTGCTGTACGGCGGCCGCCTGGTGATCGTGCCGGACGCGGTGGTCCGCTCGCCCGAAGAGCTGCACGCCATGCTGGTTCGGGAACAGGTCAGCGTGCTGAGCCAGACGCCGTCGGCGTTCTACGCACTGCAGACCGCGGATTCGCTGGCGCCCGAGCTGGGGCAGCAACTGAAGTTGCAGACCGTGGTGTTCGGGGGCGAGGCGCTCGAACCACAGCGGTTGGGCAAGTGGCTGCACAACCACCCCGGGTTGCCACGCCTGATCAATATGTATGGCATCACCGAGACCACGGTGCACGCCTCGTTCCGGGAGATCGTCGACGGGGACGGCGACAGCAACGCCAGCCCGATCGGCGTGCCGCTGGCGCACCTGGCCTTCGTCGTGCTGGACGGCTGGCTGCGGCCGGTGCCCGAAGGCGTCGTCGGCGAGTTGTATGTCGCCGGCCGGGGCCTGGCGTACGGGTATGTGGGCCGGTCGGGGCTGTCCGCCACGCGATTCGTGGCGTGCCCGTTCGGCGGGTCCGGTGCGCGCATGTACCGCACCGGCGACCTGGTGCGCTGGGGCGCCGACGGTCAGCTGCAGTACATGGGCCGCGCCGACGAGCAGGTCAAGATCCGCGGCTACCGCATCGAGCTCGGCGAGGTGCACGCCGCCCTGGCCGCGCTGGACGGTGTCAACGAAGCGGCGGTGATCGCCCGCGAGGACCGCCCCGGCGACAAGCGGCTGGTCGGGTACGTGACCGGAACCGCAGACCCGGCCGAGATCCGCAACCAGCTGGGTGAGCGGCTGCCGACCTATATGGTGCCCACCGCGGTGGTGGTGCTCGATGCGCTGCCGCTGACCGTCAACGGCAAGCTCGACACCCGCGCGCTGCCGGCGCCGGAATACTCCGACGCAGATCACTACCGCGCCCCCGGCACGGCCATCGAGGAGATCCTGGCCGGCATCTACGCCCAGGTTTTGGGCGTGGAACGCGTCGGCGTCGACGACTCGTTCTTCGACCTTGGCGGTGACAGCATCCTGTCGATGCAGGTCGTCGCCCGGGCCCGGGCGGCCGGCGTCGTCTGCCGCCCGCGCGACATCTTCGTCGAGCAGACGGTGGCCCGGCTGGCCCGGGTGGCCACGCTGGCCACCGACGACGACGTGGTCGACGAGGGCGTCGGGCCGGTGGTCGCGACGCCGATCATGCGCTGGCTGCACAGCGTCGACGGCCCCGTCGAGCAGTTCAACCAGACCATGGTGGTGCAGGCCCCCGCGGGGGTGACCGAAGCCGACGTCGTGCTGGTCCTGCAGGCTTTGCTGGATCGGCACGCGATGCTGCGGCTGCGCGTCGACGACGACGGTGCGGGCGGGTGGTCGCTGCGGGTCCCCGAGGTTGGCGAGGTGGATGCCGCCGGGTGCGTGCACACCGTGGAGACGTTGTCCGACGCGGCACTGTCGACGGCCGTCTCGCAGCTGAACCCGGCCAGCGGCGCGATGCTGCGTGCGGTGTGGGTGCCCGGCACGGGCCAGCTGGCGCTGATCATTCACCACCTGGCCGTCGATGGCGTGTCGTGGCGAATCCTGTTGGAAGACTTGAACATTGCCTGGGCCCAGCACCACAGCGGGCAGTCGGTCGCGCTGCCGGTGGGCGGCATGTCGTTCGCGCGGTGGTCCTCGCTGCTGGCGGAGCACGCGCGCCGACCGGAGGTCGCCGACACCGCCGAGGCGTGGCGGCAGATCTCGTCGACCCCGGCCCCGTTGCCGTCGGTGCGGCCCGACATCGACACCTATGTCAGTGCGGGACAGCTGTCGGTTTCGCTGGACGCCGACACCACTCGGTTGTTGCTGGGGGAGGTGCCCGCGGCGTTCCACGCCGGCGTGCAGGACATCCTGTTGATCGCGTACGGGTTGGCGTGGGCGCAATTCGTGGGCACCGGCGCCCCGATCGAGATCGACGTCGAGGGCCACGGGCGGCAAGAGGAGCTGGGCCCGCAGGTGGACCTGTCCCGCACGGTGGGCTGGTTCACCACCAAGTACCCGGTCGCGTTGCAGGTCGGCGGGCTGTCCTGGGGACAGGTCGTCGCCGGCGAGGCGGAGCTGGGGGCGCTGGTCAAGGATGCCAAGGAACAGTTGCGCGCCCTGCCCGACGGCCTGACCTACGGCTTGCTGCGCTACCTGAACCCCGATGTCGACCTAGACGTGTCTGACCCGGTGATCGGGTTCAACTACCTCGGGCGCCTCGGCGGTGCCGGCGACCTGTCCAGCGAACTGTGGCGGCTCGACCAGGACAGCCTGGCGTCGGCCGGCGCGGCGACCGCGGTGCCGATGCCGTTGCCGCACACCGTCGAGCTCAACGCCGGCACCCTGGACACCGCCGGCGGTCCGCTCCTGCAGGCCAACTGGACCTGGGCGCGCTCGGCGCTCGACGAGGGCCAGGTGGCCCGGCTCAGCGAATTGTGGTTCGACGCCCTGAGCGGCATCTGCAGCCACGTCCGTAACGGTGGCGGCGGCCTGACGCCGTCGGACCTGGCGCCCGCGCGGTTGACCCAGCGGGACATCGACGAACTGTGCCAGCGCTACCCGATCGCCGACGTGCTCCCGTTGACCCCGCTGCAGCAGGGCCTGCTGTTCCACACCGGCAGCGAGCACGGCAGCGACGACCTGTACGCGGTGCAGCTCGACATCAGCGTGAGCGGCGCCCTCGACCCGCACCGGTTGCGCGACGCCGTGCAGACGATGATCAAGCGGCATCCCAACGTGGTGGCCCACTTCATCGAGGACTTCGGTGAGCCCGTGCAGGTCCTCTCGGCCGAGCCCGCGTTGTCGTGGCATTACGTCGAACTCGACGCCGAGGACGTCGAACCGGAAGAGCAGATCCAGCAGCTCTGCGCCGCCGAACGCGCCGCGGTCTGCGACCTGGCGGAGCGCCCGCCGTTCCGGGCCGCGCTGATTCGCACCGCCGACAACCGGCACCGGTTCGTGCTGACCAACCACCACATCGTGCTCGATGGCTGGTCGAAGCCGATCCTGCTGCAGGAGATCTTCGCCGCCTACTACGGCGTGCAGCTGCCCGCCCCGGTGCCGTACCGCAAGTTCGTCGCCTGGCTGGCCGCGCAGGACCGCGAGGCGGCCCAGGCGGCGTGGCGGCGGGTGCTGTCCGGGTTCGACACCCCGACCTTGGTGGGTCCACCCGGCCGGGTCAGCCTCGGGCCGCGGGGCGTGTCCTCCTTCCAGGTGTCGGCGGAGACCACGCGGGCGCTGGGCGAACTGGCCCGTTCGTGCCACACCACCGTGAGCACCGTGCTGCAGGCCGCGTGGGCGCAGCTGCTGATGTGGCTGACCGGGCAGCACGATGTGACATTTGGCACAGCGGTGTCGGGCCGGCCGACCGATCTGGCCGGCGCCGACCAGATGGTCGGGCTGCTGATCAACACGGTTCCGGTGCGGGCGACCATCGGCGCCGAAACCACCATCGCCGACCTGCTCAACCAGCTACAAGGCGCCTACAACGACACGCTCGAGCACCAGCATCTGGCGCTCAATGAGATCCACCGTGTAACGGGACACGACCAATTGTTCGACACCATGTTCGTGTACGAGAACTATCCAATCGACACCGCAGCGTTATCTGCCGTCGATGAGCTGGCTATTAGCGGTTTCACAAATCGGGAATACAACCACTACCCGTTGTCGGTGCAGGCCGTGCCAGGTCACGAATTGGGTCTTCGCGTCGAATTCGATACAGAAGTCTTCGACACGGGCAGAATCGAGAGGTTGGTTGAGCGGTTCAGGCGCGTGCTGGAAGCCATGACCGCAGATGTGGAGGAGCAGTCATGACCGTCGGTGCGGGGCGGCGATTGTTGTCGATCGACTTGCTTGATGGCGGCGAGCACGACCGCCTCGACGAGTGGGGCAACCGGGAGGTCTTGACCGCGCCGGTCACGGGGGCGGTGTCGATTCCGGCGTTGTTCGCCAAGCAGGTCGCGCGTGTGCCCGAGGCTCCGGCGCTGACGTTCGACGGCCGCACACTGACGTACCAGGAACTCGACGAGGCCGCGAACCGGCTCGCGCATCTGCTGGCCGACCACGGCGCCCGCCCGGGCGCGTGCGTGGCGCTGCTGCTGTCGCGATCGGCCGAGGCGATCGTGTCCATCCTGGCGGTCCTCAAGACCGGGGCGGCGTACCTGCCGATCGACCCGGCGGTCCCCGCGGCCCGGATGGAGTTCATGCTCGGCGACGCTGCACCGGTCGCCGCGGTCACGACGAGCGAACTGCGCGCACGGCTGGACGGATTCGACCTGCTGGTGGTCGACGTCGCGGACCCGGCGGTGGAAGACCAGCCGAGCTCCGGGTTGCCCGGGCCGGCTCCCGAGGACATCGCGTACATGATCTACACGTCGGGCACGACCGGCACCCCGAAGGGTGTGGCGGTCACGCACCAGAACGTGACCCAGTTGCTCAACAAGCTGCCCGCCGACCTGCCCAAGGCCGGTGTGTGGTCGCAGTGGCATTCGCTGGTCTTCGACGTCTCGGTGTGGGAGATCTGGGGCCCGCTGCTGCACGGCGGCCGGCTGGTCGTGGTGCCCGAGTCGGTGGCCGGATCGCCGGACGACCTGCACGCGCTGCTGGTGGCGGAGAAGGTCACCGTGTTGTGCCAGACCCCGTCGGCGGTGGGCATGCTCTCGCCCGACGGGCTGGATTCGACCGCGCTGATCGTCGCCGGCGAGGCCTGCCCGTCCGAGGTGGTGGATCGCTGGGCGCCGCGCCGGGTGATGATCAACGCCTACGGCCCGACCGAAGGCACGGTGTACGCGTCGATGAGCGCCCCGCTGAAGGCGGAGTCCGGGGCGCCGCCGATCGGCTCGCCCGTGCCCGGGGCGGCCCTGTTCGTGCTCGACAAGTGGTTGCGCCCCGCGCCGGAAGGCGTCGTCGGCGAGCTGTACATCGCCGGTCGCGGCGTGGCTTCGGGATATGTGCGCCGGCCGGGCCTGACGGCCTCGCGATTTATCGCCTGCCCGTTCGGGGCGCCGGGGACGCGCATGTACCGCACCGGCGACCTGGTGCGCTGGGGCGTCGACGGCCAGCTGCAGTACCTGGGCCGCGCCGACGAACAGGTCAAGATCCGCGGTTACCGCATCGAGCTCGGCGAAATCCAGTCGGCCCTGGCCGCGCTGGAAGGTGTGGAGCAGGCGGCGGTGATCGCCCGCGAGGACCGGCCCGGCGACAAGCGGCTGGTGGGCTACGTGACGGGGACGGCCGACCCGGCCGTGATCCGGACCCAGCTCGGCGAGCGGCTGCCCAGCTACATGGTGCCCGCGGCCGTCGTGGTGCTGGACGCGTTGCCCTTGACCGTCAACGGCAAGCTCGACAAGCGCGCCCTGCCCGCCCCCGAGTACCAGAAGACCAGCGGCGAATACCGCGCGCCGACCACGGCCGTCGAAGAGACGCTGACCGCCATCTACGCCCAGGTGCTTGGGCTCGAGCGGGTGGGCGTGGACGACTCGTTCTTCGACCTCGGCGGCGACAGCATCCTGTCCATGCAGGTGGTGGCCCGCGCCCGGGCCGCCGGTGTGGTGTGCCGGCCGCGCGACGTCTTCGTCGAGCAGACGGTGGCCAAGCTGGCCCGCGTGGCCCGCGTGGCCTCCGGCGACGAGGAAGTCGACGAAGGCATCGGCCCGGTGGCCGCCACCCCGATCATGCGCTGGCTGCAGCAGGTCGAGGGTCCGACCGACCAGTTCAACCAGACCATGGTGGTGCAGGCCCCCGCGGGTGTCACCCGCGACGACGTGCAGGTGGTGCTGCAGTCGCTGCTGGACCGGCACGCCACGCTGCGGCTGCGGGTCGACGACGACGGCGCCGGCGGCTGGTCGATGCACGTGCCCGAGGTCGGCTCCGTCGAGGCCGGCACCTGCCTGCACACCGTCGACGCGCTGTCCGACGCGGCGCTGGTGGCGGCGCGCTCGCAGCTGAACCCGGCCGCGGGCATCATGTTCCGCGCCGTGTGGGCGGAATCCACGGCCCAGTTGGCGTTGATGATTCACCACCTGGCCGTCGATGGCGTGTCGTGGCGAATCCTGTTGGAAGACTTGAACATTGCCTGGGCTCAGCACCACAGCGGGCAGCCCGTGGCGTTGCCGACGGGCGGAACCTCATTCGCCCGCTGGTCGGCAATGCTCGAGGAGCACGCCCAGCGGCCCGAGGTCGTCGAGACGGCCGAGGCGTGGCGACAGGTCGCGGCGACCCCGGCCTTGCTGCCGGCGGTGCGCCCCGACGTCGACACCTACGAGACCGCCAAGCAGCTCTCGGTGTCGCTGGACGTCGAGACCACCCGGTCGCTGCTCGGCGAGGTGCCCGCGGCGTTCCACGCCGGGGTGCAGGACATCCTGCTGATCGCGTTCGGGCTGGCGTGGGCGCGGTTCGTCGGCACTGGCGCCCCGATCGGCATCGACGTCGAGGGCCACGGCCGCCACGAGGAGCTCGGCCCGCACGTCGACCTGTCCCGCACCGTCGGATGGTTCACCACCAAGTACCCCGTCGCGCTGACCGTCGGCGAACTGGACTGGCAGCAGGTGATGGCCGGCGACCGGGCCCTGGGGGCGCTGGTCAAGAAGGCCAAGGAACAACTGCGCGCCCTGCCCGACCCGCTGACCTACGGGCTGCTGCGCTACGTGAACACCGACGTCGACCTGGACGGGTCGGACCCGGTCATCGGGTTCAACTACCTGGGCCGACTCGGCGCGGCGGCCGACCTTCCCGGCGAGATGTGGCGGATCAGCCAGGACAGCCTGTCGTTCACCGGCGCCGCCAGCGCGGCGCTGCCCATGCCGTTGATGCACACCGTCGACCTCAACGCCGGGACCATGGACACCGAGGCCGGCCCGCACCTGCAGGCGAACTGGACGTGGGCGCCCTCGGCGCTGGACCACGAGCAGGTCAGCCGGTTGAGCCAGTTGTGGTTCGAGGCGCTGGCCGGCATCTGCGCGCACGTGCGCAGCGGCGGGGGCGGGCTCACCCCGTCGGACATCGCGCCCGCTCGGTTGACCCAGCAGCAACTCGACGACCTGTGCCAGCAGCACGCGGTCGCCGACGTGTTGCCGTTGACCCCGTTGCAGCAGGGGCTGCTCTTCCACGCCAGCTTCGCGAACGACATCGGCGACGACGTATACGCCGTGCAGCTCGGTATCACCGTCACCGGCGCCCTCGACGCGCACCGGCTGCGCGAGGCCGTGCACGCCGTCGTCGACCGGCACCCCAACCTGGCGGCGCGGTTCTGCCCGCAGTTCGGTGAGCCGGTGCAGGTCCTCCCGGCCGACCCGGTGATGGCGTGGCGCTACATTCAGCTCGGCGCGGACGACCTGGATCCCGACGAGAAGATCGAACAGCTCTGCGCCGCCGAGCGTGCGGCGGTCAGCGACCTCGCCAACCGGCCGGCCTTCCGCGCCGCGCTGATCCGCACCGCCGACAACCGGCACCGGTTCGTGCTGACCAACCACCACATCGTGATGGATGGCTGGTCGCTGCCGATCATGCTGCGGGAGATCCTGACCAGCTACTACGGCGAGCGGTTGCCCGCGCCCGCGTCCTACCGCAGCTACCTGACGTGGCTCGCGGCCCAGGACCGCACGGCCGCCCGCGCGGCCTGGGCCGAGGTGATGGCCGGATTCGACGCCCCCACCCTGGTCGGCCCGCCGGCCCGGCTCGGCCTCGGCCGGCGGGGCGTCGAGTCCTACCGGCTGCCCGCCGAGACCACGCGGGCGCTGGGCGAGCTTGCCCGGTCCTGCCACACCACGATCAACACCGTGCTGCAGGGTGCCTGGGCGCAGCTGCTGATGTGGCTGACCGGTCAGCACGACGTCGCCTTCGGCACCGCGGTGTCCGGCCGCCCGGCCGACTTGCCCGGCGCCGAGTCGATGGTGGGCTTGTTGATCAACACCGTGCCGGTGCGCGCCAACATCACCGCGGCGACCACCGTGGTCGAGCTGCTGCAGCAACTGCAGACCGCCCACAACAACACGATCGAGCACGAGCACCTGGCGCTGAACGAGATCCACCGCGTCACCGGTCACGACCAGCTCTTCGACACGCTGTTCCTGTACGAGAACTACCCGATCGACACCAGCGTGCCGTTGGGCTTCCACGAGCTGGCGATCACCGACGTCACCAACCGCGAGTACAACCACTACCCGCTGTCGGTCATGGCGCTCCCGGGCCGCGAACTGGGCCTGCGCGTCGAGTTCGACACCAGCGTCTTCGACACCGCCGGGATCGAGTCGCTGATCGAGCGGTTCCAGCGGGTGCTGGCGGGCATGACCGCCGACTCCAGCCAGCGGCTGTCCTCGATGGACGTCCTGGACGGCGGCGAGCGCGCGCGCCTCGACGAGTGGGGCAACCGTGCGGTGCTGACCGCGCCAGTCGGGTTGAAGGCGTCGATTCCGTCGCTGTTCGCCAAGCAGGTGGCCCGGACGCCGGACGCGGTGGCGCTGACGTTCGACGGCCACTCGATGACCTATCGCGAGCTCGACGAGGCCACGAACCGGATGGCCCGCCTGCTGGAGGAGCACGGCGCGCGGCCGGGCGAAAGCGTGGCTCTGCTGCTTCCGCGGTCGGCCCAGGCGATCGTGTCGATCATGGCGGTACTCAAGACCGGCGCGGCGTATCTGCCGATCGACCCGGCGGTCCCGGCGGCGCGGATCGAGTTCGTCCTCGACGACGCCACGCCGGTCGCCGTCGTCACGACCGCCGAGTTGCGGTCGCGACTGGAGGGCTCCGACCTGCTGGTGATCGATGTCGACGACCCGTCGGTGGACGACCAGCCCGCCACGGCGTTGCCGGGGCCGGCGCCCGAGGACATCGCGTACCTGATCTACACGTCCGGCACCACGGGCGTGCCGAAGGGCGTCGCGGTCACGCACCACAACGCCACCCAGTTGCTCGAGAGGCTGCACGCCGATCTGCCGGACCCGGGAGTCTGGGCGCAGTGGCATTCGCTGGTGTTCGACGTCTCGGTCCACGAGATCTTCGGTGCCCTGTTGCACGGCGGCCGGCTGGTAGTGGTGCCCGAGGCGGTGGCCGGTTCTCCGAAGGACCTGCACTCGCTGCTGGTCGCGGAGCAGGTGACCGTGCTCAGCCAGACCCCGTCGGCGGTGGGAATGCTCTCGCCGGAGGGGCTGGACTCGATGGCCCTGGTGGTCGCCGGCGAGGCATGCCCGCCCGAGGTGGTCGAGCGGTGGGCCACCGGGCGGGTGATGATCAACGCCTACGGCCCGACCGAGGGCACGGTGTACGCGGCGATGAGCGCGCCGCTGAGCGCGGACGGGGGAGCGCCGATCGGCGCGCCGGTTCCCGGGGCCGCGCTGTTCGTCCTCGACAAATGGCTGCGGCCGGCGCCGCAAGGCGTCGTCGGTGAGCTCTACATCGCCGGTCGCGGCGTGGCGTCGGGCTATGCGCGGCGCTCGGGCCTGACGGCCTCGCGCTTCGTGGCCTGCCCGTTCGGGGCGCCCGGCGCCCGGATGTATCGCACCGGTGACCTGGTGCGGTGGGGCGCCGACGGGCAGCTGCAGTACCTGGGCCGGGTCGACGAGCAGGTCAAGGTTCGCGGCTACCGCATCGAGCTCGGCGAAATCCAGGCCGCCCTGGCCGGTCTCGACGGGGTTGAGCAGGCCGCGGTGATCGCCCGCGAGGACCGCCCCGGCGACAAGCGGCTGGTCGGTTACATCACCGGCACTGCCGACCCCGCCCAGGTGCGGGCGCAGCTGGGCGAGCGGCTGCCCGCCTACATGGTGCCGGTCGCGGTGGTGGTGCTGGACGCGCTGCCGCTGACCGTCAACGGCAAGCTCGACAAGCGCGCCCTGCCCGCCCCCGAGTACCAGAAGACCGGCGGGGAGTACCGGGCTCCGGCCACGCCGGTGGAGGAGACCCTGGCCGACATCTACGGCCGGGTGCTCGGGTTGGAGCGGGTGTCGGTCGAAGACTCGTTCTTCGACCTCGGCGGCGACTCGCTTTCCGCGATGCGGGTGATCGCCGAGATCAACACCGCGCTCGACGCCAGCCTCTCGGTGCGCACCTTGTTCGAGGCACCGTCGGTGCGAGGCCTCGCCCACCGGGCCGAACACGATGCCGGCGATGCGGGCCACGCCGAGGCCGGCGGCCCCAGCTTTGCGTCCGTCCACGGTCGCGACGCCACCCAGGTCTACGCCAGCGATCTCACCCTGGACAAGTTCATCGACGCCGCGACGCTGAGCGCCGCGCCCGCGCTGCCGGGCCCGAGCTCGGAGGTGCGGACGGTCCTGCTCACCGGGGCGACCGGCTTCCTGGGCCGCTACCTGGCGCTGCAGTGGCTCGAGCAGCTCGAGCTGGTGGACGGCAAGCTGATCTGCTTGGTCCGTGCCGGCTCCGACGAGGAGGCGCGCCAGCGGCTGGAGAAGACGTTCGACAGCGGTGACCCGAAGCTGCTGCGGTACTTCCAGGAGCTCGCGGCCGACCACCTCGAGGTGATCGCCGGTGACAAGGGCGCCGCGAACCTTGGGCTCGATGAGCAGACGTGGCAGCGGCTGGCCGACAGCGTCGACCTGATCGTTGACTCGGCCGCGCTGGTCAACGGCGTCCTGCCTTACAGCGAACTGTTCGGCCCGAACGTCGCGGGCACCGCCGAGCTGATCCGGGTGGCGCTGACCAGCAGGCTGAAGCCGTACGCCTACGTGTCGACCTCGGATGTGGGCCGCCAGATCGATCCGGCGGCGTTCACCGAAGACGCCGACATCCGGGTCATCAGCCCGATCCGCAAGATCGACGGCAGCTACGCCAACGGCTACGGAAACAGCAAGTGGGCCGGCGAGGTGCTGCTGCGTGAGGCCAACGACCTGTGCGGGCTGCCCGTTTCGGTGTTCCGTTCCGACATGATCCTGTCCGACACCAGCTACGCCGGGCAGTTCAACCTGTCGGACATGTTCACCCGGATGGTCCTGAGCCTGGTGGCGACCGGCATCGCTCCGCGGTCGTTCTACCAGCTGGACGCCGAGGGCAACCGGCAGCGGTCGCACTTCGATGCGCTGCCCGTCGAGTTCGTCGCCGAGGCGGTCACCACCCTCGGCACGCAGGTGGTCGAAGGGTTCGAGACGTATCACGTGATGAACCCCCACGACGACGGGATCGGGATCGACGAGTACGTCGACTGGCTGATCGAGGCCGGCTACCCGATCGAGCGCATCGACGACTTCGGCGAGTGGCTGCAGCGGTTCGAGGCCGCGCTGCGCGAGTTGCCCGAGCGGCAGCGCAAGCACTCGGTCCTGCAGATGCTGCAAGTCCCGGGCTACAACCAGTTGCAGGCGCCCGAACCGGCCAGCGGGTCGTTCGCCCCGACCGACCGCTTCCGCGCCGCGGTGCAGGAAGCCAAGATCGGTGCGGACAACGACATCCCGCACATCTCGCCGGCGGTGATCGTCAAGTACGTCACCGACCTGCAGTTGCTCGGACTGCTCTAGCTCGATACTCGGTTCGGGACGGTCCCACGCGGGCCGTCCCGAACCGGGTATCCGTTTTTGCGGTCGAAAACATCCTTTGCGTATCTTTTGTGTGCGGTTAGAGGAGTGCTGTAAGGCGGCTGAGACTTTTTCGAAACCTCTAGCGCACATTCGCGCCCTCGATTAATCTTTCGGACTGTTGCACTTATGTTGACTAAGTTGGTGGAGAAACTGTGTGCGTCGGACCGTTCGATGAGGACATCCGCGGCTCCGTCTTAGTCGGCGACGGTCGGCAACGAGCATTCGCACGCGGACCGTGCCGCGTGCGTGCGCGCTATCCCGCGGAACCGAACGGGCATTGCGGAGGGTTCGGTCGAGCGGCTGCAGTCAACCGGGGGTTTGAACAGTGAACCTCATGGTTGGGAAGTTGGATGCAGCTTGGTGAGCAAGCCCTTCCGCTCACGCGCGGCCAACTAGACATCTGGCTCGCGCAGGAGACGGGCCACTCCGGCACGGAGTGGCAGATCGGTCTCTTCGTCAGGATCGACGGCAGGGTCCAACGCGAGGCCCTGAAGTGGGCGATCCGCCAAGCGGTGGAAGAAGCCGAACCGACCAGGGTCTGTTTCGCCGAGGCTGACGGTCAGGTGTTCCAGCGGCCGGCGGCCTACCCCGACATCGATCTGGCGTTTCACGACCTGAGCGGTTCGAGCGACGCCATCGACGAGGCCCGGCGCATGGCGTTGTCGATCCAACGAACGCCCATGCCCTTGACCGGCCCGTTGTTCAGGTTCGCCCTGTTCCAAACCCGTGCGGACCAGTATCACCTGTTCGCGTGCTGCCACCACATCATTGTCGACGGAACCGGCGTCGCGCTCGTCGGCCACCGCATCGCCGCCATCTACTCCGCCATCGTGTCCGCCGCTCCCGTCCCGCCGGCCGTGTTCGGTTCCCTGCAGGATCTTCTCGACTGCGAGTCACAGTACGAAACGTCCGGCGATTACCGGAGGGACGAGGCGTATTGGGTCCAGAACCTTCCGGCGATCGACGCGGGCCCGCGCCGGGCTCCGCGCGCCAAGGGTGAGCGCGATCCCTGGCCGTCCCCGCCGCTCGCCTTGGACTCCGGCGTCCTCCGCCGAGTCCACAAGCTGTCGCAGGTGTGGGGCGTGTCGCCGACGTCGGTCATCACCGCGGCGTGCGCGCTGTTAGTGCGGGGGTGGACCGGCGGTGGCCAGGAGGTGGTCCTCGACTTCCCGGTCAACCGGCGGGTGCGGCCGGAATCGAAAACGCTCCCCGGCATGGTCGCCGGGGTGGTGCCGCTGGTGTTGCGAGTCGCGCCGGAACTCACGGTCGCCGATTTCTGCCGGCACGTCGACACCCGGGTTCGCGAAGCCATTGAGCACCAACGGTTTCCCGTGCAAGCGTTGGAGCGCAAGGCGCGCGGGCCGGCCGGACTGCCCGAGCGGGTAAGCGTCAATTTCATTCCGTCCGCCTTCACGTTGCCCTTCGGCGGCGTCACGGCCTCGGCGTCGTACACCAACAGCGGCCAGGTGGGTGGCTTCGGGCTGATCTTCTCCGGTGACGGGGACCAGTTTTTCCTCAGCACGGCGGGGGCGTTGGAGCCCTTTTCCAGCTTCGAGGCTGCGCAGTTGGCGCGCCTCTTGGAGCGGATGTTGGTGGCGCTGACCGCGGACACCACGCGGCGGCTGTTGTCGCTCGATGTGCTCGAAGACCCGGAGCGCGCGTGCCTGGCCGGGTGGGGCAACTGGGCGGCCGCAAAAGGGCCCGCGCCGGGCCGGTCGATTCCGGAGTTGTTCGGGTCGTGGGCGCAACGGGCTCCCGATGCGCTCGCGATCTCCTGCGCGGGCCGCTCGTGGTCGTACCGGGAGTTGGACGAGGCGTCAAACCGGTTGGCGCGCTGGCTTGTTGGGCGTGGTGTGGGTCCGGGGGACTGCGTGGCGTTGCTGATGCAGCGCTCGGCGGAGGCGGTGATTGCGCTCCTGGGGGTGCTGAAGGCGGGGGCGGCGTATGTGCCGATCGATCCGGCGGTGCCGACGGCCCGGGTCGAGTTCACGCTCGCCGATTCGGGGGCGGCGGTGGTGGTCGTGGGCGAGGGAC
>NZ_LZJW01000125.1 GCF_001667885.1 Mycobacterium scrofulaceum | reverse complement strand
CTGACCACCGCCACCGGCGCGGCGTCGGCCAGCACCAACCCGATCCGCTCATCGGGCCAGCCCGGGTCGATCGGCAGATACGCCGCCCCGGTCTTGAGCACCGCCAGGATCGCGATGATCGCCTGCGCCGAGCGCGGCACGACCAACCCCACACACTCACCCCGGCCCGCCCCGCCCTCAATCAGCCAATGCGCCAACCGGTTCGAGGCCTCATCCACCTCCCGATACGTCCACGACCGCCCCCCACACCGCAGCGCCACCGCCCCCGGCACACGCCGCACCTGCGAGGCGAACAACGCCGGAATCGACACCCCCGTCACCGGCTGCTCCAACACCGGCCACCGGCCCATCTCGCCCAGACGGGTGAGCTCACCGGCCTGAAGCACGTCGATCGACGACAACCGCACACCCGGATCGGCGGTCATCGCCACCAACACCCGCTCCAACCGCTCCACCACCGCGGCGACCGTGCCGGCATCGAACACATCGGTGCGGAACTCCACCGCACCCGAAATCCCCGCCGGCTCAACGTCATCGGTGAAGCGCTCGGCCACATTGAACGTCAAATCCATCCGGGCGGTATGGGTGGCGATCGGCA
>NZ_LZJW01000124.1 GCF_001667885.1 Mycobacterium scrofulaceum | reverse complement strand
GGCCGCGCCTCAGTCATGGTGGTCGGCGTCCGGGGCGGTCAGCGTCTCGGCGGCCGCGATCGCGTTGAGCACCGCGCGCGCCTTGTTGGAGGCCTCGGTGTACTCGTACGGACCGTTGGAGTCGGCCACCACCCCGCCGCCCGCCTGAACGTAGGCCGTCCCGTCGCGCATCAGCGCGGTGCGGATGGCGATCGCGAAATCGGCGTTGCCGGCGAAGTCGAGGTAACCGACCACACCGCCGTAGAGGCCGCGCCGGGTCTTCTCCACCTCTTCGATCAGCTCCATGGCGCGCACCTTCGGCGCACCCGACAGCGTGCCCGCCGGGAAGCAGGCCGTCACGGCGTCCAGCGCGGTCCGGCCCTCGGCGAGCATCCCGGTCACCGTCGACACCAGGTGCATGACGTGGCTGTAGCGCTCGATGTGGCTGTAGTCCTCGACGCGCACGGTGCCCGGCGCGCACACCCGGCCGAGGTCGTTGCGGCCCAGGTCGACCAGCATCAGGTGCTCGGCGCGTTCCTTCTCGTCGGCCAGCAGTTCCTTTTCCAGCAGCTGATCCTCTTCGTCGGTCTGCCCGCGCCACCGGGTTCCGGCGATCGGATGCGTCGTCGCCCAGCCGTCGTGGACGGTGACCAGCGCCTCCGGACTGGACCCGACGACCGAAAAGTCGGTCCCACCAGTGCCGTTCGGGACGTGCAGCAGATACATGTAGGGGCTCGGGTTGGTGACCCGCAGCATCCGGTACACGTCGATCGGATCGACGTCGGTGTCCATCTCGAAGCGCTGGGAGGGGACGACCTGGAAGGCCTCGCCGGCGGCGATCTGCTCGACGAGGTAGTCGACGATCTTGCCGTATTCCTCGACGCTGCGCTGCGCGCGGTAGCGCGGTTCGGGCCTGTCGAACGTGGCGACCGTCGACGGCAGCGGCTGGCCCAGCGCCGCGGTCATCACGTCCAGGCGCGCGACGGCGTCGTCGTAGGCCTCGTCGACGCGCTCGTCGGTGCCGTTCCAGTTCACCGCGTTGGCGATCAGGGTGATGGTGCCCTCGTGGTGGTCGACCGCGGCCACGTCGGTGGCCAGCAGCAACAGCATGTCGGGCAGGTGCAGGTCGTCGACGGCCAGCTCGGGCAGGCGCTCCAGCCGCCGCACCATGTCGTAGGCGAACAAACCGACCATGCCACCGGACAGCGGCGGCAGCCCGGGCAGCGCCCCGGTGGCGAGCAGCTCCAGCGTGGCCCGCAGCGCGTGCAGCGGGTCGCCGCCGGTGGGCGCGTCCTGCGGTACGGCGCCCAGCCACACCGCCTCCCCGTCGCGGACGGTCAGCGCCGACGGCGCTCCCGCACCGATGAAGGACCAGCGCGACCAGGACCGGCCGTGCTCGGCGGATTCGAGCAGGAAGGTGCCCGGGCGATTGGCGGCGAGTTTGCGGTAGGCCGACAGCGGCGTCTCGCTGTCGGCCAGCACCTTGCGGGTCACCGGCACCACACGGTGCTCGGCCGCCAGCAGGCGAAAGTCCTCTCGTGAGGTCGTCGCGGCGAGGTGGGCGTGCACCGAACCATCCTCCCAGATGGGTCACCGCGGCTCGCGGGCGTGACGTGCCTGCGCTTCCCTGGGTCCAAACCCGCAGTGGCGTTACGCTCGCGGCATGAAAACTGGTGACAGGGTCGATGACTTCGAACTTCCCGATCAGACGGGCGCGCCGCGCAAGCTCAGCGAGCTGCTTTCCGGCGGTCCGGTGGTGCTGTTCTTCTACCCCGCCGCGATGACGCCCGGCTGCACCAAGGAAGCCTGCCACTTCCGGGATCTGGCCGCGGAATTCGCCGCCGTGGGCGCCAATCGGGTCGGCATCAGCGCCGACCCGGTGCAGAAGCAGGCCAAGTTCGCCGACATGCAGAAGTTCGACTACCCGCTGCTGTCGGACACCGAGGGCACCGTCGCCACGCAGTTCGGCGTCAAGCGTGGCCTGCTCGGCAAGCTGCTGCCGGTCAAGCGCACCACCTTCGTCATCGACACCGACCGCACGGTGCTCGACGTGATTTCCAGCGAGTTCAGCATGGACACCCACGCCGACAAGGCCTTGGAGACGCTGCGCGGCCGCTCGGCGACTACGGGCTGATCGCCAGGAACACGTAGGCGGCCAGCAACACCAGATGCAGCTCCCCCTGCAGCCGGGTGGCCCGCCCCGGAACGACCGTCAGCATGCTGATCACCACGGTCAGCGCCAGCAGCACCAGCTGAATCGGGCCCAGGCCGAGCACCAGCGGCCCCTTGAGCCAGATGGACGCCAGCGCGATCACCGGGATGGTGAGCCCGATGCTGGCCATCGCCGAGCCGTACGCCAGGTTGAGGCTGGTCTGGATGCGGCCCTGGCGCGCCGCGCGCGCCGCCGCCAGGGTCTCCGGCAGCAGCACCAGCGTGGCGATCACCACGCCGACGAACGACTGCGGGAACCCGGCCGCGTTCACGGCGTGTTCGACGGCCGGCGATTCCTCCTCGGCCAGCCCCACCACCGCGACGAGGGCGACGAGCAGCAATCCGAGACTGCCCAGCGCGGCGGCGCGGCTCGGCGGCTCGGCGTGGCTTTCGTCCTCGAACAGCCGCTTCCTCTGGCCCTTCTGCGCGACCGGCAGGAAAAAGTCGCGGTGGCGCACCGTCTGGGTGAAGACGAAGACCAGGTACACCAGCAATGAGGCGACCGCCGCGAACGCCAGCTGGCCCGGGGAGAACTCCCGGCCCACGTGGCTGGTGGTGAAGGCGGGCAGCACCAGGCTGAGCGTCGCCAGCGTGGTGACCGTGGCCAGCGCGGCGCCGCTGCCCTCGGCGTTGAACAGCGTGACGCCGTAGCGCCGGGAGCCGAGCAGCAGCGACAGGCCCGCGATGCCGTTGGTGGTGATCATCGCCGCGGCGAAGACGGTGTCCCTGGCCAGGGTCGCGGCCTCGTTGCCGCCGGACGCCATCAGGGTGACGATGAGCGCCACCTCGATCACCGTCACCGCGGCCGCCAGCACCAGCGAGCCGAACGGCTCACCGACCCGGGCCGCGACCACCTCCGCGTGGTGCACCGCCGCCAGCACCGCGCCGATGAGCAACGCGGCAGCCAGCGCGACCAGTGCCGGGGACAGCTTCTCGCCCCAGATGACGGCCAGCACGGCGACGGCAAGCAGCGGCACGATCACGGTCCACGACACCCGTCTCAACATCGACCGCCATTCTCATCCACGGCTCGCGATCGGGCGACTTCGGACCTCGGTCGTGATCTTCTCGGCCCGGCGACGGCGTTGCCGCGACGTCTTTGAGCCGAAGGTCCTCGGATGTCTGCGACCAAAGCCCCTACGTTTGCCCAACGGCGTTTCATACGGTCGCAACATTCGCCTCGTGTTTACACAGG
Source organism: Mycobacterium scrofulaceum (assembly GCF_001667885.1). Lineage (GTDB taxonomy): Bacteria > Actinomycetota > Actinomycetes > Mycobacteriales > Mycobacteriaceae > Mycobacterium > Mycobacterium scrofulaceum_C. Next base: position 35,790 of record NZ_LZJW01000124.1, on the reverse strand, counting down.
CTCGGGCCGTAGAAAATCAAGACAGCCAGCTATCCGAACGCTGAACTCTCAGCGCGGCCGGAGCAAAGGGGGAAGCGATGTCAGCTACGCGAACCACCGCAGAAAGCGGCATCAACGGTCCGACTCGAAACCATTTGCGCGGTCTGCGGACTGAGGATCGCGACGGCTGGGTTTCCAAAGCACGCTGTCGCACCGGCGACCCGGACGAGATGTTCGTTCGCGGCGCCGCCCAGAGAAGGGCCGCGACGATCTGCCGGCACTGCCCGGTAATCCTGGAGTGCGGCGCCGACGCGCTCGAACACCAGGTCGAGTGGGGAGTCTGGGGCGGCATGACCGAACGCCAGCGACGCGCCCTGCTCAGGCAGCACTCCGGCGTGGTGTCCTGGGTCGAGTTCCTGGCCGCCGACCGGCTGCGGCGTCGCACCGCGATTTAGTGCCTGGGTGCCCGCTCGGGCCGCAGCAACCTATGTCTCCGGTTCCAGCAGCAGGTCGGCGTCGAAGCAGCTGTGGTCGCCGGTGTGGCAGGCGGCGCCCACCTGGTCGACCGTCAGCAGCACAGTGTCCCCGTCGCAGTCCAGCCGCACCGAGTGCACGTATTGGGTGTGGCCGGACGTCGCGCCCTTGACCCATTGTTCGCCGCGCGACCGCGAAAAGTAGGTCGCCTCACGGGTTTCCAGGGTGCGGGCCAGCGCCGCGTCGTCCATCCACGCGACCATCAGGACGTCCCCGGTGCCGCGCTCCTGCACGACGGCGGCGAACAATCCGTCGGCGTTGCGCTTCAGCCGCGCGGCGATCTGCGGGTCGAGCGTCATCGGACCGTGATCCCCTCCGCGGCCATCGCGGCCTTCACCTGGCCGATGGTCAGCTCCCGAAAGTGAAAGACGCTGGCCGCCAACACCGCGTCGGCGCCGGCGGCGACCGCCGGCGCGAAGTGTTCGGCCGCGCCGGCGCCCCCGCTGGCGATCACCGGCACCGTGACCGCCGAGCGCACCGCCTGCAGCATCGGCAAGTCGAACCCGGCCTTGGTGCCGTCGGCGTCCATCGAGTTCAGCAGGATCTCCCCGACGCCCAAATCGGCGCCGCGCGAAGCCCACTCGACGGCGTCGATCCCGGTTCCGCGGCGTCCGCCGTGCGTGGTGACCTCCCAACCGGACGGCGTCGGCACCGAGTCCGGGGGCACCGTGCGGGCGTCGACCGACAGCACGATGCATTGCGAACCGAATTGTCTTGCCATTTCCTCCAGCAGGTCGGGGCGGGCGATCGCGGCGGTGTTGATCGAAACCTTGTCGGCCCCGGCGCGCAGCAAGACGTCGACGTCGGCCACCGTACGAACGCCGCCTCCGACGGTCAGCGGAATGAAGACCTGCTCGGCCGTGCGGCGCACCACGTCCAGCATCGTGGCCCGGCCCGACGAGGAGGCGGTGACGTCGAGAAAGGTGAGCTCGTCGGCGCCTTCGGCGTCGTAGGCGGCCGCGAGTTCGACGGGATCGCCCGCGTCGCGCAGGTTTTCGAAGTTGACCCCCTTGACCACCCGCCCGGCGTCGACGTCCAGGCACGGAATCACCCGCACCGCCAGGCCGTTACCGGACGACATCTCAGTAGTCCTCCGGTCGGCCGGTGCTGCGCAGGATGTCGAGTATCTCGGCGTGCGCGCGGGGCCCGGCGGCCAGCGCGGAGTCCGAGGCGGGAGTCCACGGTTCACCGCGGACGTCGGTGACGACGCCGCCCGCCGCCCGCACCAGCGCTACCCCGGCGGCGTGGTCCCACACGTGGCCTCCGAAACTGATCGAGCCGCCGAGGACACCGTCGGCGACGTAGGCGAGGTCCAGTCCGGTGGAGCCGTGCATGCGCAACCGCGACGAGACCCGGCTCAGGTTCTCCAGCACCGCGATGCGATACCGCCCCGGGAACCTGCCCCGCGCGTCGGCGCTGAAGGAGCCGGCGCCGATCAGGGCGTCGGCCAGGTCGATGTCGGCCAGCGGCGGTTGCGCGACACCGTTTTTCATCAGCGGCCCGTCCACCACCGCGGTGTAGCGCTGGTCGACGAAGGGCAGCCAGGTCAGGCCCGCCACCGGGTCGCCGTGATGCAGCAGGCCGAGCAGGATCCCCGCCATCGGCGACCCCGCCGCGTAGTTGAAGGTGCCGTCGACCGGGTCCAGCACCCACACCCATTCCGAGTCGACGTCGGCGCCGCCGAACTCCTCACCGTGCACACCGATCCCGGTCGCCTCTTCCAGCGCGCCGACCACCTGCCGCTCGATCGCGAGGTCGACGTCGGTGGCGAAGTCGTTGCCCTTCTTCTGCACCGCCGAATCGGCGCGGTGGCCCGCCAGGAACGGCTCGGTGGCGTCGTCCAGGATCGCCGACGCCTTCCCCACCAACGCGTCCAGATCGGCCACTGCCCTACCCCGCAACCGCGGCCAGCGCCTGTGGCAGGGTGAACCGCCCGGCGTAGAGGGCTTTGCCCACGATCGCACCCTCGACCCCGCGGTCGGTGAGGGTCGCGATCGCGCGCAGGTCGTCCAGGCTCGACACGCCGCCGGAGGCGATCACCGGGGCCTCGGTGCGGTCGGCGACGGCGGCCAGCAGGTCCAGGTTGGGCCCACCCAGCGTGCCGTCCTTGGTGACGTCGGTGACGACGAAGCGCGAACAGCCCTCGCCGTCAAGGCGTTCCAGCACCTCCCACAGGTCGCCGCCGTCGGTCTCCCAGCCGCGTCCGCGCAGTCGGTGCTGGCCCGCTGGCCTGGTCTTGTCGATCTGGACGTCCAAGCCGACCGCCACCTTCTCGCCGTGCTCGGCGATCGCGCGCGCACACCACTGCGGGTTCTCCAGGGCCGCCGTGCCCAGGTTCACCCGGGCGCAGCCGGTGGCCAGCGCCGCGGCCAGCGAATCGTCGTCGCGGATCCCGCCGGACAGCTCCACCTGCACGTCGAGCTTGCCGACCACCTCGGCGAGCAGCTCGCGGTTGGAGCCGCGCCCGAACGCCGCGTCCAAGTCGACCAGGTGGATCCACTCCGCGCCGTCGCGCTGCCAGCCCAGCGCCGCGTCCAGCGCCGAACCGTATTCGGTTTCACTGCCCGCCTTGCCCTGCACGAGCCGCACGGCGCGGCCCTCGACCACGTCGACCGCCGGCAACAAGATCAACACATTCCCTCCCGAGCCGTTACTCACAAAGCCTCAATCCAGTTGCGCAGCACCGCCGCACCCGCGTCCCCACTCTTTTCGGGGTGAAACTGCGTGGCCGACAGCGGCCCCTGCTCGACGGCGGCCAGGAAGGGCACCCGGTGGGTGGCCCAGGTGAGCACGGCCTCGGGCGAACCCTCCCAGCGCTGCGCGGCGTAGGAGTGCACGAAGTAGAAACGGGTGTCCGCATCCAGCCCCTTGAACAGCGTGGTGCCGCCCCCGGCGTCGACCACGTTCCAGCCCATGTGCGGGATCACCGGGGCATCCAGCCGGGTGACCTCTCCCGGCCACTGGCCGCAACCGGTTGTCTGCACGCCGAATTCGACGCCGCTGGCGAACAGGATCTGCATGCCCACGCAGACCCCCAGCACCGGGTGCCCGGCGGCGACCCGGTCGGCGATGATGCGGTCCCCCTTGACCCTGCGCAGGCCGGTCATGCAGGCCTCGAAGGCCCCGACGCCGGGCACCACCAGCCCGTCGGCCGCCGCCGCGGCGTCGGCGTCGGCGGTCACCTCGACCGACGCGCCCGCCCGCTGCAGCGCGCGCTGGGCCGACCGTAGGTTGCCCGAGCCGTAATCCAGGACGACGACGGATGGTTTTGTCACAGAACACCTTTGGTGGACGGCACGTCCGACACCCGGGGGTCGGGTTCGACGGCCTGGCGCAACGCGCGGGCCACCGCCTTGTATTGCGCCTCGGTGACGTGGTGCGGGTCGCGCCCGTACAGGACGCGCACGTGCAGCGCGATGCGGGCGTTCATGGCGAGCGACTCGAACACGTGCCGGTTGATGACCGTGTGGTACGGCACCGAACTGCCGGCGATGGTGGTGTGCAGCAGGTGATCCGGCTCGCCGGTGTGCACGAAATAGGGGCGGCCGGAGACGTCGACGACGGCGTGGGCCAGCGTCTCGTCCATCGGGATGAAGGCGTCGCCGAACCGGCGGATGCCCCGCTTGTCGCCGAGGGCCTGACCGAGGGCCTGACCGAGGGCGATCGCGGTGTCCTCGATCGTGTGGTGCCCCTCGATCTCCACGTCGCCCTTGGTGCGCACGGTGAGGTCGAAGCTGGCGTGGCTGCCCAGCGCCGTCAGCATGTGGTCGTAGAACGGTACCCCGGTGTCGACGTGGACCTGGCCGGTGCCGTCGAGGTCGAGTTCGATGACGATGTCGGATTCCTTGGTGCGCCGCTCGATACGCGCACGCCGGGTCGCAATGGTGGTCACGGGGCTCCTACGGGGGTGGCTGGGGCCAGTTCGGTGGCGGCGATCTGGGCGCTGGCCCGCAGGAAGGCGTCATTCTCCTCGGCCAGCCCGGTGGTCGCGCGCAGGTAGCCGGGAATCCCGACGTCGCGGATCAGGACGCCGGCGTCCAGGTAGCGTTGCCAGGTGGCCGGGGCATCGGCGAATTGCCCGAACAACACGAAATTCGCGTCGCTGGGAATCACCCGAAAACCCATGCCGCTCAATGCCTTTGTGACGCGTTCCCGCTCGGCGATCAGCGTGGCGACGCTGCCCAGGGTGTCGTCGGCGTGGCGCAGCGCGGCCCGGGCGGCGGCCTGGGTGACCGACGACAGGTGATACGGCAGCCGCACCAGCAGCATCGCGTCGATCACCGCGGGCGTGGCAATCAGGTAGCCGAGCCGCCCGCCGGCGAAGGCGAACGCCTTGCTCATGGTGCGCGTGACGATGAGCTTGGTCGGATATTCCGCCACCAGGCTCACGGCGCTGGGCTCGGAGGAGAACTCGCCGTAGGCCTCGTCGACGATCAAGATGCCCGGCACCGCGTCGAGCAGCCGCCGCAGATCCGGCAGCGAAACGCTCTGCCCGGACGGGTTGTTCGGGCTCGCGATGAACACCACGTCGGGCCGGCGGTCGGTCACCGCGGCCACCGCCGCGTCGACGTCGAGGCTGAAGTCGTCGGCGCGCACGCCCTCCAGCCACTCCGTGCGCGTGGCGTCGGAGATGATCGGGTGCATCGAGTAGGACGGGACGAACCCGATCGCGCTGCGGCCGGGCCCGCCGAAAGCCTGCAGCAGCTGCTGCAGTATCTCGTTGGACCCGTTTGCCGCCCAGACGTTTTCGACCCCGACGTGCACACCGGTCTGGGTGGTGAGGTAGGCGGCCAGATCGCGGCGCAGGTCCACCGCGTCCCGGTCGGGGTAGCGGTGCAGGTCGGCGGCCGCGGCCGCCACCGACCGCACGACGTCGTCCACCAGCGCCCGGCTGGGCGGGTGCGGGTTCTCGTTGGTGTTCAGCCGCACCGGGACGGCCAACTGCGGTGCGCCGTAGGGCGATTTGCCGCGAAGGTCGTCGCGCAGGGGCAAGTCGTCGAGCGTGGGGTCGTCGCTCATCGCTCGAACCTCCGCCGGATCGCCTCGCCGTGCGCCGGCAGGTCTTCGGCCTTGGCCAGCGTGACCACGTGGCCCGAGACGTCCTTGAGCGCGGCCTCCGTGTAGTCGACGACGTGGATGCCGCGCAGGAACGTCTGCACCGACAGGCCGCTGGAATGCCGCGCCGAGCCTGCGGTCGGCAGGACGTGATTGGATCCGGCGCAGTAGTCGCCGAGGCTCACCGGCGAGTAGGGGCCGACGAAAATGGCGCCGGCCGAACGGATTCGGGCGGCCACCGCGGGGGCGTCGGCGGTCTGGATCTCCAGGTGCTCGGCGGCGTAGGCGTTGACCACCCGGACGGCGGCGTCGAGGTCGTCGACCAGGATGATCGCCGACTGACGGCCACCGAGCGCGGCGGTCACGCGCTCGCGGTGCACGGTCGTGCGCAGCTGGGCGGCCACCTCGGTGGCCGTGGCGGCGGCCAGGTCCTCGCTGGGGGTGACCAGCACGCTGCCCGCCATCTCGTCGTGTTCGGCCTGGCTGATCAGGTCGGCGGCCACGTGCGCCGGATCGGCGGTGTGGTCGGCGAGGATGGCGATCTCGGTGGGCCCGGCCTCGGCGTCGATGCCCACCCGGGACCGGCACAGCCGCTTGGCGGCGGTGACGTAGATGTTGCCGGGCCCGGTGATCATGTCGACCGGAGCCAACTCCGCGCCATCGGTATCGGTGCCGCCGTAGGCCAGCAGCGCCACCGCCTGCGCACCACCGACGGCCCACACCTCGTCGACGCCGAGCAGGCGCGCCGCCGCCAGGATCGTCGGGTGCGGCAGCCCGTCATAGCGGGCCTGCGGCGGGCTGGCCACCACCAGCGAGTCGACGCCGGCGGCCTGCGCCGGCACCACGTTCATCACGACGCTGGACGGGTACACCGCGTTGCCGCCGGGCACGTACAGGCCCACCCGCTCGACGGGAATCCACCGCTCGGTGACCGTCGCGCCCGGGCCGAGGGTGGTCGTGACGTCGGCGCGACGCTGGTCGGCGTGCACGGCGCGCGCGCGTTCGATCATCACCCGCAGGGCTTCGACGACCTCGGGGTCCAGGCCGGCCAGCGCCGCCTCGAGCGCGGCCGCGGGCACCCGGACGGCCGCGGGCCGCACGCCGTCGAACGACTCCCCGTATTCGAGCGCCGCCTCGGCCCCACGCTCGGCGACGGCCTGCACGATCGGCCGCACCTTGGGCAGGACGCTCTCCACGTCGGCACCACCGCGCGGCAGCGCGGACCGCAATCGGGCAGCCGTCAGCTCAACGCCCCGCAGGTCGATGCGGGCCATCACGGGTGCCGAAGGGGTGCTCATTGCCTCCATTGTCCCAGAGCAACTCAAGTTGTTATCCGACCGGTACAGTGCCCGGGAAAGGCCCACACAATCCAGGAGCCGTCATGTCTGCGAAGGATCACCCCAATAACGCTCCGGGCGTCCCGATGGTGTTCCCGCCCTGGTTCGAGCGCTTCCAGATCAAGTATTTCAACCCGGCGGTCAAGCCGCTCGCCCGCTTTCTGCCCGGGACCGCGACCATCAAGCACCGCGGCCGCACCTCCGGCACGCCGTACGAGACGATCATCACCCCCTATCGCAAGGGCAATGTCCTGGCGATCGCGCTCGGCCACGGCAAGACGAACTGGGTCAAGAACGTGCTGGCGGCCGGCGAGGCCGACGTGCAGTTCAGCCGTAACCGCGTGGTGCACATCACCAACCCGCGCATTCTGCCGGCCGGGACCGAGGGGCCCGACGCCGACCGCCTGCCGCGGATGGCCCGCATGCAGTTGCGCCGGATCGGCGTTTTCGTCGGCGACATCGCCTGAGGGCTGCTCGCGCTTTTGCGCGTGCGCTCACGGCATTGCGCGTGCGCTCATGGCGGCGACACGCCGCTGGGGTCCGCCCTGGGCGCACACTCAAAGCCCTGGACGCACCCTCAAGCATCACGGGCGGACTGGTGCGGATGTGATTGCTGTGATCCGGCGGCAGCCGCGTCGGGGAACCGTCGGGGAACAAGGACTTAGGGCCCTACGCCGGGGCCCCGACCGGCGAGACCATGACAGGTGCACAACCAACCCCTTAAGCCAGAAGGGATCCCGCCATGGCTGACAACGACCTGACCGCCCGGTTCGAGAAGATCTCCACCGCCGCCAGGGATGCGACCGACAAGGTGCGCGCCGCGGCCCAGAGTGCCCGCGAACAGGTTCAAGCCGACGCCGCCCGCGCCCGCGACCGCGCAGACCAAGCCGCCGATCACCTGGAAGACCGCGCTCAATCCGCCCACGACGAGGCGTCGAAGCACTGGCAGGAAATCGCCGAGAAATGGAAGTCCCACGTGGCCAAGATCCGCAAGGACATGGCGGAGAAGAAGGCCGAGCACGAAGCCAAAGAGATGGATGCGTACGCAAACATGGCCATCGGCTACGCGCTCGACACGATCGACTTCGCCGAGGCCGCGGTGTACGAAGCGGAATACGCAGTGCTCGATGCGCTTTCGGCCCGCTCCGCCGCCGACGCGATGGCCCGAGGGTGATCGTCCGGTAAGGGGTTACATATCCAGGCCGATGTCGAGCGCCCGCGCCGAGTGCGTCAGCGCGCCGACGGCCAGGCAGTCCACCCCGGTGCGGCGTTCTGAAGGCTGAGACCGCCGGACGCCTCGAGCAGCACGTCCGACGGCGCTAGGCCCTGGTGAAGACCGTCTTGCCGGTCATCGTGGGCCAGGCCGAGGGGGCGTCTTCCCACGCGACGACGCGGTCGACGGCCGGCGACACGTCCAGGCCGCCCGCGAGCAGCTCCAGCACCCGCGGGATCACCGTGCGCGCGCTGACCCGCCCGGTGACGAACCGGACGCCGCGGGAGTACATCGGCAGCAACGGCATCTCGACTTGGTATTCGGGATAGATCCCCGTGTCGGTGCACACGCCGTCCGGCCAGGTCGCGCGCAGCGTCGCAGCTAGCAGTGCCGCATCGCTGGTGGTGTGCACCGTGACCGGGTAAGCGCCCCACGACTTCTCGGGCTTGGCGGCGTCGTGGACCGCGGCGCCGAGCTTCTCGGCGGCGGCCAGCCGGTGCGGGTCGGTGTCGACGTAGTCGACGTGGGCGCCCAGCGCCGTGGCGATCGCGGCCGAGTACAGGCCGATCGACAGCCGTCCGAGCACCAGGACGCGGCGATCGACGGGATCGAGCGCGTCCAGTTCCGCACTGAACGGCCCGACGGTGCGCCAGCCGTCGGGAATGTTGTCCGACAGGGACGCGACGGCGACGGGGTCCACGGCGTCGGGGAACGGGATCAGCATCGCGTCGGCGTACGGGACCAGCACCAGGTCGGACATGAAGCCGCCGCCGTCCAGGCCGGAGATCGGCGCCATCCCGTAGGCCGCCATGAACGGCACCGCGCTGCACGAACCGGTCACGCCGCGGCGGCATTCGCGGCAGGCCCCGCAGTTGATCTGGAACGGCACCACGACGCGGTCGCCGGCCCGGAAGCCTTGAACGTCATCGCCGACGGCGACGACCTCGGCCAATCCTTCGTGGCCGACCGCGTACCCCGCCGGCAGCGGCAGCCGCCCGTTGCACACCGCGACGTCGAGGTCACAACACGCCACCGTCAGCGGCCGCACCAGCGCCTGCCCGGGTGCGGTGATCTGCGGCTCGGGCACCTCGCGCCACGCGTACCGCCCGGCCTCCTCGTACGTCAGCTGCCTCATCTCTGCATTCTTGAGTGATCACTCAAGTAAAGTCAAGAGCATGCCGAGACCCGACCGCAGCCGCACCGCACTGATCGATACGGCCGCCACGCTGTTTCGCCGCCAGGGCTACGCGGCGACCGGGCTGAACCAGATCCTCGCGGACGCCGGCGTCAAGCCCGGTTCGCTGTATCACCACTTCCCGCAGGGCAAGCAGCAACTGGCCGCGGCGGTCGTCGCGACCGAAGGCGCCGGCATCGAGCAACTGCTGCGCCGGTTCCTGGCGACGGGCCGGCCGGCGGCCGACATCGTCGACCGCTGGATCGACTTGCTGGCGGCGGGGTTGGCCGGCGACCGGCGCGATGGCTGCCCGATCGAGCCGATCGCCACCGAGTCGGTGCACGCGAGCCCGCTGGTGCGCGACGCGTCGGCCCGGGCCTTCGGCGGCTGGTGCGCGGCGATCGAGGAGCGGCTGCGCTCCGACGGCTGGTCCGCCGCGGAGGCCAAAGACGTTGCACTGGCGGTGATTTCGCTTATCGAGGGGGCGCTGATCCTGTCCCGGATCTCCGGGGATGCGGGCGCGCTGACCGCCGCCAAACCCGCCGCACGCACGCTGCTGCGCGGCTGACGACCCCTACATGTCCAGGCCGATGTCGAGCGCCCGCACCGAGTGCGTCAGCGCGCCGACGGCCAGGTAGTCCACCCCGGTGGCGGCGTAGGTGGCGGCGTTCTGAAGGTTGAGCCCGCCGGACGACTCGAGCAGCACGCCCGGGGAGCGCGCGTCGCGCCGCTGCACGGCCATCTGCGTCTGCCACACCGGGAAGTTGTCCAGCAGCACCAGTTCGGGTTTTTCGGCCAGCACCTCGTCGAGCTGTTCGAGGGAGTCCACCTCCACCTCGCACGGCAGGTCCGGCGCCGCGTCGCGCACCGCCCGCAGCGCGGCGACCACCGATCCCGCGGCCACCACATGGTTGTCCTTGATCAGCGCCGCGTCCCCCAGCCCCAGCCGGTGGTTGACGCCCCCGCCGACCCGCACCGCGTATTTCTGCAGTGCGCGCAGGCCTGGGAGGGTCTTGCGGGTGTCGCGGATCTTGGCCTTGGTGCCGTCCACGGCCTCGACCCAGGCCGCCGTCGTGGTGGCGATGCCCGACAGGTGGCAGACCAGGTTCAGCATGGTCCGTTCGGCGGTCAGCAGGCCGCGGGTGTCCGCGCGCACGGTCAGCACCGGCTCGCCGGGCTGCAGCCGGGCGCCGTCCTCGACACCGTGCACCACCTCGTAGCCGCCGGCGAGGACGGCGTCGAGGACCAGCAGGGCGGCCTCGACGCCGGCGATCACGCCGGGCTCCCGGGGCACCATCGACGCCGTGGCCACCGCGCCGGCGGGCACCGTCGCGAGCGTGGTGACGTCGGGCCCGTAGCGCAAGTCCTCTTCCAGCGCGCGCCGGATGGTGTCTTGAGCGGCGCTCCGCTCGTCGGGCAGCATCATCAGCCCACCGCCGCCAGCGCCTCCACCAGCACGGTGTTCTGGTCCTCGGCCAGCCGCAGCACGCTGCTGCGGGCCTGTTCCGGCGCGGGGTCCGGGTACTCCGCGCGGTGGTGGCAGCCCCGGCTCTCGGTGCGCGCCAGGGCCGCCGCGGTTACCGCGCGGGCGGACACGGCCAGCGCCACGTCCTCGAAATCGCGGCGGCCGGCGACGGCGCGCACGGGCGCCCCCGAGAGCGCGTCGGACAGCCGGGTCAGCCCCGCGGCGTCGCGCACCACCGAGGCGTCGCGGCTCATCGCGGCCTGCAATTCGGCGCGGTCGGGCGCGGTCTGGACGATGGGCTCGGGCGGCACGGCCCGCACGCGCCCGGCCGCCACCGCGTGGGCGGCCGCGGCCCTGCCGGCCCGGCCCCCGACCACCAGGCCCTCGAGCAGGCTGTTGGATGCCAGCCGGTTGGCGCCGTGCATGCCGGTGCGCGCCACCTCGCCGGCCGCGAACAGTCCCGGCAGCTCGGTCTGCCCGTGCACGTCGGTGACGACACCGCCGCAGCTGTAGTGGGCGCCCGGCACGACCGGGATGGGTTGGCGGACAGGGTCGATGCCGGCGGCCCGGCACGCGGCGGTCACGGTCGGGAAGCGGGCCGCGAAACCGTCGATGCCGCGGGCGTCGAGGAAGACGCACGGGTCGCCGGTGGCCTTCAGCCGCGTGTCGATGGCCGCGGCGACCACGTCCCGCGGCGCCAGGTCGCCCATCGGGTGAACTCCCGCGGTGACCGAATTGCCTTGCCGGTCAAGCAGTATGGCGCCTTCGCCGCGGATGGCCTCGGTGACCAGCGGGCGGCGGCCGCCTGCCGTGCCGGCGTACAGCATCGTGGGATGGAACTGGATGAATTCCAGGTCGCTGACCGCCACACCGGCCCACAGCGCCAAGGCGATGCCGTCGCCGGTGGAGCCCTCGGGATTGGTCGTCGCCCCGTAGAGGTGCCCGAGCCCGCCGGAGGCCAGGATGACCGCGGGTGCGTGGATGATTCCGTAGCCGTCCCTATTGGCGACGGACAGGCCGGTCACGGCGGTGCCGTCGTGCAGCACGCGCAGGCCGACATGCCCGGTGCGGATGTCCAGCAGCCGGGCGGCGTGGTCGAGCGCGCGCTGCACCTCGGCCCCGGTGGCGTCGCCGCCCGCGTGCACGATCCGCCGCCGGGAATGCCCACCCTCGCGGGTGACGTCCCATCGGCCGGGGACCGCCTCGTCGAATCGCGCTCCGGCACCGACCAATTCGGACACCGCGCGATAGCCGTCGGCGACGATCGAGGTCACCGCCTCGGGGTCGCACAGGCCGGCGCCCGCGGTCACGGTGTCGGCGACGTGGGCATCGACGGAATCGTCGTTGTCGGGCAGGACCACCGCGATGCCGCCCTGGGCGTAGTGGGTCGCGGTGACCCCGCGCGCCTGGTCGGCCTTGCTCAGGACGACGACGCTGCGCCCGGCGCGGTGCGCGGCCAGTGCCGCGGCCAATCCCGCGGCGCCGGTACCGATCACGACGACGTCGGCGCTGTGCGTCCAGGCGGGGTGGCCGGTCATTCACCACCGCCCGGCTGGCCGATCTCGATCATTCGTTGCACACTCCGGCGGCCCGCCGCCGCGATCTCCGGGTCGACGTCGACCTCGTCGGCCCCTTCCACCAGGCAGCGCAGCAGGGCCGCGGGCGTGATCATCTTCATGTACTTGCACGACGCCCGGTCGTTGACCGCGCGGAAGTCGACTTGCGGTGCGGCCCGGCGCAATTGGTGCAGCATGCCGACCTCGGTGGCGACCAGCACCTTGCGGGCCTGCGTGTGATGCGCCGCGTCGAGCATGCCGCCGGTGGACAGGATCTTCACCCGGTCCGCCGGAAAGGCGCCCTCCCCGGCGAGATACAACGCCGAAGTGGCGCAACCGCATTCGGGGTGCACGTAGAGGTCGGCCTCGGGGTTGGCCCGCGCCTGCTCGGAGAGCTCGTCACCGTTGATGCCGGCGTGCACGTGGCACTCACCGGCCCACACGTGCAGGTTGGTGCGGCCGGTCACCCGGCGCACGTGCGCGCCGAGGAATTGGTCCGGGCAGAACAGCACCTCGCGGTTGGGGTCGATGGACTCGACCACCTCGACCGCGTTCGACGACGTGCAGCAGATGTCGGTGAGCGCCTTGACCGCCGCGGTGGTGTTGACGTAGGAGACGACGACGGCGCCGGGGTGCTCGTCGCGCCACGCGCGCAGTTCGTCGGGGGTGATGGAGTCGGCCAGCGAGCAGCCGGCCCGCTGGTCCGGGATGAGGACCGTCTTCTCGGGGCTGAGGATCTTGGCCGTCTCGGCCATGAAGTGCACGCCGCAGAACACGATGGTGTCCTCGGGCGCCTCTGCGGCGATCCGCGACAGCGCCAGGGAATCGCCGACGTGGTCGGCGACGTCCTGGATGGCGGGCAGCTGGTAGTTGTGGGCGAGCACCGTGGCGCCGCGCAGCTTGGCCAGGCGGCGGATCTCGGCGGCCCATTGCGCGTCTCCGTCGATACCGGCGTAGCCGGCGGGCGAATTCGTGAGGTCGGCCATCATGTCTTCGGCGAGCGTGTCCATGCGATTGATAACCGTCACGGCGGCTCCTTTCAGCCGGCTAGGTTTTCGACTTATAATCGAAAACATGGGCCATACTAGCACTGAACACGAGGTGCTCGCGGTGGTGTTTCAAGTTCGCCGGGTAACCACCGGCCCGCGAACAGAGAAACCCCAGCTGAACGTGCTGTTATGGCAGCGTGCCAAGGATCCGGAGCGCGGCGCCTGGTCGCTGCCGGGCGGACGGCTGCGCAACGACGAAGACATGACCGCCTCCGTCCTGCGACAGCTCGCCGAGAAGGTGGACCTCAAGGAGCTCGCACACCTGGAACAGCTGGCGGTGTTCTCCGACCCGAATCGGGTGCCCGGCGCGCGCGTCATCGCGTCGACGTTCCTGGGACTGGTGCCCTCCCCCGCCACCCCCGAGCTGCCGCCGGACACGCGCTGGCACCCGGTGAGCAATCTGCCGCCGATGGCCTTCGACCATGGCCCGATGGTCACGCACGCGCACGCCCGGCTGAGCGCCAAGCTGTCCTACACCAACCTCGGGTTCGCCTTAGCCCCAAGGGAATTCGCGCTCTCCACGCTGCGCGACATCTACGGCGCCGCGCTGGGCTACCAGGTGGACGCGACCAATCTGCAGCGGGTGCTGGTCCGCCGCGGGGTGATCAGCCAGACCGGCACCATCGCCCAGTCCGGCCGCAGCGGCGGACGGCCGGCCGCCCTCTACCACTTCACCGACTCCCAACTGCGCGTCACCGACGAATTCGCCGCGCTGCGGCCGCCGGGTCAGTTCGACGCCGGCGAACGCCGCCCCGGTTAGGCTTGCGGGAAGCGTCCTGGGGTGACGCGGCCACAAATTGGGTACCAGTGACGTGCACGACCTGGATCCGCCACCGAAGAAGTCGCTCGCAGCGCGGCGATTACGTTTTGGTTACCTGCCGTTCGTACGCGAGAATGCCGGATGGCCTAGAAGGGAGCCGCAATGGCTGAGCTCGGCAATCTGGCAGGCACGCGCGGGGCGGAATGGATCGCCCGGCCGCCGCACGAGGAACTGCAGCGCAAGGTGCGCCCGCTGCTGCCCTCGGACGACCCGTTCTACCAGCCGCCGCTTGGCTTCCAACACGCCGAACCCGGTACCGTGCTGCGCTCCCGCGACGTCGAGCTGGCGTTCCTGGGGCTGATCCCGCAGCCCGTCAAGGCCGTCCAGCTGCTCTACCGGACGATGGACATGAACGGCGAGCCCGAGGCCGCGGCGACCACGGTGATCGTCCCGGCCGAACTCGCCCCCGAACGCCCCTGCCCGCTGCTGTCCTACCAGTGCGCCATCGACGCCGTGTCGTCCCGTTGCTTCCCGTCGTATGCGCTGCGGCGGCGGGCGAAGGCCCTCGGGTCGATCGGCCAGTTCGAACTCTTCCTGATCATCGCCGCCGTCGCCGAGGGTTGGGCCGTCTCGGTGCCCGACCACGAGGGCCTGCGGGGCCTGTGGGGCGCGCCGTACGAACCCGGCTATCGCGTGCTGGACGGCATCCGCGCCGCCCTGGGATCGGAGCGGCTGGGGCTCTCGCCGTCGGCGCCGATCGGGCTGTGGGGCTATTCCGGTGGCGGGCTGGCCAGCGCCTGGGCCGCCGAGGTGTGCGCCGAATACGCGCCCGAGCTGAACATCGTCGGGGCGGTGCTGGGATCGCCCGTCGGGGACCTCGGCAACACGTTCCGCCGGCTCAACGGCAGCTTCCTGTCCGGCCTGCCCGCCCTGGTGGTGGCGGCCCTCGCCCACATCTACCCCGAGCTCGACCGGGTGATCAAAGAGCACAGCAACGAGGAGGGCCGCGCCCTGCTCGAGTCGCTGGAGAAGATGACCACCGTGGAGGCCGTCGTCCGGATGGCCGGCAAGAACATGGGCGACTACCTCGACGAGCCGCTCGATGCCATCCTGTCGACGCCCGAGGTCACGCACGTGTTCGAGAACATCAAGCTGGGTGTCGCGGTGCCGACGCCGCCGGTGTTGATCGTGCAGGCCGTCCACGACTATCTCATCGACGTCAAGGACATCGACGTGCTCGCCGACGCCTATTCGGCCGGGGGCGCCCAGGTGACCTACCACCGGGACGCGTTCAACGAGCACATGCTGCTGCACCCGCTGTCGGCGCCGATGACGCTGCGCTGGCTCACCGACCGGTTCGACGGCCGGCCGCTCACCGAGCACCTGATCCGGACCACCTGGCCGACGATGTTCCACCCGATGACCTACGTCGGCATGGCGCGGCTCACCAGGATCGCGGCCAAGGTCATCCTCGGCCGCAGGATTCACCGCCGTCCGCTATGACCCGGACGCCTCCGGGGCGCTGCCCGCTCCGACCGGCAGCGCATCGGAAGGCCGGTCGCGCGGCGGAATAGCCCCCAGATCGTCGCGGGCGTCGGCGGCCGCCAGCACCGCGTAGACCAGCGCCGCGATCGCGGCGGGCCACAGCAGGGTCAGCGCGACCCGCAGCGGGTCGCCCGCGAAGAACACCGGCGGCGCCTGGATCACGTAGGCGACCGACGGCCCCTTGGGCAGCGGCACCGCGTCGAAGTTCAACGCTCCGTACCGGATTCGCACCAGGGCCGCGCCGGTGGCCGCCGCGACCGCGGCCGCGGCCACCAGGCCGGTCGACAGCGCCACGACCATGCCCGGCCCCCGGCGTGCGCGCCACTGCCACGCCAGCGCCGGCGCCACCACCGCCAGCACGGTGAGCACGCCCAGCATCAGGCAGGGCGCGTCGAAAAAGTGCTGCGACTCGTTGCCGAGGTAGTCGTGAACCCGTTCACCGGCGCGCGTGAGGGCCACCACGGCGTGGATCGGCGGGGCGATCCACGCCCACAGACCGCCGGCCAGCACGCCGGCCGCCAAGGGCACCACCCCGACGACGGCGATCGCGCGCGCCCGTGACCTTCTCGCGACGGCGTCCGGCTGGGTATGCGCGTGCACGGTCATCGCTGGGCCTCCAGGTCGACGGAGTCGACCTGGCCATGCCGCGAGCACCGCGCCCGCCAGCCGTCGGGCCGGACCTGGACCACCATCCGGCGCCCGCATTCCGCGCAGAACCGCGGCGGTTCCAAACCCAACTGCGCCGCTGTCGGCACCGCGGTGCCCCCCAATTCGCCGGTGTAGACGTTGTAGACGCCCGCGCTGACCGGAGCGCCCAGATCCCGAACCACAGTCTCCAAGTCTCTTACAAAGTCGCGTTGAGCGCCTTGATCGGCATCTGCAGGTCGTCGAGCAGTTCCAGATCGGCTTCGGCCGGCCGGCCGAGTGTCGTCAGGTAGTTGCCGACGATGACGGCGTTGATGCCGCCCAGCATGCCCTTCTTGGCGCCCAGGTCACCGAGGGTGATCTCGCGGCCCCCGGCGAACCGCAGCATCGCGCGCGGCAGGGCCAGCCGGAAGGCGGCCACCGACTTCAGCGCCTCGGCCGCCGGCAGCACCTCCAGGTCGCCGAACGGTGTGCCGGGCCGCGGGTTGAGGAAGTTCAGCGGGACCTCGTCGGGCCCCAGCTCGGCCAGCTCGGCGGCGAACTCCGCGCGCTGCTCGAGCGTCTCGCCCATGCCCAGGATGCCGCCGCAGCACACCTCCATGCCGGCGTCGCGCACCATCGACAAGGTCTGCCAACGCTCTTCCCAGGTGTGGGTGGTCACCACGTTGGTGAAGAACGAGCGGGCGGTTTCCAGGTTGTGGTTGTAGCGGTGCACACCCATCTGCGAGAGCTGCTCGACCTGCTCGGCGGTCAGCATCCCCAGCGAGCAGGCGATGTTGATCTCGACCTCGTTGCGGATCGCCTCGATGCCTGCCGCGACCTGGGCCATCAACCGCTCGTCGGGCCCGCGCACGGCGGCCACGATGCAGAACTCGGTGGCGCCGGACTTGGCGGTTTGCTTGGCCGCCTCGACCAGGCTGGGCACGTCCAGGCGGGCGCTGCGCACCGGCGACGCGAACAGTCCCGACTGCGAGCAGAAGTGGCAATCCTCGGGGCAGCCGCCGGTCTTCAGGCTGATGATGCCCTCGACCTCCACCTCGGGGCCGCACCACCGCATCCGCACCTCGTGGGCCAGCGCCAGCAGGTCGTCGAGCCGGTCGTCCGGCAGCTGAAGCACCCGCAGCACCTGCTCGCGGCCCAGCCCCTCGCCGCGCTCGAGCACCTGTTCGCGGGCAACCTCGAGGATGTCTGCGTCGTTGGCGCCGGTCGCCGGTCGAGTTGCCGCTTGAGTCACCAGTACTCCCCTGCATCGTCGGTGGCCGAGCGCGCGGCCTCCTGCCCCACGGTCGTGGCGGCTGTGAATAAAAGTGTTCAAAGTAGGGTAACGGCCGCAGTGCATGCCATCCGCCGGGGTATCTCACTACCATGACCGATCCACACGTCACGTACGTGGCCCACCACATGATCCTGCTGGCGATCCCGGCGTTCCTGCCGGCGATCATCGTCGTCGGCGTGATCCTCTACGTCGCGCTCAAAGACCGCCGTTCCGCCGACGAGTCCGAGGACGCCGGGCAGCTCGACGACGAAAATCGGTGATTGACCGCCCGGCGATTTGGGCATTCCGCTTCGTGCGAGCTGGATCACAGCTCGCCAGGCAGTCGGGCGCTGTTGGGAGGGTTTGACGATGACATCGGCGGAACTCACTTTCGTTGCCGAAGCGCCGGCGCGCGGCGCCGGCCTCAACCAGGTGATCGGGCTGTCGGTCGCGGCCGTGGTCATCGCCGCGGTCATGCTGTGGGTCGGTTATGCCCACCGCACCCATCGCATCGAGTGGCTGACCCGGGTCGCCGACAAGCTGGGCGAAAAGTTCCACCGGCCCAATTGGGTTGCGCTTCCGGTCATGATTTTCACGACATTCATCATCTGCGCCCTATTCGGGTTCATCTGGGACGTCAGCTGGCACATCGGCAACGGGCGCGATCCCGGCCCCTTGGCCAACCCCGCGCACTACTTCATCATCATCGGCCTGTTCGGGATCTTCGTCGCCGGCATGGTCTCGGTCGTGCTGCCGTTCGACAAGCCGGGCCCCGCGGCGGTGCGCATCACGCGCAACTGGTACGCGCCCGTCGGCGGTCTGCTGATGGCCGGCTGCGGCATGTACGCGATGATCGGCTTCCCGCTCGACGACATCTGGCACCGGATCTTCGGTCAAGACGTAACGCTGTGGGGCCCAACACATCTGATGATGATCGGTGGGGCGTGTTTCTCGCTGTTTTCGGTGCTGATGCTGGAGCGTGAGGGCGAGGCGCACGAGGCCGGGGAGGTATTCCACGGCACGTTCATCACGTTCCTGCGGTACCTGTCGTTCGGCGGGTTGTTCATCGGCCTGTCCGTCTATCAGATCGAGTTCGACTTCGGCGTCCCGCAGTTCCGGCTGGTGTTCCAGCCGATGCTGATCGCCGCGGCGTCCGCGCTCGCGGCCGTCGCCGCGCGCCTGACGATGGGGCGCGGCGCCGCGATCATCGCGGCGGTGTTCGCGATCGCGCTGCGGGGCGCGGTGGCGTTGATCGTCGGCCCCATCCTGGGTGCCCCGATCAACTGGTTCCCGCTGTACCTGGGTCCCGCCCTCGTCGTCGAGCTGGTGGCGTTGACCCCGTTGATCAAGCGCCCGCTGGTCTTCGGTGCCGTCGCCGGCCTCGGGGTGGCGACAGTGGGGCTGTGGCTGGAGTCGCTGTGGATCGCGGCGGTGTACCACTACCCGTGGCCGACGAGCATGTGGGGCGAGGCGCTGGCCATGTCGGTGCCGGTCGCCGTCCTGACCGGGGTGTGCGGCGCCATGTTCGGCATGGTGCTCACCGGCGAACGCCTGCCCGGCCGCCGGCTCGGCATCGGCGTCGTGGCGCTGACGGTGCTGGTGATCGGCGTCGCGGTGGCCAACGGGCTGCATATCCGGGTGCCGGAGAAGAACACGGCCACGGTGATGCTGACGGATCTGCCCAGCCCCGCGGGGCAGCGGATGGTGTCGGCCGACGTGATGCTCTCCCCGCCCACGATGGTCAGTGACAGCCCGGACTGGCTGACGATCCTGTCCTGGCAGGGGCGGATGCAGAACGACCGAGGCCTGATCATCGACAAGCTCGCCAAGGTCGGGCCGGGGCACTACCGGTCCACCCAGCCGGTCCCGGTGTGGGGAGACTGGAAGACGCTGTTGCGGGTGCAGGACGGCCGCATGATGACGGCCGTGCCGATCTACGAGCCGGCCGACGACGCCATCCCGGCGCCCGAGGTCCCCGCGGTGGCGAGCAGCACGCGGCCGTTCGTCCTGGAGGTCACGATCCTGCAGCGCGAACGCGACCAGAGCGCGCCGGCTTGGCTGTTCACCGCCGGTGGGATCGTCGTGCTCTTCCTGACCCTGATGGTGATCACCGCCCTCACCTGGGGCGCCGGCCGGATCAACAACTACGAGTCCCTGCCCAAGCGGCCGGAGGAGGAAAAGCACACCGTGCCCGGCACTCCCCAGGCGGCGTGACCGATGGGGATGCGTAGCGCCCTGGCCGCGGCATGGGTGGCGGCCCTTTCGTGCGCGCTGATCGCGTGCGGGGGTTCGCAGAACCAGTCCCCGGCCGCCGCCGGCCCGACGGTCGACGTCACCATCGCCAAGGGGCAGGTGACCCCCACCAACGCCACGCTGCAGGCCAAGGTGCGCCAACAGATCACGCTGCGCGTGACCAGTGACGCCCCCGACGAGCTGCACGTGCACTCGACGCCCGACCACAAGTTCCCGGTGGCCGCGGCGCCGAATCAAACCTTCCAGTTCGCCGTCGACGTGCCCGGCAACGTCGAGGTGGAGCTGCACCACCTGGACCGCACGATCGCGACCATCCAAGTCCAGCCGTGAGTGCCCGCGCGGTCCTCGCGCACGGGCTGGGCGGATCCGGCGACCTTCCGGTGCCGTATATGTACGCGATGGTCGGCGCGGCGTGGGCGCTGACGTTCACCTTCGCGCTGGTCGCCTTCGCGTGGCGGCGGCCCCGGTTCGATCCCGGCAAGCCGGGCCGTGCGCTGCCGGCGGTGGTGACCGCGGTCGTCGACGCGCGGGCGACGCGGTGGACGGCGGCCGCGCTCGGCCTGATCCTCGCGGCGTGGGCGGTGGCGGCCGGGGTGTGGGGCCCGCGGTCGGAGGCCAACGCCTTGCTCGGCGTGTTCTACGTCCTGCTGTGGGTCGGCCTGGTGGCGCTGTCGCTGCTGATCGGGCCGTTCTGGCGGGTCGTCTCGCCGATGCGGACCGTCTATCTGCTGCTCCGCCGCGCCACGCCGCAGCGCCTGCACTCCCCGCGGCTGTCCTACCCCGAAGGGTGGGGCTACCGCCCGGCCGCCCTTGGCCTGTTCGCGTTCGTCTGGATGGAACTGGCCAGCCCGAACCCGGCGTCGCTGCCGTGGGTGCGGGCGTGGCTGGCCGTCTACGCCGCGGCCATGCTGGTGGGCGCCTGGTTGAGCGGCCAGCGCTGGCTGGCCCGGGCCGACCCCTTCGGGGTGTACAGCATGGCCGTTTCGCGCCTGTCGCCGTTTCGCCGCAACGCGGACAGTGGGCGAATCGTGGTGGGCAACCCGCTCGACCATTTGCCGTCGCTGCCGGTGCGGCCCGGCGTGGTGGTGCTGCTCGCGGTGCTGCTCGGGTCCACCGCGTTCGACAGCTTCTCGTCGTCGCCGACGTGGCGCGGTTTCGCCGATGGGCTCTCCCCCATGGGCCTGCCGCCGGCGGCGGCGTCGTCGCTGCTGCGGACGCTCGGCCTGATCGTATTCATTTCCGTTGTCGCCGTGACGTTTTCGCTTGCCGCACGAGCGACGGGCGGCGTGGATCGCGACCAGCGCCGCGCCCTGCCCGGGCAGATGGCGCATTCCCTGATCCCCATCGTGGTGGGCTACATCTTCGCCCACTACCTGACCTACCTCGTCGAGCGCGGGCAGCAGGCCGTGTTCGCGTTGGCCGACCCCTTCGGCCGCGGCTGGAACGTGCTGGGGCTGGCGCATCAGCAGGTCGCCTACGTGCTGTCCACCCATCCGCCGGTGCTGGCCGGGATCAAGGTGGCGTGCGTGGTGACCGGCCACATCCTGGCGGTGATCGCCGCCCACGACAGGGCGCTACGGCTGCTTCCCCGCGGCCACCAGCTCACCGGCCAGCTGACGATGATGCTGGTCATGGTCGGGTACACGTTTACCGGCCTGTACCTGCTGTTCGGCGGTTAGCCGATCAGGTAGTCGACCTTCTTCTCGCCGTTCCAGTGCCGCAGGGCGGCGAAGCTGCCCTCGAGGAGGGCGGGCCGCCCCGCGATGCGCAGCGCGCGGCTCAGCGCCGGCCCGCCGACGCGGCGGGCCAGCGTGACGTGCGGCGTCCACTGGCCGGGCAGGCTGGTGGGGGCCGGCGCCGGGGCCAGGTACTCGCCGCACAGCCGGTGCACTTCCGCGTGAAAGCCGAGCAGTTCGGCCGTCGGCACGATCAGCCGGGCCAGGATCGCGTTGGACCGTCCGAGCAGCAATGACGCGCCGACGGCGCAGCGCAGTGGCAGCCGCTCGGTGAGGGGCCGCAGCGCGGCGTCGGCCTCCTCGGCGATGCGGTCGGCCACCGCGAGCGTGACGTGCGGCCGCCCGGCCGGCGATTGGCTTTGAATCCCGGCGCCCGCCAATGCATCCCATAGCCCACGGATCGTCGCCTCGGTCTCGCCGTCGAACAGCAGCTCGATCGAATGCACCATCAGCGCACCAGCGCGGTGACCCAGTCGCGGTCGAACGCCGCCGCGCTCATGTCCGCGAACTGCGCCGCGCCCATCGCCCCGGCTCCCGCCGGCAGGGCGGCCCGCACCGGACCCAGC
Organism: Mycobacterium scrofulaceum; assembly: GCF_001667885.1. Classification (GTDB taxonomy): domain Bacteria; phylum Actinomycetota; class Actinomycetes; order Mycobacteriales; family Mycobacteriaceae; genus Mycobacterium; species Mycobacterium scrofulaceum_C. The sequence continues at coordinate 13,668 of NZ_LZJW01000124.1, read as the reverse complement.
CGGTTCAGGGCGACGCGGTTCGAAGTCTCCGCCGGCCCCGGCCGGGACGGCCAGCTGCCGATGACCAGCCCCGCACACGAAACACCTTGCGCGGCAAGCGCTTCCAGAGTGAGCGCGGTGTGGTTGAGGGTGCCCAGTTCCGCGCTGACCGCGACCAGCGCCGCGGCGCCCAGCTCGACGGCGAGGTCACGCAGGGTGACGCCGCCGGCGGCGAGTTCGACCAGCAGCCCGCCGGCGCCTTCCACCAGCGTCAGCCGCCCCGGGCGGTCAAGCCCGGCGATGAGCCGCAGCAGCTGGTCGCCGGTGGGCAGCGCGGCGCCGGCCAGTTCGGCCGCGGCGGCCGGCGCCAGCGGTTGGGGATAGCGGGCGAGCCCGGCCAGCTCGGTCGCGCCGGACAGCCGGGCGACCTCGGCGAGGTCGTCGTCGCCCGCGTCGGTGCCGGTCTGAACCGGTTTGCAGACCGCCACGTCGATGCCGGCCCGGCGGGCGTGGCAGGCCAGGGCCGCGGTGACGACGGTCTTGCCGACCCCGGTGCCCGTTCCGGTGACGACCAGGACGGTCAAGGGCGCGTCGCAGCGAGGACGTCGGTGAGCACCCGACGGGCGATCCCGAGTTCGGCCGCGTCCAGCGACGCGCGCGCGGTCAGCCGCAGCCGCGACGTCCCGGCGGGCACCGTCGGGGGCCGGAAGCAGCCCACCCTCACGCCGGCGTCCAGGCAGGCGGTCGCGGCCGCAAGCGCCACCTCCGGGTCGCCCAGGATCACCGACACCACCGCAGACTGCGGGGCGTCGGGAACGTCGCACGCCTCGGCCAGGGCGCGGGCATGCCGCAACACCGCCTCGGGTCGCCATGGCTCGGCCCGCAGCACGGTCAGTGCGGCGCGCGCGGCGCCCACGGCGGCGGGAGCCAGGCCGGTGTCGAAGATGAACGTCCGCGCCGCGTCGATCAGGTGCGCCCGCACCGCGGCCGGTCCGAGCACCACGCCGCCCTGGCTGCCCAGCGCCTTGGACAGGGTCGTGGTCATCACCACGTCGGACGCGCCCGCCAGCCCGAGTTCGTGCAGCAACCCGCGACCGCCACCGCGTACCCCCAGGCCGTGGGCCTCGTCGACGATCAGCAACGCGCGGTGGCGGCGGCAGGTCTCGTGCAGCTCGCGCAGCGGCGCCAGGGCGCCGTCGGCGCTGAACACCGACTCGGTGATGACGACGGCGCGCTCCTCGTCGCGGGCGCCGAGGGCGGCCTCCACGGCGTCGACGTCGCGGTGCGGCGTGACCACCACCCGGGCCCGCGACAGCCGGCAGGCGTCGACCAGCGATGCGTGCGAGAGGGCGTCGGACACCAGCAGCGAGCCCCGGCCCGACAGGCCGACGACGGCGCCCAGGTTGGCCGCGTACCCGGACGAGAACAGCAGGCCCGCCGAGACGCCGACGTATTCGGCGAGCTCGGACTCGAATTGCTGGTGCAGTTCGGTGTCGCCGGTGACCAGCCGGGATCCGGTGGCCCCGGCGCCCCACATGCGCAGCGCGGCCACGCCGCCCTCGATCACGTCGGGATGCTGGGACAGGCCCAGATAGTCGTTGGACGCCAGATCGAGCTCGGTGGCGACGGGCGGGCGGGGCCGCAGCGAGCGACGCAGGCCGGCCTCGCGGCGCTGCTTCTCCACCGCCTCCAGCCAGGCCAGCGGGGAAGTCTCGATCGGTGCCCTCATCGGGGATCAGCCTAGTGGCGACCGCGAGCGCGGCGTTGCCGGGCGCTGCGGGTCGGCACCGTCAGCCCAGTGGCGACCGCGAGCGCGGCGTTGCCGGGCGCTGCGGGTCGGCGCCGTCAGGCTACGAGCCGCGCGACGTCGACCATCGCCGAGGTGATCCGGGCGATCTCATCCGGCGGGCAGACGTAGGGCGGCATCGCGTAGATCAGGTTGCGGAAGGGGCGCAGCCAGACGCCGCGGTCCAGGGCCGCCGGGGTGGCGACGGCCAGGTCGACCGGGCGGGCGCACTCGATGACGCCGATCCCGCCGCACACCCGCACGTCGATGACGCCGGGCAGCGCCCGGGCGGGCTCGAGCCCGTCGGCCAGGCCGGCGGCGATCTCGGTGACCCGCGCGCGCCAGTCTTGGTCGAGCAGCAGCTCGACGCTGGCCACCGAAACCGCGCAGGCCAGCGGGTTGGCCATGAAGGTGGGCCCGTGCATCAGCGCGCCGGCCTCGCCGGCGCTGATGGTGTGCGCGATGTCGGTGCTGCACAGCGTGGCCGCCAGGGTGACGTACCCGCCGGTCAACGCCTTGCCCACGCACATGATGTCCGGGCTCACCCCGGCGTGGTCGGCCGCGAACAGCTCGCCGGTGCGGCCGAAGCCGGTGGCGATCTCGTCGAAGATCAGCAGCACGTCGTGCCGGCGGCACAACTCGCGCAGGTCGCGCAGGTAGCGGGGGTCGTGGAAGCGCATCCCGCCCGCGCCCTGCACCACCGGTTCGACGATGACGGCCGCCAGTTCGCCGGCGTGCTCGGCGAGCTGCTGCTCGAACGCCGCACTGTAGGCGGGGTCGTAGTCGCGCGGGACCTGCGGGGCGAACACCTGGCGGGCCAGGATGTCGGTCCACAGGTTGTGCATGCCGCCGTCGGGATCGCAGACGCTCATCGGTGTGAAGGTGTCGCCGTGGTAGCCGCCCCGCCACGTCATCAGCCGGTGCTTGTCGGGCCGACCCCGGCTGCGCCAGTACTGCAGCGCCATCTTGACCGCGACCTCGACGGACACCGATCCGGAGTCGCTGAAGAAGACGGTGTCCAAGCCGGCCGGGGTGATGTCCACCAGCAACTGCGCCAGCCGGGCGGCCGGCTCGTGGGTGAGCCCGCCGAACATCACGTGGTTCATGACGCCCAGCTGCGCGGTCAGCGCCGCGTCCAGCACAGGGTGGCCGTGCCCGTGGATCGCGGTCCACCACGAGCTCATCGCGTCGAGCGCCTCGATCGGCTCGCCGTCCCGGATCAGCGTCAGGACGGCGCCCCGCGCGGCGACCGCGACCACCGGCGCGACGGCTTCGCTGCCGATGGTGCTGTACGGGTGCCACAGGTGCGCGGCGTCGATCGCGCTGATCTGCTCGGGGGTCAACCCGGCGCTCGCCGCGGGCATAGTGATCGAGGGTAAAGCAGCCAAGTCGCATAACGGCCGCCCATCGGGGAGCATGGGGTTTGATGGCTACGCCGAACACGCCCGGTGAACCCGCTGCGGGCACCCCTTCGACCGCGACGACGCATTCGCTGCTGGCCAATTACGACGACGAAGCGCCGCGGGTGATCCGGGTGCGGCTGGCGCCGTGGGACGTCGCCTGCACCGTCGCGCTGCTGGCCCTGCTCCTCGTTCTGGCCACCGCGACGGCGTGGCCGGACCGGCTCTTCGGCTTCCTCGAGCACGTATGCGCCGACGAGACGTGCGGGCCGGTGCCGTTCGGCGTCGATTACTACATCCGCCCGATCGTGTGGGGCGGCATCGGGGCCGCGATCGCCGCCGCGGTCCTCGGCCCGATCGTGTCGCTGCTGAAGGGCTGGTACATGTCCTTCTGGCCGGTCCTGGCCCTCACGCTGACCTTGCTCAGCGCCGTCGTCGGTTCGCTGCTCACGGTCTTCAGCGAACGCTATTGGGCGTAGCCGCGCCGGCTTAGCGGCGCGGGCGACGCCCGCCCGACTGAGACCGAAATCACAACTGCGCACCAGGATTTGGGCCGCCCAGTCACCGTCCGGTCACGTTACGACAAAAAATCCCGCCGGGCCCTGGCGGCTAACAACTTCTGTTGTCAGAGTGGCTGCAGTGACTGATGTGAAACAGGACCGCTGTTCACATCCGCAAGTGTCATGCAGCGGCGTCGGTCCCAACGGGGAGGCTGTCGCCCAGTCATGGATCGGCGGCGGACGCGTGAAGTCACCGCGCTGAGGCCAGTGAGCCCCTGAGAGGCCAAGACAATGAAACGCATCTACGCCTTCGCGATCGGTTTGGCGATCCTGGCGGCGCCGATGGCCGCGCCCGTGGTCGCTTCCGCCGACCCGGGCATCCGGCCGATGGACTATCAGCAGGCCGCCGACGTGGTGATCGCGCGCGGGCTGTCGCAGCGCGGCGTGCCGTTCTCCTGGGCCGGCGGCGGGATCAACGGACCGACCCGCGGCACCGGGACGGGCATCAACACCGTCGGCTTCGACGCGTCGGGCCTGATGCAGTACGCGTACGCCGGCGCCGGCATCAAGCTGCCGCGCTCGTCCGGGGCGATCTACAAGGTCGGCCAGAAGGTGCTGCCGCAGCAGGCGCAAAAGGGCGACATGATCTTCTACGGTCCCGAGGGCACGCAGAGCGTCGCGATGTACCTGGGTAACAACCAGATGCTCGAGGTGGGCGACGTCGTCCAGGTGTCGCCGGTGCGCGCCAACGGCATGGCCCCCTACCTGGTCCGCGTCCTCGGGGTTCAGCCGGCGCCGGTCCAGCAGCTGCCGCAGCAGGCTCCCACGCAGGTCCCGGCGCAGCAAGCCCCGGTGCAGCAGCCACCGGCGCAGCAACTCCCGACGCAGCAAGCCCCGGTGCAGCAAACCCCATTGCAGCAACCGCCGCTGCAGCAACTGCCGACGCAACAGGCGCCCGTGCAGCAGGCCCCGCTGCAGCAGCAGTCCGGGCAGCTCCCGTTGCAGCAAGCGCCGGTGCAGCAAGCCCCGCTACCGCAGGCCCCGCTGCAGCAGGCGCCGGTGCAGCGGATGCCGGTGCAGCAGGCGCCGGTCCAGCAGCTGCCCACTCAGCAACTTCCGATGCCGCAGGCACCGGTGCAGCTGCTGCCGCCGCAGCAATCGCCGTTCCTCCCGCCCGCCGCCGGCACCGCCCGGTAATTTCCCCGCCCTTCGGGGGACGCTCGAGCGCCGCCACCTGCTCCTAAACCGGAGCGGGTGGCGGTTTTCGGTAAATTAGCGGTCGATCATGCCGACCCTGTCCCCGTCTCCCCAACCGGTCGCGACCGCGGAACCGGCGGGTACGGCAGCGCGCAATCCGGGGTTCTATCGCTATGACCTCGACGGCCTGCGCGGCATCGCCATCGCGCTGGTGGCCGTCTTCCACATCTGGTTCGGCCGGGTCTCCGGCGGCGTCGACGTGTTCTTGGCCCTGTCCGGATTCTTCTTCGGCGGCAAGATCATCCGCGCGGCACTGAATCCCGCCGTCACCCTGTCCCCGGTGGCGGAGGTGGTCCGGCTCGTGCGCCGCCTGGTGCCCGCCCTGGTCGTGGTGCTGGCCGGCTGCGCGGTGTTGACCATCCTGGTGCAACCCGAGACGCGGTGGGAGACCTTCGCCGACCAAAGCCTGGCCAGCCTCGGCTACTACCAGAACTGGGAACTCGCCAACTCAGCGTCGGACTACCTGCGCGCGGGCGAGGCCGTCAGCCCCCTGCAGCACATCTGGTCCATGTCGGTGCAGGGCCAGTTCTACGTCGGCTTCCTGCTGGTGATCGCCGCGTGCGCATACCTGTTCGGGCGACCGCTGGGCCCCCGGCTGCGCACCCTGTTCCTGGTGCTGCTGACGGCGCTGACGGTGGCGTCGTTCGTCTACGCGATCGTCGCGCATCAGGACGACCAGGCGGCCGCCTACTACAACAGCTTCGCGCGCGGCTGGGAGTTGTTACTCGGCGCGCTGGTCGGTGCGCTGGTGCCGGCCATCCGCTGGCCGATGTGGTTGCGAACGGCCGTGGCCACCCTGGCGCTGGCGGCGATCGTCTCGTGCGGGGCGCTGATCGACGGCGTCAAGGAATTCCCCGGTCCGTGGGCCCTGGTGCCCGTCGGGGCCACCATGCTGATGATCCTGGCGGGGGCCAACCTGCAAGGCGACCCCGGTGCCACCGACCGGCTGCCGCTGCCGAATCGCCTGCTGGCGGCCGGGCCGCTGGTCGCGCTGGGCGCGATGGCGTATTCCCTCTACCTGTGGCACTGGCCGCTCCTGATCTTCTGGCTCTCGTTCAGCGGTCACCGGCACGCCGACTTCGTCGAAGGCGCCGCCGTGTTGCTCGTCTCCGGGTTGCTGGCCTACCTGACCACCCGGCTCGTCGAGGACCCCCTGCGCTACCGGACCGCCGGGAAGTCACCGGCGCCCGCGCCCGCGTGGCTGGCGCGCCTGCCCAGGCCGACGATGGCGCTGGGGACGGCGATCGTGCTGCTCGGCGTCACGCTCACCGCGACGTCGTTCACGTGGCGCCAGCACGTCACCGTCCTGCGGGCCGCGGGCAAGGAGCTCAGCGTGCTCAACCCGCAGGACTACCCGGGCGCGCGCGCCCTGACCGAACGCGTGCGGGTGCCCGCGTTGCCCATGCGCCCCAGCGTGCTGGAGGTCAAGGAGGATCTGCCGGTCTCCACCCGGGACGGTTGCATCAGCGACTTCGTCAACCCGGCGGTGGTTGCCTGCACCTACGGCGACGTGGCCGGCGACCGCACGATCGCGCTGGCGGGCGGGTCCCACGCCGAACACTGGCTGCCCGCACTCGACGTGCTCGGCAAGATGCATCACTTCAAAGTGGTGACGTACCTCAAGATGGGCTGCCCGTTGTCCACCGAGGAAGTCCCGTTGATCATGGGCAACAACGCCGCCTACCCGCAGTGCCGGGAGTGGGTGGAACAGACAATGGACCGGTTGATCGCCGACCGTCCCGACTACGTGTTCACCACCACGACCCGGCCGTGGAACATCAAGCCCGGCGACGTGATGCCGGCGACCTACATCGGAATCTGGCAGCGGTTCTCGGACAACAACATTCCGATCCTCGGCATGCGCGACACCCCATGGCTGGTCAAGAACGGCCAGCCGTTCGACCCGGCGGATTGCCTGGCCAAGAAGGGTGGAAGCCCCCAGTCGTGCGCGATCAAGCGTTCCGACGCGCTGTCCGACCGCAATCAGACCCTCGACTTCGTCACACAATTCCCGCTGCTGAAGGTGCTCGACATGTCCGACGCGATCTGCCGCGCCGACGTGTGCCGGCCGGTCGAGGGAAACGTGCTGATCTACCACGGCGCCCACCACCTGACCCCCACTTACGTGCGGACCATGGTGGGCGAATTGGGCCGTCAGATCGCCGCCAACACCGGTTGGTGGTGACGCGCCCCGGGGCCCCGCTCGCGGATAAGGTCAGATGGTGCCGACCGACAATCACGCTTCAGAAGCAGGCGTACCTGGTAACCGACAACCGAAACTGGCGACCGTCTGGCCGGGGAACCCGTATCCCCTTGGCGCCTCCTATGACGGCGCGGGGACGAACTTTTCGTTGTTCTCCGAGATCGCCGAGAAGGTCGAGCTGTGCCTGATCGACGACGCCGGGGCCGAGTCACGGATTCCCCTCGACGAGGTCGACGGCTACGTGTGGCACGCCTATCTGCCCAACATCTCCCCGGGCCAGCGCTACGGATTCCGGGTCTACGGCCCCTTCGACCCGGCGGCCGGGCACCGGTGCGACCCGAGCAAGCTGCTGCTCGACCCTTACGGCAAGGCCTTCCACGGGGATTTCAACTTCGGGCAGGCGCTGTTCTCCTACGACCTGAAGGCCGTGCATCCCGACGGTGACGACGCCGACCCCGGGACGCCGCCGATGGTCGACTCGCTGGGCCACACCATGACCAGCGTGGTGAGCAATCCCTTCTTCGACTGGGGCTCGGACCGTTCGCCGCTCACCCCGTACCACGAGACGGTCATCTACGAGGCCCACGTGAAGGGAATGACGCAAACCCACCCGGGCATCCCGCCCGAACTGCGCGGCACCTACGCCGGGCTGGCGCACCCGGTGATCATCGACTATCTGAAGTCGCTCAACGTCACCGCGCTGGAGCTGATGCCGGTGCACCAGTTCATGCACGACTCGAGGCTGCTGGACCTTGGCTTGCGAAACTACTGGGGCTACAACACTTTCGGGTTCTTCGCTCCGCACAACCAGTACGCGGCCAATCGCACCTCCAGCGTCGCCGAGTTCAAATCGATGGTCCGCAGCCTGCACGAGGCCAACATCGAGGTGATCCTCGACGTGGTGTACAACCACACCGCCGAGGGCAACCACCTCGGGCCGACCATCAATTTCCGCGGCATCGACAACGCGGCCTACTACCGGCTCGTCGACACCGACCTGCGGCTGTACAAGGACTACACCGGCACGGGCAACAGCCTCAACCCCCGTCACCCGCACGTGCTGCAGCTCATCATGGACTCGCTGCGCTACTGGGTGACCGAGATGCACGTCGACGGCTTTCGTTTCGACCTCGCCGCCACGCTGGCCCGCGAGCTGCACGACGTCGATCGACTGAGCGCGTTCTTCGACCTGGTACAGCAGGATCCGATCGTCAGCCAGGTCAAATTGATCGCCGAACCGTGGGACGTCGGCGAGGGTGGCTACCAAGTCGGAAATTTCCCGGGTTTGTGGACCGAGTGGAACGGGAAGTATCGCGATACTGTGCGTGACTACTGGCGGGGCGAGCCCGCGACCCTAGGCGAGTTCGCGTCCCGGCTGACCGGGTCGTCGGACCTCTACGAGGCGACCGGCCGGCGCCCCAGCGCCAGCATCAACTTCGTCACCGCCCACGACGGGTTCACGCTCAACGACCTGGTCTCCTACAACGAGAAACACAACCTGGCCAACGGCGAGGACAACCGGGACGGCGAAAGCCACAACCGCTCCTGGAACTGCGGCGTCGAGGGGCCCACCGACGACCCGGACATCTTGGCGCTGCGCCGTCGCCAGATGCGCAACTTCTGGGCGACGCTGATGCTCAGCCAGGGCACGCCGATGATCGCGCACGGCGACGAACTCGGCCGCACCCAGAACGGCAACAACAACGTGTACTGCCAGGACTCCGAATTGTCTTGGATGGATTGGTCATTGGTCGACAAGAACTCCGACCTGCTGGCCTTCGCGCGCAAGGTGACCACGTTGCGCAAGACCCATCCGGTGTTCCGTCGGCGCCGGTTCTTCGAGGGCGAGCCGATCCGCAGCGGCGACGAGGTGCGCGACATCGCCTGGCTGAACCCGAGCAGCCGAGAGATGACGCACGAGGACTGGGGCGAAAGCATTCACAAATGTGTGGCGGTGTTCCTCAACGGTGAGGCCATTACCGCGCCCAACGCGCGCGGCGAACGGGTCGTCGATGACTCGTTCCTGTTGTGCTTCAACGCCGGCGAAGAACCCGTGGAGTTCGTGATGCCGAACGACGACTATGCGCAGGAGTGGACCGTGGAACTGGACACCAACCACCCGACGGGTGACGCCGACCAGGTGGTGAATGCCGAAGAGAAGGTCTCGCTGCCCGGGCGTTCCCTTCTGGTTTTACGTAAGACCATGTGACGCATGCCCTTTCCAATACTTTCGACCTACCGGTTGCAGCTGCGCGGTGAGGCCAGCGGGTTCGCGTTCACCTTCGCCGACGCGGAGAACCTGCTGGACTACCTGGACGAACTCGGGGTGTCCCACGTCTACCTGTCCCCGATCATGACCGCGGCCACCGGGTCGAACCACGGCTACGACGTCACCGACCCGACGACCGTCTCCCCCGAACTGGGTGGTCGCGAAGGGCTGGAGCGGCTGTCGGCCGCGGCGCGGCAGCGCGGCATCGGCCTGATCGTCGACATCGTGCCCAATCACGTCGGGATCGACCAGCCCCAACAGAACGCGTGGTGGTGGGACGTGTTGCGGAACGGCCGGTCTTCGGACTACGCAACGTATTTCGACATCGACTGGGACCTCGACGAGGACGGCCGCATCGTGCTGCCGATCCTGGGTTCCGACGACGACGCGGCCGAGCTGAAGGTGGACGGGGACCTGCTGCGGCTCGGTGACCTGGCCCTGCCCATCGCGCCCGGCACCGGCGACGGCACCGGGCCCGAGGTGCACGACCGCCAGCACTACCGGCTGGTGGGCTGGCGCAACGGCGTGTGCGGCTACCGGCGCTTCTTCTCGATCACCTCCCTGGCCGGGCTGCGCCAGGAAGACCGCGCCGTGTTCGACGCCACCCACGCCGAGGTCGCCCGGTGGGCCGCCGAGGGCCTCGTCGACGGTGTGCGCATCGACCATCCCGACGGGCTGTCCGACCCCTGCGGCTACCTCGCGTGGTTGCGCGAATCGGTTGGGCCGCAAACCTGGATCGTGATCGAGAAGATCCTGGCGGTCGACGAGGCGCTCGAACCCACGCTGCCCATCGGGGGCACCACCGGGTACGACGTGCTGCGGGAGATCGGCGGGGTCTTCGTCGACCCCAGCGGCGCGCCCGCGCTCACCGAACTCGTCGAATCGGCGGGGCTGGATTACGGCTCCACGCCGGAGATGTTGGCGGACCTGAAGTTTCGCGCGGCCACCGATACGCTCGCGAGCGAATTGCGCCGCCTGCGCCGCGCCATCGTGGCGGCGGCCGGCGCGGACCACCCGCAGCTGCCCGAAGCGGTCGCGGCGCTGCTCACCCATATCGGGGTCTACCGCTGCGACTACCCCGGGCTGTCCGCGATCATGCCCACAGCGCTGGACGAAACGCAGGCGCAGTCACCGGAATTGGGGCCGGCCCTGCAGGTGCTCGCCGCCGCGCTGGCCCGGGGCGGCGAGCCGGCCACCCGGCTGCAGCAACTCTGCGGTGCGGTGACCGCCAAAGCGACCGAGGACTGCTACTTCTACCGTGACGCGCGGTTGGTGTCGCTCAACGAGGTCGGTGGTGAGCCGCATCGCTTCGGTGTCGGCGCGGCCGAGTTCCACCAGCGCGCGGCCACCCGCATCCGCCTGTGGCCGCACACCATGACGACGCTGACCACCCACGACACCAAGCGCGGCGAGGACGTGCGGGCCAGGATCGGGGTGCTCTCGCAGGTGCCGTCGCTGTGGACGGAGTTCGTCGCCCGCTGGGAGGTCGAGGCACCCTCCCCCGACCCGGCCACCGGACAGTTCCTGCTACAGAACATCTTCGGCGTCTGGCCGGTCAGCGGCGAAGTGAGTACCGAGCTGCGCGAGCGGCTGCACAACTACGCCGAGAAGGCCATCCGGGAGGCGGCGTGGCATACCTCCTGGAACGATCCGGACACCGAGTTCGAGGACGCGGTGCACCGGTGGCTGGACGGTGTGTTCGACGGCCCGGTGGCGGGCCAGCTGACCGAGCTCGTCGCCCAGCTCAACCCGCATGCCTCCAGCGACGCGCTGGGCCAGAAGCTGCTCGCCCTGACCGTCCCGGGGATACCCGACGTCTACCAGGGCACCGAGCTGTGGGACGACAGCCTGGTAGATCCGGACAATCGCCGGGCCGTCGACTACGCCGCCCGCCGCGCCGCGCTGAAGGCCTTGGAGCATCCCAAGATTCGGGTGGTCACCACCGCGCTTCGGGTGCGACGCGCCCACCCGGACACCTTCCTGCGCGGCGACTACGTTCCCGTGCTGGCCGACGGCGACGCCGCCGATCACGTGCTGGCCTTCCGCCGCGGTGAGGACATCGTGGTCGCGGTGACCCGTTGGACGGTGCGCCTGACCGAAACCGGTTGGGGCAACACCGTGCTGGCGCTGCCGGAGGGCACCTGGAAAGACGCGCTCACCGGTGTCATCGCGGACGGGCCGACGGCGGCGGCCCAGTTGTTCGCCGAGCTGCCCGTCGTGCTGCTGGAGCGCCACCATGACTGAATTCCGCGTCTGGGCACCCAAACCGGAGCGGGTCCGGCTCGACGTCGAGGGCCAGGTGCACCCGATGACGCGCGCCGACGACGGCTGGTGGCATGCGTCGGTGGACTCGGCCGCGGACGCCCGCTACGGGTTCCTGCTCGACGACGATCCCACGGTGCTGCCCGACCCGCGTTCGCCCCGCCAGCCCGACGGCGTGCACGCCCGCTCGCAGCTGTGGGACCCGGCGAGCGCCGCCTGGACCGACGCCGAGTGGCAGGGGCGGCCGGTCGACGGTGCGGTGATCTACGAATTGCACCTCGGCACCTTCACCCCCGCGGGGACCCTCGACTCGGCCATTGAGAAGCTCGACTACCTGGTGGATCTCGGCGTCGACTTCGTCGAGCTGATGCCGGTGAATTCCTTTGCCGGAACGCATGGCTGGGGTTACGACGGCGTGCTGTGGTACAGCGTGCACGAGCCCTACGGCGGCCCCGACGCCCTGGTGCGGTTCGTCGACGCCTGTCACGCGCGGGGCCTGGGCGTCCTGATCGACGCGGTGTTCAACCACCTCGGCCCGTCCGGCAACTACCTGCCCAAGTTCGGCCCATACCTGTCGTCGGCGAGCAACCCGTGGGGCGAAGGCATCAACATCGCCGACGCCGACTCCGACGAGGTCCGGCGTTACATCATCGGGTGCGCGCTGCGCTGGATGCGTGACTTCCACGCCGACGGGCTGCGCCTGGACGCCGTGCACGCCCTGGTGGACACGACGGCCATCCACATCCTCGAGGAGCTCGCGACCGAAACCGATTGGCTGTCAAGACAGCTGGGCCGTCCGCTGTCGCTGATCGCCGAGAGCGATCTGAATGACCCGCGGCTGATCACCGCGCGCGACCGGGGCGGTTACGGCCTGACGGCGCAATGGGCCGACGACATCCACCACGCCATCCACACCGCGGTGTCCGGCGAGCGCCAGGGCTACTACGCCGACTTCGGCAGCCTGGCCACCCTGGCGCAAACCCTGCGCCACGGCTATTTTCACGCCGCCACCTATTCGTCGTTCCGGCGCCGCCGCCACGGCCGCCCCTTGGACACCACCGCGGAGTCAGGAATCCCCGGCACCCGGCTGGTCGCGTACACCTGCACCCATGACCAGGTCGGCAACCGGGCGCTCGGGGACCGCCCGTCGCAGAACCTCTCCGGCGGCCAGCTGGCGATCAAGGCCGCGCTCGCGCTCGGAACGCCGTTCACCGCAATGCTTTTCATGGGCGAGGAGTATGCGGCGTCGACTCCGTTCCAGTTCTTCAGCTCGCATCCCGAGCCCGAACTGGCCAAGGCCACCGCGGAGGGGCGCAAGGCCGAGTTCGCCGAACACGGCTGGGACGCCGACGAGATCCCCGATCCCCAGGATCCGCAGACGTTCGAACGCTCGAAACTCGACTGGGCCGAGGTGGACTCCGGCGAGCACGGCCGACTGCACCGGTTCTACCGCGACCTGATCGCGTTGCGGCGCCACGACCCCGACCTCGCCGATCCGTGGCTGGCGCATCTCGCGGTCGACTTCGACGAGGAGCAACGCTGGATCAGCGTGGCACGCGGCCGGTTGCGCATCGTGTGCAACCTCGGCCCCGAGGCGGTGACGGTGCCCGTCGCGGGTGACGTGGTGCTGGCGTGGGGCGAGCCCGTGGTCGAAGCCGACAAGACGGTGCTCCAAGGGCATTCGCTCGCCGTACTCGCGGTGCGCGAGCAGAGCTGATGCCTGTGGACAACGGTGCGCGGCCCGGCGCGCGACGGCCGATGATTCACCGATGGACCAATCCGTATTCGGCCGGTGGATCGGCTTGCTGAGGAAGAAACAGCCGGTTTCGGCTCCGCTCGTCCCGCCCGACGAGGCGCCGCCGCAACGCAGCGTGGAGCTGTTGTGGACCGGCCCCGGCCTTGGCCGCACCGAAGGAATCTGACGGGGGGCCTAGATGTACTCGGCAGTCAGGTTGGTGACAGTCGGCTGATCGGGGGTTTACCTCCAATGGCTGAGTGGCGTCGTTGATTGT
>NZ_LZJW01000123.1 GCF_001667885.1 Mycobacterium scrofulaceum | reverse complement strand
CCTCGACCGGGTGTTCAAGGTCAACGGCTTCGCCGGTTGCGAGTACAAGAAGCTGCGCGACGTGCTGGGCCTGCTGCGCGACGCCTACTGCCGCCACATCGGGGTGGAATACACCCACATCCTCGAGCCCTCGCAACAAGAGTGGCTGCAGCAACGCGTCGAGACCAAGCACGTCAAACCGACGGTGGCCGAGCAGAAGTTCATCCTGAGCAAGCTGAACGCCGCCGAGGCATTCGAAACGTTCCTCCAGACCAAATACGTTGGGCAGAAACGTTTTTCGCTGGAAGGCGCGGAGAGCGTGATTCCGATGATGGATGCGGCGATCGACCAGTGCGCCGAGCACGGCCTCGACGAGGTGGTCATCGGGATGCCGCACCGCGGCCGGCTCAACGTGCTGGCCAACATCGTGGGCAAGCCCTACTCGCAGATCTTCAGCGAGTTCGAGGGCAACCTGAACCCGTCGCAGGCGCACGGCTCGGGTGACGTCAAGTACCACCTCGGCGCCACCGGCGTATACCTACAGATGTTCGGCGACAACGACATTCAGGTCTCGTTGACCGCCAACCCGTCGCACCTGGAAGCGGTGGACCCGGTGCTCGAGGGTCTGGTCCGGGCCAAGCAGGACCTGCTGAACCGCGGCGCCCAGGACGACGGCGACGAGAAGGCCTTCTCCGTGGTGCCGATGATGCTGCACGGTGACGCCGCCTTCGCCGGCCAGGGCGTGGTCGCCGAGACGCTGAACCTGGCGAACCTGCCCGGTTACCGCGTCGGCGGAACCATCCACATCATCGTCAACAACCAGATCGGCTTCACCACCGCGCCGGAGTACTCGCGGTCCAGCGAGTACTGCACCGACGTCGCCAAGATGGTCGGGGCGCCGATCTTCCACGTCAACGGCGACGACCCGGAAGCATGCGTGTGGGTGGCGCAGCTGGCCGTGGACTTCCGGCAGAAGTTCCACAAGGACGTCGTGATCGACATGCTGTGCTACCGCAAGCGCGGCCACAACGAGGGCGACGACCCGTCGATGACCAATCCCGCCATGTACGACGTCGTCGACACCAAGCGCGGGGTCCGCAAGAGCTACACCGAAGCGTTGATCGGCCGCGGCGACATCTCGCTCAAGGAGGCCGAGGACGCGCTGCGCGACTACCAGGGGCAGCTGGAGCGGGTGTTCAACGAGGTCCGGGACCTGGAGAAACACGGCGTACAACCGAGCGCGTCGGTCGAGGCCGACCAGCCGGTCCCCGCGGGGCTGGCCACCGCCGTCGACAAGGCGCTGCTGTCCCGCATCGGGGACGCGTTCCTCGCCCTGCCGGAAGGCTTCAGCGCGCACCCGCGCGTGCAGCCGGTGCTGGAGAAGCGCCGGGAGATGGCCTACGAGGGCAAGATCGACTGGGCCTTCGCCGAGCTGCTGGCGCTGGGGACGCTGGTGGCCGAGGGCAAGCTGGTGCGGCTCTCCGGTCAGGACACCCGGCGCGGCACGTTCTCCCAGCGGCACTCGGTGATCATCGACCGCAACACCGGCGCGGAGTTCACCCCGCTGCAGCTGCTGGCGACGAACCCCGACGGGACTCCCACCGGCGGCAAGTTCCTGGTCTACGACTCGCCGCTGTCGGAGTACGCCGCCGTCGGCTTCGAGTACGGCTACACCGTGGGCAATCCGGACGCACTTGTGCTGTGGGAGGCACAGTTCGGCGACTTCGTCAATGGGGCGCAGTCCATCATCGACGAGTTCATCAGCTCCGGCGAGGCCAAGTGGGGCCAGCTGTCTTCGGTGGTGCTGCTGCTGCCGCACGGCCACGAGGGCCAGGGGCCCGACCACACCTCCGGGCGGATCGAACGCTTCCTGCAGCTGTGGGCGGAGGGGTCGATGACGATCGCGATGCCGTCGACGCCGTCGAACTACTTCCACCTGTTGCGCCGGCACGCCCTGGACGGTGTGCAGCGGCCGCTGATCGTGTTCACGCCGAAGTCGATGCTGCGCAACAAGGCCGCCGTCAGCGACGTCAGGGACTTCACCGAGATCAAGTTCCGCTCGGTGCTCGAGGAGCCGACGTACGAGGACGGCATCGGCGACCGCAGCAAGGTCACCAGGATCCTGCTGACCAGCGGCAAGATCTACTACGAGCTGGCGGCGCGCAAGGCCAAGGACAACCGGGACGACGTCGCGATCGTGCGGATCGAGCAGCTCGCCCCGCTGCCCAAGCGCCGGCTGAACGAGACGCTGGACCGCTACCCCGGCGCCACGGAGTTCTTCTGGGTGCAGGAGGAGCCGGCCAACCAGGGCGCGTGGCCGCGGTTCGGCCTGGAGCTGCCGGAGCTGCTGCCCGACAAGCTGACCGGGCTCAAGCGCATCTCGCGCCGGGCGATGTCGGCGCCGTCGTCGGGCTCGTCGAAGGTGCATGCGGTCGAGCAGCAGGAGATCCTCGACACGGCCTTTCGCTGAGCCCGGCAATCGAGTCTGAGCCCGGGTTCGCACCCACGCGTACCGGGGACCGTCGGTACCGGCTAGCCTCGACGCAATTGGGCCGTACGAGGAAGGGTGCTCATGCAGGGGTTCGCCGGCAAGGTCGCAGTGGTGACGGGCGCGGGTTCGGGTATCGGGCAGGCGCTGGCCGTCGAGTTGGCTCGCTCCGGCGCCAAGGTCGCGATCAGCGACGTCGACCTCGAGGGCCTCGCGGAGACCGAGGCGAGGTTGAAGGCGATCGGAGCCGAGGTCAAAGCGGACCGGCTCGACGTGACCGAGCGCGAGGCGTTCCTGGCGTACGCCGACGCGGTCCGCGAGCACTTCGGCAAGGTCAACCAGATCTACAACAACGCCGGCATCGCGTTCACCGGCGACGTCGAGGTCAGCCAGTTCAAGGACATCGAGCGGGTGATGGATGTCGACTTCTGGGGGGTCGTGAACGGCACCAAGGCGTTCCTGCCGCACCTGATCGCCTCCGGCGACGGCCACGTCATCAACATCTCCAGCGTGTTCGGCCTGTTCGCGGTACCCGGGCAGGCGGCCTATAACTCGGCCAAGTTCGCGGTCCGGGGATTCACCGAGGCGCTGCGACAGGAAATGGTGGCCGCCGGCCACCCGGTGGCGGTGACCACGGTGCACCCCGGCGGCATCAAGACCGCGATCGCCCGCAACGCCACCGCCGCCGAGGGGCTCGACCCCGAACAATTGGCCAAGCTGTTCGACAAGCGGCTCGCGAAGACCAGCCCGCAACGCGCCGCGGAGGTCATCCTGGATGCCGTGCGCAAGAAGCGGGCCCGGGTGCTGGTCGGCACGGACGCCAAACTCCTGGACGTGATGGTGCGGGTGGCCGGCCCTTACTACCAGCAACTGTTCGGGCCCATCATGGGCCGGTTGATGCCCAAGCAGTGATGGATTCCATAGCGGCGGATCGCCGTACCGGATAGCCTCGACGCGGTCACGCCGCCACAAGGGAGAGCACCGCATGCATGAGTTCGCCGGCAAGGTCGCCGTCGTCACGGGCGCGGGTTCGGGTATCGGCCAGGCGCTGGCCTTGGAACTGGGCCGCGCGGGCGCCAAGCTCGCGATCAGCGATGTGGACATCGACGGGCTGGCGCAGACCGAGGAGCAACTGAAGGCCATCGGCGCGCCGGTCAAAGCCGATCGCCTCAACGTGACCGAGCGCGAGGCCTTTCTCGCCTACGCCGACGCGGTCCGCGAGCACTTCGGCCAGGTCAACCAGCTCTACAACAACGCGGGCATCACGTTCGTCGGGTCCATCGAGGACAGCCGTTTCAAGGACATCGAACGGGTGATGGACGTCGACTTCTGGGGCGTCGTGAACGGCACCAAGGCGTTCCTCCCCCACCTGATCGCCTCCGGCGACGGCCACCTGATCAACATTTCCAGCGCGCTCGGCTTGTTCGCCGCGCCTGGCCAGGCGGCCTACGTTTCGGCGAAGTTCGCGGTCCGCGGCTTCACGGAGGCGCTGCGTCAGGAGATGGTGCGGGCCGGTCACCCGGTGCGCGTGACGACCGTGCACCCGGGCGGCGTGAAGACGGGGTTTGCCCGCAACGCGATCTTCGCCGAGGGCCTTGACCAGGACGGCCTGGCGGAACTGTTCGAGGAGCAACAAGCCAAGACCACGCCGCAGCGGGCGGCGCAGGTGATCTTGGCGGGCGTGCGCAAAGACAGGGCCCGAGTGTTGGTCGGACCCGACGTGAAGGCCATGGACCTGGTGGTGCGGCTGACCGGTTCGCAACCCGAGCGGCTCTTGAGTGGGCCCGTCATGGGTCGGGTGCAGCGCGTCGTGACCCGGCTGCTGCCGAAGCGCTGAGCCCGGTCGACGAGCGCGGAACGCGCGAGGAGAGCCGGGGTCCATCAAGACAGACCCCGGTCGACGAGCGCGGAACGCGCGAGGAGAGCCGGGGTCCATCAAGACAGACCCCGGTCGACGAGCGCGGAAGAGCCGGGGTCCATCAAGACAGACCCCGCTCCTCACCGCCCCAGCGGGTGTTCGGCCAACCACCCGCCGGCCACCGCCTGCGGGTCGGCTCCCGCGGCCACTTGGCGGCGCATGTCGACCAGCGCCGCGGTGTCCAGCACCCCGGCCACTTCGTTGATCGCCAGCAGTTGCCGATCGCTCAGCGCGTTGCGGCGATACAGCGGCACCACGTTCTCGGCCCGTATCAGCGCGGGCTTACCGTCGGCGAGCGTGACCAGGTCGGCGGGCAGGCCGGGGTCGGCGGTAGTCGTCCATCCCGCGGTCAGCTGACCGGCCTTCACCGCGGCGAACATCGTTGCCTCGTCCGGGAATTCGCGCGGACTCGGCAGCCGGCAGGAACCCACGGCCGGCGGGGCCTGCCGTCCGGTGACGACTCCGACGACCAGCCCGGCGCAGTGCGTCGGCAGGGTGCTCAGGTCGGCGCTGACGTCGCTTCCGCCCCACGACTTCGCGGTGGCCCCCGTCACCAGCAGCACGGGCTTGTCCTCCGCGCTCGTCGTGTAGTCGCCCGCCGCGACGCCCTCGGGGAGCGCGGCCACCATCGCGCGGTAGACGTCCGCGTCGGACATCGCCACCGCGCCGGGCTGCAGGCTCTCCAGCTCGCGTCCGGTCAGGGCCGGGACGACCGTGACGGCGCCCGCGTCCAGGCGCGCCATCGGATCGTCCGCGGTTTCGGCGCGCGCCGCGAAGCCATAGGACCGGAGGGCGGCCACATAGACCCCGGCCAGCAACGCCGACTCCGGATCCGTCCGCGAACCGACCACCAGTTCCGGAAGCGGTCGGTGCTCACCGGCACTTGTGCCGCAGCCGGCCGCGGCGAGCAGGGCGGCGACCAGCGGCCCCGCCAGCCAGCCGGTTCTCACCCCGCGATGTCGGCGGGATCCGCGGCCAGCGCCACCGCCGTGGCGACCGCATGCCCGACGCGCAGGTCCAGCGGGCTGGGGACGATCCGGTCGAAAGCCAGGTCATCGCTGACGACCGAGAAGATCGCCTCGGCCGCGGCCACCATCATCTTTTCGGTGATCCGGCGGGCACCGGCATCCAGCGCCCCCCGAAACACGCCGGGGAAAGCCAGCACGTTGTTGATCTGGTTCGGGAAGTCACTGCGTCCGGTGGCCACCACGGCGGCGTACCGGGCCGCGATCTGCGGGTGGATCTCCGGGTCGGGGTTGGACAGCGCGAAGACGATCGCGTTCGGCGCCATGGTGGCGATCATCTCCTCCGGCACCACGCCCCCGGACACGCCGAGAAACACATCCGCGCCTCGCAGCGCTTCCGCCATGCTGCCGGTGAGACCGTCAGGGTTCGTGCGCTGGGCCAGCAGGCTCTTCACGCTGTTCATGTCGTCGCGACCGGTGTGCAGAATCCCGCGCGAGTCGAGCACCGTGATGTCCGAAACACCCATCGCCAGAAGGAGATTCGTGCACGCGACCCCGGCGGCCCCGGCGCCGGAGACCACCACCCGCAGCGACGTCATGTCGCGGCCGAGCAGCTTGGTGGCGCCCATGAGCGCGGCCAGGGCGACGATCGCCGTGCCGTGCTGGTCGTCGTGCATCACCGGGCAGTCCAGCGCCTCGATCACCCGCCGCTCGATCTCGAAGCAGCGCGGCGCGGAGATGTCCTCCAAGTTGACGGCGCCGAACGTGGGGCGCAGTCGCACGAGCGTTTCGACGATCTCGTCGGGATCCTTGGTGTCCAGGACGATCGGGATCGCGTTCAGCCCGCCGTAGGACTGGAACAGGGCGCACTTACCCTCCATCACCGGCAGCGACGCCGCCGGGCCGATGTCGCCGAGGCCAAGCACCGCGCTGCCGTCGCTGACGACGGCGACCAGCCGATTCGCCCACGTGTACCGGGCAGCCTGAGTGGGGTCGGCGGCGATCGCGCGACTGACCTGCGCGACACCCGGGGTGTAGGCGATGGACAACGCGCGCTGGGTGTCCAGCGGAGCGGTCGGACCCACGGAAAGCTTGCCGCCTACGTGTGCCTCGAAGATCTCCGCATCGGTGATCGCGCCGTGTTCGGTGCGCGTCTGTATCGATTCAATCAACTCGGACACGCGCCCCAGGGTACTGACTACCGATTAGTAGGCCTAATCCTTTCGGGATGGATTTCGGCGACGGGATCAGATCAAACCGAGCTCGGTCACCGCGTTGCGCTCGTCGACCAACTCGGCGGTCGACTTGTCGATGCGGCCGCGGGAGAAGTCGTCGATGTCCAACCCCTGCACGATCGACCAGTCGCCGTCCTTGGTGGTCACCGGGAACGACGAGACGATTCCCTCCGGCACGCCGTACGAGCCGTCGGAGAAGACCGCCATCGACACCCAGTCACCGTCGGGGCTGCCCAGCAGCCAGGAGCGGGCGGCGTCGATGGTCGCCGACGCGGCCGAGGCGGCCGAGGAGGCGCCGCGCGCGTCGATGATCGCGGCACCGCGCTTGGCGACCGTGGGGATGAAGTCGTTCTCGATCCAGTTCTGGTCGTTGACCACCTCGGCGGCGTTCTTGCCGCCGACCTCGGCGTGGAAGATGTCGGGGTACTGGGTGGCCGAGTGGTTGCCCCAGATCGTCATCTTCTTGATGTCGGTGACCTTCGCGCCGGTCTTCTTGGCGAGCTGCGAGATGGCCCGGTTGTGGTCCAGGCGGGTCAACGCGGAGAACCGCTCCTTGGGGATGTCCGGGGCGTTGCTCAGCGCGATCAGCGCGTTGGTGTTGGCCGGGTTGCCGGTCACGCCGATCCGAACGTCGTCGGCGGCGACGGAGTTGAGGGCCTTGCCCTGCGCGGTGAAGATTGCGCCGTTGGCCTCCAGCAGGTCGCTGCGCTCCATGCCCGGGCCGCGCGGCCGCGCGCCGACCAAGAGCGCCAGATTCACGCCGTCGAAGATCTTGTTCGCGTCCGCGCCGATCTCCACGCCGGCGAGCAGCGGGAACGCGCAGTCGTCGAGCTCCATCACAACGCCCTCGAGCGCCTTGAGCGCCGGCTCGATCTCGAGCAGACGCAGCTCGATCGGGCGGTCGGGGCCCAGCAGTGAACCGCTCGCCAGGCGGAACAACAGGCTGTAGCCGATCTGGCCGGCGGCGCCGGTGACGGCGACCTTGAGTGGACTTGCGCTCACGTCGAAATGCTCCTTGTGGAGGTAGTCATGATTCGGTCTCGGCACGAAACTAGCGCACCGTTGCGCGCTGCCAACCTCCGGTCCAATACCCGACCGATTTCGCCGCAAACGGATCGTCGCCCTACGGCAAGGCGGGACGCGTAGCATTGAGCACCGCCTGGTCAGACCTGCGCGGCGATCGGAGGTGGATGTGTTCCAGGGTTTTGACGCATTGCCCGAGGCGCTTCGGCCGCTCGCACACGAACCGCGCCCCCCGCAGCCCGAGCAGCAACCGCACTCCCCGAACGAGACATTGGTGGACTGCGCCGTGTACGCCGAAGGTCACCGGCTGCCCGGGAAATTCAGCTATGCCGCCGCCCGCGACAAAGTGCGCCAGATCGAGATGCTCGGACACGACGCATTCGTCTGGGTGGGGCTGCGCGAACCCGATCTCACCGAGATGCAGGAAGTCGCCGACCTTTTCGGGATGCACCCGCTGGCTGTCGAGGACGCCGTCTGCGCCCACCAGCGACCCAAGTTGGAGCGCTACGACGACACGGTGTTCCTCGTCCTCAAGACGGTCACCTATGTCCCCCACGAATCTGTGGTGGCGGCCCGTCAGATCGTCGAGACCGGCGAGATCATGGTCTTCGTCGGCAAGGACTTCGTGATCACCGTGCGCCACGGCCAGCACGGCGGCCTTTCCGAGGTGCGCAAGCGGATGGACGCCGATCCCGAGCAATTGCGGCTGGGCCCGTTCGCGGTGATGCACGCGATCGCCGACGACGTGGTGGACCACTACCTCGAGGTGAGCAGCCTGATCGAATCCGACATCGACAGCATCGAGGAGGTGGCGTTCGCGCCGGGTAGCAAGATCGACGTCGAGCCGATCTATCTGCTCAAGCGTGAGGTCGTCGAGCTGCGCCGGTGCGTCAGCCCACTGTCCGTGGCGTTCCACCGCATTCAGGTGGAGAACAAGGACCTCATTTCCAAAGAGGTGCGCCGCTACCTGCGCGACGTCTCCGACCACCAATCTCAGGCCGCCGACCAGATCTCCAGCTACGACGACATGCTGAACTCGCTGATACAGGCGGCGCTGGCCCGGGTCGGGATGCAGCAGAACAACGACATGCGCAAGATGGCGGCCTGGGCCGGCATCCTGGCGGTGCCCACAATGGTCGCCGCCATCTACGGGATGAACTTCCACTTCATGCCCGAGCTGAACTGGACATGGGGTTACCCGGGAATCATGGCCGCGATGACGCTGGCCTGTCTGGCCCTCTACTTCCAGTTCCGGCGCAACAACTGGCTCTAGCCGGCGTTGGGCTGCGCACCTGAAGATTTGGCGGTGCGCTCAGGGCGGCGAGTTCGTGACCGGTCAACGCGGTTGCGCGGCGGGCCGGTTCGGGTTCAGCACGTCCACGCCGTCGTTCTGCCAGGCTTCCCTCATGGCGTCGGCGCCCTTGAGCCGCACCCACGCCGCCTCGGTCGCGGTGATCGGAATCGCCGCGAGGAATTGCACCGGATCGCGCGGCGGTTCCAGCGGCAGATCTTCGATGTCAGTGTGGCCCAACAACACCGCGGTGAACGGAACCCGTCCGGCGGCTCGTGCCCACAGCGGCGTGCCGAGATCGACCAACGCGTCGGCGGTCAGCACCAGGCCCTCGACGGCCGGCGTTGCGGCCAGGACCGCCAGGCTGCGGGCGATGCCGGTGACGGGCCCCGGATCACGCAGGCGCAGGACGACTTCGGCGCGCGGGCCCCGCGTCTGGTCGTCGACGAGCTGGGTGGGGTCGGTCATCGGGTAGCGCGAACAGCCCAGCGTCACGTAATGAACCAACCCGTCCCCGCCGCGGAAACGCAACACCTCGATGGGTTCGGTGCCCAGGAATGTCACGCTCGCCGAATCGGGCTCGGTGTCGGAGAAGTGGCGACACAGGTGCGTTCGCACCTGGTCCAGAATCGGGGTCACTGCGCAGACGGCGCAACGGTGAGGTTGGCCCCCGAGGCCGCGTCGAAGACGGCCAACTTGGTGGTATCGAACGCCAACTCGATCGACTGTCCCATCGCCGCCTTGGATTCCGCGGAAACCCTTGCCACGAACTGGTTCTCGTGCGCCTCGCCCTCGGCGGCCAGCTCGTCCAATTGCGCGGAGTGTGCGGCCCACCCTCCGGTGGAGAAGTACACGAACTTGTCGGAGCCCAACGACTCGACCAAGTCGACCTTCACCTTGAACGTGAGCGCCCGGATGCGCTGATACCCGTCGATCAACGCGGCGTCATGCAGGTGCTCGGGCCGCACCCCGACGATGACATTCTCCGGCGCCGGGTGCCGCGAGATCACCTGTTGGACTTCGGGCGCCAGCATCACTTCCCCGAAGGGCAGCTTCAGCCCGATGGGGGTCAAGGTGGCCGGGAAGAAGTTCATCGCCGGCGAACCGATGAACCCCGCGACGAACAGGTTGGCCGGGTGTTCGTAAAGCTCGTCCGGGGTGCCGATCTGCTGCGCGACGCCGCCGTGCATCACCACCACCCGGTCGCCCAGGGTCATCGCCTCGGTCTGGTCATGGGTGACGTAGACGGTGGTGGTGCCCAGCCGCTTCTGCAGGCGGGCGATCTCGCCCCGCATCTGGACGCGCAGCTTGGCATCCAGGTTCGACAGCGGCTCGTCCATCAAGAAGGCCTTGGGGTGCCGCACGATCGCCCGGCCCATCGCGACCCGCTGCCGCTGCCCACCCGAGAGTTGGGAGGGTTTACGGTCCAGCAGTTCGGTCAAGTCAAGGGTTTTGGCGGTCTCCTCCACCTTCTGGGCGATTTCCGCCTTCTTCATCTTGGCCAGCGTCAGGGGGAACGCGATGTTCTGCCGCACGGTCATGTGCGGGTAGAGCGCGTATGACTGGAAGACCATCGCGATGTCGCGGTCCTTGGGCGCCTTCTCGTTCACACGCTCGCCACCGATGCGCAGCTCCCCGGACGAGATGTCCTCCAGGCCCGCGATCATGTTCAGCGTCGTCGTCTTGCCGCAGCCTGAAGGTCCGACCAGGATCAGGAATTCGCCGTCGGCGATGGTGATGCTGAGGTCTTTCACGGCCGTGGCGCCGTCCGGGTAGCTCTTGCTGACATGGTCCAGCACAATCTCGGCCATCGCGCTATCCCTTCACCGCGCCAGAGGTCAACCCGGCGATGATTCGTCGTTGGAAGATTAGAACAAACAGGATGATCGGGACCGTGATCACAACCGCGCCGGCCGCGATCGATCCGGTCGGCTCCTCGAATTGCGAACTGCCACCGAAGTTCGCGATCGCCACCGGTGCCGTGATCGCCGCCTTGGTGGCGGTCAGCGACAGCGCCAACAGCAGGTCGTTCCAGGCGAAGATGAACACCAGGATGGCCGCGGTCACCACCCCCGGCGCGGCCAGCGGGACGATCACCTTGCGGAACGCCTGGGCCGGTGTGGCGCCGTCCATTTTGGCCGCCTTCTCCAGGTCCCACGGAATCTCCCGGAAGAAGGCCGACAACGTGTAGATCGCAAGCGGCAGAGCGAACGTGATGTAGGGCAGGATGAGGCCCGGCCAGGTGTCGAACAGTCCGACGAAGCGTTCGATGTTGAACAGCGGGGTGACGAGTGAGATGGCGGGGAACATGGTGACCAGCAGGGTCGCGCCGATCAGCGCGCGCTTGCCGGGAAAGCTGAGCCGGGCGATCGCGTAGGCCGCCATCGCGCCGAGCACCACCGCGATCGCTGTGGTGATCAACCCGATCCCGATCGAGTTCACCAGCGCCGCACTGAACAAGTCGCCCCGGAAGATGCCGCGGTAGTTTTCGAAGGACACCGACGACGGAATCAGCTTGCCGTCCTTGACCGTTGACGTGGGCTTGAGCGAGAGGCTGAGGATCCACAGCACCGGCACGAGTGCGTACACCACCACGACGACGTCGACGACGGCCCAGACCGCGGCCCGCCGGGCGGATCCTTGGTCAACGGCCATCGGGGTCACCTCCGGGCGCGGCCGCGCCGAACACCTTGATGTACACCAACGCGATGATGCCCACACAGAGGAAGATCAGCACGCTGATCGCCGAGCCCAGTCCGACGTTGAAACCCTTGAACAGGTTGTTGTAGCCCAGGATTGACACCGAGTCGGTGTTGTTGGCGCCGTCGGTGAGCACGTAGATGTTGTCGAAGATGCGGAAGGCGTCCAGCGTTCGGAACAGCAACGCGACAACGACCGCCGGCTTGATGATGGGCAAGGTGACACGCATCAGCCGCCGCCACGGCCCGGCGCCGTCGACCTGGGCCGCCTTGAGCAGGTCCTCGGGCACCATCGCCAGCCCGGCCAACAACAGCAGCGACATGAACGGCGTCGTCTTCCAGACCTCGGCGAGGACGACGATGCCCAGCGACGGTATCTGTTGGGTCAGGGGGGCGCTGCCGTGCGGCAACAGGTTGGCCAGGTAACCGGTGCCCGGCGTCCACGCGTAGTACCAGCTGTACGACGCGACCACGGTGACGATGCCGTACGGGATGAGCACCGCGGTGCGCACCAGCCCCCTGCCGACCAGGGTGCGGTGCATCACCAACGCCAGGGTCAGCCCCAACACGAACTCGAGCGACACGGAAACCGCTGCGATGCCGACGGTTACGGCCAGCGCGGTCCACCAATACCGGTCGGTCAGGATGGTCTGGTAATTGCTCAAGCCGACGAACGCGGTGTCGTTGGGGGTGGCGAGGTTGTTGCGCTGCAGGCTCAGCCACACCGCGTAGCCGATCGGGTAGGCCGTCACCGCGAGCATCAGCAGCGCCGCGGGGGCGACGAGCACGAAGGCAAGTCGCCGTTCCGACAACCGGTTTCGGGTCCCGGTCTGCGCCGTGACGGTGGCCTGCCGCGGCTCCACGGCCGTGGCGGTCACGGCAACAGCCCCTTGCCGTCGATGGCCTTCTGCGCCTGCGCGGTCAGCTCGTCGGCCGTCCGCTCCGGGTCGATTCGGGTGATGGGACTCAGCGCCGCGGAGAGCCGGAGCGACAACGCCTGATACACCGGCGTGGCGGGCCGCACGGCGGCGTCGGTGAGCTGCCGGCGTATGACCGCGTACATCGGATACTTGGCCTGGAACTGCGGGTCGGAGTACAACGACGTCCGCACCGCGGGCAGGCCGCCTTCCATCGAGACGTACTTCTGACTCTGCAGGCTGCGCAGGCAGCGCACCGCCTCGAACGCCTCCGCGCGGTGGCGGGTTGTGCTGGCCACCGCCAGGTTCAGCCCACCGATCGTCACCTTGGCCGGCCGGGGCGGCGCCACGCTGGGATACGGCGCGAACCCGAAGACCCGCTCGCTGGCGCCGTAGGCGATGCGGAACTGCTCGTCGCTGGGCACGAATGTCCCGACGTCGTTGACGCTGCCGGCCAGCGCCGGATCGCGGTTCAGCGGCAAGAACGGAACCCCGCCCTTCACCGCATTCTCCAGCATGGAGGCCAGCACGTACGGCCAGTTGACCTCCAGTGCGGCCTTGCCCTGTTCGAGCGCCAGCCGCGCCGTGCCCTCGTCGGTCCGCGTGATCGAGGGGTCGGCGCCGGGTGCGGTGGCCACCGCTTTGAGGATGCGCAGCGCGTTGACCGTCGCGGCCCGGTGCGCGGGGGTGTCGGTCAAGGTGACCTGCCGGCCGTCCTCGGAGAGCACTTGACCGCCGCCGCTGACCAGCAGCGTGTTGAACCACACCACCAGGCCCTCGCCCTCGTTCGCCTGTACGGCGATCCAGGAGGGCCGGCCCTCGGCGTGCAGCCGCGCGGCCTCGGCCACCATCGCGTCCCAGTCCTGCGGCGGTTGCTTCACCAAATCCGATCGATACCAAAGCAATTCGGTATTAGTGGCGACGGGTGCGCCATACAGCCGGTGCTTCCAACGCGCCGTCGCCAACGGACCCGGCAGCGTGTCAACGCTGGCGTCGGTCTCGGCCCGCCCCTCGGGGTCATCGGACAGCGGCAGCGCCCAACCCGCCTCGGCGAACTCCGCGGTCCACACCACGTCCAGCGCCATCACGTCCAGCCCACGGTCGTGAGCGCTCAGCCGCCGCGCCAGCTGCACCCGCTGTTCGCCGGGCCCCCGGGGCAGGCTCACGTGCTGGATGGCGAACCGGCCCGCCAGTTGCTTGGTGCATTCTTGGGCGACGGCGGTGAAGGCGGCCGAGTCGGTGGCCGGCGTGAAGAACGTGATCACCAACCCGTTGCCGGCGTTGCCGCACGCCGGCGCCGCGGCGGTGATCGTCAGCGCCGCGAACGCGGTGGCGCCCATCCGTCGCAGGCGCCCACGACGAGTCAGCACTGGTTTCACACCTCTCGCGCGCGGCCTCAAATCGCCAAGCGCGCCAACAGGTCCCGCGCCTTCTCCGCGTTCTGCGGATCGCAGAGCACGTCGTAGCGGCCGGCCACCAATTGCATCGTCGAGCTGAAATCCCTTGTGCCGCGGGCCATCGCGTACGGCACGGCGGAGGTGATCAGCCCGAAGAAGACCCCGGCGACCAGGCCCGTGGCCAGCGCCGCCCACGGGTTCGGGCTGAAGAAACCGAGCACCAGCCCGATGAACAGGCCCAGCCAGGCACCGCTGAGCACGCCGCCGCCGAGCACCTTGGGCCACGTCAGCCTGCCGGTCACGCGTTCGACCTGCATCAGGTCGACGCCGACGATGATCACCTGCTGGACCGGGAACTGCTGCTCGGAGAGATAGTCGACGGCTCGCTGCGCCTCGGCGTAGGTGGGGTACGACCCGACCGGCCAGCCCTTGGGCGGCGTCGGCAGTCCGGGCACGCCACGGCGGCCCGCCGCCGCGCCCGCGGGCGTGGCGCCGGGAACTTGACCGGGCTGGAAAGGACTAGTCATTGCTGCTCATTCTGCTCCGCGCCGGCCAACGGCACATCTCGGGCCCTCATAGCCTATCCAGTGACCGCGCGCCAACCTGCGAAAACGGGGCGGCCACGGCCGGCGGCCCGCGGCGATTCGGGGCCGATCCGCCGATTTCGCATCGGCTAGGTTGAACAGCATGACAGCGCCCGGCGATGGCTTCGGCGAACGCTCCCACGACGACCAGGCCAAACCATCCCCCACCGGCGGCGACGCCCCGGACGCGCCAGAGACGCCGTGGGAACCGCCGGCATCGGGAGCGGCACCCGAATATCCGCCGCCGGCATATCCGCCGCCGGGCTACCCCACCGAATACCACCCCGGTTACGGCGCCCAATACCCGCCGCCACCACCACCCGGATACGGCCCGCCGCCCGGGTATGACCAGCCGTCGAGTTATGGCGCGCCGCCATACCAGGCCGGCCCGGCCCCATACGGCGCTCCACCCGGCGGTTACGGGCCGCCGCCCTACCCCGGCGGCTATTACCCCGCACCGGACTACCTCGGTGGCTACGGATCGCCGAGCGGAGTGAAACCGGGCACGAACAAGCTCGCGATCGCGTCGCTGATCACGTCGTTCACCGGCGTGTTCTGCTGCTGCATCGGCTCGATCGTGGCCATCGTGCTGGGCGCGGTCGCGATCAATCAGATCAAGCGCACCCAGCAAGACGGCTACGGCCTCGCGGTGGCCGGCATCGTCATCGGGATCGCGACCCTGGTGGTGAGCCTGATCGTGATGATGTTCGCGCTGCACTCGCGTTAGCAGCATCGCGGTAGCCGACCCACCACCGCCGCCATCAGCCGCGGCGACGGCGGCTGCCTAGGCTTTCCCCATGGCATCGGTCAACAGGGTTTACATCGCCCGGCTCTCGCGGATGTTGGTGCTGGGTCCACTCGGCGAATCCTTCGGCCGGATCCGCGATGTTGTGATCGGCATCAGCATCGTGCGCCAGCAACCGCGAGTCCTCGGGTTGGTCGTCGATCTGGCGACGCGGCGCAGCATCTTCATCCCGATGCTCCGGGTCGCCGCGATCGAGCCGGAGGCCGTCACGCTCAACACCGGCAGCGTCTCCCTGCGCCATTTCGAACAGCGCCCGGGCGAGGTGCTGGCGATCGGCCAGGTGCTCGACACCCAGGTGAAGGTCAACGATCCCGCGCTGCCCGAGCTGGCCGGCCTGGACGTCGTCGTCACGGACCTGGGCATCGAACAGACCCGCACCCGCGACTGGATGGTCAGCCGGGTCGCCGTCCGCAGTCAGCGGCGGCTGGGCCGGCGCGGCCCCGTCCACATCGTGGATTGGTACCACGTGCAGGGCCTGAGCCCGTCGGCCCTGGCGATGCCGGGCCAGGGGGTGGCGCAGCTGCTGAGCCAGTTCGAGGGCTGGAAGGCGGTGGATGTCGCCGACGCCATTCGGGGCCTGCCGCCCAAGCGGCGCTACGAGGTGCTCAAGGCGCTCGACGACGACCGACTGGCGGACGTCCTGCAGGAGTTGCCGGAGCTGGACCAGGCCGACGTGCTGTCCGAGCTGGGCACCGAACGCTCCGCCGACGTCCTCGAGGAGATGGACCCCGACGACGCCGCCGATTTGCTGGGTGTGCTGAACCCGACGGACGCCGAGATGCTGCTGACGCGGATGGACCCCGACGACTCGGCCCCGGTGCGTCGGCTGCTGGCCCACTCGCCGGACACCGCGGGCGGCCTGATGACCTCGGATCCGGTGGTGCTGACGCCCGACACGTCGGTCGCCGAGGCCCTGGCCCGGGTCCGCGACCCCGATCTCACCCCCGCCCTCTCGTCCATGGTGTTCGTGGTGCGCCCGCCCACGGCCACGCCCACCGGCCGCTACTTGGGCTGCGTGCAGCTGCAGCGGCTGCTTCGCGAACCGCCGGCCGAGCTGGTCGGCGGGATCGTCGACAGCGACCTGCTCACCCTGACCCCGGAGACGCCGCTGGGGGCGGTGACGCGCTACTTGGCGGCGTACAACCTGGTGTGCGGTCCGGTGCTCGATGATCAGAACCACCTGTTGGGCGCGGTGACGGTGGATGATCTGCTCGATCACTTGTTGCCGCACGACTGGCGGGTGGATGTGCAGGCGCTCGACGCCGCCGGCCGGCTCGAAGAACTGGGAGGATCCGCGTGAGCAAGTCCTCGGCCCCGCGCCGGCTCTACACCCCGCGGACGTCGCGCAGGTACTCGCCGCGCCTGGACCCCGAGGCCGTCGGCCAGATCACCGAATCCATCGCCCGGTTCTTCGGCACCGGCCGCTACCTGCTGGTGCAGACGATCGTCGTG
Organism: Mycobacterium scrofulaceum; assembly: GCF_001667885.1. Classification (GTDB taxonomy): domain Bacteria; phylum Actinomycetota; class Actinomycetes; order Mycobacteriales; family Mycobacteriaceae; genus Mycobacterium; species Mycobacterium scrofulaceum_C. The sequence continues at coordinate 654 of NZ_LZJW01000123.1, read as the reverse complement.
TTCGTGTGGATCGCGGTGAACCTGTTCGCGGTCGGGTTGCGCTGGGACCCCTACCCCTTCATCCTGCTCAACCTGGCCTTTTCTACGCAGGCCGCCTACGCGGCGCCGCTGATTCTGCTCGCCCAGAACCGTCAGGAAAACCGGGACCGCGTCGCGCTCGAGCAGGACCGCCATCGCGCCACGCAGACGAAGGCCGACACCGAGTTCCTGGCCCGCGAGCTCGCGGCGGTGCGGCTTGCGGTCGGAGAGGTCGTGACCCGCGAGTATCTGCGTCACGAGCTCGAGGATCTGCGCTCGCTGCTGGCCGGTTTGGATCCCGAATCGGTGGACTCCGGGGCGCCGCCGGTCGGTGACGGCGGGGACCGCGCGACTAAGAAATCGGGTTGAGAACCAGTTCCGACCATTGCGCCACTCTGGTCACAAGAGTTATGTATGGTGATCTAGTTCACGGCTGAGAAGCAGTTGACCAGCTCACATACCTAGGACGGTCGAGTGCGCATTGGGGGACGCCGGGGTGCACGCCCGGCCGCCGCGATGGAGCGGCAACGAGCTCTTCAGGTGACGCGCACGCGCGCCTTCGGTGTAGCCACCATCACTCCCCTGGTCTTCGCGGGAGCAGTGAGCGGAGCCGCGCCCTCGCTCCCCGAGAAACTC
>NZ_LZJW01000122.1 GCF_001667885.1 Mycobacterium scrofulaceum | reverse complement strand
TGGCGCACCGGTGTGGTCAGGGTCAGCCGGTGCAGCACCGCTGCGGCGTCGAGCTTGGGCGCGAACATCGCCGTGACATCGTCGTCCGTCATCTCGTCGAGCAGCACCGGACCGCCGGCGTACGCCGCCAAGTAGACGCCCTCCACGGGCGGCAGGTCGGTGCCGAACCGGTGGAACAGTTCGGCCATCGCGGCCTCGTCGGCGGCGTCGGCGGCGACGGCGACGAGCTTGATCCCGCCCGCGGCAAGGCTTTCGGTCAGTTCGTCGAGCCGCGAACCGGGGTTGCGCGACACCGCCACGATCGTCTTGGCGCCCATCCGGGCGAGTTGGCGGATCAGGTGTGGGCCGATGTTGCCGGTGGCGCCGATGACCAGCTGGCAGGCATCGCCGTCCAAGGCCACTGCGTCGGTCGGCAGGACGCGGCGTTGCAGTCGCGGGACGTGGCGCACGCCCTGCCGGTAGACCACCTGATCCTCGCCGTCGGTGCCGGCGGCTTCGGCCAGCAGCCGCGGCACGGCCAGCTCGGCCGGTACCGCATCATCGAAATCGATGAGACCGCCCCAGATTTCGGGGTGTTCGAGTGCGAGGGTGCGTCCCAGTCCCCACAGTGTCCCGTGTGCGGGGTTGGCACGATCGCCCTCGGCGATGGGCTGGCCGTTGCGGGTGACGATGAACAGTTTGGGCGGCGAGGCGGCGGCCGCCATCGCCGCCGCGAGCCGGCGGGCCTGGTGGAACAGCCGATATGCCGCCCCGGCCGACGGTTCGCAGGCGGGCGGCGCGAAGAGCACCCGATCGACCCGGTTGAGGGCCCCGTGCAGCACCTCGTCGTCCGCGAGGGCGCCGAACTCCAGTCCCTCGATGCGTTGGGCCCCGGCGACGCGGCCGAGTTCGTCCGCCAATCCGGTGTCGCCCACGACCAGCCACCGGCCGGTCGTCGCGGCATCGGCCTGCGGGAGCGGCCGTACGGGCCAGCCGACTTCGTAGGACCACTCATCAATCGGGGTGCCGTCGCCCTTTCGCGCCGAGCGGGCGGGCGTCAGACCGGCGTCCCGGGAAGCGTTGTGCCGCAGCCTCACTGGAGCAGCAGCTGCCGTGTCGATCCAGTGGCGGGTGTGGTGCCAGGGGGTGGTGGGGATGTGAGGGTGTGGT
>NZ_LZJW01000121.1 GCF_001667885.1 Mycobacterium scrofulaceum | reverse complement strand
CAGGGGGTGTCGTCGAGTGGGTTGCACATGCCCGGGGCGGCGAGTTTGGCCAGCACCGCCTCGAGGGTGGCGCGGGCTTCGGGGGTCAGCAAGGCGCGCAGCTCGGACATGCCATCCGCGGCTTGTTTACCCAATATGAGGCCGCGCCGTCGCGCCCGGTCCTCGTCGCGGTAGCTGCCGTCGGGGTTCAGGCAATCGGCCACGTGCTCGGCCAGTGCGGCCAATTGGTCGGGCCGGTAGTGCGTTCCGTGTGCGGCCAGGTCAGCCTCGACCGCGGCGCGGGTCACCGCATCGACCCAGCCGGGCAGCCGGTGAAAGAACCGGCGGATCACCGCCACCTGCCCGGCACCGAGCTTTCCCTCTCGCTGGGCGGCCGCGGTGGCCGGCAGCATCGGCTCGAGCGGTTCCCCGGTCAACCCGTGCCGCGGGCCCAGATCCACCGCCTCCTTGACCCGCCGCGACGCCTCGGCGCGGCTGATCAATGTCGCCTCGGCGACCGCATGCGCCAGCGTGCCACCCAACTCCTCGGGGGTGGCTTGATGCGCCAAGTTGTTAACCACGGGATGTTCCAGCGCCGGCAACTGGCGGCGCACCTGCTCGCAGCGCTCCAACATCGCCAGCTGCTGCTGCACCGTCATCGCCTCCACCGGCAGCGCGCGGGCGCGGGCCAACACGCAATCCAGGTCATCGAACACCGCCTCGGCGTCGGGATGACCATGTGGACTCATACCGCCAAACTAGCCACCCCCACCGACAACAAAGCCCCCCAAAACCGCCACAGATGCACACTCAAAAAATCGGCGCGAAAAAGATTCGGCCCGCACTCGCGGCGCCCGCAACGGGGGCCAGCCGCCCCGGGGTCAGTCGCCCACCAGACTCGAGACGGGTGTCACCACTTCCGCACCGTCGACCTCAAAGCCGTTGGGCGCAAGCCGCCCGATCCGTGACTCGATGTCGTACGGGACGATGATGGCGGTCGCTCCTCGGATGCGGCTGACGGTGCGGGCCATCTTGTCCGCGGTGCGGTCGTGCAGCAGCCTGCCCAGCAGGGGCGAGTACGTGCGCCGCGGCAACAGCACCGTCACCCTGGTGTCCGGATGATCCTTGAGCACCCGCAGCACCAATTCGTGTGCGGCCCGGCTCAAATGACGATCGGGGCAGTTGATCAACCACAGTGGGGTGTCGTGCTCGAAGCGATCCCACCGCTCGCGAAGCCGCACCGCGTGATCGACGTCGATGACGAAGTGCACGGCGGTCAGTTCGTCGGCGTGCAGCCCATAACCGAGCCGCACCGCCTCGATCTCGGCCAGATCGATCGTGTCCACGAAGACCAGCACCTGCAGCCGCGGATGCCGGGCCAGGTCGAGGTCCTCGGCGCGCGTCATCTCCAGCACGGAGGCTTCGTCACGGTATTTCCGGTTGAGCCGCATCAAGGCGAGCACCAGCAGCGGGAAGATGACGACGATGAGCCAGGCGCCCTCGGTGAACTTGGCCACCACGAAGATTCCGACCACGATCGTCGACATGATCCCGGCCGCCAGGTTGACGGTCAGCTTCACGCGCCATCGCGGCTCTCGCCGCGTCAGATGGTGCTTTGCCATGCCGTAGCCGGCCATCGCGAATGCGGTGAAGACGCCGATCGCGAAGAACGGCACCAGCGCACTCACCTTGGCATCGGTGATGAGAAGCAGCACTATGGCCAGTGCGGTCAGCACGAAGATGCCGTTGGAGAACACCAGACGATGTCCGCGTTTCGTCAGGGGGCGGGGCAGGAAGCGGTCCTCGGCAACGAAACTCGCCAACGCGGGAAATCCGTTGAAGCTGGTGTTGCAACCCGTGAACAGGATCGCCGCGGTCGACGCCTGCACGAGGAAGTACAGGACGTTGCCGATCACGCCGTGGCCGAAGACCGCCCGGGCTATCTCGGAAAGCATCGACGGGTACTCGTCGAGATAGGCCACGGCGTGCGTGACGTGGGTCAGCCAGCCCACGCCCGCGAGCAAGAACCCGAGGATGCAGGCCATCCACGTCAGCACCCGACGCGCGTTGCGGCCCTGCGGCTTTTGGAAGACGTCGACGGTGTTGGACACCGCCTCGACCCCGGTCAATGAGGTGCCGCCGTTGGCGAATGCGCGCAACACGATCAGGATCGTCGCACCCATCACCAAGCCGCCGCCTTGATGCACCGGCACCGCGCCGGCGATATGCTGCGGATCGTATCGCGGTAAGCCCCAGAAGACTTCACGCACAAACCCGGTCAGGATCGTCACCGTGATCATCCCGACGAAGGCGTAGGTCGTCATCGCGAACGTGCGGCCCGACCGCCGCAGCCCGCGCAGGTTGGCCAGGCAGATCAGGACCACCGCCGCCAACGTGATCTCCAAATGATAGGGCCGCAGCTGGGGAATCGCCGATACCACCGCCACCGTGGCCGCCGCGGGCTGCACCGCCACGGTCACCACGTAGTCGATCAGCAGCGCGGCCGCAGCGACCTGCGCGACCCGTGGCCCGAAGTTCTCCCGCGCGACCGTGTACGAACCACCGGCCCGCGTGTAGGCCATCACGACCTCCCGGTACGACGCGCACACCAGCGCAAGAATCACCAGGATGACGCCGGTGATCGGAAGCACCAACGCGTACGCCGCCATGCCGGCCGCCGGGAGCAGCTCGATCATGATCTGCTCGGTGCCGTAGGCGGTTGAGGAGATCGCGTCCGGCGAAAGCGCGCCGAGCGCAATGTGATTCGGCAGCCTCTCGCCATCCAACTGATCGGTGGTCAGCGGCTGTCCGAGGAAGAACCGCTTGCACTTGTCGGTGAAGGAGAGCGGTATTTCGCCCCTCGGTTGCGTCACAGCATCCCTTTCTCGAGACCGGATTGCCTCATCCCGCGCGGGTGACCTCGGCGATGCGGGACTCGATGTCATAAGGCACGATCTGTGCGGCGGCACCCGGGATCCGGCTGACCGCCCGGGCGATCTTGTCCGCCGTGCGATCGTGCAGCAGGCGCCCGACGAGCGGCGAGTAGGTCCGCCGCGGCAGCAGCACGGTCGCCTTGGTCTCCGGATGGTCGTTGAGCATCCGCAGCACGAGCTCATGTGCGGCTCGGCCCAGGTGGCGGTCGGGGCAGTCGACCAGCCGGAGCGGGGTGTCGTGTTCGAAGACTTCCCAACGCTTTTGCAGCCGGGCGGCGTGCTCGCTGTCGATCACGAAATGCACGACGGTGAGCTCGTCGGCATGCAGGCCGTTCGCGTATCGCATGGCCTCGACCTCCGCGAGGTCGACGGAGTCCACCAGGACTAGCACCCGGTGCCGGGTGTATCGGGAGAGTACCGGCCTTTCCGTGCGAGACATCTCCAGCACCGACGCCTCGACGCGGTATTGCCGGTTGAGCCGCATCAACGCCAGCACCAGCAGTGGGAACACGACGACGATGAGCCACGCACCCTCGGTGAACTTGGCGACTGCGAAGATGCCGACCACCACGGTCGAGAGGATCCCCGCTGACATGTTGATCAGCACCTTGCGACGCCAGCCCGGGCCGCGCTCGGACAGATAGTGCTTGGTCATGCCGTAGCCGGCCATCGAGAATCCGGTGAATACACCGATGGCGTAGAACGGCACCAACGCATCAACCGATCCCCCGGTGATGACCAGCAGCGCGACCGACAGCGCAGTCAGGGCCAGAATGCCGTTCGAGAAGACCAGGCGGTGACCGCGCTTCATCAGGGGCCGCGGCAAGAACCGGTCTCCGGCAACGAAACTGGCCAGCGCGGGAAAGCCGTTGAAGCTGGTGTTGCCGCCGGTGTAGAGGATGGCCGCGGTCGACGCCTGCACCAGGATGTACAAGACGTTGCCGATCACGCCGTGGCCGAAGACCGCCCGCGCGATCTCCGACAGCATCGACGGGTATCCGTCGGAGTACGGCACGGCGTGGGTTACGTGAGTCAGCCAGGCCACCCCTGCCAGCAGGAAGCCCAGGATGCACGCCATGATGGTCATCACCCGGCGGGCGTTGATCCCCTCCGGCTTGCGGAAGGTGGTGACCGTGTTCGAGATGGCTTCCACCCCGGTCAGGGACGAGCCGCCATTGGCGAACGCCCGCAACACGATCAGCAGTGTCGCGCCCATGATCAGTCCGTTGCCGTGGTGGACCGCCACCGCCCCGGCGATGTGCTGCGGATCGTATACCGGCAGGTTGCCGCACAATTCGCGGATGACCCCGACAACGATGGTGAGCGAGACCATGGCCACGAAGGCATAGGTGGGCACCGCGAATCGCGCCCCCGCTTCACGCAGCCCGCGCAGGTTGGCAAAGCACATCAACAGCACCATGCCGACGGTGATCTCCAGGCTGTAGGGGCCCAGAACCGGTATCGCCGAGGCCACGGCGACCGTCCCGGCCGCGCATTGGACCGCGACGGTGACCACGTAGTCGATCAGCAGGGCGGCCGCAGCGACCTGGGCCACCCTGGGACCGAAGTTCTCCCGCGCAACGACGTAGGACCCCCCGGACCGCGTGTAGACCATCACCACCTGGCGATACGACGCCGCGACCAACACCAGGATCAACAGGATGACGCCGGTGATCGGAAGCAACAACGCGAAGGCGGCCATCCCGGCCGCCGGCAACAGCTCGATCATGATCTGTTCCGAGCCGTACGCGGTGGATGAGATGGCGTCGGGTGACAACACACCGAGGGCGACGGGGTTCGACAGCTTCTCGTGCTCGAGCTGAGAGGTGATCAACGGCTTCCCCAGCAAGCCTCTCTTGCACACGTCCGAGAATGATGACCACGCCCGGTGCTCGTCGGCGCCCCGCTCAGCCAAAGGTGTTGCCACAGGCCATATTCCTTCCCCCCCGGTATGTGATTAGTGCGCTGCGAACCGGGAATCCCGCCGAAAGGGTATCTGCCGCAATTCTTTTTGTCGCCTCGCCTTAAGCGGCCGGTACGCATAGACACAGGAAATTTTCAGAGTAGTTGCCAGGACACTCCCAGCGCGGTGACCTGGATGTAACACAGAATTGCCATTCGGTAATAAAGAGGACCATTCAGGGCCGCGCAGGACGGATGATGGGGGCATTGCGAAACCCGTTGTGATGTAGGGCACTTTGTCCATTCCCTGCGGAACCTGGTGACAGGCCCGAATCGCCAGCATCACCACAGGAACGTCAAAGGTGTTGTACAGCAACTCTTGTACGTCGCCCAAGCGCCACCACTAATATAGCAATTCACACAACAGAGGGTTGTATAAATTGAGTTTCGTTGTGCTCCAGCCGAATCAGACGGCGCATTGGAACGGCTCGAGGCTCCGCTTTTCTCCGATGGACAGGTTCAGACTCACCGCCCTGTAAAACTGTCTGTTAGCATCGAATTAGATCTCCATTTCCTTGGAGTAGCGCGTGACACCCTCCAGGGCCAACTAAGTGCTTGCGCCACATGGGTTTCGCGTCTCTGCACCGCCGGACTCGTGGAGTAACCAATCCAGATCAACGCTCAGCGAAGGGGTGGGATGTTTCGCGGAGGGGGTGAGCCTCATGAGCCAGTGCATCATCGTCAGCGGTGACGACGCGCTCGCGTCGACAATCGTCGATGAGCTGAAGAGGGCGGGCGCGAGCGTCGCCCGACTCCTGGATTCGGAACTGGCCGGCGCCCGCGTCAAGACCGAGCTCGCCAGGGCGGGGGTCACCGTTGCGTCGGCTGTCGTCTGCGCGGGAGACGACGACGCGACGAATCTGGAGATCGCGCTGCTGGCGCGCAAGGCCAATCCGGACATTCGCGTGGTGGCCCGGATCGCCAACGATGTCCTGCGCGAAGCCGTCGCCGCGGACGAAGGACCCAACGCGATCCTTGGCGTTGCCGACCTCGCGGGCGCCGCGGTCGTCGAAGCGTGCCTGGCTCGCACCACACACCCCTTCGAGGTTGCCGGGATAGAGTTCGTGGTTTTCGGCGCCGAGGCGCCGTTCGACGCGTCGCTGCGGGAAATCTACGGCGACCTCGCCCCCGTTGCGATGGTGCACAACGAGGATGCCGACCACCCCGGTGAGGTCGTGGTGTGCCCGGGGCGCGATCTTCGGGTGAGCGCCGGCGACTGGACGGCGATGATCGGCACCACCGAGGAGGTCGCCGCCTGCGGCATCAAGATTCCGCGCCAGCCGCGGACGCGGTCCCGCCAATCGCGACTGCGCCGGGTCCTCTACGCCGTGCGGGCCCTGCCCAACGAAGTCAACCCGGCGTTCTACCCATTGATCGTCGCGCTCGTCCTCTTGATCATCAGCTCGACCACGCTGCTGCACTTCTCCTACACCCATCCGGGCATGTCCTGGACCGACGCGTTCTACTTCACCAACGAGACGATCACCACGACCGGGTATGGCGACTTCAGCTTCGCCAAACAGCCGACCTGGCTGCGCCTGTATGCCGCCGTGCTGATGTTGGCCGGCGTGACCACAACCGCCCTGCTGGTCGCCTTCATCGCCGACGTGTTGTTGTCGCGGAGGTTCCTCACGCTGTCCGCCCGCCCGCGGGCGCGCCACCTGCGCAACCACGTCATCGTCGTCGGGCTGAGCGCGCTGGGGGTTCGGGTCGTGACCGACCTGACCGAGGCCGGCTACGACGTCGCGGTGATCGAACGCGACCCGAACAACCCGTTCCTGTCGACGACGGCCGACCTCGACGTGCCGGTCATCTTCGGTGACGCGACGTTACGCCAGACGATGGAAGCCGCCCGCGTCGACACCGCCCGGGCCGTCGCGGTGCTGACCCGCGACGACATGGTCAACATCGAGACCGGAATCGTGGTCCGCGAAATGTTGGGCTCCGAACCGGCTCCCACCGGCAACCGCTGGAGCAAGGTCCCGCTGGTCTTGAGGGTGTACGACCATGACCTAGGCTCCGCGGTCGCCCAGCGGTTCGGATTCGAAAACGTGCGCTCCACAGTCGAACTGGCCGCGCCATGGTTCATCGGCGCGGCAATGGGCCTGCAAGTGCTGGGCACCTTCTCGGTCGGGAACCGGTCGTTTCTGATCGGCGGAATGTACGTGCAGGCCGGAAGCGAACTCGACGGGATGCAGATGTTCGAGGTGTCAACGCAAACCCGGGTGATCGCCGTCACCCGGGAGGACGCCCCGGTTCGACTCCACCCCCGCCGCGACTCCCGGCTCAGCGCCGGTGACACGGTCTACCTCGTCGGTCCGTACCGAGAACTCATCGCCACCCTGCGCAAGGGGCAGCCCTCACGGGCGTGCGTCGGGGAAGTGGCCGCCGAGCCGCCGGCGTCGAATGAAGACAACGTTCGACGCCTCCAACCGGTACGAGAGGGGCGCGGGGTAGCCACTAATTGACCGCCGCAAGACATCTCAGGGCTCGCTGACCGAGGCGGCGCATCGTCCTCGGCGCGAGGCCAGCAGCGGGCATTGCCCGCAAGCCACCGAGGGGGAGCCTTTTGTCGTTCACAGCTTGGGAGATCGCCTTGGACGGGCGACACCCGCACTCAAACAAATAGGCAACAGCAATGGATTTCGCGACTCTACCGCCAGAAGTCAATTCAGGCCTGATGTATTCGGGCCCCGGCTCGGGACCGCTACTCGCGGCCGCCCAGGCCTGGGAATCTATTGCGGCCGAACTGCATTCGACAGCCAGCTCGTATGAGTCGGTAATTTCCGGTCTTACGGCCGGGCCGTGGCTGGGACCCTCGTCGGCGATGATGGCCGCCGCCGCCAGCTCCTACGTTGCGTGGCTGAGTGGCACCGCCGCGCAGGCGGAGCAGACCGCGACGCAAGCCATTGCGGCCGCCGCGGCCTATGAGACCGCGTTCGCGGCAACAGTGCCGCCGCCGGAGATCGCGGCCAACCGCAGCCAGCTCGCGATGCTGATCGCCACGAATCTGTTGGGGCAGAACACCCCCGCGATCGCCGCCACCGAGGCCGAGTACGGCGAGATGTGGGCGCAAGACGCGGTGGCGATGTACGGCTACGCGGGCTCCGCCGCGGCGGCCACACAATTGACGCCGTTCACCCCGCCCCAGCAGAACACCAACCCGGGCGGATCGGCCACGCAGGCCAGCGCATTGAGCCAAGCCGCCGAGCTGCCCGCCGGGTCGGCGTCCTCGGCGACGGGGGCGGCGGGCGGCGCGGCCTCCGCGCTGGGCGTGAACTCGCCACTGGACTTGATCAACGTCGGCGCCGACGCGATCGCGTACGGAGTCGACGCCCCATTGGCCCCGCTGGGAGCGGTGTCCATGCCCATCGACCTCGTCGGCGCGGAAACCGGTCTGCATACGGACGACATCGTCAGCGACTGGGATGCGAACGGCGCACCCCTATCGATAGTCAGGACGGTCACGCCGCCCGATCCGTCGACCACGCCGGCCATGGTGTCACGGACGGTGTCCGCCGGGATCGGCGAGTCCGACTCGATCGGTCGGCTTTCGGTCCCGCCCACCTGGGCGGCGGGCACGCCGGCGGTGCGCCCGATCGCGTTGGCCCTGCCCGCCGCGCCCGCCGGTGCGGCCGTCCCAGCGGCGGCGCCGAGCTTGGAGAGCACGTTCGGCGAGTTGGCCCTGGCCGGCACGGCCGGGCGGGCCATCCGGGACGCCGCCGGCAGCCGTGCCCGGGTCCCGCTGGGCGCGGAACCGGTTGGCCGCCAACCCAATAGCGGCGAAGCGGTCGAGGACGGGCCCGCGGAGAGCGAGCCGCGCACCGTGGTGACGGGCATCGCCGCCGAGATACGCGAGTTCGCCAGGCTGCGCGACGAGGGGTTGATCTCCGACGAGGAGTACACCGAGCAGAGGAATCGTCTGCTCGGCCGCTAGAAGTTCAGCCCGGAGAACATGATCCGGTTCGGGTCGTACTTCTGCCGCACGGTCGTCAGCCGGGACAGGTTCGAGCCGAAGTACCGCGCCGGGGCGGCGTTGGCCTCCAGGTAGTTGACGTATCCCCCGACCGAGATTTGCTGCACCGCTTGGTGCGCGGAGCTCAGCCAGGTGTTCGCGGCCGCGACCTGGCTGCCCGTGGGTTCGACGTACCACTGCAGGACGGCCGACTGATTGCGCCACGGGAACGCGGTGTCGCCCGCGGCCACGTCCGCGACGGCGCCACCGAGCGGGTCGACGAGGACCGACGCCTGTCCGGCACCGGCGGGCCACTGCCCGATCGCGGTGGCAATGGCGTGTGCCGCAACGGAATCCACCGGGCCGATGACATCCGAACCCGCCACGAACGAACGCGCCGGGGGGTTGGAACTGCCGCCGGCGAGGAACATCACCAGATCGGTGCGGTTCATCGTCTTGTTCGAAACGGCGGTGGGCGCCACCCCCACCGCGGACTTGATCGCGTCGGCCACGCTGGACCCCGCACCCGCGGGGCAGGTCGCCAGCACATGACAATTGGGGGCGGAGCCGATCATGAGATCCACTATGCCCCAAGTGTTTCGGTCCGCGCCGTTGAGCCAGGACTGCCAGCCGACGAGCACCTGCGTCGCCGACGCGGGCGGGAAGTCGAGCCGCACGACGTCGCTGTCCGAGGTGGCGAAGGTGGAGAACGTCATCGACGTCGTCACGCCGAAATTGCCGCCGCCGCCCCCTCGGAGCGCCCAGAACAGATCCGGATTGTCGTTGGCCGAAGCCGTCACCACGTCACCGCTGGGCAACACCACCGTGGCGGACTGCAGCGCGTCACAGGTCAGGCCCGCGTGCCGGGTGTCGGGCCCGATGCCGCCACCGAGCGCGAGCCCCGCGACACCGACGGTCGGGCAGGTGCCGCTGGGTATCGCGCGCCCCGCCCCGGTCAACGCCTGGTGGATGGCGTACAGGGTGGTCGCCGGGGTGACGGTCAGGTTGTTGCCGTCGAAGTTCGCGCCACCGGGAAGCCCACGCAGATCGAGCACCATCGTGCCGTTCGCGGCGGAGGCGCCGACGTAGGAATGGCCGCCGCCGCGCGGAGCAATCTTGAGGTTGTTGGCCGTCGCGAACGCGATCGCCTTTTGCACATCCGCCTGCGACGAAACCGTCACCACCGCGGCGGGCGTGGAGCTGTCATAGAACGAGTTGAAAACCTTTTTGCTGGTGGCGAATTGGGCGCTGTTGGCGGGCAGGACGACGCTGCCGCCGATGGAGGACGCCAGGCCGCCCCAGCCGGTCGGGGGGTCGGCGGCCGCGCGGGCGGTGCTCAAAACCGCGCCAGTGGCCAACATTCCGACGGCGCTGCGAAGAAACGCCTGGCGCGAGATGCCGCGCTGCAGGGAGGGGTCCAGGGGACGGCTGCGATTAGTCGTCATGTGCGGAGATTCTTAAACATTTCACACGCAAAAGCGCGGCACCGGCGCCCGTGTCAGATCACAGTGTGGAATCGATCCGCCGGGCGGCTTGACGACGCGCCCGGCCCAATAATCGACGCCGCGCCCCCCGCCGGACCACAAAACGCTTAATTGTGCGAACCTTTACCCCACCGTGTCGCAAACGTGACAGTGATAGCTCAGAGTTCACAACGTGATTCGAGTGCATCCGGCGCACTCCACGACCGAGGGGGAGGCCGCATGAAGGCACTGGCACGAACGAACCGCTGGATCTGGCTGTTTCGGAATCAGCCCCTGCCCGTTCGTCTGCTGGCCGCGGCCGCCGCCCTGCTGACCGCGGCATCGGCGTTCGCCGCGCCGGTGCGGGCGGACAACCCCGACGACAACTTCATCGACGCGCTCAACCACGCCGGCATCGATTTCGGCGAACCCGGCAACGCGATGTCCGTGGGCCAGTCGATCTGCCCGATGCTCTCCCAGCCGGGCGGCAACTTCGCCGCGGCCGCGTCCAGCGTTTCCGGCCGGGGCATGTCACCCGCCATGGCGCGGATGTTCACCACGATCGCGATTCAGACCTACTGCCCGGAACAGATGGCGAACCTGGCCAGCGGCAACCTGTCCGGTGCCGTCCCGCAGCTGCCCGGCATGCCCGGCATGGCGGGGCAACTGCCCGGCATGGCCGGTCAAGTGCCCGGACTGCCGCGCCAGATCCCGGCGGTCCCGGGTATCTAACCGGTGCCCAGCGGGTCGATGGTCCACGCGATGTAGACCATCGCCGCCGCGACGGTCGCGGTGGTGACGAAGTCAATTCCCTTGCTGCGCACCGCCAAAAGGCCGCACCGATCGTCGGACAGCACCAGCCGCAGCGCGGCCGCCAGACCGACGCCGATACCGATCAGCAGCGAACCGCGACGCCAGAAGCTGGCCCCCACCAGCGCGAGCGCCGTGGCGAAAGTCAAGCCGACCAGCAGGATTGGCCACTGGGCCCTGACGACGGACCGCGCGCTCATGCCCGTTCGGCGAGCTCGACGACGTTGCTCAGCAGGAACGCCCGGGTCAGCGGGCCCACACCGCCGGGGTTCGGCGACACGTGTCCGGCGACCTCCCACACGTCGGGGTGCACGTCGCCGACCAACCCGTTCTCGGTGCGGCTGACGCCCACGTCGACGACCGCGGCGCCCGGACGCACCATGTCGGCGGTCAGCATGTGCGGCACCCCGACGGCGGCCACCACGATGTCCGCCTGTCTGGTGTACGCGGGCAGATCGCGAGTCCCGGTGTGGCACAACGTCACCGTGGCGTTCTCCGATCGGCGGGTCAGCAGCAGCCCCAACGGGCGGCCGACCGTCACACCGCGGCCGATGATCACCACGTGCGCCCCGGCGATCTCGACGTCGTAGCGCCGCAGCAGGTGCACGATGCCGCGGGCGGTACACGGCAGCGGCGCCGGCACGCTGAGCACCAGCCGGCCCAGGTTCGTCGGGTGCAGTCCGTCCGCGTCCTTGTTCGGGTCGACGCGCTCCAGCGCCGCGTTCTCATCGAGATGTTTCGGCAGCGGCAACTGCACGATGTAGCCGGTGCACTCGGGGTTGGCGTTCAGCTCGTCGATGGTTTCTTCCAGCGTCGCGGTGCTGATGTCGGCGGGCAGGTCCCGGCGGATCGACGTGATGCCCACCTTGGCGCAGTCCGCGTGCTTGCCCCGGACGTAAGCCTGCGACCCGGGATCGTCACCGACCAGGATGGTGCCCAGCCCGGGGGTGCGGCCCGACGCGGTCAGCGCGGCGACCCGTTGTTTGAGGTCGACGAAGATCTCGTCGCGGGTGGCCTTGCCGTCCAGTGTGATTGCGCCCACGCCTGACAGTCTGGCAGACATCGATGGTGGCGACCCGCCACGCCCGGCTACGCCGCGCTCGCGATCGCCACGGTGCCCGATGATGGCGACCCGCCACGCCCGGCTACGCCGCGCTCGCGATCGCCACGGCGCCCAACGATGGCGACCCGCCACGCCCGGCTACGCCGCGCTCGCGGTCGCCATTAAGCTCCCGATATGTCTACCCCTCCGGACGTGTTCAGCCCCGCCAAGCTCGGTCCGATCACGCTGCGCAACCGCACCATCAAATCGGCGACCTTCGAGGCCCGCACGCCCGACACCCTGGTGACCGATGACCTGATCGAATACCACCGCCTGCCCGCCGCGGGCGGCGTCGGCATGACGACCGTCGCCTATTGCGCCATCTCCCCCGGCGGCCGCACCGAGGGCAACGGGATCTGGATGCGCCCGGAGGCGGTGCCGGGATTCCGCCGGCTCACCGACACGATCCACGCCGAGGGCGCGGCGGTGTGCGCGCAGATCGGCCACGCCGGTCCGGTCGCCAACGCCAAATCCAACAAGGCCAGGGCGCTGGCCCCGGTGCGATTCTTCAATCCGATCGGGATGCGGTTCGCCAAGAAGGCCACCCGTGACGACATCAACGACGTCATCGAGGGCCACGCCAACGCGGCGCGGCTCGCCATCGAGGCCGGCTTCGATGCGGTCGAAATCCACCTGGGCCACAACTACTTGGCCAGCGCGTTCCTGTCCCCGCTGATCAACCGCCGCGCCGACGAGTTCGGCGGATCGCTGGAAAACCGGGCGAAGGTGGCCCGCGGCATCGTCATGGCGGTGCGCCGCGCGGTGGAAAAGGAGGGCACGCCGATCGCGGTGACCGCCAAGCTGAACATGACCGACGGCGTCCGCGGCGGCATATCCACCGAGGAGTCGCTGACCACCGCCAAGTGGCTGCAGGACGACGGGGGCCTCGACGCGATCGAACTCACCGCGGGCAGCTCGCTGGTGAACCCGATGTACCTCTTCCACGGCGACGCGCCGCTCAAGGAGTTCGCCGGCGCGTTCAAACCGCCGCTGAGTTGGGGCATGCGCATGACGGGCAAGAAGTTCCTGCGCGAGTACCCCTACCGCGAGGCCTATTTGTTGCGGCACGCCAAGCTGTTCCGCGCCGAGCTGACCATGCCGCTGATCCTGCTCGGCGGCATCACCAACCGGGAAACGATGGACCTCGCGATGGCGGAAGGGTTCCAATTCGTCGCGATGGGCCGGGCGCTGCTGGCCGAACCCGACCTGATCAACCGGATCGCGGCCGACGGCGCCGCGCACAGCGTGCATTCCGCGTGCACGCATTGCAACAAGTGCATGGCCACCATCTACACCCGCACCCAGTGCGTGGTCACGGGTTCCCCCGATCTGCTAGCGCACTGACGAGAGCGGCCCGGCAAACGCACATTTGGGCCTCAGGGTGGCCTTGGTTTCACGCGATACAGTTGGTTCGATGAGTGCACCAGCCCCACCCGTCTTGACGGTGCGTTACGACGGGTCAGAACGCACCTTTGCCGCCGGTCACGACGTTGTGGTCGGGCGCGATCTGCGCGCCGACATGCGCATCACCCACCCATTGATCTCCCGCGCGCACCTGCTGCTGCGCTTCGACCAGGGCCGCTGGCTGGCGATCGACAACGGTTCGCTCAACGGCACTTTCGTCAACGGCCGGCGGGTGCCGGTGGTCGACATCCACGACGGCCAGAGCGTCAACATCGGCAACCCCGACGGCCCGCAGCTGGTGTTCGAGGTCGGGCGTCACCAGGGCATGGCCGGACGCCCTCCGCAAACCGAATCGATGGGCATCCCGGTGGCGGCGCACCCGTCCGGGCCGGCGTGGTCGGCCGCGCCAGGAGGCCCGCCCGTCGCCGCCCAAGCGGCTCGGGACCGCATGCAGGCCGCGGCCCCTGCGGGCGGGGCCACC
>NZ_LZJW01000120.1 GCF_001667885.1 Mycobacterium scrofulaceum | reverse complement strand
CAAGTGGGCCGGCGAGGTCCTGCTCCGCGAGGCGCACGACCTGTGCGGCCTGCCGGTGGCGGTGTTCCGGTGCGACATGATCCTGGCCGACACCACCTACGCCGGGCAGCTGAACCTGCCCGACATGTTCACCCGGCTGATGCTGAGCCTGGTCGCCACCGGTGTCGCACCGGGTTCGTTCTACGAGCTGGACGCCGACGGCAACCGCCAGCGTTCGCACTACGACGGCCTGCCGGTCGAGTTCATCGCCGCGGCGATCTCCACGCTGGGCACCCAGGTGCTGGACAACGGCGAGGGGTTCCAGACCTACCACGTGATGAACCCGTACGACGACGGCATCGGTCTCGACGAGTACGTCGACTGGCTGATCGAGGCGGGCTACGGGATCCAGCGCATCGCCGACTACGGCGAGTGGCTGCGGCGCTTCGAGCAGACGATGCGGGGGCTGCCCGAGCGGCAACGCCAGTACTCGCTGCTGCCGCTGCTGCACAACTATCAGAAGCCCGAGAAGCCGATCAACGGTTCGATGGCACCGACCGACCGCTTCCGCGCCGCGGTGCAAGAGGCGAAAATCGGCCCCGACAAAGACATTCCGCATGTCTCGCCGCCGATCATCGTCAAGTACATCACCGACCTGCAGTTGCTCGGACTGCTGTAAGGCCACCAAAGACCGATCGCCAGCCTGTTGAACAGGCTGGCGATCGGTCTTTGTACTGGCGAGTTACTGCTGCGGATGCGGCCAGCGCAGGTACGCGGCGTTCGCACCCGCCGCTGCGCCTGAGCGCTGCCGACGCCACCCGCGCTTCGGCTCCGCGTCGACGGCCGTGCGTGGCTTGGTCAGCGCGCCCGAGGACACCTCGGCCGGCTCGTACGTCGATTCCCGGTACGGTTCCACGCCCGGCGCCGCGGTGGCCGCCGGCGCGACCGGCTGCACGTCACGCGCGAGCCGCACGGCCGTGCGCGCCAACACCACACCGCCCAGGAAGACGATCAGCGCACCCAGTCCGGAGAAATAGCTGACCTCGAGCACCGCCCGCTTGCGGTCGGTCGCGGCGACCGGGTCACCGGCGGAGCCGATTCCCAGCAGCGGCGCGAACTGGCCACCCACGACGAACCAGGCGCCCGCCGCGACCGCCAGCCAGCCGCCCAGCATCGCCGCGACGCGATTTCCGGCGACGATCACCAACAGGCCGCCCAGCACGGTCGCCGCTCCCGGCAGGACCTCGAGCCACCCTCGGGCCGTGCTCCACGCCCACTCCCGATCGGGCGTGTAGGCGAAGTTGAAGCGCGGTCCGACAAACGGTATTAACGCCCCCCAAGCCCCCAGAATGACCAGGAGCAGTCCGCTGACCGCGCCACGCGAACGAGGCATGCTCAGCCCGCGGGTTTGGCCGTCTTCTGCGTATTTCATGACATCCCCTCGTTAATTACCGGGCCTATTTCCGGCCCGGGATGGGTACCCGACGCTTTCCGCTCGTAACCCATGAGGCGCGCGAAACTCACCGCTCCCGGTGACCATTGGGACTGGTGAGACAGCTGTTAACGCGTGAGGCCGAGGAGCAGCAGCACGATCGCGATGACCGGAAAGACTCCTTGCGTCACCGCGGCACGTGCCTTTTCCGGCGCCGACAGGAGCAGGACCACCGCGGCCGCGGCCATGGACCCGACGCCGGCGAAGGTAAGCGCCGCGCCAACGGCGTTGTGGCGCAACACGATCGACGCGATGCCAAGGCCGGTGATCACGGCCAGGAACAGGTTGTAGAAGCCTTGGTTCAGGGCCAGCAGCTTGGTGGTCTCGGCCTCCTCGACCGTCGTGCCGAACGTGGCCCGGGTGCGTGGCGAGGTCCAGGTCAACGATTCCATCACGAAGATGTAGACGTGCAATAAAGCCGCCAGTCCGGCGAATACCAACCCGGCAGCGATCATCGCTCCTCCTCAGGGGTCGAGGCCTGCGCGGTGGGCACGCTGAACTTTACCGACCTGCTGTCGCCCGGACTGCCCGGACACGAAAGGGCGCCGGTAGCCACGGGCTACCGGCGCCTCCCGCGTGAGTAGTTACACGCCGGCGTGGTGGTGCCGGTGGAATAGGCCGCCACCGGCGCGCCGACCGAACAAGCCGCGCCCGCGAGGCTCGGCCTCCACCCGGTCTTCCCGGGCCGCGGTCACGCCGCGCGTCTCGTCGTACATGGCCGGGCCGCCCGCCGGCACCGCGCCGGCCGCCATCGGGGCGGGTTCGGTCACCACGACGTCTCGCGCGTGCCGCACCGCCAGGCGCGCCACGGCCGCCCCGCCCAGGAACACGATCAGGGCGCCCAGGCCGGTGAAGTAGGTGACCTCGAGCAGCGCTCGTTTCAGGTCCGTCGACGCCACCGGTTGGCCGAGGTCGCCGAGGCCCAGGGTCGACGCGAACGCGCGGCCGACCACGAACCAGGCGCCGCCGAGGACGGCCAGCCAACCGCCGAAGACGGCGCTGGCGCGGTTACCGGACAAGAGGACCAGCAGGCCGCCGAGTGCCGTGGCGGCTCCGGGGAGCACCTCGAGCCAACCCTTGGCAGCGGTCCAGGTCCACGCCGGGTCGGTCGTGTACGCCCAGTCGATGTTGGGTCCGAAGAACGGCACCAGTGCGCCCCAAGCACCCAACAGAATCAGGAGCAGCCCGGTTAGCGCGCCGCGGGTACGTGGCATGTACAGCGCGCGAGGGCGTTCGTTGTCGTAGCGCGTGGTCCTCATCAGAATCTCCTTCAACAGGTATTACTGCTGTGAGCCTGGTTACCCGACGACGTGTGCGTGTAACCGATCACGGCCGGCGCGGGAGGTTGGCTGGGGCCGGGAACGTCTGACGCGCCCGCGCGGCGCCGACCGCCTGAGCAGGCAGAACAGCGCGGCCGCGAAGGGTCGCGGGCCGGCTCAGCCGCGAAGGTCACGATTTGGTCGCAGCAGCCTTTGACCTGGCCACTAGTCCGATGCCGCAGCGCCCGGCATCGCTGCGCCCGGCACCGCCGCGCTCGCGATCGCTACTAGTCGAACAGGCCCGGTTGGCCCAACCCGGTGACGCCGGCCGGCGGGCTCATGCCCAGGTGTGTCCACGCCTGCGCGGTCGCCACCCGGCCGCGCGGCGTGCGGGCGACCATCCCGGCGCGGACCAGGAAGGGCTCGCACACCTCCTCCACCGTGGTGGCCTCTTCGCCCACGGCCACCGCCAGCGTGGAAACCCCGACCGGGCCGCCGCCGAAGCTGCGCGTCAGGGCCGAAAGCACCGCCCGGTCCAGCCGGTCCAGGCCGAGTTCGTCGACGTCGTAGACGGCCAGCGCGGCCTTGGCGACGTCGCGGGTGATCACCCCGTCGGCGCGCACCTCGGCGAAGTCGCGAACCCGCCGCAGCAGCCGGTTGGCGATGCGCGGCGTCCCGCGCGAGCGGCGGGCGATCTCCTCGGCCGCCTCGGCGCCCAGCTCGATGCCGAGAATGCCGGCGGAGCGGGCCAGCACGAGCTCCAGCTCGGCGGGCTCGTAGAAGTCCATGTGGGCGGTGAACCCGAACCGGTCGCGCAGCGGGCCGGTCAGCGCGCCGGACCGGGTGGTGGCGCCGACCAGGGTGAAGGGCGCGACCTCCAGGGGTATCGACGTCGCCCCGGGGCCCTTGCCGACCACCACGTCTACGCGGAAGTCCTCCATCGCCAGGTACAGCATTTCCTCGGCGGGCCTGGCGATGCGGTGAATCTCGTCGATGAATAGGACGTCGTGCTCGACCAGGTTGGACAGCATGGCGGCCAGGTCACCGGCGCGCTCCAGCGCGGGACCCGACGTCACCCGCAACGAGGACCCGAGCTCCGCGGCGATGATCATGGCCAGCGACGTCTTGCCGAGCCCCGGCGGACCCGACAGCAGGATGTGATCCGGTGTGCCGCCACGGTTTTTGGCACCCTCGATCACCAGCTGCAGCTGTTCGCGCACCCGCGGCTGGCCGATGAATTCGCGCAGCGAGCGTGGCCGCAGGCTGACGTCGATGTCACCCTCCCCGACGGCCAGCGCCGGGGACAGCTCGCGGTCGGCGAAGTCGTCGTCCGTCATCGGGACTTGCCCAGCATTGACAGGGCCGCACGAAGGGCGCCGGATGTCGTGGCGTCCTGTTCGGTGGCCAGCACCTTGTCGGTGGCCTCCTCGGCCTGCTTGACCGCGAAGCCCAGGCCGACCAGGGCCTCGACCACCGGCCCGCGCACCGCGTGCCCGTTCACCACGGACGCGGGCGCCCCCGCCGACACCGCGCCCACCTTGTCGCGCAGCTCGAGCACCATCCGTTCGGCGCCGCGTTTGCCGATGCCGGGGACCCGGGTCAGCGCGACCACATCGCTGTCGTGCAGCACCTGCCGCAGCGCCGCGGCGTCGTGCACCGCCAGCGTCGCCATCGCCAGGCGCGGGCCGACGCCCGACACGGTCAGCAGGGTCAGGAACAGGTCGCGGGTTTCGGCGTCGGTGAACCCGTACAGCGTCATCGAGTCCTCGCGCACCACCATCGCGGTGATCAGCCGCGCCTCGGTCCCGGTGCGCAGCGTCGCAAGCGTGGACGGCGTCGCGTTCACCCGGTAGCCGACGCCGGCGGCTTCGATGACCGCGTGGTCGAGCGCCACCTCGAGCACCTCACCGCGCACCGAGGCGATCATCGCGCGGCCTTCAGCTTGGCCAGGTACGCGTGCCGCTGTTGCGCGGCCAGCGCTTCGGCTGCGGCCATCCGGGCCATCATCGGCGCGCGCCAGCAATGACAGATCGCCAACGCCAGCGCGTCAGCGGCGTCCGCGGGGGTCGGCTTGGCTTGCAGCGCAAGGATTTTCGTGACCATCGCGGTGACCTGGGCCTTATCGGCGGCGCCGTTGCCCGTCACCGCGGCCTTGACCTCGCTCGGGGTGTGGAAGTGCACGTCGATGCCGCGCTTGGCCGCCGCCAGCGCGACCACCCCGCCGGCCTGCGCGGTGCCCATCACCGTCGACACGTTCAGCTGGGAGAAGACGCGCTCGATGGCGACGACGTCCGGTTGGTGGGTGGCCAGCCAATGCTCGACGGCGTCGCTGATGGCCAGCAGCCGCTTGGCCAGCGGCGCATCCGACGGCGTCCGCACCACGTCCACGTCCAGCGCGACCACGTTTCGCCCGCGCCCACTTTCCACGACCGACAGTCCGCATCGGGTCAGTCCGGGGTCGACGCCCATCACGCGCATTGCCCGCTCCCACCTGTAGAACAGCTGTTCGATACCCTAGCGTCCGGGGCCGACGGCCGCGCGGAGGACACGCGGCGGTCCCGCCAATTCCGGCGCGCGACGTTACAGCGCCGAACTCACACAAAAGCTGTTAGCTTTACCCCACGTTCGCTCAAGACAGGTGGCAACGGAAGGGCTCGCGTGGGATCACTGCTGGTCGTTATCGCGATCGTGCTGTTCATCGCGTCCATCGTCGTACTCGTCATCGCTTTGCGGCGCCCCAAGCAATCCGGTCCGCCACGTGGCCGCCAGGATCCGCTCTCGTTCAACGCGATGCCCGAGTTCGGCCCCCGGCAACTCGGCCCCGGCGCGATCGTGAGCTACGGCGGAGTCGACTGCGTGGTGCGCGGATCGGTGACCTACCGCGAGGGCCCGTTCGTGTGGTGGGAGCACCTGCTGGAGGGCGGTGACCAGCCGATCTGGTTCAGCGTCGAGGAGGACGACGGGCGTCTCAAGCTGGCGATGTGGGTCAGCCGCAAGGACCTCACGCTCCAGCCGGGCGGGCAGTACGTCGTCGACGGGGTGACCTTCCACGAGTCCGAGCGCGGTCGCGCCTCGTTCACCACCGAGGGCACCACGGGCCTCCCCGCGGGCGGCGAGATGGAGTTCATCGACTGCGCCAACTCCGATGAGTCCCTGCTGCTCTCGTTCGAGCGCTGGGCGCCGAGCATGCCGTGGGAGGTCTCGACCGGAAAGCCGGTGCTGCCCGGCGAGCTGACCCTGTATCCGGCGCCCCCGCCCCCGTCCTCCTAGGAACGCGCCGGTGCCGCTTCATCAGCTCGCCGTAGCTCCTTCCGACGTGTCGGGGCAAAAGCTCGGACTCGCGCTCAACGCGCCCGCGCCGCCACCGCTGGCGACGTGCCTGCTGCACCATCCCGACGGCGGTGCGCTGCTGCTCGGGGTCCTCGGGGCGTCGCACGTAGTCACCGTCGAGCACGCGGCCGGCCGGTTCTCCGAAGAGGTTTCGTGCACGGCGCGCGGCCTCGGCGTCGACCTGCCCGAGCGCACGGCCGCACCGGGCTACTCCCTTCAGTCGCGCACCGACACCTATGACGAGGGCACCTTCCGCCGCCTGGCGCGCGATCTTCGTAACCGCTGCGCGCGCGAAAAGGGTTGGCTTGGCGGCTCTTTCCCCGGTGACGACGCCGCGCTGACCGCGTTGGCGGCCGAACCCGACGCCGCGGGATGGCGGTGGCGGACCTGGCACCTGTACCCGCGCGGCCTGGTGGGCTCCGGCGGGCAGGTCGTCCACACGACCAGCCGGTGGCATCCATGAGCCGCAACCGCCTGTTCGTGATCGCCGGCGTGCTGGCCGTCGCCGCCACCGTCTGCCTGGTGTTCGGAATCATCCTGTCGCAGAAGAACATTGCCTCCTACATCGCCAGCCACTACCACGAGTACGCCCACGACGCGAACGGGACGCGTTACGAATGCAGCGGCTCCGCCGACGACGTGGCCGACACGCTGGCCGAGTATCAGGCGCCTGAGGCGCGTGCCGCCAACGGGGACAACGAATATCTGCGCTACAGCAGCAACATCGTGACCGTCGGCCCCGACGGCAATCACCCGTGCAGCATCCGTCTGGAAAGCCTCAACGCCGGATACAGCCACGGCGCCTTCATCTTTCTCGGCCCCGGCTTCACGCCCGGCTCCCCCTCGGGCGGCGCGGGGGGCAGCCCGGGCGGCCCGGGCGGAACCAAGTGACCTCTAGCCGGAAACGCAAAGGAGACAAACCATGTACCTCGCCATCGATTTCGGATCCACCAACCTCAACACGATCACCCAGGGCGTGGTCGCCGTCGTCCTCTACTTCGCGGTCGGCGTCGTCGTCCTGATCGCCGGCTTCTTGATGGTGGACGTCCTCACCCCGGGCAACCTGCGCCAGCTGGTGTTCATCGACAAGCGACCGAACGCCGTCGTCCTCGCCTCGGCCATGTACGTCGCGCTCGCCATCGTCATCATCAGCGCCATCGCCAGCAGCTACAGCCAGCTCGGCCAGGGACTCGTCGGCGTTGCGGTGTACGGGCTGGTGGGAGTCCTGCTGCAGGGCGGGGCGCTGCTGATCCTGCAGATCGCGGTGCCCGGAAAGTTCCGCGAGCACGTCGACGAGCCCGAGCTGCACCCGGCCGCTTTTGCCACCGCCACCATGCTGGTGGCCGTGGGAGGAGTGATCGCCGCCGCCATCTCATGACCTCGACGGAAAGCCGGCCACAGCCGCCGACCGTCGCGACGGCGCTGCCCGGGCGGTGGCGGGCCGTCCTGCTGGCCGCCGTCGCGGCCTGCGCGGCGTCCGGCATCATCTACGAACTCGCGCTGCTGACGCTGGCGGCGAGCCTGAACGGCGGCGGCATCGTCGCGACGTCGTTGATCGTCGCGGGTTACATCGCCGCGCTCGGCGTGGGCGCCCTGGTGGTCAAGCCCCTGCTGGCGCACGCGGCCATCGCGTTCGTGGCGGTGGAGGTGTTGCTGAGCATCGTCGGCGGCCTGTCCGCCGCTGCGCTCTACACGGTGTTCGCGTTCATCGACGACGAGTCGATGTGGATGCTG
This sequence comes from Mycobacterium scrofulaceum, assembly GCF_001667885.1. Lineage (GTDB taxonomy): Bacteria > Actinomycetota > Actinomycetes > Mycobacteriales > Mycobacteriaceae > Mycobacterium > Mycobacterium scrofulaceum_C. The sequence continues at coordinate 616 of NZ_LZJW01000120.1, read as the reverse complement.
GCGCTGGGCACGGCCTTGATCGGCGGTCTGGTCGGCGCCGAGGTGCCGCTGTTGATGACGATGCTGCAACGCGGCCGCAGTGGCGAGGCGCCCGACACCGGCCGGACGCTGGCCAACCTCAACGCGGCCGACTACCTCGGTGCGCTGCTCGGCGGCCTGGTGTGGCCGTTCCTGCTGCTCCCCCAGCTGGGCATGATCCGCGGCGCGGCGGCCACCGGCATCGTCAACCTGTTGGCCGCGGCCGTCGTGGCGATTTTCGTGCTGCGCCGGGTGGTCTCGGCCCGGCAACTGGCGATGGCGCTGTGCGCGCTCGCCGCGGCGCTCGCGCTGCTGGCCACGCTGCTGGCGCGGTCGGCCGACATCGAGACGACGAGCAGACAACGGCTCTACGCCGACCCGATCATCGCCTACCAGCACTCGGCCTACCAGGAGATCGTGGTCACCCAGCGCGGCAACGACATGCGGCTCTACCTGGACGGCGGCCTGCAGTTCTCCACCCGGGACGAATACCGCTACACCGAAAGCCTGGTCTACCCCGCGCTGGGGGCCGGCGCGCGATCGGTCCTGGTGCTCGGCGGCGGCGACGGGTTGGTGGCCCGCGAACTGCTGCGGCAGC